>CALBGI010000067.1 GCA_937893675.1 uncultured Blautia sp.
CAATGGCATAGGAATAGTTCTTCACATTGGGGTCGGCAGGAATGGAGGTGTCAATAGCTTCACCTTCGCCAAGCTCCGGCAGCTCTGCCTCCTGATAAGTGCCATGAATATACTTCACCGCATCATGCAGCTGGTCGGAAAGCTCCAGTCCCTCGATGGGGTTCACGGTGTAATCCATACCATGAGCGGTGCTTACCGGCTCCTGTCTGCCCAGCACCATTTCCGGGTGGTCGATAAAATACCGGTTGATGGCAAACCCGTCCTCCGTCTGTCCGGTCTGGGTCCATTCCGGCACAATGTCCAGCGGGCGATCCCGCTTTTGGAGGAAGATGATGTCCGATACCACCTCGGCACCGGCATTCTTTTTGAACGCGTCATTAGGCAGACGGATAGCTCCCAGCAGCTCGGCACGCTGGGCAAGATAGCGGCGCACGGTAGAATCCTTGGCGTCCATGGTATAGCGGGAAGTCACAAAAGCCACCACACCGCCGGGACGCACCTGGTCCAGTGCTTTGGCGAAAAAGTAGTTGTGAATACTAAAGTTCAGCTTGTTGTAGGCTTTGTCGTTGACCTGATACTGACCGAACGGTACATTGCCGATGGCAAGGTCAAAGAAGTCACGCCTGTCGGTGGTCTCAAAGCCGCCTACTGTGATGTCCGCCTTGGGATAGAGCTGCTGGGCAATACGCCCGCTGATGGAATCCAGCTCCACACCGTACAGACGGCTGTTTCGCATTTCCTCCGGCAGCATACCAAAGAAATTGCCCACACCCATAGACGGCTCCAGAATATTTCCGGTCTCAAATCCCATACGGCCCACTGCTTCATAGATGGCCTGAATGACCGTAGGGCTGGTGTAATGGGCGTTGAGGGTGGAGCTTCTGGCGGCGGCATATTCCTCCGGGGTCAGCAGCTCTTTCAGCTGGGCATACTCGGAAACCCATGCCGATTTTTCCGGGTCAAAGGCATCGGCAAGGCCACCCCAGCCCACATAGCGGGATAGGACTTCCTGCTGTTCGGGGCTTGCCTGCTGTCCGGCAACTTCCAGCTCTTTCAGCAAACGAATGGCATTGATATTTGCCTGGAACTTGGCTTTCGGACCGCCTTCACCCAAATGCTCATCGGTAATACGGAAGTTTTGTGCATTGCGGCGCAGGTTTGCCTTGTATTCCTCATAGGAGGCTTCCTCGGCAGCTTTGGCATTGGGGAAGGTCTGCCACTGGCCGTTGACCTGAATGGAAACCGGGTGTTCGTCCAACACTTCCTCAAAGGTTTTCTCCGGCTCTGTTACAGGGGCTGGTGGCTCTGGCTCCTCGATATGCAGCCGTTCCACCACATCATAAGGCAGATTGTTCTTGTCGCCCGGATAGACGGCCACGGTCTCGGAATGGAAAGTCGGGGATTCGGCAGCCGGTTCGGGGCGTTCCTGTCCAAAGCCATCCAGCTGACGGGCATACATCCCGCGCAGCAAAGGCGCAACTTCATCCCAGCGGAAATACAGCACAGCCAGACGCTTTTCCTCTGCGTCCAGGACTTCCAGCTCCATGCCCTGTGCCGTGGTACGGTAATCGGCAATATCGCCGGTCTCCAGATTCAGCGTCTCGATCTCACCAGAATAGGCTCTGCTCAGCCAGTAGGCGATCTCGCTGTTGCTCCTGCCGGATTGCAGCAGCGTGGAAACCTGCTGTTTATCCGCTTCATCCATCAGTCCATGGGCCAATACATCCTGCAGGTCCTGATCTGCCTTGTCCGGGTCAATGGGAAGAAACTCGGTATAGTAAGCATTGCGGCGGTCTGCCCGAAGCAGCTGCTCGAACTGTTCTTTGCGCTCTGCCCGGTAGATGGGATATACCATACCGGTGGGCAGAAGCTGCACGGTGTCATCCCGCAGCTCGGTGATCTGATAGGCGTCATCCTCGATATACACGGTATCGCCCACGGCATAGACCGGGGCGGCAGGATCATAGGAGGTTCTTTGCGGAGTTGGGCGGCGAACTGCATCATATTCCTCATCGGAAATGGAAATTTCGGAAATCTGCTCTGCCTCGACAGCTGCGATCTGCTCTACATCCGACATTACCTGCTGGATAAACGGGTCATTGTCCAGTTTTTCCGGGTCTGCCACATGGCCGTTGACAATCCCTCTTTCCTCCAGGGCTTCCCGGATGGCGATAGGGTCGATGTTGTCAAAACGGTCCAGTTCTTCTTCGGTATAGAACCGGTCCTCCTGAATAAGCTGGGCAATCCTGCGTTGTACCTTCGGCCAGGGCAGCTGCATTTCCTCCGGGCTTCCGGCACGAGTAATGAACAGGCTGTTGCTGTTACTGCCGCCGTATTCCTGAGCCAGCCATGCAGCGGTATATTTCTCTCTTGCATGGTCTTTCATATAGCGGACGACAGCGTGTTTGCTCTCAATACTGCCGTTCCAAACACAGAGAGCTTTGTCAATATCCTCCTGAGAAAGAGGACGCAGAAGCTCATGAAGCTTTGGATAGGTTTCGTCGATCACTTCCCGGTGCAGACGCTGGCGGAACTCCGGCACATCCGAATAAAGGCGGATCAGCTCCATATCCTTAGAGCCAAGAACCGCACGGCGCACAGCGGCATTGCCCTCAATGACAGCATTCTCACGGTCAGAATGACCGCAGGCATTGCGGTATGCGGCATCCTCAGATATGGCGGCAGTCACCACAGGCTTATACTGCTCAAACTGCTCCCGAAGGGTAGGCTTTGGCGTTTCTTCCTCCACCTCCGGCTGCTGGGCTTGGATGGCATCTTCTTCGGCCAGTTCTTTTTCAGCCTGGATTTTGTCATACTGCGCCTGTTCCTGTTCGGTAAGATAGCGGCCTTTCTGGACAAGAGAGGTAATTCGTTTGGCAACCTTTTCCCAGTTCAAGTGAACATCCGGGCAGTCCTGCTTTTTATAATGCAGCCCTTTCCCGTCGTGATCTTCACCGCTGTGTGTTGCGCCGGACAGGGCATGAGAGCGTCCGCCAATGCCATACTCGTCTTTGAGGAATCTCACTTTTTCCTTGTCCGTATGGTTTTCCATGAAGAACGCATAGATACGGCCTTTTCCTCCGGCAAAACTGCTGCCGCCGGTCATGGCGGCGTCGATCTCATCCTCGGTAATGAAGTGCTGGACAGTTGGCACTTGGGAAAGGTCCGAAGAAAAGGTCCTGCGTGGCAGAGCAAGGTCCTTCAGGTTCTCCCAGATCTCCCTTGGCCTATGATAGTGAAAACGCAACAGGTCACGGTCCTGCTGATAGGCGGTCCAGAAAACAGCGTATTCTTCCTTGAGAGTCTGGCGAAAAGCCGGTTCACTCAGCTGCTCCGTCAGGCGGTGGGTCTCCTCCGGGAACCCATTGACTTTGATCTCTGACAGGCAGGACAAATATCCGGCTTCTCTGGCTTCCTCACTGAAATCGTGATACAGATACCAGAGCTTTGCTGAAAGGAGGGAGCGTTCATAGCCTGCCGCTTCTGCAAGCTCCACATTGGAGGCAAACTGGCCGCTTTCCAAAAGCTCCCCGATACGCTCTGCGGCGCTCTCCCAGGAAATGACCTGGGCAGACCTGTCATAACGGACAGACTTCCCATGGGAAAGATGGATACCATCCTCGGCATACCATGCGCTCACACTGCCAAGGCCGTTGCCGCCGTGGTACAGCGTTTTCAGTATCTCGGCAATCTCAGCGGTGGTTTTCTGTTTTTCAAAGGCTGCAACCACACGCTCCCTTTGACGGTCTGTATTGCCGCCCAAACGCAGCACATGGTCAATGTCATTTTGGGCAAAAGAAAAAGCAGAGGATGTATGCGCTACATTCTCTGCTTCATCTATGGATTGGATCTGTTCCGCTTCGGAGAGGAACAGGTTTAGGGTCAGCTGTTGATAAGCTCCGCCATCAGGATCTCCTCTGCCTGGGCTTTGCAGGTGTTCATCAGCCCCACCCACTTCATGGGATCGCTGGCTTTCAGTTCCTCGGTGGCTCCCGCTTCCTTCGCCAGCTGGGGCATCATCTGCTCCAGTCTGTTCTGGGCGGTCTCGTCGATCTCCAGAAGGTGCGGGTACAGCTTCTCGCTCAGCAGCATCTGGTTGTAGAGGATGGGACGGTGTTCCTTCAGGTAGGTTTTCCTCATCCTGCCGTACTTGCCCAGGGGTTTCTCCGGCTGCTGGCTCAGCTTCAGGTCGGGAATCAGATAGTCTCCGTTCTGGATATAGGTCATGGGATTGTTCATCTTGTTTGCTCCTTTCTTGGTTGGCTTCGCGCTCTGCATTTCGGACGGTAACGCCGATCTGCCGCAGCACCTGCTGGTTGATCTGGCTGACCGCTGTTCCCAGCGCCCCGATGGTGGACGGGGTGTTGAAATCAAAGATCGCCATGAAATCTTCGTGGTCGAAGTAGCGTTCCGGCTCCAGTCCGCAGCGGGACATCAAAGCGTAAGTGATGCTGACGGTGGCGGCTGCCTTGAACTGCACTCCGATGTTATACTCATCATATTCCTCCAAAAAGGAACCGTCAACGATATAGAAGAAGTCCTGCTGATGCTCCGTCCAGTATTCCTCAGCCAGTTTTCCGGCTACCTCAGTGAGCTGTCCGGCAAGGTCATCACCGGAAACATCATAGGTGCGCTCCAGCATGGCCTGCACGGAATCCAGATGGCGCTCCTCCAGCTGCCACAGCCAGGGAGTGCGGGAATGTTCACGGGTTCCGGTGTCGGAAATGTCAAAGACATAGCGCAGGCGGGGCCTGTCCCCGGAATCGTCCACCAGAGCGATTCCCTTGGAACCGCGCCTTACATACCGGCCCATCTTTTCATTCCACAAATCGTACTCTGCACAGGCGGTGGCGTCCGGTCGCTGGGCGTAGATCATCAGCTGCTCATGGAACGGGTACTTGTAAAGGCGGGAAGCAGTGGTGAGAAACCCTGCCCATTCCTGCCAGCTCCCCGTGAGCTGTGTTGCCACCTTGTCCGCCATCTGTGCATATAGTTCAGCTTTGGTTGGCATGGTGTTCTGTCCTCCTTTCGGTTTTTGGGTAAAAGAAAAGCAGGAAACCAAAAAGATTTCCTGCTGGGTGAAACTGTGAATGTTAAATTATGGCTAACCTGTTGGTTATACAAACTGTATTTTAATTGGTTTCTTGTAACTGACTGTACAGTTGACTATCAATCTTATAAATTCCCTGATAGGGCTGTTCAACATAGTATTTCCCACTGTCCTCATATGCAAAAAGTGTACTTGTTCCTGCCTCAAACTGAAAGTCAATCTTAATATAACTTTCCGCTTGTGGGACATCTTGAACACTTTCCTTTTTAGTCGGTTCAGAACTGGAAATATTGGCGATTATTTCACTTATCCAAGTTTTGTCTGAATGACTTACTGTGTTTTCCCCGACAGTTATATCAATAGATGTAATCTCGTCGGTTTGGGGTAGCATAATAGGATCTGCCTTTTTTCCACACGCAACTAAAGTCAATACACAAGCAAGACACAAAAATATAGAAACATATTTTTTCATAAGCATATTACCTCACATAGTTTGTTTGCAGCATTATAATATAGCAGAGCGAAAATAACTATCAAGAGAAAGTAAAATATTTGTGAAGCCAAACTGTTTTCACTAAACATCTCCTAAATTCAAGACAATCGTCAATGCACATACAAACTGGGATTTCATTCATTAATCTTGTTAATAGTATCTTCTCTAATAGCATTTCTTAAATCAAATAAATATTTTGAAAATACTACCCTATCATCTGCATAAGTTAAATTCAGTGAGAATTCATTTTCAGACCATGTTGATATATCAGAAAAGTTGTGTTGAATTAACGCTTCTAAGCTATCTATTGCCTTGTATATTTTTGATTCAATAGATTTTCTTTCTTCCATTTCCTTAAACAATGTTTTCATTTCCACTTGAGTAGCTTTTGGCAATGATTCAACCCATTCATTAAGCAAATTTTCTTCTGTATGCTCATGTTCCTTTGTTTTCATAAAAGTAGGAATATCCCCTGTAAAGCATTCTCCTAAATCGTGAATAATACACATTTGAATGACTTTATTCATATCAGCATCTGGAAATTCATTTTTCATAAAAAAAGCCATGAGTGTCATCATCCAACTATGTTCTGCCACACTTTCATGTCTGCCTTTGGATGTATAGCAATGTCTAGTTGTATCTTTCAATCTTTCCGCAACTGTTAATGCATTTAATAGTTCTCGTACTTCCATAATCTGCTCCTATATAAATTCCTATTTGTTGCTTACATTATAGTTCATTCATCCCTCCAAGTATAGTGGGATTTTGTAAAGAATTGAGAGAAATCGCTTATCCGTCAGACAATTTCTCTCACTATATTTTTTACACGATAAATTTACTGGTCAAAATCCGGGTACAGCTCCAGCTGGGCAAAGTCCTCATCGGTCATCGCACAGAGCTTCGTAAGGGCGCTGTCGGTCAGCTTCCTCAGTTCCGTTTCCTCCGGTGATAGCTCGCCGCGCATCTCACGCAGGCTGTTGATCAATCCGGTGCGGCTTCCGGTATTGTAAATGCACATCAGGTTCATTTCCTCAAAAGTAAAGTTTCCCATATCAAATCTCCCTTTCCGCACTCTTTTTGGGTGCTGTCTTTTTGTGTTCTGCTTTGGGATGGCTTTTCAGCTGATCCACAACGGATTTTTTCTTTTCCCGTTCCTCCCGATGAACGGCGTCAGCCAAGTCCATCAGGGAAATGGGCTGACCGCTTCGGGCCTGCTGTTCCAGCTCTGCCACCGTAGGCTCTTTTGCGCCATTGTTGATGATACCGTCGATCATGCCGTAATCGTCCTCCACGGCCATCTCCGCATTTTTCAGTGGATTTTCCGGCAGGAATCCGGGGATCTGGGTAAAACCAACGCTGTCGCAGTAATGACAGGATACCTTACCATCCTGCTTGATCGCAACGATGTCACTGACACTCATAGAAGGACTGTGAAAATCCGCCGGTTTTTGCAGATTAAACTGCTCATATAGTTTTTCCAGCTGCTCCGTTACCGTGCCAGACTCCCTCAGCGGAGCAGTGTAAATGAGATCATAATTGCTACGGTCTATGGAAATGTCATGGGACTTTAACCAATCCAGATTCATAAAGCGCACATTCTGCGGATCGTCACGGCTCACCTGATAGATGGCAAAGCAATCTCTGTTCTGGGAGAGAAATGCCTGTTCTCGTTCCTGCTGATGTTCCTGACGCTCCATGACCTTTTCGTGGAACTGAGGGCTTTTCTCCCATTCCTCACGGTCCACACCGAAAAGACCTCCATGTTCCATGATCTCCTGCGGGTCAAACACCATGCTCTCCGTATTGTCCTCATGCAGCACATAGACAGTCAAACCGGCGGCATCCAGTTCCAGCGCCCGTTCTCTGGTAACAGGGAGCATCCCATCATAGGAGTAGCCGTATTCCTGCATATCCGGTGTGGATACCTGCTCATCCGGCATGGGGTATTCATCCAGCGCCTGCTCCTGTGCCTCCGGCAGCTGGGAAGAAGCAGTCATCTGACGGACCTCTGCCTGCATCTGCTGATAGGCCGCTTCCTGCAAGGTCTCGATCATGGACAACGGTGCGTATTTTACCGAGTCTTTGCCCAAATCGTTGTCATCACAAATCTGGAGAACTGCCTTCATGCGGGAAAGTTCCGGTGCATCCAGCTGACCGCCATCCAGCTCTTTCATGGACGCAACATCGTAAAGGGTGTAGTCCCAGCCGCTGTCACAGGGCTGGATATGAAGATAGGTGGCATCGTCGATCAAAAACAAAGCCTCCTGCTGGTTGGCGTCCGCCCCCAGCACCTCCATTTCCGGCATGGCCGCAGCCAGTTCCTTTACCGCTTTCTGTACCAGCGGATTGTCACGGTAATAGTCGATTGCCTGGATGGTATCCAGGTCAATGGTCTGCCCGGTCAAAATCGGAAAAGGTCCTTCATAGTCGCTTCCGTCTTTCAGCTCAAAACCAATTCCTTTGATCCCGTTCATTCGCTCTGCCGGAATCTCCTGATAAATGCGGACAGCTTCCTCCAAAGACAGGTTATCGTGGTATTCTCCGAGGTTTGGAAACTCCATGCACTCTGCTACATAGTAGGTCAGATTGCCGGTCGGCTGCTCTATCGTGGCGGTTTCCGGCTCTGCTTTTGTATTGGGGTCGATCCCACGCTCTTTGCAGATTTCCTTATAGTGGCGCTCAATGTCAGAGATCAAAGTGCCGGAGGTCTTATTGATGGTCTCCAAACTGGCTCTCAGCTCTTTCAGTTCCTTGCCCTGACTCCAGCTTGCAATATAGCCGAAGCTGTTTTCTCCGGTCTCAATGCCAAAATACTTGCAGACCGCATAGGAGATGCTTTCAGCCTCCACTTCCTCCGTGTGGCGATTTTTGATTGCCTGTTTTTCTGCGGTTGGATCTTCCTCAACTGCAAGACGCCATTCAAACTGATTTTCGTCCACATAGCGCCAATCCATATCAGAAGCAAACTGTTCAGCTTCTCTTTCTGTGGCAAAATCCAGCTTGAAATCATGCTTGGTTCCACCTTCACTCTCCAGCACAACCTTCCATGACGGTAGCATTTCATATTTTTTAGGATCATGGAGCTTGCTGTGGGCAATCTCGTGTACTGTGGCCGAAACCGTCTGCACCTCACTCATGCCCTGACGAATGGCGATTTTCTGATGATCGGCAGAAAAATAGCCGTCCGTATCGGCGGCCATTGCTTCAAAAGTAATCGGCACCGGCGCACTGCGGCGCAGGGCCTCCATGAATGCCTCATAATTTGTCACACTGCCGGAAAGGGAGGAGGCAAGCTCCGGCAAAGGTTTCCCATCGGTCTGGCTCACATCAAATACCTTGACCGGACGGAACATGGGGATCTCGATTTCTTTTTCCTCTGTAACAATCTTCCCGTCTTTATCCAGAATCGGAGCCTTGGTATCCGGGTCCAGTTTCTGCTCCTCGATTTTCTTCTTATACGGTGTAGGGGCGATGATGGTAATACCATGCTCACCCTTTTTTACATGACGCTCAAACTGGTCTTTCCACTTATTGTACCCGGCTACCAAAGTGGCGTCCGGCTTCTGCATATAGATGAGCATGGTGTTGTTCACCGAATAGCGGTGGAAGCGGGACATGACAGACAGATAGCGCATATACTTTTCGCTCTCAAACAGTTCTTTGATACCCTGCTCAATGCCATCTGTGATTTCCCTTAGCCGCTCTCGGTTGGTGGGTTTGTTCTCAGCCA
>CALBGI010000068.1 GCA_937893675.1 uncultured Blautia sp.
CCGCCTTTGCAGCGATCTCTGTGATCGGCTGCATGGTGCACTCCTGTGCGATCTCGATGTCGCTTTTGAATCCCATAATACATTACCTCCTGATTCTTTTGCTTATTTTCTTTTTTAAAACAGGTCCCCACCTGTTTTACACTGATTGAAAAAACCTTTCAGAGAACCGATGAGCACATCTCCCATTACTGCCATGTCCTCGGCCTGGAAGGAAACCGGAAAATTATCGCTGAACAGAATCTGGGAAGACGGCGCAAACTCCTCGTCCCCCTCCCACAAAATCATCTGAATGCGATATCCCGGATAAATCTCCACCTCATAGGCAACATCCCCATGGTCTATGGCTGCTGCACCCATATGCTTCATAATTCCGGAAAAATCATCCACACGGTTTCCGTAGGTAAACGCCAGCCTTTTAATACATCTTCCGTCAAACTGGCGAAGATACACTTCCCCCCAGGGCATCTCCCGATAGGTTTTGTACTTTCCTGTACCGCCGGCAGCTGTCCCGTGGAGCAGGAACCGTATGGTAAGGATTTTTGCGTAAATCATTTCTTCCAGCGGATAGTATCCTTTGTGATCCGGCAGGTGTGTCACCTCAAAATCCGGAAAAGTAATCTGATACACGGTGCCGAGAAATGGAAGGGAAAATTCTTTCGATTCCGCATTATAAGGAATCTTCAGCCGCTCTGCGATTTCCAGCGGATCTGCAAGCCTGTATTCTTCCATATAATGCTCCCAGGGCATCCGTTCCTTGCTGTCCTTGCTATAATTCAAATCCTTCAAATCAAACGCCATATCGTACCTCTGTCTTTTTTCTGTCACTTACATCGGTTTCTGAACAGACGGGAAAAGCCCTCCGTCTGTGTGAGGAATAAAGCAGGCGCCCACAAACTCATCCATATACGTAGGCACTGCGGAAAGTTCCAGGTAAGTCATATTGGCTGCAAGCTCATAGGTCTTCTGTTCTGCTGGCGTAGACAAGAGCATCAGATAACTTCCGCTTAAGGATGAGTTGCCGATATAGTGGAATTTCTCCAGAGGAATATCCGGGAACATCCCAATATTTACCGCATTTCTCATATTGATTCCACTGCCGATGCCTCCGGCCACATATACATCATCGATCATGCTCACATCAAAGTCAAGGGAACTCAGCATGGTACGGATAGCAGAGAAAATCGCACCCTTGGCACGAATAAAATTGTCAATATCCACTTCCGTGATCTCCACATCCTTTACAGATCCGGCCTCTTCCTCAAAAGCCAGAACATAGCTTCCCATTCCGTATTCGTCATGGCGGACCCTTCTGCCCTCCCGGACAAATTTCCCTTTGGGATTGATGATTCCTGCCGCAAACAGTTCACTGATCACATCAATAATCCCGGAGCCGCAAAGACCGATGGGCTTGGTTCCCGGCGCACCTACCACCTCGTAGGAGGGCTCCATGGTCTCCTTGTCAATGGTGCATGCCTCGATGGCTCCGTCTGTAGCGCGCATACCGCAGCTGATGTCTCCGCCCTCAAACGCAGGTCCCGCCGAGCAGGCACAGCTCATCATGAAGTCAGAGTTGCCGAACACCAGCTCTCCATTGGTGCCCAGATCGATAAAAAGAGAAAATTCCGGACGGTTCCATATCATACTTACCAAAGTACCTGCCGTAATGTCTCCTCCCACATAGCTGCCAATGTTGGGTGCAATGATAATGTGGGCATCCTGATTGATTTCAATGCCCAAATCTGAGGCAAAAATAGAGTTGGTTTTATAAAATGCAGGAATGTAAGGCTCCATCCGCAGCGGATCCGCATTGATTCCCGCAAACAAATGATTCATCGTCGTATTGGAAGCCACGCACATCCGGTAAATCTGGTCTTTTGAAATGCCTGCACTTCTGCACATCTGCTGAATCATCGGGTTGATTGTCTCTTTAATTACCGCGTCCTGGAGTTTTTTCTGTCCGCCAGGCTTCCGGGATTCTATGATCCGGTTGATAACATCCGCACCGAAGCGGATCTGCCCGTTTCCCGCGCTTCCCTTGGCCAGAATTTCTCCGTTTTCCATATTTATGATCACAGCCGAAACTGTCGTTGTTCCAATATCAACTGCAAGACCGCCTATCACAACCTTCTCTTCACTTCCAAAAACATCATAGACAAACATGTCGTTGGATGTTGTGCGCAGTACACATTTCACCTTGAAATGGTTTTCCCGCAGCACATCCGGAAGCTTCTTCAGCACATGGTAGGGAATCCGTACTCTCTTCAGATTTAGAAACTTGCGAAGGGCACGCGTCAGCCGCTCATTGTCCGGCATGGTATCGTCCAGTGTCGGCTCCTCCATCGCAACCTCCACTACGTCCAGGCTGTTTCTGAGTTCGATTCCTGCCAATTCTATTTCTCTTTTGGCATTCTCAAAAATGGCAATTTCTTCTCTTGAGCTCAGATCTGCAACCTTCATTCTGCTCTTGTATGCAGAAGCAATATCCGGTACAAGTACCTTCACATCTGCACAGATTTTGCTCACACATGCAAGACGCCACCCCGCATCATATTCCTCCTCGGAAATATGCAGCGTCTTTTTGGAGTCCAGCTCTCCGCTTTTGAGCTGAACACGGCATTTTCCACAGGAAGCATTTCCGGAACATGGCGCATCAATCGCCACATTGGCTTCCCTTGCAATCTCCAGTAAATTATCTCCCGCATTGGCATAGGTGTCTACCGCACTGCCGTCCTCGAATGAAAAAGTCACCTTGAACATATGGCAACCACCTTTCTCGCATCATCATATATTGATAAAATAACAAGAGGGCCGGAGCCACAAGCCCCAGCCCCCTTGCCGCAAAAATCTATATGGCCTTCTGCAATCAGATTTCCAGATAGGAGTCTGCATACAGTGTGTTGTTTTTGAAAACATCACAGGATTTGATCGTTTCCATCAGACGAAGGTCATTCGGATTTACAATCGCAGAAGTAAGACCGTTCATCATAGCCATTGCTACCAGAGCAGAGTCCATGATCGGACGGATATGTTTCGGCATACCGTTACTGTTGTTGGAAAGACCGCCAGTGGAATTCAGTCCCATGTCAGAGAACATCTTGATCGCCTCAAGAACTTCCATCTGTTTTTCCTGCATTCCTTTTACTACCAGGAACAGCGGATCAAACCACAGATCTGCCGGATCCATACCAAGCATCATACCTCTTTCCAGCATGTTCTGGCAGTGCATCATACGCTCGTCGTTGTCTGCAGCCACCATACCGGAGGAGCACAGCGCGATTACGATCGCATCGTTTGCAGCTGCAAGGTCGATATTGGAAATTCTGTCGCCTGCATCTGCAGAGTTTACGATGGGTTTTCCTTTGCTTCTGTTGTATACGGAGATGCCGGCCTCAATGGCTTTCTGGTTTGTAGTATCCAGTGCCAGAGGAACGTTATCGAATTCAGACTGAAGGAGCTGAACTGCCCATTTCATCAGATCTTCGCCGTCATTCTCAGCCGGTCCGATATTTACGTCAAGGTAAGTAGCTCCAGCATCCAGCTGCTGTTTTGCTCTTGCGATGATCGGCTCCGCATCTCTTGCGGTAAACGCTTTGTTTACTGCCGGTGCTGTGGTGGAAAGTCTCTCACCAATAGTAATAAATTTTGCCATACTCTTGTTCTCCTTTATTTTTTATCTCTTATTTGTTCTGCATATCCTTTAAGAATTTTACAAGCTGTACAGCCTCTCTCGGTCCAACAATGATCTCCCAGCCCGGAAGTTTTGCTTCCAGATCGCCCTTGAGAACAGCAACTTTACCCGGGATCACAAGCTTTCTGCATTTTACCTTCGGCTCAACATTCTCCTGAATGAATTTGGAGATGCTGTTTCCGGAGAATTTGCCTGCTGCCCAGGAAGTCAGTACGGAAAGTCCGCCGGCATCGTTGATGACCAGGTTCATGGGAACGCCGGAACGCTCCAGCTCGCCGCTTACTACGAAGTAGGTCAGAGCAAAGTCAACGGTGGTAACTACCAGAGAATTCTCATCTGCACCGTTCAGCGGGTAGATACCCGGCTCAACCTTCATCGGTTTCTGCGGATCGGTAAATACGTTCTGACGCAGGCCGTAAAGCGGAAGAGCCTCAGCGTAGGTCATCTGCTGCATTACGATGATGGAGCCGTATTTCATGGTAAATACTGCTGCCAGAGCTGCCTGCATATGTAAATCATCTTTTGCGACCTTAACTGTATTTACGATGGACGGATAACCGAAGGTTCTGTCCTGATCTTTGAGCGCTGCACGGCGAACCTGAACAGCGTTTGCAAAGGTTTCTTTGATATCTGCGCCGGTTACATCCAGTACCAGATTCTTGTTTCCAAGTTTTTCCAGTGCTGCAACGGTATCATAAAGCTCATTTAAGTCTTTGCCGGATACACCGAGAACAACGCCTGCCTCTGTTGCAACTGCGTTCATAGCTTCGTAATTGGATGCGTTTGCACCGTTTAATACCGGCTTGCTGTCCTTTACTTCTGCAAGAGCAGCTTTTGCGGTTTCCACATCAGAGCATCCAAGTACAAGAGTTCTTCCAAGACCTGCTGCTTTCTTGACCAGAGCAACATAAGCATCTGCGGAAGCGCCTTCCTCGCAGTTTACATATACAAGTTCTGCGTACATTCTCTCACCGATACGGTCATAGTCAACCTTCGGGATTTCAGCAAGCTTTGCGTCAACTGCAGCGTCATCCATGCAGGTGCACAGAGAAACCGCATATCTGGGCTTGCTCACAAATGTTTTTTCATGTCTGAACAGAACCGTCTCACCGCCAAGAGTAAACTCTTCGGAGCCTGTACCGATCTTGATCGTCTTCATGGGCGGAGCAGTTGCTTCAGAAAGGGAAGCAAGCGCCTCCTCGGACATGTGCGGACAAGCAGAAATGTCCATAGCGCCCTGTGCAACTTTCATGGAGAAAGCCATACATGTCGGGCATCCACATTCCTTACAGTTTTTCTTGGGTGTTAATTTAAAAATCTGAATACCATTCAGTGCCATATCTTCTTCCTCCTATCCTTACGCCAGTGCTTTAATCATCTTGGAAATGGTTGCTACAGACTGGGGATGTCTCAGAATAACAGCATCTGAGCCTGCTGCCAAGTCTGCTGCAGCGGTCATGATTTCCATGTCAATTCCACGCTCTTCCTGCGGACCCCACTCCGGCATGTCAGCTTCGGAAGCACTTGCTTCTTTTACGCCCCATGTCTCAGCGGATACCGGTGTAATGATAGGCATCTGCAGCATATTGTCATTCTGGCCAAGTGCTGCACCTTTGATACGGTCCATGGTAGATACAACATATTCGTATCCGTAACCAACAGCTGCGCTTCCGACGTTCATCACAACCTTCTGTGCGTTTACGCCAAGCTGTGTGGTAACTACGTTCAGCTGTTTTGCAAGGTTAATGTCTACTGCAGATTCAGCGCCAACAAGCTGGTCATAAGCAAGACCTGCTGCTGCACCGATGGCTTTATAATTTTCTTCTTTTTCAGAAAGGATCAGAACGTTTCTTCCCTGCAGAGTCTCTGCAACCTTCGGAAGCAGCTCTGCGTCTTTTTCTACATTTCCGCAGCCTTCTACTACCAGCGGGCAGTCGATTGCTTCTGCAACCTCTTTTACAACTGCAATAAGCTCATCAACGGACTTGTTTGCGCCGTTGGGATCTCCGCCGCCCAGATTCAGAGCAACAAAATCTGCACCTTCCATTGCTGCTGCCTTCTTAGCAATGTCTGCCATGGAAGCGGCACCTTCATAATAAGTTTTGATGCAGTCAGCCATTCCTTCCAGACCCATGTCTGTGATCTCCACACCAACTTTGGCAGTATTCTCTGCCGGAGCGTCAAAGGTGTAGAAGGGGAATGTGCAGTCGCCGCCGATTGTGACGGTTTTGTCTCCGCTTCCGATGGTAACAGCGTTAATCTTTGCATTGAACTTCTGTAATTTCTGATTAAACGGCATTTCTCCTTAGCCTCCTCTTAAAGATATAAATTTTCTTTTTATTATACTACATTATTGCTTTTATTGACAAGTTCCCGCAGCCATGTTTTGTCAAAAATGCACCAGAATGCTTATCGCTTCGCCATAACTTCTGAAATCCTCCCGCAGCCCGCTGCTGCGCAGCTTTACGCTTTGATCCGGATGATTTACTTACCTGGCGCCACACGATAAAACCAGCCATGCTGTCCTGTGCCCCGCCGCATACGCGGTTTTACGTCCCAGAACAACACGTCTGGTCAAGCTCCCAGGCAATGAATACAAGTATTCATTCCCCTTGCGGAGCTTACATCATCGGCTCTAATCCAAGCGCCGGATGTCCTTTTTCGGTAAGGAATGCAACCAGTGTTTCAGGATCTTCTGCCACTGTCTCATCGCCGATCATATCTGTGAAGTTATCAATTCCGTAAAGCTCTTTTGCTGTAGCATTCAGTCTGTCAGCAACAAATTCTTTCAGATCTTTCGGCATCCATACGATACGCTCGATACCGCCCTCAGCCTTCATGAATTTCTTGGAAGCGATAAAGTGCTTGCCGTGACCCATGAATCCTGGAGTCTGAACACCGCCGCCTGTCATGGAAGCCATCTCCGGGAAGGTCATTCCAAGAGGAGTCATGCCTGCATACTCACGGTTTGCGATAACAACACCGTTACTGAAGGGCTCGATACCGCAGATACACTCGAAACATCCGCAGGAGGTCATCGGATCCTGCATGATGGAGTACAGGGTTACATGCTCCAGAGCGCCCTGGGAGAATTTCTGTACTGCTTCATCAACGTCCTCGTATGCGCCAAGATTTTCGTCGATCGGTCTTTCTTTGGTGATCACCTGACACGGACCTGCCGGATCAAGCTCGTTGGTAGCCTTTGCATCCAGCCATGAAACCGCACCACAAAGTCCAAGTCTCTCCGGTGTTACCACGCATACATGGCTCGGGGAGAATGCCTGGCAAAGGATACAGCTGTAGTATACGTCTACAGATTCGTCTGTCAGAGTGTCCAGACGCTCGTCACGTTTGTTGAAGGTCGGGATTGCAACCTCATGACGGATTCTGGTACATTCTGCCGGATCCGTGTAGATCACAACCTCACATTTGTCTACAACAGCCTCAAACTCGTTCTTAACCTGGCTGTAAAGCACTTCGCCCAGATGTTTGATGCGGAATCCTGCATTGAACGCGTCAATGCTGATACGGATTCTCTGCATATCTCTCTGGCCTGTGTGGTATACACCTTCGATGCAGTTGATGTAGTTGTGGAATTTACGCTCGATAACCGGCTCAAAGTCAGGCTGCATTTTTTTGCCTGCAACTTTAACCACATAAGCGATACTATTTTTGCTTCCAAGCTCCATCTCGTCTGCTTCCGGTCCGACAACGGTAATCCTGTGGTCTTCAATCTCAGAAGCATCGCAGGTCTGAACAAGCTCTGCACAGTCAACGCGGGAACCGTCAAACTCAACCTGCATGTCTTTGCGGCGGATGATCTCACCCTCAAATGCAGATGCGAATGCAACCGGGATATCAATGTTTGTGATCTTGATCTTAACATCGCGCGCTTCCAGAGAAGTTGCATTCCATTTGGAAACATCCGTCTGGCAGATCAGGCTCTTCGGAACTCTCGGAACATCAGCCTGGTTTGTGATTACCGGGAATCCAAGTGCGATAGCGCCTGCGCCGCATGCCACGATCACATCGTTCAGAGGAGCGAATGCGTTCACAAATGCGGGAACACGTTTCATGGTGTATTCCATCAGAGTTGCTGCATCGCCCGGTTTTACATTGCCGAAGATCAGAGCTGCACGGAGAGCAACAGATACAACATGGATCACAGCGGTAACGTCTTTTCCAAGGGGGATCACACGTACATTTGCGCCTGTTTTGTAGTTGATCTCAGCAAGCTGATCAATAATGTCGCCCACCAGTGTTACAAGGATGCCCTGTGCCTGATAGGATTTCACAAGAGCTGCTGCCTCTTCTGCGGAAGCTGCCTTGCCAAGGATTACTGCAACGCCCGGGATATCGCCTGTTACAAGCGGCACACCAAGCTCACGGATCACTGCATCTGCAAGATGTCCGTAGCACGGCTCTTCATAAGGAGCTGCTCCGTCAATATATTTCAGAACCTCAATGAACTCTGCGCAGAGAGCGGTTGCAACACCTGACATAAATGCGTCATGTGTTCTTTTTTCTCTTGTCATAAGCGTTTTTACAACTGCAAGAGCTTCCTTTAACTCTGCAAGAGTACCAACCTTGGTTCCTGTTACTGCATAGTAGCACGGAAGGGAATAAGCTGTATTCGGAAAGCTGACAGCCTTGTCCGCACCGTGTGTTGCAATAGCCTGGTCGATGGCATTCTCAGTGAGGCCATAAACCGCATCATTTCCCGCGAAAACACTTTCAAATAAAGTCACTGTTATACCTCCTATTTTATGATCACTGATGATCAATCCTGTCTTTGATTTTTCTGATCTCACCTGTGACCTCTTCGCTGAAATCAAAGGGAGATTTTCCCTGCCGATCCGCATCGATCACATCTGTATTATAGTGGATCATACCTAAAAGATCTTCCTGTGGAATCTTTTCCATGATAAAGGCTTCGTCGTCCGTATTCCTTACCTTGTTTGCCACAACCTTTACCTGGGCAACGCCAAGGTCTTTTGCAAGACGCTTCACGTTTTTGTATGTCTGAACGCTTCTTGCCCCCGGCTCGATCACAACCACAAACGCATCCACGCCTTCTGTGGTTCCTCTTCCCAGATGCTCCAGTCCGGCTTCCATATCAAGGATCACCACATCCTCCCTGCGGAGGACAAGGTTGTTGATGATGCGCTTCAGCATCACATGCTCCGGACATACACATCCGCCGCCGCCTGTTTCCACAGTTCCAAGAACAAGCAGCCGGACCCCGTTGCAGACCTTTCCGTATTTCTCCGGAATATCGTCCACCTTGGGATTCAGATGGTAAAACTGATTGTTTGCGGAAGCCCCGGTCCTCTCCTCCACCAGCTTGCGCATTTTGGAGATGGGCACGATGGAATCCAGTGTTTCTTCATCAAATCCCAGCGCAAGACCAAGATTCGCATCCGGATCCACATCCGCCGCAAGCACAGGTCTTCCCTCTGCCGCATATAAACGGGCCAGTGTTGCCGCAAATGTGGTTTTTCCCACGCCGCCTTTTCCTGTAACTGCTATTTTCATTTTATGTCATCCACCTTTGTCAAATATTCACTGCCGGACGCCTTCATCAGATGCCCAGTGCAGTTCTCTTTTCTTCGATTCTTTCAATCATCAGATCAACTAATTTGTCAATGTCTTTCTCAACTGTGTAAGCAGCGCCTGTCCACTGTCTTGTTCCCTCTGTGAGGAGCTGTCCCATCTGGTCAGAACCGGAAACATAAGGATCCACGCCGAGGAAGGTGTCGATACCGGTACCAACAACGTAGTTACCGATGGATACTGCTTTTTCGGACATCCACTCAGGAGCACAGCCCACTACCGGAAGCTGATGGATCTGAAGACCTGCATCCTTGGCCAGCTCTGCTGCAAGATTCATCATACGGGAAATATCCACGCAGGAGCCCATGTGCAGTACCGGCGGGATATCTGCCAGCTCACATACTCGTTTCAGACCATCGCCGCAGAGATCTTTGGCTGCCTTGTCCATAAGACCTGCTTTTGCAGCTGCCTGTGCGGAACATCCGGAAGCAATGATGATAATATCGTTTGCGATACATTTTTTCATAAGCTCAATGTGTGCATAGTCCGGACGGATCTTCGGGTTGTTGCAGCCAACCATGGCAACAGCACCACGGATAACACCGGAAGTAATACACTCAAGAAGCGGTTTTGTTGTTCCGAGCTCGTCAACCTGAGAGTTGGTAACGCCGTCCAGGACTTTAACAATCGCTTCTACAGAGTAGCCTACCGTAGCTTTCTGTTTCAGCTGCGGAATGTGTACAAGCTCCGGTTTTCTGTTCTTGAAGTTATCAATCGCCATCTTAACGATCGCTTTTGCATTCTCTCCTGCTGTCTCTGCGTTAAATCTGATGAATTCAGAATCCGGCATCTGCGCGATCGGAGAAGTTGTTACGAATTTTGTGTGGAAGCATTTGCTCAGCGGTCCCAATGCAGGGAAGATACACTGAACGTCTACAACGATCGCCTCACAGGCACCTGTAAGAACAACGTTTTCCTGCTGCAGGAAGTTACCTGCCATCGGAATACCGCGGCGCATTGCAACCTCGTTTGAAGTACAGCATACACCGGATACGGTGATTCCTTTTGCACCTACGGATTTTGCGTAATCGATCATTTCCTTGCTGTCTGCATATTCGCAGATCATCTCGGAAAGACTCGGATCATGTCCGTGAACAACAATGTTTACATTCTCTTCCACCATAACACCAAGGTTTGCCTCAGTATCGATCGGCTTCGGAGTTCCGAACAGAACGTCAGAGAACTCTGTTCCCATCATGGAACCGCCCCATCCGTCTGCAAGACCACAGCGCAGAGACTGTTTTACAAGAGCCTCCGGAAGAGAAGAACATCCCATATGGGTCATATGTAAGGAAGAAGCAACCTCTCTGTCGATTGCGCGCGGCGCGATCTCGTTCTCGATCAGTTTTTCCTTCTGGCCTTCCGGCATTCTGTCCAGGAATCTCTGGTAACCAAAGGGTTTTCCGTATTCCATCAGACCAACCTCAGCCATCTCATGAGCCAGATCATAAATATCCTTGCCCTCTGTTTCCACACCCCACTCTTTTGCGATGCGGATCAGTTTCTCCGGATCTTTTACCGTGTAGTTTCCGTCAGCTTTTGCGCAGTGCAGGGTGTGACAGATCTCACGTCCGTGATCGGAATGAGTCGCTGCGCCGCCTGCGGTAAATTTCAGGAAGTTTCTTCCTACGATACCGTGTACGTCACATCCACAGATACCTCTGGGCGCCTTCGGTGTGATACGGCAGGGTCCCATCGAACAGATACGGCAGCAGATACCTTTCTCACCGAATTTGCAGTGTGGAGTCTGGTTTTTCACGCGCATCTGCCAGGAGTCTGCGCCTACTTTGGCACCGGTCTCAAGCAGTCGGTTAGTGGCAGCTTCAAACTCTTCCACTGTAGTCAATTTGAATTCACTCATTATAGACCTCCTTAAAATGTACGCTTTTGTACGTTTTTAATAATATAGTGATTATTTTTCATAAACCACAGGCGGGAACCCATCCCCTCCCATGGGTTATTTTTTTGCGCATGACAGGCAGGGCGCCTGTCATATGTCAAAGCCCCGCCGCAATGCAAAGGCAACGGGCTTCCGGGCTTTTGACACGGTAATTATATTTTACAGATCAAGCTTGTCGACAATGCTGCGAAGAGCCATTTTCACCGGATTATCCTGGGGCAGGGATGCCGTCGGCCGCCCTTCACAGTCGTATTCATAGACCGTGTCATCCTGGGGTACCACGCCCAGAAGGTTCAGTCCCTGAAGTTCAATCTCTTCCCGGATCCCCTCATTCAGCTCTCCCTTCGGCGCCCGGTTGATGATCAGACCAACCGTTGCCGGCTTCATGTCACATTCCTCGATAAGACGGGCGATCCTGCCAACTGCCTGTACCCCTCTTCTCGAACAGTCGCTGACGAGAATGGCTGTCTGCATGGAAGGAAGCACACCTCTGCTGATGTGCTCCATCCCAGCCTCATTATCCACTACAAAATAGGGATAATTGTTCTGGTATTTTGCAAGCTGGCTCTGAAGAAGTCCGTTGACAAAGCAGTAGCAGCCCTTGCCCTGGGTTCTTCCCATCACCAGAAGATCAAAATCATCATCCTCCACCAGCGCATCCTCGAAACGCAGCTCCGCATAATCCGCTTTCGTCATTCCCGGAGGAATCGGATTTTCTTTTGCCATCTCCGAGCGGGCAATTTCCTCCCGGACATCTCCCAGCGTAGTATCTATTTTTACACCGAGAACCTCATTCAAGTTCGAGTTGGCATCTGCGTCTACCGCAAGAACCGGTCCTTTTCCCTGCTCGCAGAGATACTGGATCAGCATGCCGCACAGGGTGGTTTTTCCCACTCCGCCCTTTCCGGCCACTGCAATTACATGTGCCATTTCTTGTGCCTCCTCAATATGATTTTGCTGTTTTCTATATCTAATTTCTTTATGCTACTCGCAGGTGAGCTTCACAACGCTGTTGGCAAGGTCAACCATCAGGATGCTTCCCTTAACCACTCTCTCGTCGCCCATAATGTCGCGGAGGATCACATTCTCCCCCTCCACATCAATACGGCTCACATTGCGGAATATCACAGAATCATCGCTCTGCTTATATACAGTTGCAAGACACATAGGTTACACCTCCTGCTTCAGTTCTTCTTTCACCAGGGAAAGTGCAAGTCCCAGACGCATGTTTCCCTTCTGAAAATCGGAAACGCCTTCCTTGATCGTGCGTGCAGCTGCTTCCATTCCCAACTTGCTCAGATTGTCTGCCATCTGGTCAAGCTCTGCCGCATGATGCTCGTTATGCTGCAGCATATACGTCAGAAGAGCAACTGTTTCATTCTTACAGTCACCGCCCTGGCAGGAGCCGCAATGTCCCTGTTCATGGCTGCAGGCACTCTCATGGCTGTGCTCGTGACCTTCGCTGTTCTCATGACTGTGAGAGTGGCTGTGCGTCACGCCGTTTTCATGGGTATGCGCATGGCTGTGCTCATGTCCATGATGAATCAGGTTGCCGTTTTCGTCTTTGATTAAGTGCATATCTGCTCCTTTCTGTCTCCCGGAAAACAGGTTTTTCCTGCATCAGGGCAGACTTATGACAAGAATTTGTCAATTTATAATATTATACATCTTAAAGCAGCGATTATCAAGGAAATAATTATGAACAAGCAACAAAAGCTTGTCTTTTTCCAGAGACAATCTGTTCTTTTTTCCTGTATCCAGACAAAAAAATAACAGGATTGTTCAGAATTTAACGAGTTAATGTTGCAAATTTGTAATACTTGCGCAACCTGTCATTCACATTTTCATGGTATACTTGGACAAATATGTTGTTCAAGACCAAATATAAGGAGGAACTATGGTAAGACCTACAGTTTATCTCAACAATGACCGGCAAATGCCGCTCCTTGGATTCGGAGTATATCGTCTCGCAAATGACAGCACTGCCGTAAACGCCGTAGCCACAGCCCTTCAGAACGGATACCGTCTTGTAGACACTGCTTCTGTGTACAAAAACGAAGAAAGCGTAGGACGCGGCATTGCCGCTTCCGGCATCCCGCGCAAAGAACTGTTTATCACCAGCAAAATCTGGAACACCGCGCAGCGCCTGGGTGATGTCAAAGGTGCTTTTTTGCGCAGTCTGGAACGTTTGAAGCTGGATTATATAGATTTGTATATGATTCACTGGCCGGTTCCCGGCTGTTATTTAAGCACCTGGAAAGAGCTGGAAGAAATTCTGGATACGGGACGTGCCTCCTCCATCGGTGTCTGCAATTTTGAAATCCGCCATTTGGAAGAGCTCAAAAAGATCTCCGGGATCGTCCCCGCCGTAAACCAGATCGAATGTCACCCGCTCTGTTATCCGACAGCCCTCATTGAGTACTGCAGGCAGAACGGCATCCAGGTACAGGCCTATGCCCCGCTGGCAAGAGGCGCCTATCTGGACAACGATATCATGTGCGTCCTCGGAACCAAATACGCGAAAACCCCCGCGCAGATCGGACTTCGCTGGGCCATCCAAAAAGGAATCTCCGTCATTCCGAAATCTGCCGATCCGGAACGCATCATCAGCAATGCGGATATTTTTGATTTCGAAATCGAGCCGGAGGATATGGCAATTATCGAAACACTGAACGAGGATCTGCATGTCTCCGGCGTTCCGGAGGATCTGCGGGACATCCCCTTCTGACACACAAAAAGAGCCGCTGCAAATCACAGCTCCGGAGACATCATTGCCGGAACGCAAATTTGCAGCAGCTCTTTTATTTTTGTTCTATTCCCAGGGAAGCATGGGCGTTTCCACCTTCTTATCCCTGAGCATCAGATCGATTACTGCCTCCGAGGCCGCTTTTCCCCCGAAGAGCACCTTATTTACTTCCTCGATGATCGGCATGTTCACGTCATACTTTTCCGCCAGAGCCTTGGCCGCTTTGGCAGAGTACACGCCCTCCACTACCATCTTCACTTCTTTCATGGCCTCTTCCATGGTATAGCCCTGCCCAATGAGATAGCCGGCCTTGCGGTTCCGGCTGTGTACGCTGGCACAGGTCACGATCAGATCTCCCATTCCGGACAGGCCGTAAAAAGTTTCGATCCTCGCACCCATTTTTACGCCGAGCCGGGCGATCTCCGCAATCCCTCTTGTGATAAGCGCAGCTTTTGTATTGTCTCCATAACCCAGACCGTCCGCAGTTCCGGCCGCCAGGGCGATCACATTCTTAAGAGAGCCGCCCAGCTCAACCCCGAGGATATCCGGCGTAGTGTACACGCGGAATACCGGACTCATAAAAATCCCCTGAAGATACTCTGCAGTCTCCTTGGTGCGGGCACTGACAACGCAGGTAGTCGGAAGGCCGCGCCCTACCTCCTCCGCATGGCTGGGTCCCGACAGCACGCACACATCCGCCTGGGGAATTTCCTGCTCGATAATCTCGCTGAGCGTCATCAATGTATGCTCCTCCACACCTTTTGCCGCATTGACGATCTTCTGTCCTTTCTGCACATAGGGAGCCATGCAGTGCGCCGTACTTCTGGTAAACGGCGACGGCACCGCCAGGACTGCCACATCCGGCTTTCCCTTCAGGCAGCCTTCCAAATCCGTGGTAATCTCCATGTCCGCCGGAAGCTTTACTCCCGGAAGCTTGGAGGCGTGCTCTCTTTTTTCCCGGAGCATCGCAACCTCCTCTTCAAGAGCAGACCACAGCACCACCCGATGCCCATTGTTATAAAGCAGAAGTGCCAGCGCGGTTCCCCAGCTTCCTGCACCCAGTACACTGATTTTTGCCATAATCAATACCTCCTAGTTATTTTTGTGAGATTTCCCCAAATATATCTTGCTCTCCGTCCCTCTGAACAGCCGGCTTATATTTGCCCGGTGACGGAACAGCGCCAGCGCGGTCAGAAGCCCCATCACCACATAGAGTTCCAGCGTCGGTGTTTTCGCCATGCCGTAAAATCCCATTTCCCCGAACACGATCATCAGCACAAACGCCGCAATATACGCGCTTATGGAACACAGGGACACATAGTGTGTTGTAAAGAAAAGAACAAAGAACACCACAAAACAGATCCAGAAAATCCGCATATCAAAAGCCATGATCATGCCAACCGAGGCCGCCACGCCCTTTCCTCCCCGAAATCCCAGGTAAAACGGAAAGTTATGTCCCAGAACACAGCCCGCCGCAGCATAGAGACTGAGAAGCGGCAAAATTTCTCCGGCGCGCTCTCTAAACAGCAGACGCACAATGACCACAGCCGCCACACATTTCAGCAGATCCCCCAAAAGAGTCAGCGCTCCGGCTTTTTTGCCGAACGTTCTCAGGGCATTGGTGGTTCCGGCATTTCCGCTTCCGTGTTCCCGGATATCCGTATGGTGCATTTTTCCGATGATATATGAGGTCTGAAACAGGCCGCACACATAGCCGATGGCAAGACAGATCAAACGTTCCATGCTATTCCTTCTCTCCCCGCTCGCGGATAATGAATTTCAGGGAAGTTCCCCGGAATCCGAACGCATCGCGGATTTTGTTCTCCAGATATCTTGTGTAGGAAAAATGCATCAGCTCTTTGTCATTGACAAAAATCACAAAGGTGGGCGGACGCACGGCAACCTGTGTCATATAGAAAATCTTCAGGCGCTTTCCCTTGTCCGAGGGCGGCTGCTGCAGCGCAACCGCTTCTGTGAGAATCTCATTGAGCACGCCCGTCTGGATACGCAGCGTCTGATTCTCAATAACCGTATCGATCGTCTCAAAAAGCTTCGGAATACGCTGCCCTGTTTTCGCGGAAATAAACAGAAGCTCCGCATAGGGCATGTACGCCAGCACCTCCCGGATACGGTTGGTGTGCTTATATATGGTCTTGTCATTTTTTTCAATGGCGTCCCATTTGTTCACTGCAATGATGACGCCCTTCCCCCGCTCATGGGCGATCCCGGCAATTTTTGCATCCTGCTCGGTCACCCCTTCCGTGGCGTCGATCATGATCACCACAATGCTGGCTCTCTCCACAGCAGTCACCGTGCGTATCACACTGTACCGCTCAATCTCTTCTTTTACCTTGCCTTTGCGGCGAAGTCCCGCAGTATCGATAAAAATATATTCTCTGCCCTGCCAGGTCACCCTGGTATCCACCGCATCTCTGGTGGTTCCGGCAATGTCGGACACAATCACACGCTCCTCCCCGAGAAGCTTGTTGATCAGAGAGGATTTTCCCACATTGGGCTTTCCCACAATGGCGATACGCGGAATATCGTCGTCTTCCTCTTCTCCCGCGTCCTCCGGAAAATGCTTCACCACCTCGTCCAACATGTCCCCAAGGCCCATGCGGTTGGCAGCGGAAATCGCCACCGGCTCTCCGATTCCCAGATTGTAAAACTCATACACATCCATCATATACTTCTGGACGCTGTCCACCTTATTTACAACAAGCACCACAGGCTTGCCGCTTCGGCGGAGCATATCCGCCACCTTGGCGTCCGCGTCCTGAAGCCCCTGCTTCACGTCCGTAATAAAAATAATCACATCTGCCGTATCAATGGCGATCTGCGCCTGCTCCCGCATCTGTGACAAAATAATATCGCTGCTCTCCGGCTCGATCCCGCCTGTGTCGATCAGGGTGAAGGACTTATCCAGCCAGGTGGCATCCGCATAAATACGGTCCCTTGTCACGCCGGGTGTATCCTTCACAATGGAAATCATATCTCCGGCCAGCACATTAAATAATGTGGATTTCCCTACATTAGGCCTTCCCACAATCGCAACTACCGGTCTGCTCATACATCTGTCTCCTTTTCAAATCTTTTTGGACGGGAGCGTTCAAAACCGCGTCCACAAAATCCGCTCCGCTCTCATCCACGATCACAATCCTTGTCTCCAGCTCTCGTTCCAGATGCTCCGTTGTCACGTCATCCAGAAAAACATCCTCGCCGCTCCTCAGCATGTTGCAGGGCAGCAACAGCGCATCTCCCCGTATCCTGCCCGAAAGCTGTTCCCGCAAATCCTGCCCTGTCAAAAGTCCGGAAACGGTGATCGTCTCCCCGAAGAAACGATTTTCAACCGGGATGATCTCCACCTGCACACCCGGGAATTTCCTTTGGATCTTCTCCACACATTTCTGAATGTAGGGCGCCGCCAGACGTCCCGTGGCAATGGTCCGCTGCTCTTTTCGGTCGTCAGGACCAAGGCTTTCCAACGCCTCATCCACCTCATCCAGAAGAAGCCGCAGCATCCCCACACCGTTTTCCAGCTGCAGATATCCGTCATACTGCTCCTCCTCGGGAAGCTTTCGCCCCGCCAGAAGATACCATTCATCCGAAGCATGTACAAAATGAATGCCATGCCGCTTCATCATCACATCCTGCCAGCGGCAGATGCAGTCAAGCACCTGCTCCGCCTCCTCACCGGTGAAGGTCCGGAGCGGATAGAGCCCCTCCCGGAATTTGGTAAGCCCCACCGGCACCACGGACACGCTCTGCAGCACCGGAGCATATTTCGCCAGCTTCTCAAGGCTGTACTCCAGCTCTTTTCCGTCATTCACACCGGGACACAGCACGATCTGCCCGTTCATGGCAATCCCCGCCTCATAAAGCTTGTCCACCTTCAAAAGCGCTTCCCCGGCAAAACGATTGTGCAGCATCTCACACCGAAGCCCGGGATTCATGGTCTGAAAAGAAATATTAATGGGCGACAGATGAAAACGGATGATCCGCTCCACATCTTTGTCGCTCATGTTCGTAAGGGTCACATAGTTTCCCTGCAGAAAGGAAAGGCGGGAATCATCGTCCTTGAAATAAAGGGTTTCCCGCATTCCCGGCGGCATCTGGTCGATAAAGCAGAACATGCATTTATTCCGGCAGGACCGGTATTCGTCCATGAGACCATTCTCAAAGGACACGCCCAAATCCTCCTCATATTCTTTTTCCACCTCAAGCTCCCAGATTTCTCCGTCCGGCTTCTCTATTTCAAGGACCACAAATTCGTCATTCATAAGATACCGGTAATCAAACACATCCTCCACCGGCTGCGCGTTGACAGACAGCAGCACATCACCCGGCATAAGCTCCAGTTCTTCTGCAATACTGCCCGGAAAAACCTCTGAAATCACATGTCTTTTTTCTTTCATTCTCTGCTCCATATCAAAACGGGCACTTTTACCCATGGTTATTCGTTCTGTTGCCCTTCACTGCACTCGCAGCAGCGGGCCGAACTCCATTCCGGATCGCCTTATATAATGGAATGTCGGCCTACATTCTGCGGACAATAATCTTATCATATCAATTCTCCGGACAAAAAGCAATAAATTCCTTGACGTAAATTACCCCGAATGATATAAATGTAAAGAGACGTTATTTCCATGCAAGCAATAAAGTGGATTGATTACAAGGATTACTTTGACACTATAATCCAATAAACACTTAGGAGGAAAATTATGCCGAATATTGAACTTCTGGAAAAATCCATGCCTGTGGCTCCCATTCGTATTGCCGCTCTTGACGGTTGTCAGGAACTGGCACGCTCTGTGGACCGCAAGCTTGTAAAATTCCGTAAAGAACTGGTTTTCAGAAAACAGCTCAGCATCATTCCCCAGGGTTACAGCGAAGATACCTTCCTGGTCGGATGCGAATGTCCCCGTTACGGAACCGGTGAGGGCAAAGGCTACATCAAGGATTCTGTCCGCGGTACGGACTTATATATTATGGTCGACGTGACAAACTACAGTCTCACCTACTCCGTGTGCGGCCACGAAAATCATATGTCTCCCGACAATCACTATCAGGATCTGAAGCGCATTATCTCCGCCGCTACCGGAAAGGCACACCGCATCAATGTCATTATGCCATTCCTGTACGAAGGCCGCCAGCACCGCCGCACCAAAAGAGAGTCTCTGGACTGCGCGCTGGCACTTCGCGAGCTGAGCGATATGGGTGTTTCCAATATCATCACCTTTGACGCTCATGACCCCAGAGTGCAGAACTCCGTTCCGCTGAACGGCTTTGACAACTTCTTTGCCACCTACCAGTTTTTGAAAGCGCTGGTAAAGAATGTTCCGAACTTCAAATTGGACAACGATCATCTGATGATCATCAGTCCGGATGAAGGCGCAATGTCCAGAGCCGTATATTTTTCCAATATCCTCGGCGTGGACATGGGCATGTTCTACAAACGCCGCGACTATTCCACCATTGTCAACGGCAAGAATCCCATTGTTGCCCACGAATTTCTGGGCGCCTCCGTGGAAGGCAAGGATGTGGTCATCATCGATGATATGATTTCCTCCGGCGAGAGTATGCTGGATGTTGCCCGCCAGCTGAAGGAGCGCAAGGCAGGCCGTGTATTCATCTGCACCACCTACGGTCTTTTCACAGACGGTCTGGACAAATTCGATGAATACTACGAGAAAGGCTGGCTTGACAAGGTCATCACCACCAACCTGAATTACCGCCCTGCAGAGCTTCTCACAAAGCCCTACTATGTGGAAGCAAACATGAGCAAATACCTGGCAAGCATCATCGACATCATCAACCACGATGTTTCCGTGGAAAAAGTCCGTTCCAGCAACGCCAAGATCATGGGACTCATGAAAAAAGTAAACAAAAAATAACACATCAGGGGATGCTGCAAAAACAGCATCCCCCTTTTATTTACGATCTTGCAATTCCGAGAAACGCGCCAAGGTTTCCCCGTTTCCCCTTGGACGCTCGGTGGGAAAAAAGAAATTCCGGATTACAGCAGGTACAAAGATTCGGCATGGAAATATGCTCCGGCAAAATTCCCGCCTCCAAAAAGATAAGACGGTTAGCCTCCCACAGATTCAGCTGGAACTTTCCGTTGTCCTTCCTGTAAAAGAGGCTGTCCCACTGCTCCCGGGCAAAGCTCTTTTGGAATTCTTCTGCCACATCTTCGCTGACCTCATAGCACGCCTGACATATGGACGGCCCCACCGCAGCCAGGATATCCTCCGGTCTGGTCCCGTAGGCTTCTCTCATTTTTTGTACAGTCACAGCACCGATTTTTCCCACGGTGCCCCACCATCCGGAATGAGAAAGGCCCACGGCCCTATGCACCGTGTCTACAAAATACAGCGGCACACAGTCCGCATAAAAAGTAGCCAGCACAAGCCCCGGCACATCGGTGATCATTCCGTCCACATCCTGGTAAGGTCTTGGTTTTGTGATGCCGTTCCCTCTGTCCGCCTCTCCCACAATACGCACATTGGTGGTATGCGTCTGGTCCGAGGTCACAAGATCCTCCATGGAAAACCCCATGGCCCCCGAAAGGCGACGGTAATTTTCCCGCACATCCGCCTCCTCATCCCCTCTGGCAAAGCTCAGGTTCATGGAAGCGTACATCCCCTTGCTCACTCCGCCCAGCCGGGTGCTAAAGCCATGGACTGCCCAGGGAATCTTTGAAAGCTTCGGATAGGTGAGAAAGGTCACCCCGTTCTTTTCATTTACTGTCATTTTTTCTTTTGTTTCATCCTGCCAGATGATCTGCATACGCATTTCCCCTTTTTTCAAAAACACGCCTCAAAGGCATCCGGGATCCAGGTCACCTCATCGCCGTCAAAGGCCACGACGTCAAAGCGGCAGCTCGTATCAAAGCCAGACGCCTGTGCGGCAAGATACCAGGCAGCCACTTTTGTGAGCGTGCGCTGTTTTCGGATATCCACCGCCTGCAAAGCGCTCCCCTGCTGCCCGCTGCGGCGGTATTTCACCTCCACAAACACCAGGGTTTCTCCATCTTTTGCGATCAGATCGATCTCCCCGGTACGGCATCGATAATTGCGCGCTACCATGCGCAGTCCCTGTCCCTCCAGAAATCGGGCGGCCTTTTCCTCATAGACAGCCCCAATCTGCCTTTTGTTCTGTTTTGTACTCAGTACTTCCTACATCCTTCTTTTTTTGTGTGGGTGTCTTTTGTAAATTCCAAAAGCCAGGATCTCTCAGACAAAATTCTTAATAAAAGAAGCACGATGTATGGGGCTTGGCCCATATTTTTTCAGAGCCTCGATATGAGCGGCTGCCCCATAGCCCTTGTTAGAGGCAAATCCATATTCCGGCATCACCTTGTCGTACTCCTCCATCATCCGGTCCCTGGTAACCTTCGCCACAATACTGGCCGCTGCAATGGAGATACTTTTGGCATCTCCCTTGATGATCGGCACCTGGGGCAGGGTAATGCCCGGAATCGTCACCGCATCATTCAAAAGCACCTGGGGCTGTACCGACAGACGGCTCACAGCCTGGCGCATTGCCTCATAGGTGGCATTCAGGATATTGATCTCGTCAATACGCGCCGGGGAAGCCATACCGATCCCCACCGACACGGCCTCCGCCAAAATCACATCGTAAAGTTCTTCCCGCTTCTTCGCAGACAGCTTCTTGGAATCGTTCAAATACAGGATTTTGCAATCCTTCGGCAGGATAACCGCGCAGGCAACTACCGGCCCTGCAAGGGGTCCTCTGCCCACCTCATCAATGCCGCAGAGATATCCCAAATGCTCGTATTTTCTTTCGTAAGTCTTCATGGCTTCTGTGCGAAGCCGCTCCTTTTCCATATCCGCTTCTTTTTTGCGGTACTGTGCCAAAACCTTCTGCACACCGCTCCGGCTATCCGCCCCATACTGCTCATAAAGTCTCCGGTACTCCTCCGGCTCTGCGGATGCAAATTCCGCCCTGATTTCTCCGATTGTTTTCATCATCGCTCACTTCTTTTCTATACGAACGCTTCTTCTTTTGCTTCGCTTACCCATTCCAGCGTAATGCTCCCCAGGCGGCCGCTTCTGAAATCCTCAAAAAACAGATTGGACGCTCTGGCATAGTCAAGCTCCTCGCCCTTTTTGAGGCAGCCCCGCTCTCTCGCAATGGCCTCCAAAAGTTCCAGCGCTGTTCCTGCCTCCGAAATGCCGTAACGCTGTTCCAGGGCTCCCGGATAATGGGACGTCAGATACGCAATCAGTTTCAACGCCAGCTCCTCCAGGTTCAGGATATCATCCTTAATGGAGCCAATGCAGGCCAGACGCTCGCCCACCTGCGGATCCTCAAATTTCGGCCACAGGATTCCCGGAGTGTCCAGCAGCTCCATGGCCTTATTGAGACGGATCCACTGCTTTCCTTTCGTCACTCCAGGGCGATTGCCTGTTTTGGCACAGGCCTTTCCCGCAAAGCTGTTGATAAAGGTGGATTTTCCCACATTGGGGATTCCGGCCACCATCGCGCGGATGGGACGGTTCTTGATTCCCCTTCTTCTGTCTCTCTCCACCTTTTCCCTGCAGGCCTCCTGCACGGCCGTACCGATCACCTTCATGGCATTTCTGGTACGGGAGTCCAGTGCCACAACACCGAAGCCCTTTGCCTGAAAATAGGCTTTCCAGCCTTCGGTCTGCTTCGCATCCGCCAGATCCGCCTTGTTCAGAAGGATCAGTCTCGCCTTGTTTTTTGCCAGCTCGTCAATATCCGGATTCCTGCTGGAAAGAGGCACTCGCGCGTCCACCAGCTCGATCACCAGATCAATAAGCTTGATATCCTCCTGCATCTGACGTCTGGCTTTTGTCATATGTCCTGGGTACCACTGTACATTCATAAGCTTTAACCTTTCATAAATCCAAATTTCTTCATGGGGGACAGGGTAAACCACAATTTCCCCACAATATAGCGCTTCTTTACCAGGCCGATATCTCCATAGCGGCTGTCCTCGCTGTTGTTGCGGTTATCTCCCAGCACAAAATATTCGTTGCTCTCCAGTGTGATGGGATCCTGCGCTGCGCCTGGATTGCTGATCGCAGGAAAATCCTTTCCTTCCCGGTAGGTTTTGCCGTCAATGAGGATCTGTCCGCCGCTTATCTGAATGGTTTCGCCGGGCAGACCAATGATCCTGCGGATGTGGAGCGCGGCATCGTCACTTGCATTCGTCTTAAACACAATGATATCTCCCCGCTTTGGGTCTGTCAGCTGATAGACTGCCCGATTCATAAAAAACCTGTCCCCGACGGAAATGGTGGGCTCCATGGCGCTCTCCTGCATGGTGACAGACTGAAACATCACGATTGCCACAAGCGCGGCAAACACAAGCGTCACTGCAATCTCAAACAAAAGCCGCAGGACATAGCGCACTTTATCGTTTTCCAGTTTTTCTCTGGCCTCAGCCACCGCCCGGTTTTCCCTCAGGCGCTGACGCCAGTCGCTTTTTTCTTCCATATGCACTCCTGTATCTGAATGGAAAAAGAGGGACAATACCAAATGTTATTGTCCCTGCCCTTTTCACCTATGAAATTATCTCACCAGCTCTTTTACCTTAGCTGCTTTACCAACGCGGTCTCTCAGGTAATTCAGTTTTGCACGGCGAACTTTACCGCGGCGAATAACCTCAACCTTTACTACGTTGGGGGAATGCAGCGGCCATGTCTTCTCAACACCAACACCGTTGGAGCTCTTTCTTACAGTGAAAGTCTCTCTGGTGCTTCCGCCCTGTCTCTTAAGGACAGTACCCTCAAAAATCTGGATTCTTTCACGGTTACCCTCTTTGATTCTTGCGTGCACTCTTACGGTATCCCCTACGCGAAACTCGGGTGCTTCTGCTTTGAGCTGTTCAGACTCAATGTTTCTGATAATTTCGTTCATGTTATTCTCTCCTATTCTTCTGGATGTTCTTAATACTTATCACGTAACAGAGGACCATCTTTTTCACAACGTAAGTAATTATACAATAGTCACAGGCTGATTGCAAGCACTTTTTTCACAGAGTTCTCTCTTTATCTCCCTTAACAGCAGATCACCTCACAGCCATCCTCCGTCACCAAAACAGTGACCTCCCACTGGGCGGAGGGCAGACCGTCCCTGGTGCGCACCGTCCAGCCGTCTTCCTCATCCGTATAGATTTCGCTCCCGCCCAGGTTTACCATAGGCTCAATGGTAAACATCATACCAGGCACCATGAGAACCCCGCTGTTCTCCTCGGATGTATAGCTCACCCAGGGGTCTTCATGAAATTCCAGACCAACGCCGTGGCCGCCGATCTCCCGCACCACGGTGCATCCGTTTTCCAACGCATGCTGATGCACCGCATGCCCCATATTCCCAATGGGCGTCCAGGGCTTCACCATGGCAATGCCTCTGTCCATACACTCCTTCGCCACTTCGACCAGACGTTTTTTCTCAGGACTCACCTCCCCGATGCAGAACATGCGGGAGGAATCTGAAAAACAGCCCTGGTAGATCGTGGACACATCCACATTGATAATATCCCCCTCCTTTAGGATCTGCTCCTCTGACGGAATTCCGTGGCACACCACTTCATTGACAGAGGTACACACGCTCTTCGGGAAACCGTTGTAGCCCAGCGGCGCCGGAATGCCTCCATGCTTCACCGTCTCCTCATGCACCCACCGGTCAATCTCTTCTGTGGAAATGCCAGGTCCGATATGGGTCTCCACATAATCAAGCACTGCAATATTGATCTTGCAGCTTTCCTTTATTTTTGCAATCTGCTCGTTTGTTTTTATCATTTCGTGCGTCGGAACCGCAAACCCCTTCTGTCTGTACTGCTCCAGCTTTTCATCAAATGCCTCATGGCATTTTTTATATTTTTTCCCGCTGCCGCACCAGCAGGCGTCATTGCGTCCTAATTTTGCCGCCATTTTCTCATTCCTCCTGTCGTTTTTTCACATTCAAAAGCACGATCGCTCCCACTACCAGCGCCACTCCGGCAAAAGAAGCCCCGGTCATGGGTTCATGAAACACCAGAACCCCGGCGATGGTAGCTACCACCGGTTCCACCGAGGCCATGATGGATGCCGAGCTCGCCTGCACATGGGACAGCCCCTCCGTATAAAAAAGATACGGCAGAACGGCAGTCACAAAGGCAGTCGCTATGATGAGTGCGCAAAGGCTCCCCCTGTTGGATGCCGCCAAAAATTTTGAGACAATATCTGCCGGCCTGCACACAAAGATGGCGCCAACGCCGCCGCACAAAAACGTATATGTAGTCACAGTGAGGGGACTGTATTTTCTCAGGACATACGTCCCAAGAATACTGTAAAGCCCATATCCAAATGCGGACAAAAGTCCAATCCCCACTGCCGCCGCAGAAATCCGGCCGCTCCCGCCAAGTCCCGTGACGAGAACACAGCCTGAAAATGCCATGACAAGCGCCAAAAGCTTCTTCCGGTTCATTTTTTCATGAAACAGTACCAGGGACATCAGCATTACCATCACCGGCGCAGTGTAAAGCAAAATTGCCGCCACAGACAGAGAGGCCATGGACATGGCAGTAAAATAGCACACCGTAAACAACAGAATGCTGCCGATTCCCATCCCCAAAAACCATCCCATATCCCGCATGCGGATCCGGAGCCCTTTTTTATTCCACAACAGGGAAACTGCAAGAAACAAAACCGCCGCCACCATAATGCGCAGAGACGCGATCTGAATGGAAGTAAATCCATAGGTTTCCAGCTCTCTCACAAAAATCCCCATAATGCCCCAAAGGGTTCCCGCTGTCAATATCAATACCGGCGCCAACCGTTTCATACGCATTCATCTCCTTATCCCAACACCACATCCAGAACCATCATCAGCACAAATCCAACCGCAAAGGCAATGGTTCCGACATTGCTGTGTTTGCCCTCGCTGGCCTCCGGAATCAATTCCTCCACCACAACATAGATCATCGCGCCGGCCGCAAAGGAAAGAAGATAGGGAAGAACCGGCTCCACATACGATGCCACCAGAAGAGTAAGTCCCGCAGCCAGCGGCTCCACTGCACCGGAAAGCGCCCCGTATACAAAGGATTTGCCGCGGCTCACCCCATGGGCGCGAAGGGGCAGGGAAATAATGGCTCCCTCGGGAAAATTCTGGATCGCAATTCCCACAGCCAGCGCAAAGGCTCCTGCGATCGTCACCGTACTGTTTCCCGCAATTGCCCCTGCAAAAACAGCCCCTGCGGAAAGTCCCTCCGGAATGTTATGCAGCGTCACCGCAAGGACAAGCATAGTTGTTTTTTTTAAAGCCACCTGCGGACCTTCGGACTCCTCGCTTCCCATATGAAGATGCGGCACCGCCTTATCCATCAAGAGCAGAAAACCGATTCCCAGCAAAAAACCAGCCGCTGCCGGAACCACGGAAAATTTCCCCATGCCCTCGCTCATATCCATAGCCGGGATCAGGAGCGACCACACAGAAGCCGCCACCATAACACCGGAGGCAAATCCCAGAAAGGCTTTCTGGATCCATGGCTTTAATTCCTTCTTCACGAAAAATACACAGGCTGCTCCCAGCGCTGTTCCGATGAAAGGAAGCATGATACCCCAAAATATCTTCATTGACACAAACCTCTCTTTACTTTTCTGTTATTTTTTTCAAATCCTTACTATCATATCACAAACCGCTTAAAATAACACGGTTATTCTCAGGATATGCGAAATATTTTTTTGTGTGCAAAGGGGGTGCTGTTTTTTGCAGCACCCCCCTTGTATCTTCCGCAGCCTACTCCTCTGAGCCGCTCATGATCTTATTCAGTTCATTGATCATCTCTTCATCCTTCAGCCGGAACTTCACCTCCACACGGCGGGAAGCGTCCTTGTCCACATTGCCCTCTGCGTCCAGCACAGGATTCGCCATGGAATGGCCGTTGACCGTCAGATAATCCTGCAGGCTGGCAATCTCTGACTCATCCAGGAATTCCTGCTGGATTTCCAAAAGATACTGCGCAACTGCCAGGGAACGTCTCTGGGAAAGCTCCAGATTGTAGCTGTAATCGCCGTCCGTATCTGTGTATCCGTCAATGATGATCTCCGCCAGATAGGGCCTGTGGCTCTCTTCCAGCAGCACCTTACAGTAGATCGGCAGGACACTTCGAAGCGCCGCCTTTCCCTCCTCCGTGAGCTCCGCCTCGTCATAGGCAAACATGACGTTTGCGTCCAGCGTCAGCGCACCGGTCTTGGCGTCAATATCCACGTTCACGTTGTTCTTTGCAAACTCCTGGCGGAGAGATTCCACGACCTCCGCCTTTACGCCGATGATATTGTCAATTTTTGCCTGCTGGTCAGCCAGAAGAGCGGTCTTTTCGTCCAGAGCGGTCTTCTGGGAATTCAGCGTTTTTTCCTGATCCGCCAGCTGCGCGGCCAGCTGCGCCAAAAGCGCTTTCTGGTCTGCCAGAAGCTGATCCTGACTTTTCAGCTGTTCATCTTGATTCTCCAAAAGTCCCTGCTTCTCATCCAGCTCTGACTGCTGCGCCAGAATCTCCAGTGTATACTGTTCCTGCAGCGCAAGCTTCTCATCCCGTTCCTTAATGCTCTCGTCGTAGCTCTTTTGTGCCTGAAACAGCGTGACACACATAATCAGCACAAAGAGAAGCAGAACTCCGGCCATCATATCGGAGTAGGATCGCCAGACATTAAATCCACCGTCCTGTGATTTTTTCTTTCTGCGCATGTGTCTCTCCTTTTATTTGAACAAACCAAATTTTCCCTTGGATGCCGCCTTGGACAGATCCCGGATGTTTTTGGCCATTTCCTCCAGAAGTTCTTCCTGTCGGCTTCCCTGTTCCTCCAGAATCTGCTGCAGCTTCTGAAGCGTCTCCCGGTTAGCGTTTCTGGCTGCCTCGCTGGTGAGGCGGCCGCCCAGAAGGTAGATATCGTCGTTTTCTTTTGCAACGGTAATGTCCGACAGAAGCAGACGAACCTGCTCCATGGTATTGAGCGTAAGCTTCTGGTATTGTGCCAGCTCCTGAATATTCTTGTCAAACAGACGCACCACACTTCTGTTCGCCTCCAGAAGCTCTGCACCGGCCTTGTTCGCCGCACCGGCACGCTCCATCCCTGCTGCCGCGGTTTCCACATACTTCTGCATCGCCTGATTGCAGGCTACCCAGAATTTTGCCGCAGACTGCTCTGCTTCCCGCATATAGGTAACCACGTTTTTATAATCCTGCTGCTGCATTTTCTGAATATTCTTGTTATCCTGTACTACACGGTTCACGGTATCCATATAACGGTTCTGCAGATTCTCCATCTGTGTCATAGCCTCTTTCATGGAGTGATCCTGCTTCACATAGGCCTCAGAAAGCTGGCGGCTCATGGTATGATAAAGAGACGCCGTATATTCCGCATTCTCTTTCTGTGCCTGCTTCATCTGCTCCAATGCCTTGTTGAAGTCATCAAACTGCATGTGGAAGGAGCTGCGCATCTCTTTCATAAACACATCCAAAATGTCCTTTACCGCATCCTGCTGGCATCTGGTCACAGAAGTCACCATCAAATCCAGGGATTCATTCATCCGTTTGAAGGTCGGTGTGATGACTTTCTCAAAACTTCCCGCAAGCTGTACGGAAAACTGCTCCGCCATTTTGTCGATGGCCTGCGTCTGAAGCTTCTGACTGGCTACTAAAAGATTACGTGACTCATTCTCCGCCGTAGGCATGACATAGGCATGGAACTTTTCCAGAAAGGCCTGCAAACGCTCTGTCATTCCGGAATATTCGCTCTTCATTCCATAAGTGTACACAATAGAAAGAGAAATTCCATAAATGGAGGTGAGGAACGCTACCTTGATACCGTCTACCAGAGCTGACACAGAGGTGGTCATTGCCTCGTAATTGTTGGGTTCAAAATTCTTAAGACCCCAGACCAGACCCACAAAGGTTCCCAGAATACCAAGACTGGTAAGAATATCCGGAACCATTTCCAGAAGGCGCTTGTGGATATGTAAGTCCATTTCCTCTTCGTTGATGTACTCGTCAATATCCCCGATTCCTTCCTCACTCTTCTCAATCCCCGTAGTAAAGTTATCCATTTTTCTATCCAGGTACTTATGGTTAAAAATCCCATTGAGTGTGGAGAGATTCTCCTGCCCAGCCTTCCCCGGAAGCTTAAAAATATTGGTCAGCTCATCCGCTGCTCTGGAAAAAGCTTCCGCAATGCTGTTCATTTTGAACATTCCGCCAAACATACCGGCACAGTAAATCAGAATCATGACGCCGAGAAAAATAAAGTTGTACAGCATAACGCCGTTTTCACCCTGCCCCACATAGACAGTCATTCCCACCGTAGCCGCCACAACCGCCAGAAACAAAAGTATATTGGTTATCTTCTTCCCCATGGTCTGCCTCCCATACTTTTTATTTTGAAAAACGCCTGATTATCTTTCTCTATTATACTGGACGCACATTTCTCTCCTGTATTATCCATATACCCTGTCCTCAATCAGAAGAGACGCGGCGCCGCCGCGCACTTCCACCACATTGACACAGCAGTTCGGCGGCACGCATCCATGCCAGAAGTGTTCTGCGTCCTGATAAACATTCTGCAAAAGCGCCCGCACCGCACAGCCGTGCGAGGAAATAAGAACTGTTTTGTCCTGAAGCTCAGAATTATTTACAAGCTCCTCCCAGAAGTCCCGGGTACGAGCAAGAATGTCGCTGATGTTTTCGCCGTTTTCAGGGCGCACATAAGACATAGGCGTTTCAAAAAAAGTCTCCATCGCTTTGCTCAAAACCCTGCCTTCTTCATCCTTAAACCGGGTTCCCTCAAGCACGCCGAAATCAATTTCCCGAATCCGTGCATCACATACAATCGGAACGTCCCGCTTTCCAAGAACAAGTTCTGCCGTCTGTCTGGCCCGCATAAGGGGACTGGTGTAGCAAATATCAAATTTCACTTCAGAAAGAGCTCTTCCTGTTTTTTCAGCAAGAGCCCTCCCCTCCTTTGCCAGCGGAATGTCCGCGCAGCCCTGCACCTTTTTGAGGCGGTTCCACTCGGTCACTCCGTGGCGGATGATATACAAAAGCATCAGCTTCTCAGCTCGATTCCAAGGTCTGTAAGACCATTCAAGATTTTTTTCATGGCAGCAGTGATCTCGCTTTCCTCCAGAGTTTTGTCATGGTGGCGGAATACTACAGAGTATGCCATGGACTTATATCCCTCTTTAATCTGGCTTCCCTCGTAAATATCAAAGAGCTGGCAGCTTTCCAGAATCTTTCCGCCTCTCTGGCGAAGAACAGCTTCAATCTGGCCTGCCAGAATCTGCTTAGGAACCACAAGGCTCAGGTCACGTGTCACTGCCGGGTATTTGGCGATTCCGGTATACTTGTGCGCAAAGCCTGCAAATTCCAGGATATCCTGAATATCAATGACAGCCAGATAGGCTTTTTCACCAATCCCGTAATTGTCTGCAACCTGCGGATGCACCTCGCCCAGGTAGCCCACGATCTTTCCTCCGTAGATGATGTTCGCCTGACGGCCCGGATGCAGATAGGTTTTTCCTGCCTGGGGATCGTAGGTGACGGTATCTTTCATTCCTGCTTTCTCAAAGAATTCCTCACATACGCCCTTCATATCAAAGAAGTCTCCGGCTCCGTACATCCCCAGCGTAAAGTGTCTGCGCTCCTGGGGAAGCTCGGTAAGCGGAAGGCTCTTCGGCAGATATACATTGCCCAGCTCGTAAAGACGCACGTTTTTGTTTCTCCGGTTGTAGTTCGTTGCCAGAGAAGTAAGCATACCGTTGAGGGTAGTGGTGCGCATCATACTGTAATCCTCTCCCAGAGGGTTGCTGATCGCAATGGCGTTTCTCAAAGGACTGTCTGAAGGCAGACATAATTTGTCAAACACCTTGGGGCTCTCAAAGGAATAGCTCATACCCTCGGAGAATCCGCAGTATTCTGCAATGTCCCTTGCAATCTGCTCAATGCGGAGGTTAAAGGGCATCTTTCCTGTGGTGGCCTCACCGCTTGGCAGTGTGGTCGGAATTTTATCGTATCCGTAGAATCTCGCCACTTCCTCTGCCACATCCGCCAGACAGCCGATATCCTGGCGGAAGGTGGGAGCGACGATCTCATTGGTATTCTCGTCATAAGCAAGCTCGACTCTTGCCAGATATCCTAGCATTTCTTCCTTGGAAAGGCTGGTTCCCAGAAGCGCGTTGATCCGGTCCGCGTCAAACGCCACTCTGGACGGCTCTCTGGTCTCGCTGCACACGTCCACCATGCCGCCTACGACTTCTCCTGCGCCCAATTCTTCCATAAGCTGGCAGGCACGGTCAATGGCTGCCTGCGCGTTGTTGGGATCCAGACCCTTCTCGAATTTTCCGGAAGCATCTGTACGAAGGCCGATCCGTTTTGAGGAAAGACGGATATTGGTTCCGTTGAAGCAGGCTGCCTCAAACAGCACGGTCTGCACCTGATCTGTGATCATGGAGTTTTCACCGCCCATGATTCCCGCGATGCCAACCGCCTTTTCGCCGTCGCAGATCATCAGAACGTTCTCATCCATGGTACGCTCCTGCCCGTCCAGAGTCACGAACTTTTCATCCTTCTTCGCACGGCGAACCACGATCTCATGATTCGCAATGGCATCCAGATCATAGGCATGCATGGGCTGGCCGTATTCTTCCATCACATAGTTGGTGATGTCAACCAGGTTGTTAATGGGACGGATCCCGTTGGCAGCCAGACATCTCTGCATCCATTTGGGAGACGGTCCGATCTTTACGTTTTTCACCACGCGGGCGCAGTAACGGGGGCAAAGCTCTGTATCCTTCACCGTCACCTTCACATAGTCGGACGCTTTTTCGCTGTTTCCCTTCGCCTCCACAACCGGAGGACAAAACTTTTTGTTAAAGGTTGCCGCTGCCTCTCTGGCAATCCCCAGAACCCCGTAGCAGTCCACACGGTTGGAGGTGATCTCATACTCAAACACCACGTCGTCAAGACCCAGCGCTTTGATTGCGCTTGAACCTACCACTGCGTCCTCCGGGAAAATATAAATTCCGTATTCCGGCGCTTCCGGATACATTTCTCTGGTGCTTCCCAGCTCTTCAATCGAGCACATCATGCCGTAGGAATCTACGCCGCGGAGCTTTCCTTTTTTGATTTCAACGCCGCCCGGAGTTTTGTTTCCGTCATGGCCGCCTGCCACACGTCCGCCGTCCAGAACTACGGGGATCTTGTCGCCCTCTTTTACGTTTGGTGCCCCGGTCACGATCTGCACGGTCTCGCTGCCCACATTCACCTGGCAGACGATCAGCTTGTCCGCATCCGGATGCTTCTCAATCTTTGTGATCTGACCGATCACGATTTTGTCAAGATCCGCGTCCAGCTTTTCGTAGCCTTCCACCTTTGTTCCAGACAACGTCATTGCGTCCGTATATTCCTGTGCCGTTACGTCAAGCTCCGGCACATACATTTTTATCCAAGATAATGAAGTATTCATGTTCTCTGTTCCTCCTAATTATAAACGCACTTCGCTCGTGCTTCCTTTTGGTTATGCTTATAACACTCGTTTCGCTCGCACAGAAAGTCAATACTCGCTTCGCTCGTACTTCCTTTCTGTTGTGCAGGCTAGAATTGTTTCAGGAATCTCACATCATTTTCATACAGCAGACGCATGTCATCAATCTCGTACTTGAGAAGCGCAATCCGCTCCAGCCCAACACCGAATGCAAAGCCGGTATACTCATCCGGGTCAATGCCGCACATACGGAGCACATTGGGATGCACTACGCCGCAGCCCAGAATCTCGATCCAGCCGGAGCCTTTGCAGAACCGACAGCCCTTGCCGCCGCATTTGAAGCAGGAGACATCCACCTCTGCGCTTGGCTCTGTGAACGGAAAATGATGCGGACGGAATTTTGTCTTTGTCTCCGGCCCAAACAGCTCTCTGGCAAACTCCTGCAAAGTTCCCTTCAGATCTGCAAAGGTGATATTCTTGTCGATGACGAGACCTTCTATCTGATGGAAGGAGGGGGAATGTGTCGCATCCACTTCATCAGAACGGAACACACGTCCCGGAGCGATCATACGGATGGGAAGCTTGCCCTTTTCCATGGTACGCGCCTGCACCGGAGAGGTCTGGGAACGCAGCAGAATGGAGTCTGTAATGAAGAATGTGTCCTGCTCGTCTCTCGCCGGATGATCTTCCGGAATATTCAGTTTCGTGAAGTTGTAATCTGCATACTCCACCTCCGGACCTTCCACAACCTCATAGCCCATGCCGATAAAAATGCGTTCCACTTCCTCGAGGGCAATGGTATTGGGATGGCGGTGTCCGATCAGTGACTTCTTTGCCGGCAAAGTCACATCAATAACTTCTGCCTTCATCTGCGCCTCTCTGGCTTTGTTCTCCAGTTCCTTTTTGCACTCCTCCAGAAGTCCTTCGATTTTTGCTCTGGTCTCATTTACAAGCTGGCCAAATTTGGGGCGCTCCTGTGGAGCCACATCCTTCATACCTTTCATAATGGCTGTGAGCTCGCCCTTCTTTCCAAGATATGCCACACGCACATCGTTGAGCTTGTCAAGCCCGTCGGATTCCTCGATCCGTTTTCTGGCCGCCGTTTCCAGTTCCTGCAGTTTTTCTTTCATATCCATGATCTTCTCTCCTTAATGAATGATATATAAATTTTTGATATAAAAAAAGCCCCGTCCCCCAAAAGGGACGAAGCAAATCCGCGGTACCACCCTGCTTCCCGCTATAAAACAGCGGGCTCTTGACTGCTTAACGCGCAGTAACGTCATTTCCTACTGTTGTTTCAGAAATGCAGCTCCGGTGGGAAACTCAAGAACTGTCTGAACTTAAGGAAGCTTACAGCCGGTGACTCCCTCTCTCTGAAAGAAAACAATCCTCTACATACACCTTCTATGCCTTTTCATATCAGCTTTAACTATGCCACAGCCATGAAAATCTGTCAAGAAGAAATTTTATCCTCCTTTTCCCGTGCAAGCATATCCATCATGGAATTTTTTGCCATACGGAATTCTTTCTCAAAATAGCTGTTGATCTCCGCACCGTAAAGAATCAGGTTCATACATACGTAAAGCCACAGCATGACCATGACCAGCGCTGCCAGGCTTCCATACATATTGCTGAAATTGGGAAACCACTCAAAATACAGAGAAAAGCCGTAGGAAAAGCCCATCCACGCCAGCGCGGTCAGAAACGCTCCCGGCACCTGACTTTTAAATGTGGCTCTGCGGTTCGGAAGCACCTTGTAAAGTGCCAGAAAGATAAAGAACAGTACGGCAAACACCAGAAAGGTTCTGGCCCCCATGATCTTGCCTATCACCTGACCGACAATGGGCACATATTTTGCAGCCGTCTCCTGGATCCGGTTCCCAAGGACCAACAGCAGCAGGCTTCCAATAACCGCAAGCACAAAAAGCAATGTATAAAAGGCAGAATAGATCCTGGTCACCAGCCAGTTACGTGTCTCCTTCACATGATAGATCACATTCAGCCCATTGGTGATGGACTGCACGCCCCGGCAGCCGGACCACAGGGCAAAGATTGCGGAAATAGGAACGATCGCCGTACTGCGGCCGTAAACCTCCGCCAGAATCCCCAAAATGAAGCTCTGCAGATTCTGAGGCACAAATCCGATGATCGCCTCCCGCACCATTTTGTAGGTCAGGGGCGTGTAGCGAACCATCGTCGTCAAAAAAAGGACAAAGGGAATAAAGGACAAAATCAGAAAGTATGCCGCCTGGGCTGCATACGCTCCGACATGGTCCCCTGAAATCCTGTCAATAAATCCCCGCAGAATTTTCCACACACTCCGTCTCTCCCTCTTCATAGCTCTCCCCGTTTCCCTTCGTTTCCATCCTGTCACAGACGCTGAACTGATCTCTTATTCAGTGTACCATAACTTCCTTTGTACCGCAAGACGCCTCATCTCCAGTCTGCCGTAAGCTCCACATTTTCAAAAAAATAGTGGAGAATTTCCTCATAGGTGTACCCCTCCTGCGCCATGACATCGGCTGCGCTCTGGCTCATCCCCACCCCATGTCCGTACCCCTTTCCGCTTATACATACCTTTTCCCGCGGCGTCACTTCCATCGTGATGTAAGCGCTGGGAAGAAGCGCGCCGCCCTTCATCTCTGCCCCGTCCTTTCCCTCAACGACAAGCCCCTCGGGCGCCAGAAATTCCCTGACATCGTATTCGCTCTCCAGGATGGAGATCCCTTCCTCCGTATATACGCAGAGAGACACGATCGCACCGCTTTCGCTGCGCTTCATGGGTGCCAGATAATGAAGCTCTCCAGCGCATCCCAGCAGTTCTCTGGCGCGGGCATCCAGAGTTTCCCAGGGAAGCGTTGTTTCCCATACACTCCAGGGCGCGCCCACATCAAAATCACAGGGCACGCTTTTTAAATAGGCAGACACCTCCTGGACACCCCACACCTCATCTGTGCTGGTCTGCCCTGATGAGGTCGAAAAATAATAAGCCTCGATCAGCTCTCCCTGACAGGTAAGAACCTGTCCCGCCGTTTCCCGCACCGCCCTGCTGGTGCTCTCCTGCGGGGGGACATTGCGGTACACCTGAAAATTCACGCTGTCGTCCACATCCGCTCCATACTGCGAGAGACTTTGTGTTTCCATCTGCCTGCAGGCATAGGTTCTGGCACATACCGCCTGCGCCTTCAGCGCTTCCAGCCCATAATCCGAGGGCATTTCACTGGGAACCACAGCTTCCAGATACGTCTCCAGGGGCAGCTCGTTGATGAGAAAAAGCCCGCCCTCTCCCACATGGATCTCCAGCGTCCCCGCATAGACCGGCGCTTCCCCCTGCCGGGAAATGCTTTCCACGCAGATCCCGCCTCCGTCGTCTGCCAAAACCAACGGCTCACCTCCAAGCTCCGGGCTGTCGGCAGTGTAGGTCATCCGCTCTTTGCCAAGACAGATCACAGCTTCTTCGTGGCAGTACGTCCGGTAATCCGTATCCATAAGAAGCACGCGTATCTTTTGTTCTTCCGCTCCCGTCTCTTTGGCAGTCAAAAGCAGTCCTGCCTGTACAAAAACAAGACAAAAAAATCCGGTTTTTCTCATACTGTATTTTATGAGAAAAACCGGAAAAAAGAACACATTATTTTATGTAGAAACGGTAAGCTGTCACAGAATGATATTTCTCCCCCGCCTCCAGCACCGGAGAGTGAAAGCCTTCTACATTCACTGCATTTGGCTCCACCTGTGTCTCCAGACAAAAGCCGTGGCGTTTGCCGTACACATGACCGTTCTTTCCTTTTTCATTTTCAATAAAATTACCTGCATAGAACTGCACACAGGGACAGTCCGTTGTCACATCCATGGCAATGCCGGTTTCTTCGCACCAGGCAGATGCAATTCTCCTGCGATTCCCCCTGGCATAATGATCTGTCACATAATTGTGATCAAATCCGCCGGTAAACTGCAGCTGTTCAAAATCTGCCTCAATATCCTGGCCAATGGTCTTGGCTGTCCGGAAATCCATGGGAGTTCCCGCTACCGGAGCATATTCCCCTGTGGGAATGGAAGCACTGTCCTTCACCGGGGTATACTTTTCTGCCTGGATCGTGAGATACTGTCCAAGCACATCTCCGCTTCCCTCACCTGCCAGATTAAAATAGGAATGGTTCGTCATGTTGGCAACGGTAGCCTCCTCCGCGATCGCCTGATACGTAATGCGAAGCTCATTTTCCTCCGTAAACTCATATTTCACATTCACACGGAGTTCTCCCGGAAATCCATGGTCGTTGTCCGGACTGTTATAAAAGAACGTGACGCTGTTATCCTCCTCGTCTTTCTCTGCGCAGGTCCAGAGCTTCTTTTCAAACCCATCCGGCCCGCTGTGCAGATTGTTTCCATTTTCATTGGCCGGAAGGTGGACTTCTCTTCCTTCCAGCATAAAACGCGCGCCTTCGATGCGGTTTCCGCTTCGTCCGATGGTCGCCCCGAAAAAGCAGCCGTTCTTCTCATAGCCTGCCGGCTCATCATATCCCAGCACCACATCTCTCAAAACGCCGTATCTGTCCGGCACCACAAGCTTCATCAAAATGGCTCCATACTGCAGTACCTCTGCATAAGCGCCGGATCTGTTCTCCAGATGATAAACAGAGATCTCCTCTCCGGTGGAAAGCTGTCCAAAACTTCTTACTGTCACACTCATTTCTTTTGTTCCTCCCAAAATACCCCATAAAATACATGAAAATCCCGAGATGCCGTTCCCTTAATTTTGACGCCTAGCGGATGCTAGGTGGTTGTCCGCAACAGAGCTTCTGCCTACCACGACGAGAGGTCTGACATCCGTTCTGCGATATAGGATTCCCAAAATGTCAATGTAGGTTCAAAATAACAAGGGGGCTCGCACATCCCAGGATTTTTTCTTTTTTCGTTATTTTTATTATACTCCAGTGTATGCTGTTTTTCAACAGAAAATACATCCGCTTTTTACTAAATCATTCCGTTGAGGCGCTGATAGAGATCTCTGGCATAGCTGTCCGTCATGCCGCTTATAAAGTCCGTAACCAGAAGAAGCCGCAAATACAGCTTTTCTTCCTCACTCCTGCACCTTCGGGCGCAGAGATGATACGTCTGACGGTAATTTTCGGAAATCAGGGTCACCAGCTTTTTTTCCATCATGTTCAGCTCCAGATCCGTGTCATAGTAAATGACTGCCGGCACGAAGCGATCCAGAAGAAATTCCAGGATCGTCCCCGCTGACACTTCCATCTGGAGGATCGGGCGGGAGGTAAAGGCATATCGGCATGCAATGTCACACAGCGCCCTTTTTATCCAATCGCCGTAGGTACGATAGAAAATATCGTGCCCGTAGGTTCCCTCCATAATCTGACGGTAATTGGAGGTGAACCCATAGCTGGCACAGAAGATCAGCGAACTCTGCAGACGCACCAGAAAATTCTGCACTGCGTAAAGCTGTGGATTGCCCAGCTTTCGCTTCAGGGCATTGTCATACTGCTGATCAAGCATTGCCACCGGGTCCAGCCTTCCGGCATCCGCTCGGACGTTTCTCTGGGCTTCCACCAGCTCTTCCCGAAGCTTCTCGTAGGTGATGCAGCCCTTTTTGAATGCATCCTCAATATCCGCCGTACTGTAGGCAATGTCATCTGCCGCCTCCAGGATAAAAGTAAGCGGATGGCGCTTTCCAAAGGTTCCCATCTCTCTTGCGATTTCCTCATAAAGCGGCTGCTCCGCATAAAAATAGCCCATTTTTTTGTCCTTGATGTTTCCGCTTTTGGGCTGGATGTCAAGGGAGGACACCGGATATTTTATGATGGTGTTCAAAAGAGCGTAGGTGAGGTTCATACCGTGCTCATTGCTGAGAAAATGAAGCTTCGCAACCTGACGGAGCGCCTGTGCATTTCCTTCAAAATGGTAAAAATCCTGAAGCATCTGGTCGCTCAGAAGCTCCGTCACCGCTCTTCCTTTGAAGGTAAGCGTGCGCATCTTGCGGACAAACCAGTCTCTTATGGCCTCCTCGCCAAAATGGCCGAACGGAGGATTGCCCAAATCGTGGATCAGCCCGGCGCACTGAAGGATATCACAGATATCCGACTTGGTCTGAGGCGTAAATCCGGAATCCTTTCTGTTCTCGATCAGGTACTGGGCGATATTCTGCCCCAGCGATTTTGCAAAAGAGGATACCTCCAGGGAATGGGTCAGACGGGTACGGATAAAATCACTTTTATCCAGGGCAAACACCTGCGTCTTGTCCTGCAGACGGCGAAAAGCTGAGCTTCCGATAATGCGGTGATAATCCTTTTCAAATTCACTCCGCAGATCACCGGCGCGCTGCGCTCCCGCACCTGTGTAGGTTCCGATTCTTTTCGTAGACAGAAGTCTGTTCCATTCCATCTGTTTTCCAAGCTCCTTTTTACTCTGTGATTCCCAGAATATCAAGAACTGCCGCCGGCATATCCTGCGCGTCAACCACCCGGTCGTGAAGCACTGCAGCCGTGCGGATTTCCTCTACCGCCTTCGGCACCGCGATGCCGGACAGGGAAGACAGGGCATCCACAAGCGCAAAGTCATCCATTCCCTCATATCGGTCCGAAAGCGCGTCCATGACACTTCTGGTAAACTTATAAGGACTTGCCGTGGAAGCGATCACCGTAGGCGTGGTGTCCTGGGTATCCCGCAGATATTTCTGATAAACCCCTGCCGCAACCGCTGTGTGCGTATCAATGACATAGCCGCTTCCATACCAGGTTGCGCTGATGGCTTCTTTGGTCTGGCCCTCGCTGCAGTAATTTCCATAAAAGTCGCCAAGCTGCGCCTTCATCTCTTCTGTGATCGTGTACTCTCCGCCTTCGCCAAGCTCCTTCATAAACTGTGCGCACTTGTCTGCGTCATTTCCGGTCAGCCGATAGATCAGACGTTCCAGATTGCTGGAAACCAAAATATCCATGGACGGAGAATTGGTAAGCAGGAATTCTCTCTTCCTGTCATAGGTTCCTGTTGCAAAGAAATCGCAGAGCACGCGGTTTTCGTTGGACGCACAGATCAGCTTCCGGATGGGAAGGCCCATCTGTTTTGCATAATACGCCGCAAGGATGTTTCCGAAGTTTCCTGTAGGCACTACCACATTTATTTTCTGTCCATCCTTTATTTTGTTCTGCCGCACCAGGCTTGCATACGCATATACATAGTAGACGATCTGCGGCACAAGACGCCCGATATTGATGGAGTTTGCCGAAGAAAACTGGAAGCCGGCCTTCTCAAGCTTCTCTGCCATTTCCCTGTCGTTGAACATATTTTTTACTGCCGTCTGGGCATCGTCAAAATTCCCTGTGATCCCGACCACATACGTGTTGTTTCCCTTCTGGGTCACCATCTGTTTTTCCTGGATGGGACTCACACCGTGCTTCGGATAAAATACGATGATCTTTGTGCCCGGCACATCGGCAAAGCCTGCCATTGCAGCCTTTCCGGTATCACCGGAGGTTGCCGTAAGAATCACGATCTCATTTTGAATGTGATTCTTCCTGGCTGCGGTCGTCATAAGATGAGGAAGAATGGAAAGCGCCATGTCCTTGAACGCAATGGTGGCTCCGTGAAACAGCTCCAGAAAATATACGCCGTCCGCCTCGTGAAGGGGAGCGATCTCTTCTGTGTCAAATTTGGAATCGTAGGCTCTGGCAATACAGCCCTTAAGCTCTTCTTCTGTAAAATCCGTCAAAAAGCGCCGCATCACCTCATAGGCCGTCTCCTGATACGTCATGCCGCAGAGTTTCTCCATGGGAATGTCAAGAGCCGGGATTTCTGTCGGGACAAAAAGGCCGCCGTTCTCGGAAAGACCTTTCAGTATTGCCATGGAAGCGCTCACCTGTTCATCCCCGCCCCGGGTGCTTTTATATAAAATCTCCATAATCTGTCCGCCTTTCTCTTGTCATATGTTTGTTCTTCGTCTGATTCCCGTCTAGTATAACATATTAAGGCCATGTAGGAAATACCCACATGGCCTTATCTTTACATTCTTTATATCTTTTCATCCGGCTGTTCCTCCGGATAGGTGTAAAATTCGTGCACTCCATGTTTAAAAAGACGCACCAGATCCTTTTCAAACCAGGTCACATTGTGAGACTCTGCTGCGGATTTCTGGATAAAGAACAGTGCTCCTTCCGAGTAATCAACTCCTTCCAGCGCCTGCTTTACCGCCTCCCTCGTCTCGTCAGACACAGTGACTGTATAAATCCTGCCGTCATAGGTGGGAGAAAACTGCGGCACGCCGTCCACATATTCCCATACCACATCTGTTACCGTATCCGGGAACTGATTGCTCTCTACACGGTTCAGAATTACATTGGCCACCAGGATCTTGCCTTTTAAATCTTCGCCGCCGGCCTCCGCCTCAACAATGGAAAGAAGTGTATTGTAATCCGCATCGCTCATCATCTTCGGTGTGCTAGACAAGTCGGTCGCCGCTGCTTCCAGATGATCGACAGTGGCTTCCATACTGGAGCTGATGTTAAACTCCGTAACATTTTCTTCAACCTTCTTGACACGCTGTCCGACCATCACCTGCTCGCAGGAGGTTCCGATCCGGTTCACCGTGCTTCCGGGAGAAGGCGTCTCCTGAACACCGGAAACCACGCCGGCAATCCCTGTGGGCAAAAATGCTTCCTGGCTTTCCGACACGAACCTTGCCACGTCTTCTTCCGATTCTGCCGCCGCATAGACCCGGTCCTTCTCACTGTTGTCGATGACCTGCGAGCCTACGGCAATGACAATCGCCGTAAAGGCGCAGGCTGTGATCATCATGAAGCTGCGCAGCGGCTGTAACGTTTTTCTGGTTTTTCTCCGTCTTGAACAACGACGCATAGATCCCTTTGCTCTCATACCTTTATAATCCTTATAATTTTTTGTTTCTATTTTTTATCTTTTTGTAACATTTCTGTAATGTATACGAAAATTATATTTAACATGGCGCAGGATGTCAAGCTTTTTTTGTTATTTTCTTCCAAAAAACGGTAAAACCAGGGGAAATCAAGGGAAAAATTTACTATTTCACGGCAACAAAAAAAGACGCCCAACATACGGCTGCTTGTTCCATATCTTGTGTGTCCCCTTAATATAACTCTCCCCTGCGCAGGAAAATGTTTCCTCACCTGCAAAACTTATTATATCTTTTTTTAACATTTTCGTCAAGTTTTTTCGCATGACATCATCTGACAGAAGGCGACATGGCGCCAAAAGAGCCCCGGCGATACCCGCCAGAGCTCTTTTTGTGCCATACCTTACCGGTTATTGATCGCCGCTACCAGAGCGTCGATTGAGGCATGGATAATATCAGAATGGAGTCCTGCTCCCCATGCAAGACTGCCGTCAGGCTTACGGATTCCCACATAGGCAATGGCGCGGGAGCTGGAGCTTTGTTCCAGTGCATGCTCCTGATAGGTCACCAGATCAAATTTCAGTTCATACGCCTTCTTAAGCGCATTGCTCACCGCATTGAGACGGCCGTTTCCTTTCGCCTCGGTGGTAATGGTTCTTCCCATAAATCTGGAAGTCACCTGGGTAACGATGCCGCCGTCCTCTGTCTGCTGGAAGTGAACGTCCTTCACACTGTAAGGCTCCACCACATTTTCGAAGGTTTTCTTGAACAAACTGAAGATTTCCTCCGGCAGAAGCTCCTGATGGGTGTGGTCGGAAACCGCCTTTGCCACATAGCCCATGGCTTCCCGCATTTTGGGCGGCAGATTGAGACCAAACTTTGTCTCCAGAATATAGCCCACGCCGCCTTTTCCGGACTGACTGTTGATGCGGATAACATCTGCATCGTAGTTTCTTCCCACATCTGTCGGGTCGATCGGCAGATAAGGTACGTTCCAGTGCTCCGGATCCTTTTCCGCTCTCCAGTGCATGCCTTTTGCGATCGCGTCCTGATGCGAGCCGGAAAAAGCGGCAAACACCAGCGCTCCGCTGTACGGGCTTCTCTCGTCCACCTTCATGCCCGTACATTTCTCATAAACCTCGCAGATATGGGGCATATCCGAAAAATCCAGCTTCGGGTCCACGCCCTGGGAATACATATTCATGCCAAGGGTTACAATATCCACATTTCCGGTGCGTTCACCGTTTCCAAAAAGAGTGCCCTCGATCCTGTCCGCGCCGGCCAAAAGTCCCATCTCCGAATCCGCCACTCCGCAGCCTCGGTCATTGTGGGGATGAAGCGAAACTACCACATTCTCCCTGTATTTCAGGTTGTCGCACATGTATTCGATCTGACTTGCATATACGTGGGGCATGGAATGCTGCACGGTCACAGGAAGATTGATGATTGCCTTGTTGTCCGCAGTAGGCTGCCATACATCCAGCACGGCATTGCACACCTCAAGCGCATATTCCGGCTCTGTTCCCGTAAAACTCTCCGGGCTGTACTCAAACTGAAAGTTTCCTTCGGTCTCCTGCGCCAGATCCTTCAGAAGTTTCGCGCCCTCCACGGCAATCTTGAGGATTTCCTCCCTGGATCTGCGGAATACCTGTTCTCTCTGCGCCACAGAGGTGGAATTGTATACGTGGACAATGGCCTTGGGGGCGCCCTTCACCGCCTCAAAGGTTTTGCGGATAATATGCTCCCTGGCCTGGGTCAGAACCTGGATCGTCACATCCTCCGGGATCAGATTCTGCTCGATCAATGTGCGGAGAAAGGTGTATTCTGTCTCCGAAGCCGCAGGAAAACCAACCTCGATTTCCTTGAAGCCGATCTTGACCAGAAGCTTGAAAAATTCTATTTTCTGTTCCAGACTCATGGGGATCACCAGCGCCTGATTGCCGTCTCTTAAGTCTACAGAACACCAGATCGGCGCTTTCTCCACATATTCTTTCTGTGCCCATTTCATGGATGTCACTGGCGGCATAAAATACTGTCTCCTGTATTTTCCTGCATTCATCATAATTCTCTCCTCCTGTGGGTTGATTTTGTTTGATACAAAAAAAAGCTCCCGTCCCTGCATCTTATGCAAGAGACGGAAGACATTTGTCCTACGCGGTACCACTCTTTTTCATGAATAAATTCATACACTCACCGGATACGGAATGCGCTGCATTCTTATATCCCTTCCTTTTAACGGAGGATGCCGTCTGCACCTACTCTTCTCCCGGGAATTTCAGGCAGCTGCTCCGAGGCGAGTTCCACAAATTCCTTCCGCTGCTTCCCACCAGCCAGCAGCTCTCTGCGCTCCGGTTATTGTGTACTATTCCTCTTCCAAGCATTTATCGTATTTAATATAGTCCATACCTTACCATGAAATCCGGCCTTTGTCAACACATTAATGCGCTAAATTCTTCATTTCAGTGCTTTCTCAAGCTCCTCCACCACGATCTTCAGCGCCTTGATGCGCGCATACTTCTTGTCCACCGATTCCAGAATATGCCAGGGCGCAAACCGGGTACTGGTTTTTTTCAGCATTTCATTTACCGCAGCCTCATAGGCGTCCCATTTGTCCCGGTTCCTCCAGTCCTCTTCTGTAATCTTCCACTGTTTTTCCGGATTTTTCTGCCGTTCCTCAAAGCGGGCAAGCTGCGTGTCCTTGTCAATATGCACCCAGAATTTGATGATGACTGCGCCCCACTCTGTCAGCTCCTTTTCAAATTCATTCATTTCGTTGTAAGCCCGTTTCCAGTCATTCTCGCTGCAAAAGCCCTCCAGCCGCTCTACCATGACCCGTCCGTACCAGCTTCTGTCAAAAATGGCGATGTGTCCGTCCTTGGGAAGCCTTGTCCAGAACCGCCACAAATAATGGCGGGCTTTTTCGTGGGGCTCCGGACTTGCGATGGGATGGACCTCAAAGCCTCTGGGATCCAAAGCCCCGGTGATCCGTTTGATATTTCCCCCTTTGCCGGCTGCATCCCAGCCTTCATAGACAATGACTGCGGGAACCCGTTTTCGGTACAGACGGTTGTGAAGCTCTCCCAGCTTCTTCTGGAGACATTTCAGTTCCTCCTTGTAAACCTTGTCCGAAAGCGTTTTTCCCAAAAGCTCCACTTCCGAAAGCCTGGGCATCTTTTCCAGGGGAAATACATTCTGCAGAAGCGGCGCCGGACGGCTGTTTCTCCCCATTGCAGCTTCAATTCCGCTTACCAGAATTTCCAGCGTCTGCAGCTGCGCCCATTTTTTGTCCTTGGCGTCTATCACATACCAGGGCGCTGCCGAAGTGCTGGTTTCCGAAAGATATTGTTCAAATACTCTGCGGCATTTTTTGTAATGGGCATTCTGCCAGCTGTCAAATTCCGAGACTCTCCAGCTTGTGTCCTTGTCCTGCAGAAGACGCTCTATTCGCCTGCTCTGCTCTTTCCTGCTGATGTGCATGAAAAATTTCAGCACAAGGTAACCATTGTCCGTGAGCTGCCGCTCAAACCGCCGGATACTGTCGATCCTTCTCACATACTCCTTGCCTTTCAGCGTTTCATTGAGATATTCCTGACAAGTCTGCTCCATCCAGCCGGAATCCAGAAAGGTAAATTTTCCTGCCTCGGGAATCTGCCGGAAATACCGGTACAGAAACGGTCTGCGCGCTTCCTCCTTTGACGGAGAGGACATGGTAGCCACCTTGAAAAAGCGCGGATCAATGTTTTTGATCAGTTTGCCGATGGTGCTGCCTTTGCCGGAGGCGCCCCATCCCTCAAACAGCACAATCACCGGCAGCTGGTATTCTTTTATCTTCATCTGAAGCTGGTAAAGCCGTTCTTCTGCATTTTCCAAACGTTCTTTCAGCTCCGTTTTTTTCGGTTTCTCAACGGGATTCCAATTTTTCAACATATATCTCACCTCATTTTCCCATCGCATTCCTGTTCATCCTTTTGATCCAGGTCATGGATATATTTTTCTGTTTCTTTCCCTACTGTACCGGATAAGAGAAGCACGGCTGTCAGGTTCGGAACCGCCATAAGCGCATTAAAAATATCCGCCGCGGTCCACACCAGGTCCAAAGACACCACAGGCGCAAGTGCCGCCACAGCAATATACACGAGCCGATAAGGAAGCAAGCCTTTTTTTCCCGCAAAATACTCCACACACCGTTCTCCATAGTATGCCCAGCCAAGCACCGTAGAATACGCAAAGCAGATGATTCCCACAACAAGAATTCCGGGCCCCAGAACAGGAATCCGCGCAAACGCCAGGGTTGTGAGGATCCCGCCGTCCCGGATATCCGCCATGTGGATCGCCGGATTTTTCATAATGCTGGTGACAAGCACCAGTCCTGTCATGGCACATACCACCACCGTATCCCAGAAGGTCCCTGTGCTAGATACCAGCGCCTGACGCACCGGGTTTTTCGTCTGTGCCGCCGCTGCCGCAATGGGCGCAGAGCCCATACCCGATTCATTGGAAAAAAGTCCCCTGGCAACGCCGTACTGCATCGCCTTGATCATTCCTCTTCCAACAAGACCACCGGCAGCTGCCCCTGGTGTAAAGGCAAGCGTTCCGATGGTCTTTAAGGCCGGAAAAATGTAATCGTAATTCATTCCAAGAATAACAATACAGCCGAATATATAAAAAAGAGCCATAAACGGCACCAGGCATTCGCACACTCTGGCAATGGATCGAATCCCGCCAAAAATCACCAGGGCCGTAAGGGCTGCCGCTGCGATCCCGATCACCTCCGGCGCGATCCCAAGATTCTCCCTGCACACTGCTGCAATGGCATTGACCTGCGTTGCACAGCCAATCCCCAGAGAGGCAAAGCTGCCAAAAAAAGCAAACAGCAGCGCCATCCCCTTCATGTGAAGCCCGCGCTCCAGAACATACATGGCGCCGCCCTGCATCCGCCCGTCTCCGGTCTTCACCCGGTATTTCACTGCCAGCAGGGCTTCGCTGTATTTTGTCGCAATGCCGAATACCCCGGTAAGCCAGCACCAGAATACAGCCCCGGGACCGCCAAGGGCAATGGCGGTTCCCACGCCGATGATATTTCCGGTTCCAATAGTAGAAGCCAGAGACATGGCAAGCGCGCCAAACTGGCTGATCTCCCCTTCTGCCTCCGGCTCCTTTGAGAGGGACAGGCGTATTCCTGTTCCGATCCTTCGTTGTATCACCCCGGTGCGGATCGTCATGAAGATATGTGTCCCCAAAAGCAGGAATATCATCCACCACCCCCACACCAGCTCATCCAGCGTGCGAATCCAGTCAGCAACCGCCTGCAAAAACCTTCCCCTCTCTTTTTTATTCTCTGATTTTTTAGATTCCCAGAGCGATCTCCATCATTTTTCCGAAGGAGGTCTGTCTTGCTTCCGCGGAAATGGCCTCGTCACGGAAGATATGATCTGAAATGGTAAGAATGCCAAGCGCCTGCTTGCCCGCTCTGGCTGCGTTCATGTAAAGGCCTGCGCACTCCATTTCCGCACAGAGCACGCCCATTTTGCGCCATGCCGCGGAAGCGTCGGGATTGTCGCTGTAGAACACGTCGGAAGAAACGACGTTTCCTACCCGTACCGGCGTTCCCTGCTCTTTTGCAACCTCGACCGCACGCGCCACCAGGTCATAGCTTGCCGTTGCCGCAAAGGTGCCCGGCAGACAAAACTGACTGGCAAAATTGGAGTCCGTGCAGGCGCCCATGGCAATGACAACATCCATAACGTTTACGTCATCCTGCAGCGCTCCCGCGGAACCAATGCGGATGATCTGATCCACATCATAAAAATTGTAAAGTTCATAGCTGTAGATGCCAATGGACGGCATCCCCATGCCGCTGGCCATAACGGAAACCTCTTTTCCCTGATAGGTTCCCGTGTAGCCAAGGACATTGCGCACCGTATTAAAGCATACCGGATTTTCAAGATACGTCTCCGCAATAAATTTTGCGCGCAGAGGATCTCCCGGCATCAGTACCTTTTTTGCAATGTCGCCTTTTTTTGCATTGTTGTGTGGGGTTGGAATACTCATAACACATACCTCCTAAATATATGGTTTATTTTGTTTCTACAGAACACATTTTAATCAATAGAACACTTCCGCCTTGCCCTTTCCTCTGGCAAGAAGCTTTTTCTGGCAGTCAGAGGCCGCCTCCCGAAGAGCTTTTGTGTCCATGCAAAGAACGCCGTCATATTTCAGGAATTCTCCGGCCGCCATGGTATACTTCACATTCTGGCTGTTGCTGCTGTACAAAATGGCGGAAATGGGATTGTAATAAGGAAAGGTGTCCATTTCGCCCAGATCCCAGACCGCCAGATCCGCCGGAGCTCCTTCTTCCAGCCGCCCGGTTCCGAAGGGGAACGCCTGATGTCCGGCCATAAGATGCTGCCAGATTTCCCCAGCAGTAAAGTGGGAAGAATCCCTGTCCTGATATTTCCCCAGAAGGCCGAACAGTCTGGCCTGCTCCATGGGGTTCAGCGTATTGGAGCTTGCTGCCCCGTCTGTTCCGAAACCGTAGTTCAGCTTTTTGTAATAATCGAAGAAGCCGCCTCGCCCGGAAGCCAGCTTCATATAGGTTTTGGGACAAAATGCAAACCAGGTGTCCTCCCGCAAGAGCTGCAGGTCTTCCTGTTCAATCCACAGGCCGTGTCCCACGAGCACCTTGCAGTCAAAGCCCCCGGCCCGGTGCAGGATACCGAAAGGCGTAAGCCCGGTTTCCTCCCTGGCACGCTCCACCTGAACGTCCTCCTCAGATACGTGAAGGTGAATGGGAAGCGCAAGGCGTTTCGCCTCGTCCACAATCTGCCCGAGGGTTTCTCCCGGACAGGTATAATTGGCATGGGGGCCCATATGGAAGGCGACACGCCCGGACTCGTTCCGGTGCGTTTCTATAAATTCGCTGACCTGGGCAAGTCTCTCCTTAAAATCAGAGGACGCGCCGAAAACCGTCGGTGCCAGATCTGCCCGGATCCCGGTCTCCTTCACCGCCTTAAGCACCTGCTCTTCCCCAAAATAGTGATCCGCAAACACGGTGACGCCGTTGTTTATCATTTCCGCGATTCCCAGAAGGGTTCCCGTGTACACGTCCGCATCGGTCATCTTGCTCTCATAGGGCCATATCATCTCATTGAACCAGGCGTCCGCCGTCACATCCTCCGCAATGCCTTTGAAAATATTCATGGCTGTGTGGGTGTGAAGATTTGCAAGACCCGGGCTTATGTAACAGCCTGTACAGTCAATGATCTCCTCCGGCGCCTCCCCGCTCCAGGACTGTCCGTGCTCCACGATCCCGGCAATACGCCCGTGCTCCACGTACACATCCCTGTGGGGAACACACTCTGCTTTTTCTGTCAGAAGGGCCGCGTTTTTAAATAAAATTCCTTTGCTCATAGTTCCTCTTTCTCTTGTCATCCTCTGTGATCTGTGCTAGCATAATACCAAAAACGCCTTGATGCTGCACACAAAGGAGTAAGCTATGAAAAAAATACTGGTTATCGGTTCCACTGTCGTCGATGTCATTGTCAATCTGGTGAATCACCTTCCCAAAACCGGAGAAGATGTCCACATCAAAAGCCAGCATATGTCTCTTGGCGGCTGCGCCTACAATGTCTCAGACTCTATCCGCCACTTCGGCGTTCCCTATATCCTCTTCTCCCCTGTGGGAAAAGGCACCTACGGAAACTTCGTGCGGGAGGAGCTAAAAAAACGCGGCATCACCTCTCCCATTCCCACGCCGGACAGGGAAAACGGCTGCTGCTACTGCTTTGTGGAAGACACCGGCGAGCGCACCTTTATGTCCTACCATGGTGCGGAATATCTGTTCCAAAAAGAATGGTTTGATCTGGTTCCTCTGAACGAAATCGACACCGTGTATATCTGCGGTCTGGAAATCGAAGAAACCACCGGCGAACATGTGGTGGAATTCCTGGAAAAGAACAGGAATCTCAACCTGTTTTTTGCACCGGGCCCCCGCCTGAACCGCATCCGGCCAGAGCTGCTCGAAAGGCTTTACGGCCTGCATCCCATTCTGCACCTCAATGAGACGGAAGCCCTCACCGCAAGCAGTACCTCTTCCACGGCAGAGGCTGCCCGCTGGCTTTTTTCCAAAACCGGGAATTCCGTCCTCATTACCCTTGGAGACCGCGGCTGCTATTTCTTCGACGGAAACGCAGAAGAAACCATTGCACCCGTTCCCGTTGTCCCCGTGGACACCATCGGCGCAGGGGACAGCCATATCGGCGCAGTCATGGCCTGTCTGAAACAGGGAGATTCGCTTGCCGAAGCTGTCCAAAAAGCAAATCTCGTCTCTTCCCGGGTGGTGGGTACCTCCGGCGCGCTTCTTCCGGACGAAGCTTTTGAAAAACTCGGGCTGGTGTAAAAAGCGCACCAGCCCGTCCTTATTTTTGTTACGGCTTACACCGGCGTCTGAACGGATTATTTTCCGCTCAGACGCTCTTTTTTCTTTTTCTGGGAGTAATAGTATACCCCAAGTCCGATGAGCGTAGTCAGGTACGGCACCATAAGAATGATCTCGTAGGGCATGACTGCAGTAAGCTGCATGACATTGGCAAGCGCCTGCGCCAGACCAAAGAGCAGCGATACCAAAAAGCCGCCCACCGGCGTATTTCCGCCCATACTGGACGCTGCCAGGGCGATAAAGCCTCGGCCGCCGGACATGTCCTTGGTGAACATGTTCATGTATCCGCCGGACAGATAGAATCCGCCGAACGCTGCCAGCGCACCGCTGATCACAAGCGCGATGTACTGCACCTTGCGGGAATTGATACCGACGGACTCCGCTGCATCCTTGTTCTCGCCCACGGAACGGATGTTGAGTCCCATTGGCGTCTTGTACAGGAAGAGGTGCAGAAGCACCACTGCCAGAAGCGACAGCCAGGTGAGCACATTCTGTCCGGACAGAACCTCCCCGATAAAGGGAATCTTGTCGATCAGCGGAATGGTCACATTGGGCGCAGACACACTCCGGATGGAGGAAGAAACGCCTCTGTCTCCGGAAAATGCCACCATGAGGAGCACCGTGCCGCCGGTTGCAGTCAGATTAATGGCGATGGCTGCCAGGATCTCATCTGTCTTGAGATTCAGCACAAAGAATGCCAGGATCAGACCAATAAGTCCGCCGATTGCCACGGTGATCAGAAGTCCCAGCCATGCGCTGTGCGTCAATGAGGAAAAGATAACTCCAAACAAAGCGGAAAAGAGCATAATACCCTCCAGCGCCATGTTGGTAATACCGGACTTCGCCGCGATTCCCGCTGCCAGTGTGGCAAAGAGAATCGGTGTTGCCGCCCGCAGAATCGCACTGAAAAAATCAGGAGATAAAATCGCATCCCACATATTATGCCACCTCCTCCTCTTTTAATGCTGCCTTCGCTTCTTTCGCGATCAGCTTATGCTTGTATTTGCTCAGGAACTGTTCCGCAACCACCAAAAGGATGATGATGCCCTGGGTGATCTGAACAATTTCCAGAGTAACGTCTGTCCTTCGCGCCATAATGGAAGCTCCTGTTCTCAAATAAGCCAGGAACAGGGCTGCAAACGGCGTGTACAATGGATTCTTTCTGGACAGGGTGCAGATGATGATCGCATCCCAGCCGTATCCCAGAAGAGAGGTCCAGGTAAATCTTGCGTAAATGGGACTCAGCATTTCCACACCGCCGCCAAGACCTGCCACAAAGCCGCCCAGAAGCTGGGAAACAAGGATGACCTTGACAATGCTGATGCCGGAATATTTTGCGAACTCCTCATTCTCACCGGTAAGACGAAGCTCATAGCCCATTTTTGTGCGGTACAGGAACAGATATCCCAGAACCGCCACGGCCAGAGCAATGATCAGTCCCAGATGCACACGCGTGCGGTCGATGAGGACCGGAAGCTGCGACGCCTCGGAGAGCGCGTAGGAAGCAGCGCTGGCCTTGGGATCCCCGATCACATTGTTCAGCATATAGTTTCCGAAATACAGCGCCAGGTAGTTGATCATCAGCGAAGACACCAGCTCGCTGGCTGTTGTGGTGATCTTCATGATCGCGGGGATCGCCGTAAATACCGCACCCACAATACCGGCGCACAGAAGTGCTGCCACGGGGGATACCACGTCAGCGGTCACATAGATCGCCACGCAGGACGCGATAAGACCGCCCACATGGAACGCGCCTTCGCCTGCAAGGTTGATCTGGTTTGCGGAAAACATGATACATACGCCGGTTCCGGTAAAGATCAACGGTATCATGGACTCAATCACATTGCCCATGCTTCTCTTGTTTGTAAAAGGTCCGATCAGCAGATATTTAATGGCTTCCACAGGCTGATCGCTCACCAGAAAAATAATGCCGAAGGAAATCACAAGGGCAATGGCAACGGAGAGAATCATCCGCAGAATGTCAAATCTTTTTGCGCTATTCATACATTACTCCCTCCAATACTTCATCTTTTTTGATTCCCAGCATGTGCTGACCGAGTTCGTCCTCCGTCACATGTTCTACATCCGTGAAAAAGCCGGCGAATTTTCCCTTGTACATAACCGCAAGACGGTCGCTCAGGGAGAAGATCTCTGTCAGATCCGCGGAGATCAGGATGATCGCACAGCCGGCATCACGAAACTCCAGAAGACGCTTGCGGATAAATGCAGCCGCTCCCACATCAATGCCGCGGGTGGGCTGATTGGCAATGATAATGTCCGGAGCCGTGGAGAACTCCCGCGCAACAATGACCTTCTGGATATTGCCGCCGGAAAGCATGCCCACGTTCTGTTTGCGGGAACGGCATTTTACCAGGTACTCCTTGATCAGTTCGTCGCTTCGCTTTTCCATGGCCTTTGTCCTGAGCATCACTTTTCCGGAATACCTGGAGTCCTTGTACTGATTGGAGAACAGATTCTCCTGGATGCTCAGTGTCTTGGCACATCCGGTTGTCATCCGGTCCTCTGGAATATGCGCCAGTTTCATATTGCGGATATCCTCAATGCTGGCATTTAAAATGTCCTTGCCTTTGAGCTCCACAACGCCCTTGTATTTCTTGTTTATTCCGGTAATGGTGTCGATGAGCTCTGTCTGACCGTTGCCTTCCACACCTGCAATTCCCAGGATTTCTCCGCCTTTTACATCGAAGGAGAGGTCGTCCACCTTCATAACCCCCTGGGAATTATGTACGGTCAGGTTTCGCACCTTTAAGAAGACATTGTCTGTCAAATGCTGTTCTTTTTTGTCAAATTTCAGGGATACCTCATGCCCCACCATGAGCCTTGACATTTCCTGGGTCGTCATCCCCTCCACGTCATAGGTTCCCATGCTGCGGCCGTTTCTCATAATGGTGGCGCGGTCGCAGATTTTTTTGATCTCATCCAGCTTGTGGGAAATAAAGATGATCGTGTGGCCCTTTTCCCGGAGCTTCATCAGCTGCACAAACAGCTCGTCCGTCTCCTGCGGTGTCAGAACCGCCGTCGGCTCGTCCAGAATAAGAATCTCCGCGCCTCTGTAAAGCGCCTTGAGGATTTCCACCTTCTGCTTGATGCCCACAGGAATCTCTTCCACTCTGTCCTTTACATTGATGTCAAAATTATATTCCTTTGCGATATTGGATGCAGCCTCCATCGCCTTGTCCATGTCAATAAACAGGCCTTTTTTTGGCGCCACGCCCAGAATGATGTTCTCCGCCACTGTCAGGGAGGGAACCAGCATAAAATGCTGATGCACCATGCCTATCCCCTTGCTGATGGCATCCTGCGGCGACTTGATGGTAACCGGTGCTCCATTCAGAAGGATTTCCCCCTGGTCCGGTGCCTCGATCCCAAAAAGCACCTTCATCAAAGTACTCTTTCCCGCACCGTTCTCACCCAGCAGGGCATGAATCTCTCCCTTACGCAAATCCAGGGATACATCTTCATTTGCAACCACACCATTGCCGTAAATCTTCATGATGTGGTTCATCTGCAATACTGTCTGATTATCCAATTCTCTCACCCCGTCTCATGATTTGTATAAGCTTTCCCGTTTTGCCGGAAATTCGGCTCTAAGTAGAAAAGAATCCAGCTCCGGGCATCACCCGGAGCTGGATCTTTACATGCCCAGGTTTTATTTTACTTTTACGGAGTCAATGAGTTCCTGGATCTCTTCTTCACTCATGGCATTGTCTCCAAGTGCGGTGGGAACCGTGATGTCTCCGCTTGTGATCTGCTCTTTCAGCTCAGCAACTTTTGTGCGGATTTCTTCCGGAACAACTTCCTCATAATGCGCATCCTCTACCAGCTCTACGCCGCCCTCTGCGAATCCAAGGTATTCCAGGGTGCCGTATGCCAGCTCATCTTCCATGTCCATTTTGATCGCACGGATCAGGGAGTTTCCTACATTCTTGATCGCGGAGGTAGGAATGTTTGCGGCATAGTCCGGAAGCAGTGCTGCCTGGTCAGAATCAACGCCGAAAGCATATCTGTCAGAGTCAACTGCTGCCTCGATCTGTCCAAGACCAGCGCTTCCTGCTACGTTAAAGCCTACGTCTGCACCGTTCTTGTACTGGGTCAGTGCCATATCCTTGCCAGCTGCGGAATCATAGAAGTTTCCTACATATGCAAGAGCAACCTGGATCTCCGGCTCAATGTCCTTCGCGCCCTGAATGTAGCCTACCAGGAAATCCTTGATTACGGAGTTTTCCATACCGCCAAGGAAGCCGATGATCTTATTGGACGGGTCTACCTTGTCCAGTGTCTCATCTGTGGTCATCATCGCTGCCGCTGCGCCAACCAGATAGGAAACTTCGTTCTGTTTATACATTACATTGTATACATTTTCTTCGCCGCCTGCGCTGAAATCAAACATTTCATCGAAGTAGATGAATTTCTGATCCGGATAATCGTTTGCCGCGTTTGTGAGCGCTGCAAGCATCTGATAGGTTCCGCAGATGATCACATCATAGGAACCGTCGTCGCAGTAGTCATAAAGAGTCGGCTCCCATTTTGCCTCGTCAGCAGAGGTCGCTCCCATCTGCTCTACCTTAAAGGTAAATTTGTCCTCGCCCAGCTCTTCCTGAAGCTTTGTGAGACCTTCGTTTGCAGAATCATAGAAGGATTTGTCACCGAGAGTACCATTGAGAAGAAGCGCTGCCTTGTAGGGCTCGTCCTCTGCAAATACCGGCACGCTCACCGCGCAAGTGGATACTGCCATGGCTGCTGCCATAACGGTTGCTAACATTCTTTTCTTCATTTTGTTTCCTCCTTTTTTATGTTCGCTTTTTTTATACTGTTGAAAGTATCATGCACCAGCTCTTCCAGCGTCATCTCCCGGAACCGTCCTCTCATATACGTCCTGAGAGAAGAAAATGCCGGATGAAGCAGGCGTTGTGGAATGACACTCACTCCCTTGGTAATGGCAATCAGCGGCATGATCATGCCGGCGTTGCAGTCAACATCTACCCCGCACATCGTTATAATATGAAGCGTTTCTTCAAAATCACCGCCGCCGTAGTAAAGGGCAATCACCTCACAGCAGGCGTTGGGGTAAGCATGTATCCAGTTATAGCGTTTATATTTTTCCAGACAGCGGCCAAGCGCTTCCTGCCAGGTATCACAGGTCTCACAGCATTCCCAGGCAAAAGACACCACGGAATAATATTCACTGTCCCCGGGGATCAGATCTATGGAACGTCTCACCAGACGCCGGATGTCACTCTCTGTAAAAGCCAGGGCGGTCATCACAGCGTTAAATACCTCCCCGAGGATTCCGTTGTTCGCATGGGAAACCTCCCCGTCACTCCAGGCAAGCCGTGCCGCAAGATGAGGGTCTCCCGGCGCAACCATGCCGCAGATGCCCGCACGCATCTGTGCTCCGATCCATTCGTTGAAAGGATTGCGGTATGTGCCGCTCTCCGGCGGAAAGATGCCGTTCTTGATATTGCGGATGGCAAGTTCCTCTGCCGACCAGCCGCAGGGAATCAGTCCCACCCAGGAAAGAGCAATGTCCTCGGAGGTCACGTCGTAGCCCTTCCTGCCAAAGGCATCCAAAAATGCCAGCTCAAAGGTAATATCATCATTGTAGGTGTTCGGCTCTCTCAAGTACTCTCTCACATCACCGAAAGCCTTGTACAGGTTCTCAGAGGTATAGCCCTCCACCATGGTTCCCATGGCTCCGCCGATCATCTGGGAAAGCCATGCGCCGCGAAGCTGTTCCCTGAAAGCCCCACTGTCCGTATCCACTTCCGTCCTCTTAGGAAAGTCAACTGCTGCCTCGTACTGCGCAAAAGAATCATACACCTTGTACTTCCAGTATGGGGAATCTGTATCTCTGACCGCCTGCCCCAGCTCTCTGCGAAGCTTCGCCGAACACTGGTGAAGTGTCACAAAGTCGCCCTCCTCCGAAGCCTTAAGCCCTTCTTCCAGAAGACGGTATCCCTCCTGGCTCACCAGATATCCCCGGTTCTCCAATGCCTGCACTGCTGCCACCATGATCTTCTCCGGCGCTCCGGAGCCAGGTACGTTACTGCCCCAATCCAATGCAAGGTTCGAGTCATAAAACTCTGAAACATCTACATTGTCTTCCCAGGTCTGTTCCTCCGCACTCCGCACAACCGGCTGCGCACCCCAGAAAACATCCTGTGCGATCTCCCATGCTCTTCTCATGCAATTCCTCCGTTATCGGTCTCTCTGTCAGAAATATTCTGATTATCTGCTGAAACCTCGAATTGATATGTTTATTTTACAATACACCTTGCAAAAAAGCCATACATTTTTCTGTTTTTACGAAAATATTTATTTTCTCTCTATCTATTGCAATTTAAAAAGACATCTGTCATAATTTTTTTACGACTGATCTCATTACAGCCGGAGTGCGGTGTTTTCAGATACGCACTCCTCTACAGGAGGTAACCATGTACGCATTATTTACTCTTCTGGCAGGCGCCTGCCAGTCTGCCATGGCAAGCTTAAACGGCATGCTCACAGAGCATGTGGGAATGTTCGGCATGAGCCTTATGGTACACGCCATCGGCGGAATTCTGCTCATCTTTTATATGAAAGTCACCACCAAAGAAAAGCTGAAGATCACCGGACTTCCCTGGTATCTCTACAGCGCCGGATTTTTCGGGATTTTCCTTGTGGCAAGCTCCAGCTATTGTATCAGTATTCTCGGGGTTTCCTTTATGACCTGCATTTCCGTGACCGGACAGCTCGTCATTTCCGCTGTCATCGACCATTTCGGCTGGTTCGGGGTCTCCCGGGTTCCCTTTAACCTGCGCAGAATCCCCTGCTTTCTTCTGATCCTTGCCGGGCTTATCATCATCAATTTATCATAAAAGGAGGACTGCTTTATGGCCTTTGTACTGACTCTTGCGTTTGTAAACGGCTGCGCCACGGTCATTTCCAAGATGATCAACTACCGCTGCACCAAAATTCTGGGCACCAACAACGGCTCCCTCGTAAACTATGTGGTCGCTTCTGTCCTTTCCCTCATACTGCTTTTTGCTTCTTCCAAATCAGGCGTTGATCTTTATGCCTTTACAGAGGCGCCCTGGTGGCTGTATCTTGGCGGCGCGTTCGGCATTGTGGCTTTTATCATTTCCATGATCACGCTTAATAAGCTGAAGGTTATGGAATCCACCATTCTCCTGCTGGTTGGACAACTCACCGCCGGGATTCTTTTTGACGCCTTTGTATTTCAAAATATCAGCATCGGAAAAATCCTGGGCATTGTCCTGGTGGCTGTCGGAATTATCTGGGATAACAAAATCTCCGCCGGGGACAGGGCCGCAGCGGAAACAAAGGACACAATTTAAAACAGGAACTGTGCCTTCACACATTCCCGCATCCTATTTGCTTTGCACAAAATAACGCCCGACATCTGCCGGGCGCCTTCTTTTTTTAGAAAACAAAGTTATTTACAAATTCTGTCTGTCCCGGGCGATCAGATTCCGCACCGCCCCGACAGCCACACGGACAGCCATATCCGTGTCGTGCGCCTGGGGATTATCAAGCCCCTTTTTTGCCCGCTCCTGGTTCCCTACTGCAAGGAAGGTGGAACCGCAGCGCACCTTCAGATAACTTGCCACGGTAAAGAGCGCAGCCGACTCCATTTCCGATGCCAGACAGCCCAAGCGAAGCCATGCCTCCCATTTATTTTCCAGCTCATAGCTCACCGGTTTGGTCTCAGGGGAATGCTGCCCGTAGAAGGAATCCTTACACTGCACCACGCCGGTGTGATAGGTCACTCCCTGCTCCTTTGCAGAGGCAACCAGCGCGTTCACCACATCCAGATTGGGAACCGCAGGAAATTCAATGGGCGCGTACTCCCGGCTGGTACCCTCGTTGCGGATCGCGCCGGTTGCTACAATGATATCACCGCCCTTGACATTGATTTCCATTCCGCCGCAGGTTCCAACCCGTACAAAGGTGTCTGCTCCGGCCTGTACCAGCTCTTCCATTGCAATGGAGGCAGAAGGGCCGCCGATACCGGTGGAGGTCACGCTGACCTTTTCCCCGTCCAGGTAACCGGTGTAGGTCACATATTCTCTCTTATCCGCAATCAGCTTCGCATCGTCAAAGTATTTGGCGATAGAGGCACATCTCTTTGGGTCTCCCGGCAGGATCACATATTTTCCCACCTCGCCCGGTGCCACGTCAATGTGATACAATCTTCCATTGTCTGAATATACCATATAAAATCCTCCCTGTACTAAAATTTATTCTTTTTAAATTAAAGCCCGCGGCACACATGCTCCGTCTCCGCAATGGCAACCTTAAGAATGCTTTCTCCGTCCAGTTCTGCCACATCAAGGCCTTCCCCGTACACACAGAAATAAGAATCAATCCCAAAGAATCTGGATATGGCTTCCATATACCGGCTGCTCTGCTCCATGTCCGTGCCCTCGTAAAGTCCGCCTCTGGTGGTGAGGAACAGCATCCACTCTGCCTTACAAAGTCCATAAAGTCCATCCGGGCCACTGGCAAAGGTCACCCCATCTGCTGAAATATTCTCAATATAAACCTTCAAAACCGCCGGAACACTCAAATCCCAGAAAGGCGCTGCCACCACGATCCCGTCCGCCTCCCGGAACTGATGTCCCAGAGCAAATACAGGAGCATCCACCTGTCCCGAAGCCAGAAGAGCATCCCGCTCCCTCAGAGACTGTGTATTCCAATATTTCAGATCCATATCCCCAAGATTCAGAGTCGTAAGCTTCCAGTCTGGATGATCCTCTTTCAGCGTCTGCACTGCACAGTCCAGCATTTTTCTTGTGCGGGATTCCTCCCGCCGCACGCAGGCGTCGATAATCAGTATTTCTTTCACCTTTCGACCTCCTTTTTCACTTCTTTTCTTTTTTTCAGTATAGCGGTTTTGTTCATATTTCACAAGTGACAATCGCAAAATTTTCAGATATACTGAAACCAATTTCAAAGGATACAGATAATCCCGGATTCTTTCCGGAAATACAGCCGCCAAGGAGGACAAACCTTTATGAAAATTCTTCTGAAAAACGCCATGATTCTCACCATGAACGACCGCCGCGAGGTTTATCGCCAGGGAAATATCCTCATTGAAAAAGATCGCATCACTCGCATCGGCCACTTTGAGGCTCCCACAGACTGCGACGAGGTTATGGACTGTACCAGAAAAACCATCATGCCCGGTCTCGTCAACACCCACACCCACACGAGTCAGCAGCTTGCCCGGGGACTTGCAGATGACGTGGATCTGCTCGCCTGGCTAAGAGACCGTATCTGGCCCTATGAAAGCAATATGACCGAGGAGGATTCTTACATTTCTACCCTGCTTTTCTGCGTGGAGCAGATCAAGGCAGGCTGTACTTCCATCGCCGAGCCCGGCGGGCAGTTTGTCTCCGGCATGGCCCGGGCGATTACCGAGGCCGGCATCCGGGGAAAACTGGCAAAATCCACCATGGACTGCGGAGAGGGCCTTCCCAAAAACTGGCAGCACACCACGGACGAGGAGCTTTCAATCCAGGAGGAGGATCTGAAAAAATACCACAACACCGCAGACGGCCGCGTCAAGATCTGGTTCGGCATCCGCACCATATTTAATGCCACAGACGAGCTTTTACTCCGCACCAAGGAACTGGCGGACAAATACGGTGTAGGCGTTCACATGCACATTGCGGAAGCCCGTTCAGAGGTAGAATACGCCAAGGCCACCAGAGGCTGCACCACCGTAACACACTTGAACAATCTGGGTTTTCTGGACAAAAACATCCTGGCAGCCCATGCGGTATGGCTTACCAACGAAGAAGTACAGATGTTCAAAGACCACGGGGTAAAGGTCTCCCACAATCCTGCCTCTGCCATGCGTGTGCTGGGCTTTGCCAAGATCCCCCGCATGCTCAGAGAAGGCGTATGCGTAGCGCTTGGAACCGACGGCACTCCCACCAATAACCGCATGAATATGGTGGATGAAATGTGGGTCACTTCCCTCATACACAAGGGCTGGCGCCTGGAACCGGACGTGGTAAAAGCGCAGGAGATCCTGGCCATGGCTACCATAAACGGCGCTGAGGCCCTGGGAGAAAAGGATTTGTACGGAAGCCTGGAGGAGGGCAAAAAAGCGGATTTGATCCTCATTGATCCGAACCTGAATGCCGATATGCTTCCGGTCCACGATCCCATTGCCAATCTGGTGACCTCCATGCACAGCACCAACATCACCCACACCATGTGCGACGGAAAATGGCTGATGAAGGACCGGCATTTGCTCACCCTGGACGAAGCGGCCATATTGAAAGCCGGACGGGAGCACGCCGAGGCAATCTGCCGCCGGGGAGGAATTTCATTGCCCGACCGCATGCCCATGCTGTAGAAATGCCGAAAAATCAGGTAACCGTTCAGGAATTTTTTTGCAATTGCCTCTTTACATGGAAGCTTTGACCATGCTATAATTCAAGAGTTGCAAAATAAACACGCACAGAGATTCCCAACGGATGGTGCCCGAGGGTGTGTCGGCGGGTCCGGACGGAAAAAGATCTGCGCGGAAGAATTCAACCAAAAAGGAGAAAGAAACATGAGCGTTATTTCAATGAAACAGCTTTTGGAAGCAGGTGTTCATTTCGGACATCAGACAAGAAGATGGAACCCCAAAATGGCTCCCTACATCTATACCGAGAGAAACGGTATCTACATCATCGACCTTCAGCAGTCTGTAGGCATGGTTGACGATGCTTACAACGCAGTTGCAGACATCGTTGCAAACGGCGGAAGCATCCTGTTCGTAGGAACCAAGAAGCAGGCGCAGGACGCGATCAAGACTGAAGCAGAGCGCTGCGGACAGTTCTACGTAAACGAGAGATGGCTGGGCGGTATGCTCACCAACTTCAAGACCATCCAGAGCCGTATTGCAAGACTGAAACAGATCGAGACCATGGAAGCTGACGGAACCTTCGACGTTCTTCCCAAAAAAGAAGTTATCGAGCTGAGAAAAGAGCTGACCAAGCTTCAGAAGAACCTTGGCGGTATCAAAGAAATGAAGAGACTTCCGGATGCAATTTTCATTGTAGACCCGAAAAAAGAAAGAATCTGTGTACAGGAAGCTCACACTCTGGGTATTCCGCTGATCGGTATCTGCGATACCAACTGCGATCCGGAAGAGCTTGACTATGTGATCCCCGGCAACGACGACGCGATCCGCGCAGTGAAACTTATCGTTTCCAAAATGGCTGACGCTGTTATCGAAGCAAACCAGGGTACTGCAGAGGTTGACGGCGAAATCGCAGCTGAGTCTGAAGAATTCGCAGAAGACGCAGAATAATCCATATAAATTTTCAGGAGGAAAATAAAATGGCTATTACAGCAGCACAGGTAAAAGAATTAAGAGAAATGACCGGCGCCGGCATGATGGACTGCAAAAAAGCACTCTCCGCTACCGACGGCGATATGGACAAGGCAGTTGAGTTCCTTCGTGAAAAAGGACTGGCTACTGCGCAGAAAAAAGCAAGCCGTATTGCAGCTGAGGGTCTCTGCAAAACTCTCGTTTCCGAGGATGGCAAAAAAGCCGTTGTCGTAGAGGTAAACGCTGAGACAGACTTCGTTGCAAAGAACGAAAAATTCCAGAACTATGTTGCAGAGGTTGCAGCTCAGGCTCTTGATACCACCGCAGCAGACATCGAAGCTTTCATGGCTGAGCCCTGGAAAGCAGACAGCACCAAGACTGTAAACGAAGCTCTTGCAGCTCAGATCGCAGTTATCGGTGAGAACATGAACATCCGTCGTTTTGCTCAGGTTGCTGAGGCTGACGGCTTCGTTGCTTCCTACACTCACATGGGCGGAAAGATCGGCGTTCTTGTTGACGTTGTTACCGACGTTGTAAACGATGACATCAAAGAAATGGCTAAAAACGTTGCAATGCAGATCGCAGCTCTCAAACCGCTGTACACCAGCGACAGCGAAGTAAGCGCTGACTACATCGCACACGAGAAAGAAATCCTCATGGCGCAGATCATGAACGACCCGAAAGAGTCCCAGAAACCGGAAAAGGTTATCAAAGGCATGATCGAAGGCCGTATCAAGAAAGAGCTGAAAGAAATCTGCCTTCTTGATCAGGTTTACGTAAAAGCTGAGGACGGCAAGCAGTCCGTAGCAAAATACGTAGAGCAGGTTGCAAAAGCAAACAACGCAAACGTAACCATCAAGAGCTTCGTTCGTTACGAGACCGGCGAAGGTATCGAAAAGAAAGAAGAAAACTTTGCAGAAGAAGTTGCAAAACAGATGGGAATGTAATTTCCAGAAAGTCAATCCCCGCGGAAATCCGCGGGGATTCATTTTTTATATCATCGTAATAACAATCTGTCCAAAGAGCCCGTAGGGTTCCAGCACATACTCAGGAGTATAAAATCTTCCCTCGGTCCGGAAATCCGCCCAGCTGATCCGGCTGCAGCCTGTATAGGTCTGATGGAACGGTCCAAAAAGATTTCTCGGGCTTCCCACCACACAAAGTTCCAGGGTATTTGTTTTATTCTCCAGATATTCTGTAATATCCAGTTCCTTCTCCGTGTTCCCCATCAGGATTCCCGCCTTTTTCCCGTTCACTGTCACAGAAACCAGCGTTGCCCGATGCTCTCCCAGTTTTAACACATAGCGCTTTTGATCCTGCGCTTTGGGAGGAAGCGAAAATTCATATGTCAGGCTTCCGGGATAGTGAAAATATCCCTGGCTTGTCCAATCCCCAAAATGGATCCGGTCTCTTTCCTGACAAACTCTGCGCCGTGTATCCACCGCAAAGTCCCCGATAAGATAACAGTCTTCCAATTCCAGCTCCTCTGTATAATTTCCGGTAATGATCAGCTTATGAACTCCCGGTGTCAGCCTTTCTATCTCCCACTTTTCCATTCCATGGTCAATAAAAAATCCCCCCACATGGTTCAGTTCCACTTCGTCCAAAAATACCCGAAAACGTTCCGACTTCTCAATCACCGCATAACAGCAGCTCTCGATCGCTTCCTGCACCTCGAAGGTAAAGCACAGTCCAAAGGGGATTCCTTTTTTCAAATTCCCATCCTCCTGCTTCAGCCAGGAATATCTCTGAGGTGCCCCATTGTAATATATTTGCTGCATGGAAAGCTGTTCTCTGATTTCTTTCTGCGCTTTCCACACCTCCATCTCCGCTCCATACGCATCGTTTCCCAGAGCGTAGGCACATCTGTCCAGCGTCAGCGCATTTTCCATGGTTCTGTGCACCTTCGCGCAGGGGCCAAGCGCCGCAAATACGGGTTCCGCATAATGGGGATGCTCGTAGGGAAATCCCACCGAGCCTAAATTAGGTTCCTTTTCTGTTTCCAGAAACCAGACTCCGCTCTGCGCCGGAGAAAATTCTGCCAGGAAATGAATCCCCTCATGGCTTCCGTCAATTTCTGCCACGGTCTCCTCAAAGGTATTGCTCCAGGGGCGGTATTCCATCACTCTCCCCTTCTCCGGAAAATGTATCATGGTACTGTGCGCCCTCCCGCGGTCATTATTCACTGCCAGCAGCAGATACCCTTCCCGGGTCCTGCGAAGCATTGTAAGAACAGCGCCATCCTCAAGCCCGTTTTCTCCCGTTACCTTTATTGGAAATTTCATTTTTTCTTTCAGGATTTCAGCCGCTTTCTCATAAGAAGCAGCCCTTTGAATGCCAGGAATTTTTTCCCAGTTGGCTGTGCTGCCTTTTTCGCAGGAGCCCTCCTCCAGCTTCGGAAACGCTCCCACCCACACAATCTCGCCTCCTTGAGACGCAAACTCTTCCAGAAGCTTTCTCGTAGTGGAAAACAGGCTTACCACCCTTGGAACCAAAATAATTCTGTAGGAAGCGTTCTTTAAGATCAGCCTTCCCCGCTCTGCACGTCCATCCTCTGCCAGCAGCATTTCATCTCCAAAATCAAAATCCACATGATTGCTTAAGAGCAGTTTTGCCATTCGATTGTAGGTTTCTCCCCAGCGGTTCAGCTCTGTAATATGTTCATCCAGCCACCCCATATTCATTTCTACACGGTTTAAATCTTCCACGGGACTGCTTTTACATTTCGTCCATATCGAAGACATCGGATGGATCACCAGCACTTCCCGCACCACTTCCCCAAGGCCGGCCACGTAAGAAAGACGCGCAAAATAATCCTCCATTTTTTCATTATATTCCCACCAGGTGTTTTGATAATTGAATACCGGCGGATAGTCCCGTTTTCGGCACCCCGTAATCGAGTATTCTGCGAGATGCTGGCATCTTCGGTCAATTCCCTGAACAAACTGCCAGTCTCCCAGCCATTTCTGTCCTTCAAACCCAAATTCCCAGCCAGTACATCCATAGGTCTCCGTGATCGTATGCTTTCGCCCGTACTGATGGGCCACACTGGTGCACTGCTTCACCGTCAGATATTCTTTTGTCTGTTCTCCCAGAAGGTCGATCCCCGGGCGATGCAGATATTTATACTGTGGCATAGCTGCCCCGCACACTCTGGCCTGGTAGCCCAGATCATTTTCATAAAGCATGTGTCCGGTCAATTCGACGTTATGCTGCTCACACCACTCATAAAGCTGCTTCATATAAGCGTTTTCAAACAGCTCTGTTACCGTTCTCCAATAATCATGCCGTATCTGCTCTGCCCCTTCCCCGTCAAAAAACAGATAGGGAAGCCCCGGAAGCGGATCATAGCCTCTCTGCCTTTCAAAATACTCCGTCAGCCCATCGGTGAATGTCAGCCAGGGTCTTCCCCCGGTAAAGCAGGAAAAGAAATCGCAGACATTCGGTTCATCTGTAAAAAAGCCCTTGACCGTCCTTCCAAATTGCTTTTGAAAACGTCTCCAGTATTCCTCGTAGGTCAGATCAAGAAACGCTTTTACCGCCTTTGGGTTCAGATTATCCGTGGGAGCATAGCCATTATACCATTCACTGGTTCCAGAAATCTCTCTTCGCAGTACAAGAACAGATGCGTCCTCTCCTTCCCGCACTGCAATCCCCTGTGTCAACCCCCGAAGCTTTTCGCCATCTATATGTGCCGTATAAACGCCCAGGATTTTGCCGTCAAAACGCTCTGTCCCTACGGAAAGCTCCGGCTCTTTGGCAGCTGCTTCTGCAAGGGGAAGTATCTCCAGCGTCAAAGCTTTTGCTGAAAATTCACCGGGATTTTTCTTACTGACAAGGCCGCCGGCAGAACCGGAGGGCCATTTGTCTTCATCGTAGATCCATATTTCCATCCCTTCCTGCTCTGCTTTTTCAATCGAACAGTGCACTGCATCCATCCACTCCTCCGAAAGATAGGGTGTTTCCAGACCTTCCCTGGAATGCAAAAAGCACCCGCCCATTCCTTTTGCGCGCATTTCATGAATTTGAAAGGACAATTCTTCCGGCTCCAGACGCGCATTCCACCCCCAAAAGGGAGCACTCCGATATTCCCCGGGCGGTTTTTCCAATATCTTTTTTAAATCCGTTTCCATAACCTACTTCTCCTTTTTCAGCCACCAGACCGGAGACGTGAGGATCCCCATTTCTGAAAGCTGATATTCATAGCTCCATTTGCTTCCCTGTGTGCGCCAAAGATTGGGACCATACCAGGTTTCTGCCGCATCCGCATTGTGTACTGCTCCAAAAGAGTTCATGCGGTTTCCATACAAACACAGTTTCATCTCATGACGGCCTTGTTTAACATGTCCAAGGCTTTTTCTGTAGGGTGCAAGAAACAACGCGCCCTTATCCTCCCCGTCCAGATACACGCGGATCAGAGCCCCCCGATAATGGGATACTTCCAAAATAAGTTCTCCTTCATCCGTAAAAAGTTCTGTCGTATACTCCAGGCTGCCGCCATAAAAAGAAAGGTTCTGTCTTGTATAATCCCCATAAAAAAGCTTCTCCGGAAGAGATGTTAGCACCGCTTTTCGTCCCGCTGTCCGGGTTCCGAAATTCCCCAAAAGGTACATCCACTCCACGTTTGTTTTCCTGCCAAATGGCATGGCTACCAACAGCTCATTTTTTCCCTTTTTCAGCTCCGGTAAAACACATTTTCGAATGCTCTCATCTACATAAAATCCTGCGTCCGCATAAGGTATCTTTTTCCCGTTCCAGGTAATTTCCGCCTGTTCTGGATGCTCCATAGCCAACTGGATTTCCGGCATAAAAATTTCGGATTCCACGGCAAAACGAAGCGTTAAAACATGTCCGCTGTCCTTGTCTTTTGGCTCTGTCCAGGGCTGCGCCAGCGCCTCCATCCGCTGGGGATAGCCAAGCTCTGCCCGGAACAGATTATCAATGCGCAGAAGCTCCTCTGTATCCTTCCACCCGCCGTTGTCCCATGCATACTCCGCCTGATCCAGCATACAGCAGTTTTCTTCCAACAAACGATATTCCTTCGGTTCTGCCAAAAGCTGAACCTTTTCCGGCCGCTGCAGATACGTCTTCCGGCTTCCTTCTTCTTTGGGTTTTGAACAATTCTCTGCTTTTTGCGGAGTCAGCTTCATAAGAAGGCTTCCGTGCTGTGAAGTCACATACCCGGCCAAGGTATTCCCATTCTGACAGCTTGTTTCCATCGGCGCTTGTTCCCCTGTCAGCGTATCATATACCGTTGCACGGTATTCCCCCTTTATCCTTATATTCCACTGCTCCATCCAGGTGATATGCTCATTTACCGGCTTGTTGACATGACTGATAAACAGCCATCTGGTTTCTCCGTCCTCCCGAATCTGATAACAGAGATTTGACGCCCGATTTCCTTCTTCCCTGTGCTTCATCCGCGTCGGATCTTCCCCGTCCAACGCCTGAACATCAATATCTATTTCCCTCTCCTGCTCCAAAGCTTCCAGCAGCACTGCCCTGTTAAAAGGAATCTGTTCCGCTCTGTCTGCGAGCATCTTTCCCCGGTCGCTTTTTACCGCATTTACATACTGGGGAGCGTTTCCAAGGAAAAGAATCCGTCCGCCGTTTTCCGCAAATTTCTCCAGTCGTTCCAGCGTTGTGCTGCGCAAAGTAATGCACCCGGGCACCACGATTGTATGGTAGGCCATTTCTCCCATGGGAAACAGCCTGCCTGTGATTTCTTTTTCTTCCTGGGCCAGCATCGCCTCTGAAATAAAGTCAAAATCTATCAGCCCGAATAAAAGCCATTCGATGATATCCGAGAAATTCTCCTCCAGCATCTGTCTTTTCAAAGACGTCTGCTCTTTATTTCCCCAGTACATCCAGCAGGATTCCACCGGATGGATAACCCCCACATTTACCTTCGCTTTTCCTCTGGTCAGCGCTGTATTTAATCTCGCAAAATGATCCTCGATCAGACGGTACTCCCGATACCAGGGAGAGTGTCGTCCAATACAGGCCGGATAGTCCCTCTTTGCCTCTCCTTCCATGGATGCCCATGTCAGATGCGGCACTCGGAAGGTTACCCCCAGCGCGGCCTGCCAGTCCCCGGCCAGTTTGTGATTTCGGAAGTCAAAGCCCCATCCGGTAACCCCGTAAATTTCAGACATGACCCCCTCTCTTCCCTGCTGTCTTGCCACACTTGCGGCCTGTTTCAGCGTAGAGTACTCCCTGCGGTCACAGAGCATGTCAATGCCCGGAATACCAAACTCTTTCATGGGTCTCATGCTTTCCCCCATGGAAAGCGTCTGCGAATGAAGGGTCCATTCATTCAGCATATGTCCGGTCAGAAGGATTCCATGCTCCCTGCACCAGATACCAATCTGATCGCAGAACGCTTTTGAAAAGCGTTCCAGCACATGTGCGTGGTAGTGATAGCGCACCTGATATCCTTCTGTATTTTCGGACTCAAAAAATAAAAACGGCAGAAAATCCAGCACGGAATAGCCATAGACCGCCTGAAAGGATTCGTCAAAATCATCCGTATACGGCATGATAATGGGCTTTCTTTCAAAGGGAGTCCTCGCCATCCCCATATGTGTTGTCTGGGGCTCGTCTGTAAAAATGCTCCTGATCTCTGTTCCGAAATCATCTCCCAGCTCCTGGAAATACCGCTCATGTGTCACATCCAGGAAACGCCGGATTGCTTTTTCATCCATGGTGTTGACATAGGCCTGGTTATTAAACCACGGCGTATCTCCCGATATCTCCAGAAAGGCTTCCCATATATCTTCTGTCTTTTCCGGCGTTTCCCTCAGCCGCTCAAAGCTTTTCAGACAGCCTCTCCCATCCAGCGCTACTTTGTAATACGCCAGAGGCTTCCGATTCTGGCTCCTGACAGCCTTTGCTGCCGCCATATAGGCATTCTCCTGCGTTTCCTCATAGCCTGCCGGCGAAAATACCAGAAAACGGGTGCGGTATTTCTGCTCCTTGGTAACCAGCCCTCCGGCGCTCCCGGACGGCCAGCGGTCTTCGTCATAAAGATAGCAGAACAGGCCCTCTCTTTTCGCCTCTTCCTCACAGGCCTTCACGCAGGCAAAAAAATCTTCCCCCAGATACGCACTGTCAAGACCTACGCGGCAGTGGATATGAAATCCGCCGAAGCCCATCTCTTTAAACTGGGAAACCTGCTTTACCAGCTCCTCTTTGTCAAGCTTTGAATTCCAGGCCCAGAACGGCGCTCCCCGATACGCACTTCCCGGATTTCTGAATACTTCGTCCCGCAGCTCCTTTTCTCTGGTCTCTTCGTAAAACATCACGGTTTCCTCCTGTTTCGATACTCAATCGGTGTGAATGTGGTGACCTGCTTGAACATCCGGAAAAAATATTTTGGATTGGGGTAGCCGACCTCCTTTGAGATCTGTTCCGCGCTCATAGCCGTAGAATCCAGAAGCTCCTTGGCTTTTTCTATCCGAAGCTCCATCAGGTACATATTAAGTCCCTTTTTCATCCGTTCCTTCAGGATATTGCTGCACTGGGAAGGCGATACATAAAATCTGCCCGCCAGCGTCTGAAGCGTGATCTTTTTATAATAATTCTCATCAATGTAACGCCTCATTTCCTCAAAAAGATATTCATCCCCATAGCTTTTGCGCTCAATAGACATGGAAATCAGGCTCACATAGCCGGAAATTTCTTTTTCCATCTTTTCCAGGCTGTCCAAAAAGCGATAGCGTCTGTAAAAGACTGCCATGATATCATCTGTATCCACATGATTTGCCACCGCCCATTCGTCTACCCTTGCCAGCAGTTTTTTGCATGCGGTTCCTATTTCCAGCAAGGAATATTTTTCAATGGAACAACGTTCAAAAAAGCCTGCCATCGCTTTTTTGACTCCGTCCGCATCATACTTCAACGTCACCATCAGATCCTGAAGCTCATCCTCCGAAAAAATTTTGTTCGTGTTTTTTTCGTAGGCATCTTCATAAAAAATCTTTGTTCTGTCCGTCAGATATACGTCTCTCAGAATCTTTTCGTTCCTCTGATATGAGCGGTTCACAGCCGGAAGTCCCCGGAAGCGGTTCCCTACAGCGGCAAACAATTTTCCTTCGCCAAGCTTTCTTTGTATTCTGTTCAGACATTCCGGCAATCGCTCTTCTGTTTTCAGGATAGCGCTCTCTTCCTTCGCATCAAACAGCCAGAAATACTGACCCTGAACTGCCGGATTTTCCAAGCAAAGATACCCTGCTTTTCCAAAATAACGATCCGCATTTTCCCTTAGGAAAAACACACCTTCCGGCGTATTGGTATAAAAGCTGACAAGAATATGCCAGTGGTCTAATGCATAGCGTTCCTTCTCCCATTCCACACTCCAGGGCGCAATGATCAGCTTCAAAAATTCCATGCCATTATTCTTTTCCTGGAGAGTCACCATCTTTTCCCGCATTTTTACAATGCTCTTCTGCTGCTCTAACCGGGCTGCCGCCTTCAGGAGCTGTTTCTCCAGCTCCTCCTTGGAAAACGGCTTTAATAAATACCCCACGACGCCGTGCTCGATCGCCTGATTCATATAGTCGTACGCTTTGTAGCCGCTGATAACGATCACCGGAATTCCGGGACATATTTCCTGCAGCTTCTGCAGAAATTCCACCCCGTCCATCCTGGCCATCTTCATATCTGTAATTACAATATCAGGCCCTTTTTCAGCGATCAGATCCAGCCCTTCCACTCCGTTTGCGGCTTCTCCGATACACTGAAATTCTTCACTTTCTATTTCTTTTACCTTGCTGATCAGCCCCAGGCGGATCAGTCTTTCATCGTCGATCACAATATAAGTATACATCATCTGCTGTCCTTTTAAATCCATGGAATATGTAGAGTTACTTTTGTTCCTTCCTCCGGTCTGCTGTCAATGGAAAGACCGTATTTTTTGGAAAAAATAAGCTGAAGCCGTTCATGAATATTGACAAGACCGATATTAAAGCATCGAAGCTCCTCCTCTACTTTCTGCGGCTCGTAGATCCTTTTTCGCACTTTTTTCAGTGTTTCCTCATCCATACCAACGCCGTTATCCACTACTTCAATAAACAATTCCTGCCCCTTCCCGTAGGTGTGAATCCGAATTCTCCAGGGAAATTCTTTCCCTGCCATTCCATGCTCGATCGCATTTTCCACGATTGGCTGAAGCATAAAACGCATAACTTTTCTCTTTTCGGTTCCCTTTTCCAAATCCAGTTCCAGCTGGATCTCATTTCCAAACCGAACCTCCTGGATATTCAAATATTGCCTCAGATGGCCGATTTCCTTTTCCAGCCGGATCAAATCGCCCTCAAAATCCATGCTGTAGCGCAGCATATCTCCCAGGGATTTGGACATCGTAACAATCTGCCGGTTCCCTTCTATCTGGGCAAGGGAGGAGATATTTTCCAGGGTATTAAATATAAAATGAGAATTTATCTGCGACGTCAGATTGGCAAGTCTGGACTTCAATATTTTAATTTCATTTTGGTACTTGTCCTCGATCAGACGGTTGATCTTGACGATCATTTTTTCATAATAAGCATAGAGGATCCCAATTTCATCCTTTCTTTTGGGATATTCATTGTGAAAGATAAGTCCCTGCTCGGCTGTTGTCTCCATCACCTTGGAGAGCCTTACAATGGGACGAATGCTGTGTCTTTCCATCCAGAAGGCTATGGCCAAAACGATCACCAAAATCAGACCAATGATAAAATAAAGCACAAGGCTGTTCTGCATATATAGTTCATAAAAAGAGTCAAAGGAAATTTCGGAGACTACCTTCCAGTCGTTTATATCCAGGGCGCCATAGACAAACGCATCTGTTTTGTCCTTCATATGCAGGATCCCTTCCGCATTTTCATTGATCTCGTACACCTGGTCTTCACTCAAAGGATTTCCCTCGTCAATTCCGTAGACTAAATCCCCTTTCCCATTGATCACCAAATTGCTTCCCCACGGAAGATTCTCTCCCCGGCCTACTCCGTCAAAAAATGTGTCTTTGCATACTACCGCAAGAACCCCTTCCTCTTCGCCCTTTAAGGTCTGGAACTTTCTGGCAGCCAGAAAACAGGAGTCTCCATGTCCGTAAACATTTTTGCGAAGCTTCACCATGTCAGCGATTTCCACGCTGCTGGTGCTGTCCACAAGCTCCTGATACCACTCATCCTCCTGATAATGCTTCTCAATGCCATAGTCCTGATTTTTCATATAGGAATATACATGGCCGTTTTCGCAGAACATGTAGACTCCGTCCGCAATGCTGGCATTTTCCAGAAGATTGGTACAGATATATTTGAACATACGGTAGTTTTTCAAACGGTCGCTGGGCGTGACCTCCTTCCCCTTTGCCTCCTGTTTGCAGATACTTGTAATGCAGTTCATGCCGTCATAGGTGCTGAACAGCAGGGAGCCGATCAAATCCTGAATGTCCCTGTAATTTTCATTAATGCGGCTGGTAATTCTGCTGACTTCCGTACGGCTTGCCGTCTCCACCTGATTGTTATAAAATTTTTTATTTGCCTGCAGAGTATACCCAAAGAAAAACAAAACCGGTAATACGGATACTGCCAGCAAGCACAAAAAATATTTGAAACGAATGCTTTTAATAAGTCTCATCGTCGCCTCCTATTTCTTTCTATTTGCAGTAACATATCCATTATACCGATTTTGTCTGATAAGTCCACTAATTTATAATACTTTATCCTTTTACCGCTCCAACTGTCAGTCCACCCACGAAATATCTCTGTAAAAATGCATAAATTATCAAAATTGGCAGTGCACTTAAAAAGCAGGCAGCAAACAGCATATTCCACTGGGTTGCATTTTCCATATCTCCGATAAAGTTCAGCATCATCAGAGGCAGTGTTTTTTTCGTCGGCGACGATAAAAATAACATTCCAAAAAAGAAGTCATTCCAAATCGGCACGCCCTGGGTGATCACCAGAGAGGACAGCGCCGGCTTTGTCAGAGGAAGCACGATCCGCACAAAGGTGAACGGAATGCTGGCACCGTCAATGCGCGCAGCTTCCTCCAGACTGTAGGGTACACCTGACTTGATAAAGTTGGTGTACAAGAAAATGGAAAACGGAAGTGCTGAAGTGACATAGAGTGCAATCGGTGCTGCAACCGTGTTTCCAATTCCAACCTGATTCACCACCTTGTACATGGGAATAATGGACATCTGCGCGGAAACGATCATTCCGGCCAGGAAAAATATCTGCAGAAAGCCTCCCAGCCTGCCTTTCAGTCTCGCGATGGCATATCCCGCCATGGAACAGCAGGTCAGCAGAATCACCACGCTTGTAACCGTAATGATAAGGCTGTTCTTCAGGGAACGAAAATAGTTCATTTTTTCAAAGGCAGTCGCATAGCTCTCAAGGCTCGGCGCATGAAACAGATTCAAGTAATTCGACGTATCCCCCAGTTCACGAAAAGAGCCAAACAATGCAATTAAAATCGGAGAAAGAAAAATCAGAAAAAAGACTGCAATTCCGATCGTGACAAAAAGCTCCACTTTTGTACTTTTCTTCATCAGGCCTCAATCTCCTTTCTCCGCATAATACTCAACACAGCCACAGAAACCACCAGAATAAATATAAATGCCATGGCGGCAAGTGCTTCTGCTTTTCCATACTGCATTTCCACAAACGCCATCTTGTAAATCGTGTACATAAGTGTTGACGACGATTTTCCAGGGCCGCCCTTGGTCAGCGCAAAGATATAGTCAAAGGACTTAAATCCGCCGATCAGCCCCAACATTACATTGACCGTGATCGTGTTTGCCAGCATCGGTATCTTTACATATCGGATGGTCTGCCATCCGGTACATCCGTCAATTTTCGCCGATTCAATCACCTCTTCCGAAATATTCTGAAGTCCGGCAAGGTATATGATCGTCATCGTTCCCGAGGTTTTCCATGTTTCCACAAACGCCGCCGCAAACAGCGAGGTTTCTTTGCTCCCCAAAAAATTCGGTGCATTTGACAAGCCCAGCGTCTCAAATATTTCAGCGATCATTCCATAATGAGGGGAGTATACATAGCTCCAAAGAAATGCCACTACGATCGTACTAAATAATGCAGGTATGTAAAAAATTGTCCGGAATGCGCCTCTGGCACGAAGCTTCATATTTAAGATAAAGGCCAGTACCAGTGCCTGCACATTTCCCCAAACAACCACAAACAAGGTATACTTAATGGTGTTTCCCATAGAATCAAACAGGGTTCCCCGCTGAATCAGATTCACGTAGTTCTTCATTCCCACCATATCGAAGTCTCCCATGCCTCTCCAGTTGGTCAGACCATAGTAGAAGGACATCAGCACAGGAGAAATCCAGAATATCAAATAAAAAATCAAGGCTGGGACGATAAAGAGCAACAGAATATTACGTTTTCTCTTATCAATCATGCTCGTTTCCTTTCTCTGATTTTGAATTTTGAGGCAAGGAAGGCATTTGTAAATAGAAGTTTACAAATGCCTTCTCTTCTCACGCTTTATTGTGAAATGCTGTCCCGGAACTTATCCAGCCAGCTCTTCAAACTTATCCTGCATTGCCTGGCATACGTCCTCGGCTGTGGCATCTCCTGTGATCACTTCCTGGAATACAGAACACATTTCATCCGATACACCTTCCGGCCATGCATTGTTTAAGTTGTCAATATTCTGGAACTCTTTATAGCGTTCCAGGTACTCATTGATCATGTCCCGGCTGTCGGATACCCCCTCAAACGCGATGATGTCTGTGGTATTGGCAACCCATGCTTCAAACAGCGGAGAGCTCTCATCAAACCAGTACTGCATTACCAGATCACATGCCTGCTGATGAAGTTCATCGGACGTATTGCTGGTAAACAGCGCATTTGCAGAAGTCCAGTTGTAAACAAAATCTTCTCCTTCCGCATTGGAAGGAACACAGAACATTCCTCTTTCAAAGTCTGCCGCACCCTCATTGGTCAGCTGTGTGTAACCAAAGCTTCCATCAAAAATCATAGCTGCCTCGCCGTCAATAAAAAGCTGACGGCTCTGATCCTGGGAAAGTCCCAGAGAATCTTCCACTACATATCCATTGTCATAGAGATATTGAAGCTTTGAAACCGTGTCCACCCAGCACTCATCTGTAAAGCTGGTCTCGCCCGTGTAGAGCTGGTCGTCAAATTCCGGATTTTCTGCATAAATTTCAGAAGCTCCAATCTGATACATTGCAAACTCGATCACAAAGCTGGAGTTGTCCCCGCAGGTGATCGGCGTATGTCCGGCCTCTTTTAATTTCTCACACACATCAATAAATTCATCCCAGTTTGTCGGATAAGTATCATATCCAACCTCTGCAAACATATCTTTGTTATACCATGTGGTCAAAAAGCTGGTTCCAAGAGGAAGACCGTAAGTTTTTCCATCGAAGGTATACGCATCTGTAATCGAAGCGTCAAACTTGTCAAGAAGGCTAAAATCCGATAAATCTCTTACATAATCGGCCATCACCAAATCCTCGGCCTGCTTCTTTGCCCACCAGGTGAACAAATCCGGACCCTCGCCGCTGGCAAATTTGAGACGAACCGTCTGCTTATACTGGTCTGTCGGAAGCTGCTCCACCTCGATCGTAATATTGGGAAAACGTTCGTGCACAAGCTCCGGAAGCAGATCCAAATAGAAATCCTTTTTATCTGTGCTTGGTCTTGTCGTAACCATCAGAGATAATGTGACCGGCTCTGAAACATCTTCCAGACTGTCGCTGCTTCCCCCCGCAGTTTCCGCTGCCTCTGCTGTCTCTGTCTCTTCTGCAGCATAAGCAGCTACTCCGCCTATCATTGTGCCTGCCATAACAGCGGTCAATAACAAGCTGATCAATTTTTTCTTCATTTTGTTATCCTCCTTCATTCATTTGTGGGACGTTCCCTTTGATGTTGTTATTCTAGCATGAAAAAAAGTTACTTTTCCACCTTACATTTAGTCACTTTTTTCGGAGAGCTGGTCAAACACTTTCCGATAAGGAAAAGATGTGACCCACGCAATTCCGGACACTCCGCAAAACAGAAAGACAGAGGCAGCCCATCCAAGGGCAGCCGGAGACAGCACTGCCAGCATTACACATAACGCCGGCACAGCGGCAAACATGCCTGCCAGCTGTACGGTACAGGGTAAAAACTTCAGGGAAACAAACAATGCATTGGCCAGGGTATTGCGAAGTGAATTTTCAAACCAGGCCTGAAGCGCAAACGCATACAACGTGATCAAAAGCCATATGGTTCCGAAAATCCCGCCCAGGAACACTAAAAGACTGTGATTCTTGCCCAGTACAAAAACATCCGTCCCCCAGACAAGCCATACCGCAAGCAGCAACAGCCACATGAGCGTAGCGTTCTTAAAATTCTCCCGAAAAGCGGCAAAATAACTTCTTACAATGTAGGAATCTTCTTTGCGTACTCCTTTTAAAGTCACTGTATACAGCGCGGACAGCGATGCCCCCACTGTCACAATGGGAATACTTGTCAAAAAAAACAGAATGTTCAGCACAATCAGATCCCACAGACGGTTCAGCCCTCGATAAAGCCATCCGTCCTGATTAAAAATCCGTTCCATAGCATTCTCCCGTATTTAAAGCCTCCTGAATAGCCATTTTGCTTTGGTTCAAACGTTCAAAGACGTTTCAAAATCCTCAGTAAAACGTATCAGCTGATGAATTTCAGATACCCCGGTTGCATTTAATTCCGCCGGGCTTTTGGTCCTCGTCATAATCGATGAAAAGTTTCCTATCATTCTCTGATAGTACTTTGCATTTACCGGATAAACCTGACGCTCGATCAAAGAAGCTACCGTAAGGAAATCCGCAATTCTTCGGGCTTCTTTTTTATTGTATTCCTTACACAATTTCACATACAGCTCCGGATGAAAGTTTGCCATAACTCCGCTGTATCCGGAGGCGCCCAGCTCAAGGGATTCCAAAAGCGTGGACGTATTGGCGTTAAAAAGCTTTAAGTCAGAGCCTTTCACTACCGCCAGCTTTTCTTTTATGTTTTCGATATCACAGCTGGTATCTTTGATAAAATAAAATCTTTTGCTGGCAACGCACCATTCCAGCAGCTTCGGACTTATGATCCTCTTATAGGGATAAGGACACTCATAAAATCCAAGCGGTATGTCCTTGGGTAGCATCTCCAGCAGCTTTTTCAAATTTTCCAGCCATATCTCATCGCTCTCCTCTTCCCTGGCAAGGCGGTTTGTGAGAAGTATCAGCGCGTCTGCCCCCGTCTCCGCGATGGCGTTCAGCTCCTGTGCCTGCGCCTCCAACGAATCCGAAATATGTCCGGAGGTCACTACCGGCACTCTGCCGGCAGCCCGTTCTTTTACAAACCGCCCGATTTCTACTCTTTCTTCAAGAGAAAGAAAAAACATCTCGCTGGACTGGCAGTCCGCAAACAGTCCTGCCACACCTTTTTCAATATACCAGTCTACCAGCTTTCCAAGCGCAGCATAATCTACCTGATTCTGTTCTGTAAATGGTGTCAGCATCACCGGATATACACCATTTGGAAATTTGTCTGCCATAATACACTTCCTCCTCATTCTTATTTTTTGTCCTGCTTCCTACAAAGTAACCATATGACAGGGTTCTTTTCCCTCAAACACATCTATGATCGCCTGTGCTGTAATTCTTCCGCATCTGTCATAATTCTCATACGATTCGGCCGCCGTATGGGGCGTCCCAATAAAATTCGGCAAAGAAAACAGCGGGTTTTCAGGGCTTACCGGCTCCTGTTCGTATACATCAATTGCAGCCCCCTTAATCTTTCCGGATACCAGACCGTCGTAAAGCGCTTTTTCATCAATAATCGGCCCTCTGGCTGTATTGATGATATGTACGCCGTCCTTCATCTCTGCGATCGTTTCCGCATTGATCTTGTGGTAGGTGGAAGGCAGACTGGGTATATGAACAGATATGACATCACTGGTCTGAAACAGTTCTTGCTCGGATACGAGCGTTACCCCCAGGCGCTCTGCTTCCTCCTGATTGGGGTACAAGTCATAGGCGATAAGTCTCGCGCCAAATGGCTGCAGCTTTTCTGCCAACATCCGCGCGATCGCTCCAAACCCCAAAAGTCCTATGGTCATTTCTGTAAATTCATGATATACCGCCCGCTCCCACTGACCTCTGCGCGTTGTCTCCATCAGTCTGGGAACCATTCGCACAGAACTCAGCAGCAGCGCCATGGCGTGCTCGGAGACAGAATTGCTGTTTGCGCCCAAACAATTTGTAACCGTGATTCCATGCTCTTTTGCCTTTGCTGTGTCAATATTGTCCACTCCCACGCCAAACCTTGCAATCACCTTTAAATGCGGCGCAAGCGCAAATACCTCTTCATTCCACGTATCCACTCCGGCTACAACCGCGCTTATATCCCCCACAACGCCTTTCAGTTCTTCAAAAGTCATAGGTCTTCCATGTGGGTTTTCTATGATTTCAAAGCCATGTTCCAAAAGCATTTTTTTGCCAGCCTTACAGATTTTGCTGTAGTTTGTCGCTGTAACCAAAACCTTCTTTCCTGTGCTCATATTACCTTTTCTCTCCTTTCTGCTTTAGTGTAGCACAAACTCAAGTTACTTTTCTTTCAGCAAAACAGTCACTTTTTCTCCTTTTCAAACAGGAACCTTACCAAATGCTCTTCTGCCGCAAACGCAAACAGAGCCCCGCTGTCTGCGAGACTCTGTCAAATACCTGGCATACTATTTTTTGTCCTTTTTTACCCACATCCTTTTGGGAACTCAGATTCCCGTCAGGTCTCTGAGCTTCTTCACTTCCTCCGCGGTCAGCTCCCTGCATTCCCCCGGCGCGAGCTCCGAGGGCAGCTCCAGCGGTCCCATGGAAATCCGTCTGAGATAGGTTACTTTTTTTCCAAGCGCCTCCATCATGCGCTTTACCTGATGAAATTTCCCCTCACAGATGGTGAGACGTATCTCCGACTGCTCCGCCTGCGCCTTTATGATCTCCAGCCTGGCCGGAAGCGTCCGCCTTTTTTCACCGATATCGACGCCTTCGGCAAGCCGGCTTACATCCTCCTCTGTCACACACCCCTGCACCACAGCGTAATATGTCTTATCTACATGTTTCTTTGGAGAAAGCAGCTCATGGGCCAGCGCTCCGTTATCGGTGATCAGAAGAAGCCCTTCTGTATCCTTGTCCAGTCTTCCCACGGGAAACAGTCCTCTGCGTCCTTTGGGCACATATTCCATCACTGTTTTGTCCCGGCTGTCCTCTGTGGCGCTGACGCAGCCTGCCGGTTTGTGGAGCAGGTAATACACAAACTCCGGCGCCGGCCCCACGGGGCTGCCTTCCAAGGTCACCTGGTCCTCCGCGGAAACCTTCTGCTCCGGTCTCCTGACTGTCTCTTTGTTTACCTGCACTTTTCCTTTTTGGATCAGCTTTTTGACCTCGCTTCTTGTGCCGGCTCCGGCATCTGCCAGAAATTTGTCAAGACGCATTTCTTTTCCCATTTCCCATGTCACTCTCCTGTTTCCTGTGCCTGCAGTTCTTTCATCCGCTCCAGCACAAAATCCGGCAGCTTTTCCGCCAAAAGCTGCGCGGTAAAGCCATTGCTGTTTTTCACATAAACATTCGCAAAAATATTTGGCTCATATATCTGGATGGCATTCCAGAAGGCGGATGGGCTCAAACTGCTTTTCAGCTTCTCAATCTGCCCTGCATCCTCAATGACATCCGTCTCCTCCTTCAGATAGGTGCCGTCTTTCGCAAAAACAGAGTATGAAAGCTCTATTCTTTCTATCTCCACCTCCTGCATGGACAGCGGATAACCGGTCTCTTCCAAAAGCGCAACGGTTCTCTTGAAGGACGGATACACAAACAGCGAGGTACTGTAATCCACCCTGTGGACATCTCCTTCCACCGGAAAACCGGTATAAGTCTGTGCTGCCGGCAGATTGCTGTACTCAAAGCTGATCATTGCGCAGGGCGCCTCCTGAAAGTCTTCCGGGCTCACCTCCGCGTAATCCTCTTTGAGCGCCTCCAGAAATACCTCCTGCTTCTGTTTTTCCTCCTGATACAGAGCTGCCACATGTCCGTTTGCAAAAGATGCCGTCAGCATTGTGAGGTACTGTCTGTCAATGGAAAGAACGCTCGTTACCTTTTCCAGAAAATCCTCCTGGAAGGTTGTGATTATGGCAATCCTGTGTATCTGCTCCTGTGTGAACGGATACTGGCGGTACACCGTCCTTCCGGACTTCAGGGTATATTTTACCGTTATGTACAAACCGTCTATGGACTTCTTTTTCCAATTGTTCAGGGAGGCTTTCAAAATATCATAAAGCTCCGGTGTGATTTTCTGTGAACGGGTATCAATATATTTCTCATACTCGTCATAATAGCGGATAATATAGCGTCCATCGGGCTGAACCTCCACCGACTGACGGTCTTCCCACATCGTGTTCAGATCAAATCCAACCTTCGCAATCTGTTCATATTCCGGAAGATAGGACGCAAAGTGGAACAGATCCTTCTGATAGACAACTGCGCAGAATGCGATCAGGGCCACACCTGCTGCAAACCAGATTTTACCGCTGAAAAATCCCCAAAAATCCATGCGCAGAATGATCCCTGTGATGCCAAAGCTCATCACCGCGCCAAATGCCAGTCCAAAAAACCACCATACCAGGGAACTCTCCTGGGAAAATCTTCCATAAAACAGATATCCGGCACCCAGCGCAGCCGGAACCATCACCATCAGGCGGACAACCGGCTCCAGATTTCTGTATACCAGCGATTTTTCCGCCCCTTCAGAGGGCCGCTTCACAAATGCCAGCCAGGAAAGCACCACCAGAAAAACGATCGCGATCATATAGAAAATGACCACGGGCAGGCTGCCGCCTTCTTCTGTCGTCTCGAGCAGTCTTTCCGCCAGTGTCACCGGCGAACCATATTGGAACAGCACGGAGGTAACCCCGTATGAATAGGGGGACACATTATGATAGAAGGTATCTCGGCAGCAGACCATCAGCTGAGAAAGCATGGGGAAGTAGAGAAACACCATCAGCATGCCCAGCACACCCATGAGAACATTCCCTGTGATGGAAATCACAAGCACCCCTGCAAAATACACCAGAAGATAGATCAAAATCCCCAGCAGCACCGTCATCGCAGCAACTCCCAGCGTTTCCAGACTGAAATAGCCTCTGGCCGCTCCAATGCACACAGCAAAAAAGGCCATCGCCACACTGGGACACACGTAGTAAAGAAATCCCACGTAAACCTTATGCCAGAACATATCCGAACGCTTCACCGGCAGGCTGTGATAATAGTCTACTTTTTTTCGGGAATACAGATACCAAAAACCGCTGGCCGAATTCAAAAGCGCGCTTCCGATCGCCACCAACGTGACCATTTTGAGAATCCGCGATTTCCAGATATCCGCATAGATCACCATGGCGGAAACTCCTTTTCCGTAAAAATCACTGGTGATCATGTCCATACTCTGCAGCAGACACACAGGAAACGCAATAAAGCAGGCAATGAAAATGAACCCCGGAATCCAGATCTGTCCCTTTGATGATATTTTTACATCACTGGCCGAAAAAATTCTTGACTTCATAGCCCTTCACCCCCGTTTCGCTGATAAAAATTTCTTCCAAAGTTAAAGGCAGGACTTCGCAGAACAGCGGGTCCTTTGACTGGATCCGCTCCAGGATTTCCAGTCTTGTCCCCCGCGCTGTGATGAGCACAAGCGAACCCTGATGCTCCATCTTCAGAATATCCAGCTCCTTGAACAGCTCCGTCTCCTGCTCCTTGTTTTTCAGCACACACTGTATCTTTTGGATGTGGAATTTCATATCCTCCAGATCAGACGAAAGAAGCACACCGCCTTTATGGATCAGACCTACATGGTCACAGATATCCTCCAGCTCCCGCAGATTGTGGGATGCGATCACCGGCGCAAAATCCCGGTTCATGATCTCCGCGGCAAACAGGCTCTTTACCGCCTGGCGCATCACCGGATCCAGTCCGTCAAACGTTTCATCGCACAGGAGGTATTTCGTTCCCGCGCTGATGCCCAGAATTACAAAAAGCTGTTTTTTTACTCCTTTGGAAAAGGTATGGACCTTGCGCTTCTCATCCAGATGAAACTGTTTCACCAGCTTGTAAAAGCGTTCCATGCGAAAGGTCGGATAATAATTCCGATAAAACTCTGCCATATCAGAAACCGTGTAATTCTGCGGAACATAACTGTCATCTGAAATGTAAAAGATTTTCTCTTTTATCTTTTCGTTTTCATATACCGCTTCGTTATCAACCAGAATGCTGCCTCCATCCGGCCGAAGGATCCCGGCGGCCATGCGCAGAATCGTGCTTTTTCCTGCGCCGTTGCTTCCCACCAGTCCAAATACCTCCCGCTCTCCCATGCTAAGCGAAACGTCCCGCACGGCCTGTACTTTGCCAAATGCCTTACTGCACCCTTTAATCTCGATCATATGCCCTCCTCCTGGTAACACGCATGTACCATGTTCCGCACTTCATTTTCGGTGATACCAGTCTGGCGTCCTTTTTTTACCAGCTCCCGTATTTCTTTCCAAAAAGTCTCACGGCCGGCCTCCCGGACCCCGCTGCTGTCCGTCACAAAATTTCCTTTTCCCTTCACGGGATAGATCAGTCCCTGCTGCTCCAGCTCCATATATGCCCTCTGAATCGTGTTGGGATTGATGGATAAATCCATAGCAAGCTGACGTACGGAGGGAAGCCGCTCGCCCGGCGGAATCGCGCCGCTTAGAATCAGAGTCTGAAACCGCTCCACCACCTGCTCATAAATAGGCCTGCGGTCCTGATAGTCCAAAATTATCATCCGGTCACTCCCTTCCAGACATGGTTTTCACTCCAAGCAAATATGTGTATTAATTGTCTTAATACACATATATTACCATAATCTGTTAAAGAGCACAAGAATAAGTCAAAGGTGCATTTCTAAAATATTTATAAAGTATTGATTTTGTAACCTACTCCGCGCACAGTCTCCACATACTCCCCGGCCTCTCCGAGCTTCTGCCGGAGTGTTCTGATGTGCACGTCCACGGTGCGGCTTTCCCCGTCGAACTCATACCCCCAGATCTGATTGAGCAGCTGCGTTCTCGACAGCACGCTTCCGCTGTTTTTCAGGAGCAGGCAAAGCATTTCATACTCCTTTAAGGTAAGGCTCACCGGCTCCTGGTCTACCGTCACCACATGGCGTGCGGGGCACACGTAAAGTTTTCCCACACGGTATTCTTTTGCCTCGCAGTCCGAGGTTCTCCGAAGCAGCGCGCGGATGCGGGAAATCAGCTCCATCATGCGGAAGGGCTTTGGTATGTAGTCATCCGCCCCACTGTCAAGTCCCATCACCGTATCATACTCACTGCCTCTTGCGGTGAGCATCACCACCGGAAGGCGCCGGGTATCCGGACGCACGCGGAGCTTTTTCAAAATGGCAATGCCGTCCTCTTCCGGAAGCATGATATCAAGAAGAACCAGAGACGGCCGCTCCTTTTCCATTGCCTTCCAGAACAGCGACGGCTTTTCAAAGCCCCTGGCCTCCATGCCCTGGCTGTTCAGCGTATAAACCACCAGCTCCCGGATACTTTCATCATCTTCCACCAAATATATCATTCCAAAGCCTCCATAATTTTTTTCTGTATTTTGAAGCATTTCTTGTCATCTTCGCGTTATAGTATATGAAAGGAACATTAAATTTTGGAGGGGCATCCTGTTAAATCTTTGTAAAATGCCGGCAGGACATTCCAGTTTATCCTTTTTTCATCATATTTTTTGTAAAATTTGTTTGTAAATCTGAAATATGAATGATATGATAGGCTTGAATATACAACGGAGATAAATCATGTAACTATGTATTACTTTATTGTAAATCCCAACTCCCGTTCCGGCCGGGGACAGGTTATCTGGCTGCAGCTTCAGAAGGTTCTTTCGGAACGCAGGATCGCCTACCGGGCATACCTCACCGAATATGTCGGCCATGCCAAAGAGCTCGCGGCTTTCATCAGCCAAAAAGGGACTTCCGAAGCCCCGGTGTCTCTCATCGCCGTAGGCGGAGACGGCACGATCCACGAGGTGCTTACGGGAATTTCGGAATTTGACCGGATTCTTTTCGGTTTCATTCCCACCGGCTCCGGCAACGATTTCTGCCGCGGCATGAAGCTTCCTTCCGATCCTCTGAAGGCTCTGGATGTGATCCTTTCAAAAGAGCACATACAGACTATAGATGTTCCATATCTTGTAACAGACAACCAAAAACGGCGTTTCGGCATCAGCGCCGGCATGGGCTTTGACGCAGCGGTATGCCAGGGAGTTCAGGCATCTGCTTTCAAAAAAGTATTCAACACGCTTGGACTTGGCAAGCTGATCTATGTGTTCATCGCTCTGCGTCAGATTCTTTTTATGAATCCCGTGCCCATGACACTTTCTCTGGACGGAAACCGAAAATACCATTTCCCCGGAGTCTATTTCGCAGCAGTCATGAATCTCAAATATGAAGGCGGAGGATTTTGTTTCTGCCCTTCTGCCCGATATGACGACGGGATCCTCGATGTGATCGTTGTGGAGAAGATGCCAAAACTGAAATTTCTTTTCTGCCTTCCCACCGCGCTTTGGGGAAAGCATACTCGTTTCCGGGGCATCCATACGCTTCGCTGCAGAGAAGTAAACATGTCCGGCCCGATCCCTCTGGTTCTTCATATGGACGGAGAAATGGGAGGGCTCCGAACCAGCCTGTGCGCCGGGATTGAGACAAAACCACTCAAAATCTTTATGCCAAAAAGGAGTAATTAATTTGTCAGAATTTTTGAAGAAGTATAAACATGGATTTATCATTCTCATATACAGCATGATCTATATCCTGCTGTTTGCCTGGCTTGAGAGACTTCCTGTACATGGGTTCCACGTAGTCCATACGGTTTTCGATGATATGATTCCCTTCTGCGAATTTTTCATTGTCCCGTATCTTTTGTGGTTCCCCTATATGATCGGGACTGTCCTGTACTTCATCTTTGTCAATAAGGACAAACACGAATACTATCAGCTTGTTTTTAACCTGATGATGGGTATGACAATCTTTCTGATCGTCTCCTACGTGTATCCCAATATACAGCACCTGCGCCCCACGGAATTCCCCAGGGACAACATTTTTACCGATATGGTCGCCATGCTTTACCGCACCGATACACCGACAAATATCCTGCCCAGCATTCATGTGTTTAACTCTCTGGCCATCCATATGTCTCTGACCAACTGTCAGGCTCTGAAGGACAAAAAAATCGTGAAGAACGCGTCTCTGGCGCTTACCATTCTCATTATCATGTCCACGATGTTCCTGAAACAGCATTCTGTCATTGACGTATGTCTGGGCGCGACTCTGGCGCTGTTCGGATTTTTGATCTTCTATCCTCAGCGCGCCGGCGAAAAAGAAGGCAGCCACGCATTCTTCCGTCCAGACAGCAAAAAGGGTACCGGTTACCGTTATTAAGAATCTTTCTCTCCTATAAAAACGCTGCAAACTCCAAAGACTTGGAATCTGCAGCGTTTTTGTTTCGCTGTTTAATTGAATCCGTAAAACTTCTGACAGATCTTATAGGCCGCAACTGACATTTTGCGTCCGCCCCGTCCCGGAAGATTCATCACTCTGCCAAACAGACTGTGTCGCAGTTTGCTGTACAGGATCCGGTTTTCTCCACGGATATATTCCAGCAGCGCTTTCTTCTTCTCCAGTGCCTCCTCCGTCTCTGCGCGGATAAGCATGATAGAAGAAATCGTTGTGATAATATCCAGGTAATTGAACATATATGCCCGCATCCGCTTGTTTGTAAAATTATTGCGGTTGTAGACATCCACCATAAGCTTGTTCACGCGGATCTGCTGGTCAATTCTCTTTATCATCACCTTTTCATTTACAGACTGATCGTCCCGTCCGATAAAGTAACGGTAAAAATTCACATCCAGGTAATACATGTTCTCCACGTAGGGAAGCGGTTCATAGGCAAACAGGTTGTCCACGTAAAAGGTATGCTTGGGCAGCTCAAGACCGCAGTCGTGAAGCAGCTGGGTTCTGTAGATCATGGAGTGCATGAGAAGATATTTTCCTTTTTTCATGTGGCGCACCTGCTCCCAGCCAAAAATCTCTTCTGTGGGGAAACAGTTTCGGTACTGCATGACTTTTTTTCTCGTTGCTCCCTGCTTTTCGTAGACAAAATTGCTGATCAGCAGATCCACGGTTTTGGGTCCGCGGGTCAGCATCTCCAGGGTCGTGAGAATTTTTTTGTAGGATTCTTCATCCACCCAGTCGTCGCTGTCCACCACCTTAAAGTAAAGGCCTGTCGCATTTCGGATCCCGGCATTCACAGCCTCGCCGTGACCGCCGTTTTCCTGATGGATCGCCCGGATGATGGTCGGATATTTTTTTGCATAGGCATCCGCAATTTCCGCGGTCCTGTCCTTGGATCCATCGTCCACGATCAGAATTTCCACGTCCTCCCCGCCCACAAGCAGGGAATCCACACAATGCTCCATATATGCCTCCGAGTTATAACAGGGAATGGCAATGCTCAATAATTTCATACAATTTCCTCCTTCATGTACTTTACATACGCGCCAAACGCAGATGGAATGGCATAGTTTTTTTCTGACTGACGGCGCTCCACAAACAGAAGCTCCGGTGTCTGTGCTTCCTCCAAGGAAGCAACCCGGATACGGTAGGCCTTCATCCTCCATTCAATATGGGAAAAAATATGCTTGGCATCCGGCAGCGCTTCAATGTGCAGGGCATCCAGCTGCAGCTCCTTTACATAAGAAAGCGCCTCCCGCTCTGACAGATGCCCTTCCGTGTTGGGAAGCTCAAAAAGTCCTGCCAGAAGCCCTTTTTGCGGACGCTTCCGTATGGCCGTATAATTGCCGTCCTGAATGACAAATACCGTGCGCTCCTCGATCACGCGCTGTTTTTTCGGCGCTTTTACCGGAAGCCCCATGGCCGTCCCATGGGAACAGGCCAGACACCAGGGACGCACCGGACAGACTTCACATTTCGGCTGGCCGTTCGGCACACACACAACTGCCCCCAGCTCCATGAGCGCCTGGTTAAAATCACCGGCCTCCCCCTCCGGAATGATCTCCGTAAGCTCTCTTGCCACCCGGTCTTTCACAGACTGTTTGGTGATATCCTCCCGGTCCTCGCAAATCCTGGAAATGACCCGCAGCACATTTCCATCCACAGCCGGAACCGGGATCTCGTAGGCAATGGAGGCAATGGCTCCTGCTGTATAAGCTCCTATTCCTTTTAACGACAAAAGCGCCGAAAAAGATTCAGGAAGCCTCCCATTATATTTTTCCACCACTTCCATCGCCGCCGCCTGCATATTTCGCACACGGCTGTAATAGCCCAGACCTTCCCACAGCTTCAGCAGCTTGTCCTCCGGGCAGGCTGCCAGCGCCGCCACATCCGGAAGCTCTTTTACAAAACGTAAAAAATAGGGCTTCACTGCCTCCACACGGGTCTGCTGCAGCATGATTTCCGACACCCAGGTATAATATGCGTTATTGCAGTCCCGCCAGGGAAGCGTTCTTTTATTCTCCCGATACCATGCCAGAAGCGGCTTTACAAATTCGTTTTTCATAAGCCCTCCCTCTCAAGACAAACCGGCACTGCGTCCCGTATTTCAATGGAATTCTCTGTGACCGCGCAGTCCATCGCCAGGATATGAACTCCTGCATTTGCTGCACGCTGCAGGGTTTTGCCGAATTCGCGGTGTGTCTCCCAGTTCGGCTCAAACCGGACAATCCCTTTCATTTGTATCACAAACAGAAGATACGCCTCATATCCATCCTCCTGGCAGCGTATCAGCTCTTCCATATGCTTGATGCCGCGAAGCGTTGGGGCATCCGGAAAGCGGGCCACATTGTCCTGTTCCAGGGTAACTCCCTTGACCTCAATAAAGGCTCTGCGCTTCCCGGATTCCACATAAAGATCAAAGCGGGAATTTCCGTAGGTTTTTTCCCGGAAAACTTCCCTCTCTTCCGGAAAAAGGCTGCCGTTTCTTATCCACTCCTCCGCTGCACGGTTGGGAATCTGCGAGTCCATATTGATAAGACGCCCTGCTTTGTTGACGCAGATGATGTCGTACTTTGTTTTTCGCGAAGGATTGCCGCTTCGCTCCAGGATCACCTCTGCGCCTGGCACAAGCAGCTCCCTGCATCTGCCCGTGTTTTTTACATGAACCGTCTCTACGTGATCTCCAAGCTGTACATGCGCGATAAAACGGTTGGGACGGTCTATAAAAACAGCAGGCAACGTATTCTTGTATTTCATCCTTTGTTCTCCATATCTCTTTTTTCACCCGTTCAAGCAGGAAATACCCTGTACACTGAAATTCAGCAAGTGTTCCTATTATACCATATCCCCTGCAAAATGACAGTTGATTTTTTGTTGTTTCTTCGCTAGAATATTACTACTAATGTTTATATTTCCGGAATGCAACATTCTTTATCCGGATTTAAGAAAGGAAGATTATGGACAGTATCATTTTTGATGTGGACGGCACCATGTGGGATTCCACAGACATTGTGGCCCGTTCCTGGAACGAATATCTTCAGAACAATACCTCTGTGGAAGCGTGTCTCACGGCAAAACAGCTGAAACGTCTTTTTGGCAGGCTCCTGCCGGACATTGCCGCAGCGCTGTTTCCTTCCCTTCCCAAAGAGGAACAGCTCCGCCTGATCGACGGCTGCTGTCAGGCAGAGCACGAAGCACTTCTCAGGGAATGCGCGCCTCTCTATCCCCGCCTTGAAGAAACCCTGGACATTTTGAGCAGGCGGTTTCCGCTGTTCATTGTGAGCAACTGTCAGGCCGGCTATATCGAGGTTTTTCTTCAAGCGACCGGATTTTCCAAATATTTCAAAGGGCATCTGTGCCCCGGCGACACCGGCAACGCCAAAGCGGAGAATATCCTGCAGATCATCCGGGATTTTTCGCTCCGGCAGCCCGTGTACGTAGGCGACACCCTCGGGGATGCCGCTGCCTGTCAGGAGGCAGATGTCCCCTTTATCTTCGCATCCTATGGCTTCGGGGATGTAAAAAATCCCTGGAAGAGCATTTCCTGCCCCATGGAGCTTACGGATATCTGCAAATAGATCTGTCTCGCAAAAAAGCCTTTGCATCTTCCTGCAAAGGCTTTTTTGATGTCATATTACTTAATCTTGCATTTCTTCTGAATATAGATGATCAGAACTGCGAAGATAAGAACGATCACCACCATGTAGATGATCTTCGCCGCAAATGTCTTGGTAATACAGTCGATCGCGGTCGCAATTCCCACCAGAACAAGGGCAATTCCGCTGGCACGCTCCATTTTCTTTTCATCAAAGCGTTTCTTGCGTTCCTGGCTGTTTCCCCCGCCCATGAAAACACTTCCGTGCCCGGTGAGCATCATCACTCCGGCAATCAAAGAGCCTGCGATAATAAACAAATTCAAAGCATCCATCATTTTTTTAAGTCTCCTATTGTGCCTATATTCTAGTAAAAACATACAATCGGCACATCATACTGAATAATGCTGTACAATGTTGCCGCATTGGACGGCGGCATATTGATACAGCCGTGAGAGCCGCCATAAAGGTATCGGTCTCCTCCAAAATAAGGCTGCCAGTCCGCATCATGGAAGCCTATGCCTCCGTTAAACGGCATCCAGTACTGAACCGGCGTCTCGTATTCATACCCGCCATCCGGTCCAACGCCTCCGCGAAGAACGGAAGGACTGGATTTGGAATACAGCTTAAATATTCCGGGAGGTGTCTCTCTGTCCGGATCTCCTGCCAGTCCGGATACGATCTCACTGTCAAAAATAATATATCCGTCCTGATAGTAGTACATATGCTGCGTCCCCATATCCACCTCGATATAGGTGCTTCCGATGTCATTGTAGCCGTGTGCATTGGCACGCATTTCGTAAACCGGCTCTCTCGTCGTCTGCACGCCATTCTGGATATCCTGCAAAAGCTGCGCAGCCTCACCTGCCTGGTCAATCTTCCATCCATAGGCGCTTCCATACACATAAACCGTACGCCCATTGGTTGTATAAAACTCCCGGGTAGTTCCGACGGTATCGTGATCCGCAGCAAGCTGCGCCACATAATCCGCAATGTGCTGCTGAAAAGCATCCGAATCCTGAAGCAGTCTGCCCTTTTCATCAAACTGCAGCCAGTCCTTGATCGTGCTTCCGTCCAGTGTGACGGTCTGCTCTCCGAAGGTATAGGTAATGTTGGCCTTGGTAAAATTATTGTAAGCCATTACGGTATCCTGAAGCTCCGGATCCGTGCTCACCACTGCCGCCTTGTTGTAGGCATCCGGATTCGCCGCAAAGTCCACGGAAGGAAGGCTGGATGATATCGCCTCCTCCAGAATGCGATACGCCTGCTTTACATTCAGCTGACTTCCTTCTGTCTCAGGCATAATGACAAACTCTGTGTTGTTAAACGCCACATAGGCATCCTCCGGTGCAATCTGGTTGGCTTCCTGCGCACAGTCCAGGGTTTTGATCTTATTCTGCAGCAGGGACTTGTCAAAGGCCACATTCTGCGCTGCAGTGTACTCGGTCTTTCCGAAGAGCCCGGTCACCCACTCATAAGGTTTTTGCTGTTTCAGCAGGTTCAAAACCTCTCCGTTGGACAGATAATGATAGCCGATCTCATTTCCCGCAATGCTCTGGGGCTGAAGATTTCTGGATGCCACCTGGATGCTGTAATTTCCCACCTGCTGGGCAATGCTCTGCTCTGCCTCATAAGCTGTTTTTCCGGAGCAGTCGATCCCGTTGATGCTGGTACCCGGGAAAAAATGATAGGAATAATAGTAAGAAATACCGGCATAAGACGTCACAGCCAGCGCTGCCAGCAGAGCGACGGTCATTCCCGTAACCTTAATCCCTTTATGTTTCTTTTTCGGTACCGGATCCAGCGGCTTCACAAATTCCTCATCATCCATGGCAACATACGCGATCTTTCCTGGACGAGCTGATTTTTTTTGCGGAACCTGTCCTCTCTCCGAAATCTGTAATTCTTCTTTTTTCTTTTCGCTGTTCATCTACAATCTCCTCGACATAACACGCGCAAAAAACTCTATAGCTCCTCTATTATAACATAATTCTCCAATTTTGCACCTATTATTGTATTTTTTTAAAAAGTTTAATACTTTTGTTACAGATAGCAGCTTCTCTTTTCTTGTTATTGTATCCGCGGGTATTTTTTTTATCCGACAGAACCGCTGCCTATTTGTAGAAGAAAAACAGAGCTGTTGCCAGATCCCGCTCTCTCGCGGATCCGACAACAGCTCTGTCTTATGATTCAAAATTATTTTTTCTGAAGAAGAGATTTTCCGGTCATTTCCTCCGGCTGCTCCATTCCCATCAGCTCGATGAGCGTCGGGATGATATCTGCAAGGCATCCGCCCTCACGAAGTGTATATGCAGGATCTGCGTTCACCAGGATGAACGGCACCGGATTCGTTGTATGCGCTGTAAAAGGCTCGCCGGTCTCATAATCCATAAGCTGCTCTGCATTTCCGTGGTCTGCGCAGATAAACATCTGTCCGTCAACCTCTTTAATGGCTTCCACCGCTCTTCCGACGCAGGCGTCTACTGCTTCCACTGCCTGGATCGCTGCGTTTTCCACGCCGGTATGTCCAACCATATCCGGGTTTGCAAAATTAATGATGATCACATCATATTTGTCGGATTTGATTGCTTCCACCAGTTTGTCACAGACAGCGGGCGCGCTCATCTCCGGCTGAAGGTCGTAGGTCGCAACCTTGGGGGATTTTACCAGGATCCTGTCCTCCCCTTTGTTCGGTTCCTCCACGCCGCCGTTGAAGAAGAAGGTCACATGTGCATACTTCTCGGTCTCCGCGATGCGGGCCTGGGTCATATGATGCGCTGCCAGATATTCGCCAAAGGTATTGTGGAGCTGCACCTTGTGGAAAGCAACCAGCTTATTGCCAATGGTGTCATCATAATCCGTAAAGCACACAAAGGTAAGATCCTTTCTTTCGCCTCTGTCAAAGCCCTGGAATGCATCGTCACAGAAAGCTCTTGTGATCTCGCGTGCGCGGTCCGGACGGAAGTTGAAGAATACAACAGAGTCCTTATCCGAAACCACTGCCACCGGCTTACCGTCTTTCTCAACTACTGTTGGGAGCACAAATTCATCGGTCTTGTCGTTATCATAGGAATCCTGCACTGCCTGCGCCGCGTCTTCCGCCTTAACGCCCTCGCCCTTTGTGAGCGCCTTGTAAGCCAGCTCTACACGATCCCAGCGATTGTCGCGGTCCATTGCGTAATAACGTCCGGAAATCACGCCGATCTCACCCACGCCGATTTCCTCCATCTTCGCCTGCAGTGCTTCAATATAGCTCTTTCCGGATGCCGGCGGAGTATCGCGTCCGTCCAGGAAGCAGTGTACATAAACCTTCTTCAGGCCTTCACGCTTTGCCATCTCCAGAAGTCCGTAGAGATGTGTATTGTGGCTGTGCACACCGCCGTCAGACAGAAGTCCCATAAAATGAATTGCAGAATCGTTGTCGCGGGCATTCTTCATCGCCGCCAACAGCGCTTCGTTCTTGAAAAAGTCTCCATCCTCGATTTCCTTGGTGATTCTGGTCAGTTCCTGGTATACGATACGGCCTGCTCCCATGTTCAGATGTCCAACCTCAGAGTTGCCCATCTGTCCGTCCGGAAGACCTACCGCAAGTCCGCTGGCATAGCCCTTTACAAAAGGACACTCTGCCATCAGGCTGTCCATAACCGGGGTCTTTGCCTCGTAAACCGCATTATTTTCTTTTTTTTCGTTCAGGCCGTAACCATCAAGGATCATTAAAACCGTTGGTTTCTTGCTCATAGTGTTCTCCTTTTATATACAAGGTATTTCGTTAAATTTTTCCTACTCTATTATAGTATCAAAAATCCAAAATTTTTCAATTCATTTTTTCATATACACGCAGCATGCTGGAAATATTCCGGACAAACGCCTTGTTTTTCAGCTCTTCCATGGCTTTGAGGAACGCTCCCTCACGAACCTTTCCGGTGATCACCACGATCTCCGCGCAGTCCTCATTTTTTCTGGCTTTCTGGATCATCTGCGCCACGCTCACCTGGTATTTGGCAAATACGGCCGTCATTTCCGCCAGAACGCCGCAGCGGTCATCCACCTGAAGGCGCAGGAAATAGCGGTTATGGGTATCCTCCATTTTTTTCACCGGAAGATCCTTGTAGCAGGTACATCCGATCCGGGAAGTACATCCCGCCTGAATGTTTCGCACGATATCAAAAATATCACCCACAACAGCACTTGCCGTGGGAAGTTCTCCTGCTCCTCTTCCAAAGAACATGGCATCCTCTACTGCATCGCCGTGTACAAATACCGCATTGTAGGAATCGTTCACAGCTGCCAGCGGATGGCTGCTGGGAATCAGCATAGGGCATACGTAAGCCTCAATGCCGTCGCTTACATTTCTGGCAACACCGAGAAGCTTGATGTCGCAGCCCATCTCCCGGGCACAGCGGATATCCTTTGAGGTGATCTTTGTAATTCCCTCCGTATACACATCGTCAAAAACCACTCTGGAGTTAAACGCTGCGGAAGCAAGGATTGCGATTTTGCGCCCTGCATCCAGACCTTCGATGTCAGCTGTGGGATCTGCCTCCGCATAGCCAAGCCGGGTTGCCTCTGCAAGCGCATCGGAAAATTCCATTCCCTCCTGAGACATTTTTGTGAGGATAAAATTGGTGGTTCCATTGACGATCCCCATGACCTCTGTCATATGATTTCCCGCAAGACACTGCTTCAGCGGACGGATGATGGGAATGCCGCCTGCAACTGCCGCCTCGAACAAAAAGTCCACCTTCGCCTCCTGCGCTGCGTCCAGGAGCTCTTTGCCCTTTACCGCGATCAGGTCCTTGTTCGCTGTCACTACATGAAGGCCTGCGTGAAGCGCTTCCAGAATGTATGTATGTGCCGGCTCAATCCCGCCCATCAGCTCAATTACAATATCTATGGAAGAATCCTCCAGGATATCCTCCCAGCGGTTGGTAAGTATGGAAGCATCCTCCACCTTTTCCTTTGCTTTTTCTATATTTCTCACAAGAATCCGGCTGATCTTCACCTTACAGCCAATCTTTGCAGTCATCTCTGCCTCTTGGTTCTTCAACACCTTGTACACGCCTGTGCCAACGGTTCCAAGTCCCAGAAGCGCCGCATGAATCACTCTTTCTCCCATCCGGCCAATCTCCTTTCCATCGTGTTGCTTCTAATACTATGGCACAAACTGTATTTTGTCAAGAACAGACCCAAAATCGTTAATTTTTTGACTCTTCATAACGCTCAATTTTTTTCTGAAGATAAAGAATATAGTGGATGCATACACATACAAAGCAAGGAAGCAGAATCGAAAAGCCGCCTGCCGCCAAAAGATATATCCACAGTTCCTCTTTTCCCTGCGGAGCCCCCGCCACCAGACAGTAGAAAAGACAGCCGGAGAAAAAAAGAGTCGCTGCAGCGGACAGCAGGTATTTCCATATATGTTTCATAGTCCATCCCTCCAGTAGTGTCCTTATAAAGACACTGTTGCTGTAATGATTTTACCGCGATAATAGGTTTATATCAAGGAGATTTTGGACAGGATATTTTTATGATAACATATGACAAACTGTGGGAGACCATGAAGAAGCGGGGGATCACGCAGTATGACCTCTACGAGCATTACCATATTTCCCGCTCTCTGCTGGATAAATTCCGCAAGAATCAGAATGTAGAACTATATACCCTTGACAGACTCTGTGATATCCTGGACTGTGATTTCAGCGATTTGGTAACGCACATTCCGGATTCCAGATCTGAAGAAGACAAATGAAGCCATTTTTTGTATACTTTTTCAGAACGTTCTGTACTTTCCTGTCAGCAAAAAGGGGCCCTGCAAAAATGCCCGGTGGACAAATCCACCAGAAGCATCCCTCTGCAGGGTCCCCATTTTTAATTCTCTTCCTTTGTAACCGCTTCATCCAGAAGCTTTTCATACACACGGCTGTTTAGCTCCTGCTGCGCATTGGCGGGATGATAGGTTGGCACGATCTCCTCCACCATACGGCTGATGTTCCCGGCATTGTTATAGCTCGCACGGGCCAGCTCTTCAAGCTGTCCCAAAAATTTCTCCACATCGAAGGGAATGGGTTTTCCTATGTGGATCAGTTTGTTTGCTGTCTTTCCAAGTCCCTCCTCCGCCATGAGCTTTTCCTCGTACAGCTTCTCACCGGGGCGGAGACCCGTGTAAACGATCTTGATATCCACATCCGGTTTATACCCGGAAAGCTTGATCAGATTGCGCGCCAGTGTATCAATCTTCACCGGAGCTCCCATATCCAGGACAAAAATTTCACCGCCCTTGGCGTAGCTGCCCGCCTGAAGCACCAGGCTCACCGCCTCCGGTATCGTCATAAAATACCGGATGATATCGGGATGGGTCACCGTCACCGGTCCTCCGCTCTGAATCTGCTTGCGGAACAGGGGAATTACGGAACCGTTGCTTCCCAGAACGTTTCCGAAGCGTACTGCCACATACTCCGTGCGCCCTGCGGCTACGGGCATGTGCGGTGCCTCTCCGGACATTTCATCATCCTCAAAATGTGCGTTCAAAAACGGCAGAAGTTCAAATCTTCCCTCTCTGCAGATCATATCCATGGACTGGATCACCATTTCACACATTCTCTTGCTGGCACCCATAATATTCGTGGGATTTACCGCCTTGTCCGTACTGATGAGCACAAATCTCCTGCACCCGTACTCCATGGCGGCACGGGCCGTCTTGTAGGTACCCATCACATTATTCTTGACCGCCTCGCAGGGGCTTGCCTCCATGAGCGGCACATGCTTATGCGCCGCCGCATGATACACAATATCCGGATGGTACGCAGCAAAGACATGGTTCACACGCTTGCTGTCCCGGACAGAGCCGATGAGAACGGTAAGCGAAAGCTTTGGAAAGGTTCTTTTCAGCTCCTGCTCGATCTCATAGGCATTGTTCTCATACACATCAAAAATGATCAGCCGCTTCGGCGCATGTCTGGCGATCTGCCGGCAAAGCTCACTTCCGATGGAGCCGCCTCCGCCGGTGACAAGGATCACTTTTCCGCTTACATAGTCAAAAATCTCCTCATTATTGACTGTGATCGGGTCTCTTCCAAGCAGGTCCTCCACTGCTACGTCCTTCATCTGGCTGACGGAAACCTCTTCATTTACCAGCTGATAAATCCCCGGAAGGCTTTTCATTTCACAGCCCGTTTCCTTACAGATATTCAAGATATCCCTCTTGTCCTCCGCGCTTGCCGTGGGAATCACAAAATAGATCTGGTCAATCCCGTATTTTACTGCATTGAGAAGAATATCATCCCTGCCTCCCACAATGGGAACCCCATCAATATATCGGTTCCATTTATTGGGGTTGTCATCAATGATGCAGCAAATTTCCGCATTCACTTCCCGTCTGTGCAGGACCTCCTGCAGGATCATCTGTCCGGCCATTCCGGCCCCAATGAGCATCACCCGGTGTACCGCACCTCTGGAATCCGACTTCTGTTTGCGGCTCTTTTCCAGAAGATAAAAACGATAGGAAAAACGAACGGCCACACAGGCTACAAACTGAAGGCTGATCCCAAAAATATAATAGGCGATAGGCATCCGCTCAAAAACAGCGGTGATGGCGATGACATGGAAAATCCCGGTAATCGCAGAGGCAGACAGCACTCTCAGAATTTCGCTGAAGCCCGCAAAACGCCACATGCTGTTGTAGAGCCGCAGAGCCCAGAAGACCAGCAAACAGAATATCGTATAAATCGGCGCAAATTTTGCGTAGGACAACAGAAAATGTTCCGGAATGTGGGTGTAGGCGCAGTCAAACCGCACCCACAGAGCAAGAAAGAACGCCGCATTCACGGAAATCATATCATACACGCCAAGAAGCAGCGCGATCAGCTGCCAATGCTCCAAATGACACACCTTCAGGATTTTCTGACGTATCTTGTGATATTTATTTGCAGATCCTTCCATCTTTGTTCCTCTTTTCTTCAGGTATCCTGCCCCAAGAACTTCTCTTTTATTCTACCGAAATATGTTCTCCTGCACGAACCTGCTGCATGAGAGATTTTGCTGTATCCACTGTCGTCTGATCCGGGATCATGACATACGCTGCCTGACTCATGGAATACGGCTGCTGCGTATCTCCGGTTCCATCCACGCTGTAGCTCTGGATATTCCAGCTTCCGCCCTGGGCAAGCTGCGTGCGCACCAGCTCCGCGATGGTATCATAAGGAATGTTGGTCTCAAAGCTTCCCTCAACGCCGGAGAGTACAGAGCTGTAATTCATCAGCAGATCCGGGGAAAGAGCTTTGTTGATAACGGATTCGATAAGAGCCATCTGGTTCTTTCCGCGCTGTCTGTCACCCTCTGCAAAAGCCTGCCGTTCTCTGGCAAACGCAAGGGCCTGGTCACCGTCCACGTAGTTTTCGCCCTGGCTGAAATAATATCCGCCTTCGGAGCTTACAAATTCATAGTCTGAATGTACCGTTATTCCGCCAAGGGCGTTGATAATATCCACAAAACCGCCGAAATTCACGCGGAAATAGTAATCCACATTCACATCGTACAGCATGCCCAGAGTATCCATGGATACATCCACACCGTAGATTCCCGCATGGGTCAGTTTATCCGGAATGCCTCCGGAAATGGACAGCGGCACAAAGTAATCTCTGGGGGTAGACACAAGAAGCACCTCCCTTGTGTCCAGGTTTACCGTTGCCAGGATGTTGACGTCACTCCGGCTGTTGGCGGTCATGCCGCCTCTGGTGTCAATTCCGCTGATAAACACTTCCATTACATGATCGCCGTGCTCTTCCTCGGAACCTCCGGGAACAGGCGCCGTCTGCTCAATCGCGGTCTCAACCTGCTTGTTTCCCACCTCGCGAATGCGCGAATGGATATCCGCATACTGCTCCATTTCAGCGATAATGTCCAGATAAGCGGTATTCAGGATGATTCCTCCCGTTTCCCCGTTCAAAAGGCCATCCACAAGCTGAGGCAGTCCTGCATACTCCGCCACCTGGACAGATGCTCCCACATCCGCGCCCATTGCCTGAATGGCTGCGTCTGTGTTCTCCCTGTCCAGCGTCTGCAAAATGCCATACGTATATCCGGCAGTATCTGCAATGGACTGCGCCGCATCCTCACTGCGCACATAAAGTCCCACATGGGCTGTCTGTGTGTTCACGCCGGAAATATTTCCAAGGGCAGATATGGTCTGATACATATACATGCTGCCCAGGCTCATGACGATCACAAGAAGCGCGGCCAGGACCGTTCCGGTCCAAAAGCGCACTCTTCGCCGCATTCTCCACACCAAAGCCCCGATCACCACCGTCAGCAGCACAAGAAGCACTGCCGCGATCAGTACATAAGTAAGGGGAAACATTCTCGTATACAGCAAAAGCCCCACAAACACGATCCAGACTCCCGTAAATAAAATCGTTATCACTTTACCCGGAAGCTTATCCAGTCTTTTGTTCATTCCTTCCATCCTCCCATTTTATTGTGCCTGCCCGATTTGCTTTGTCAGATATGAAATCGCATCCTGTACGCCTGATACATAGACAAGGCGGATGCCCTTGATTTTTTCCAGAGAGGCACGGCACACTTCTGGAAGAATCACTGTCTCAAAGCCAAGTTTTTTTGCCTCCTGCACACGCTGGGCAGCCATGCTTACCGCCCGGACTTCTCCGCTTAAGCCCACTTCTCCGAAGGCCATCACCGAATCCGGGATCACGATATCCTTGAAGCTTGACAAAACAGCCAGGCAAATCCCAAGGTCGATCGCCGGCTCGGTCATTTTGAGTCCCCCGGCAATATTCACATATGCATCTGAGGCGGCCAGATGGATCCCCGCCTTTTTTTCCAGAACCGCCATGAGCAGATTCACACGGTTAAAATCAGTTCCCACCGCTGTTCTTCTGGGAATCCCAAAATTGCTCTGGCATACCAGCGCCTGGATCTCCACCAGAATAGGTCTTGTTCCTTCCATGGAACAGGCCACCACAGATCCGGAAGCGTTCTGAGGACGGCCGTTCAAAAGAAATTCCGAAGGATTTTTGACCTCCGAAAGACCGGACTGCTGCATCTCAAATACCCCGATTTCGTTGGTGGAACCAAAACGGTTCTTCACGCCCCGAAGGATCCGGTAAGAAGCATGGCGGTCGCCCTCAAAATAGAGTACCGTGTCTACCATGTGCTCCAGAACCCTTGGGCCGGCAACATTTCCCTCTTTGGTCACATGGCCGACAATAAAAATAGACACGCCCATTCCTTTTGCGATCTGCATGAGAATATTGGTGGACTCTCTCACCTGTGACACACTTCCCGGAGCGGAGCTGATCTCCTCATGGAACATGGTCTGAATGGAATCCACAATGACCACCTGTGGCTTTTTCCTCTCCACGATCCCGCGGATGACCTCCAGATTGGTCTCACACAAAAGTGTCAGCTTCTCTGTGAATTCTCCGATACGGTTGGCGCGAAGCTTGATCTGCCGTAAGGATTCCTCCCCGGAAATATAGAGTACGGAAATTCCCTGGTCCGCGAGATTTTTGCACACCTGAAGAAGAAGCGTGGATTTTCCGATACCGGGATCTCCGCCCACCAGAACCAGGGAGCCCGGAACAATGCCGCCGCCCAGTACCCGGTCCAGCTCTCCGATCCCGGTGCTCTGTCTTTCATCACTGGAAAGGCTGATATCTTTTAAAAGCACCGGCTCCGGCTGATGTCCGGAAAAACCGGTGCTTTTCGCCGGAGCCTTTTTTGCTGCAGGTTCCTCCACAAAGGTATTCCACGCCCTGCAGCCCGGGCATTGTCCCATCCATTTGGAGGACTCATACCCGCATTCCTGGCAGAAATATACCATTTTTTTATTTTTTAGCATTTTACAATCTTCACTTCTGCTCTGGTACCCTCACCAAGCTCCACGCTGAAGGAAAGCTTGCCGCCCAGATTGGTTTTCATTTTGTCGGTGCACGCATTGTTGATGCAGATGGAATACTCGCTGTCCGCCTCAAGCTCCACGGTGATCTGCGCATCCTCCGGTCCTTCCACTGCAAATGCCATCGTATCCCCGTCCTGAACCAATCCGAAAACAGAAGTTCCCGGAACAGATTCATACACAAACATGCCGTTTCTCTCAAGCTTTGTAATCTCCCGGAACGTTTTTACTTTATACATATCGCCCTGATAGGAATAATCTGAAAGCTTGGATTTCTCATTTTTTTCGTAATCGCCGAAGCTGATGCCCCCGTTTTCCTCTGTACGAATCAGTTCTTTTACTACTGCCATGTTCTTATGTCCTCCCTGAATCTCTTTTGTTTCTCTGTTAAGTTTACACTAAATTCGCACGGCGCCTGCACCTGTGCTCATTAAGTGTTTACATTATACTCTGAATGTTTTTTGTTTGCCAGTGTCTCTGTGAAATTTAATATCTTTTTAAGAATTCGGTACAAATTAGAGATATTCTGTCATTTTACAGAAAATATCAGTTCTTTTTTTGCCGCCTGCACCTGCACGGTATCGCCCCGTTTGATGTGCCCTTCCAGGATTTCGTTTGCAAGACGGTCTTCTACCTTTGTCTGGATCGCACGGCGAAGGGGCCTTGCCCCATACTTGCTGTCAAAACCGGCTTCCGCCAGAAGGTCTTTGGCCGCTCCGGTCACCTTGAGCTCGATTTCCAGCTGCTCCCTGCAGCGCTTTTTCAGCGACTCCAGGAGAATTCCCACGATCTGACGGATATGCTGTGGGTTCAGTGCATGGAATACGATGATCTCATCGATCCGGTTGAGGAACTCCGGCTTGAACATCCGGCGCACTTCCTCCATGACCCCGGATTTCATAAACTGATAATCCCGTTTTTCATCTGTCCCGGATACAAAGCCCAGACGCTTTGGCTCGATGATCGCCTGCGCTCCTGCGTTGGAGGTCATGATGATGATCGTCTGTTTGAAATCCACCTTGCGCCCCTGGGCATCTGTGATGTGTCCGTCGTCCAGCACCTGCAGAAGAATGTTAAACACATCCGGGTGCGCTTTTTCTATCTCATCAAACAGGATCACACTGTAGGGGTTGCGGCGCACCTTTTCGCTGAGCTGACCGCCCTCATCGTAGCCGACATAGCCGGGAGGTGAGCCAATAAGCTTCGAGACGCTGTGCTTCTCCATATACTCGGACATGTCCACACGGATCATGGCCTGCTCGCTTCCAAACACCGCCTGCGCAAGCGCCTTGGAAAGCTCTGTTTTTCCCACGCCGGTCGGCCCCAGAAACAGAAAGGAGCCAATGGGGCGACCCGGGTCTTTGAGACCTACCCGCCCTCGCTTCACTGCCTGCGCAACCGCCGCAACCGCTTCCTCCTGCCCGATCACCCGCTTGTGCAGCTCCTTTTCCAGATTGGCAAGACGTCTGGTTTCCCCTTCGGTGAGCCGCTGTACCGGAATTTTGGTCCAGTCGGAGACGATCTTTGCCACGGCTGCCTCATCCACAGTCAGTGAACGGCGGTTCCTGCTCCGGTTTGCTTTTTCTTTTTTCTGCTGCAGCAGGGCTTCCGCCTCTTTTTGTTTTTCCTGCAGCTCTCTGGCAAGAACAAGGTCCGCCTGCTTCACCGCCTCTTCCTTTGCTTTGAGAAGTTCCCGGATGTCAAGCTCAAGCTGTGTAATTTCCGGCGCTTTGCCGCAGCCGGAAAGGCGCACTCTGGAAGCAGCCTCATCTATGATATCAATGGCTTTGTCCGGCAAAAAACGGTCGTTGATGTAGCGCACCGCCATTTTGACTGCCGCGCTGATCGCCTCGTCCTCTATTTTTACCTTATGATGGGCCTCGTAGTAGGGGCGCAGGCCCTTTAGAATGGCAACCGTCTCCTCTTCTTTCGGCTCCTCCACCGTGACGGGCTGGAACCTCCGCTCCAGAGCCGCGTCCTTTTCAATATATTTGCGGTATTCCTCCAGGGTGGTCGCGCCGATGAGCTGGATTTCCCCCCGGGAAAGAGACGGCTTCAGGATATTGGATGCGTCCAGCGCACCCTCGGCGCCGCCCGCCCCGATAATGGTATGAAGCTCATCAATAAAAAGAAAAATCCCCTGATGCTCCCGCACCTCGTTTACCACATTGCGGATACGTTCTTCAAACTCGCCCCGGTACTTGCTTCCCGCAACCATACCGGACAGATCCAGGACCACAACCCGCTTATTCTGCACCGATTCCGGAACCATGCCGGAGACGATCTGCTGGGCAAGCCCTTCCACAATGGCAGTCTTGCCCACACCCGGCTCTCCCACCAGGCAAGGGTTGTTCTTGGTCCGTCGGGAAAGGATCTGGATCAGACGGTTGATCTGTTCCTCTCTTCCGATCACCGGATCCAGCTTTCCTTCTGCTGCCAGCGCGGTTAAATCCCGGCTGTACTGGTCAAGGACCGGCGTTGCCGTCCCTCTTTTTTCTCTGGCAGACTGCAGCTTCTCGCTGATTTTTTCGCCTTCCATCCCCATGGCCGTCAGCACACCTGCATACAGCTTCTGGATATTCACGCCCATCGTGTATAAAAGTCTGGTTGCCACACAGTCGCTCTCTTTGAGCATCGCGAGGAGCAGATGCTCGGTTCCTGTCAGAGCCTGCCCGAAGCCTTCTGCCTCCGCAGCCGCATTCTCTATGATCTTTTGCGCCTGCGGACTGTAGCCCGGCTGACTTTTTTCCAAAAGATTCCCCGAAGGTGCGATCAGTTTGTCAATAAGCTCCAGGAGCTTCTCCTGTTCCACCCCGAACTCTTCCAAAACCCGCCCGGCAGTTCCCGAAGGCTCCTTCAAGAGTCCAGCGAGGATATGCTCTGTCCCCACATACCCATGCCCTCGCGTACCGGCCATTTTTTCGCCCAGAGAAAGGGCTTTTGCAGCCTGCCTGGTAAATCGTTCCCTCATAAAATCCTCCTATTTCTCAATTCCATATTCCTCATAAATCTCATCGATCAGCTGATGTACCTCTTCCCGGCTGACTTTGCGGCAGCAGCCTCTTGCAAGAGCGATCATCAGATTATTCTTCATTTCCTCCAAAGCGCTTATTTTATCCATATCTACGGCGATGACCGCGCCTTTTCTTCTGTCAATGGATACAAAGCCCTGCTGACGCAGAAGGGCGTAGGCCTTATTCACCGTGTGCATGTTGATCCCGATCGTATCCGCAAGCTGCCGGACAGATGGGAGGGAATCTCCTTCGTGAAGCCTGGATGTGGCAATCCCCATGATGATCTGATTGGTGAGCTGCATATAAATGGCCTCATCACTGCTGAAATCTATCTCTATAACCATATGATATCCTCCTTTGTGCCCAGACATACTTCCTGTACTGCTTTGTGCTCCATGCCCGAGATTTTGTTATAGATATGATAGCACAATTCTCCTTTTTTGAAAACACCAAATTCCATAACAAAACGGAGTCCTTTTCCATGATAAAGAAACCGGGGCACATTTCCTGCCCCGGTCTGCGTTTTTCTCAATTTCCCAGAATTTTCTGCATTTGTCCTTTGTTCAGAATGAGATTGAATCCCATGGGATTCAGCACAAAGGCCTCCGCCTGGGGGATCATCACTGTCAGAAGTTTTGCAAAAGGAACCTTCGCCAGGCGAAATTTCTTGTCCCGCGCGAACTTCTGGAACTCCATCACATCAGAAAACACCGGATGAAGAATCTTGTCGTCTTTTCCCTTCAAATACGGTACGTTCACCTTCTTCGGGTCATTCTCATCCACAGCCATGGCAATGAGAAATTCGGATTTGCGAAGATTTGCCAGAAACTCTTCCTCCAGCTCCCTCATATCCCCGCGCTCTTCCGGTTTTACCGGACGTCTTAAGGCCTGCATAAAATAAATGCCGGACAGCTGCAGGGTGGGATTCAACAGCGGACGTTTCGCCGGCTCCAGCTGGCTGTGATCCGCCTGCTTTGCAATGTGAGACAGCTCCACTTCGATCTGTTCCTCTCCGTCGTTCCAGACAACGCTGTTCACGCCGATCCCGTAAAGTGTCCCGTAAAATTTCGGAAAATCCTTATTCTCATACTTCATTCCCATAAGAAGGATTTTATCATTGAGAAGATTTTTTCCGTATTCTTTAATTTCCTCCTCCGTGGCAAAAATCCACGCCTGGTCATTAAAGGTTTCTGAGTCGCAGGTCACATAGGGAAGCTTTGTTGCCTGGGAAAAGGCCACAAAAAATTCCTTCCGTGTCTGCAGCTCTTTGATTGCTTCTTTTTCTGTGATTGCCATCTCTCTTACCTCTCTGCCTCGTCGATCGCTTTTCCGATGTCATGGCGCATATATTTATTCGCAAAGGAAATCCACTCCGTCGCCTCATAAGCGTTCTTCCTTGCCTCTTTCAGATCGCTTCCTGTGGCGGTGATGCCAAGAACACGGCCGCCGTTCGTCACGATCTGTCCATCTTTTAATTTTGTTCCCGCGTGGAAACAGTAATAACCGTCTTTTCCCTCAAAATTCTCAAACCCGTACATGGGGATGCCTTTTTCGTATTTTACCGGATATCCTTCGCTCGCCAGGACCACACAGACTGCCGCATTGTCCTCAAACTGCAGGTCAATCTTGTCCAGGGTTCCGTCCACGCAGGCCTCCATCACCTCAATGATGTCGTTCTTCATACGCGGAAGCACTACCTGCGCCTCCGGATCGCCAAATCTTGCGTTGTATTCCAGCACCTTCGGACCATCTGCCGTCAGCATGAGACCGAAGAAAATGATGCCCTTGAAGGGGCGGCCCTCCGCTGCCATGGCATCAACCGTCGCCTGGTACACATATTTTCTGCAGAATTCATCCACCTCTTCTGTGTAGAAGGGGCTTGGGGAAAAGGTTCCCATTCCGCCGGTATTCAGGCCCTGATCTCCATCCATGGCGCGCTTGTGATCCTGGGCGGAAGTCATGGTCTTGATGGTCTTTCCGTCCACAAAGGAGAGCACGGAAACCTCCCGGCCTGTCATAAACTCTTCGATCACCATGGTATTTCCGGCGGAGCCAAATTTTTTGTCTTCCATAATTTCTTTGACGCCTGCCTCTGCTTCCTCAAGCGTATTGCAGATCAGCACGCCCTTCCCCAGCGCAAGGCCGTCGGCCTTCAGCACGATCGGAAATTTTGCCTGCGTGCGAAGATAGGCAAGCGCTTCCCCTGCATCGTCAAAATTTTCATAAGCCGCTGTAGGGATGTTGTATTTTTTCATCAGATCCTTGGAAAATGCCTTGGAGCCCTCCAGAATAGCCGCGTTTTTGCGGGGACCGAACACACGGAGTCCGCGCGCCTCAAACACGTCCACAATTCCGCCCACCAGCGGGTCGTCCATACCGATAATGGTCAGATCCACCTGCTTCTCCTGGGCGAAGTCTGCCAGGCGCTCAAACTCCATGGCGCCGATGTCTACGCACTGGGCAATCCGGGAAATTCCGGCATTGCCGGGCGCACAGTAAATCTTGTCCACTTTTTTGCTCTTTGCCACGCTCCAGGCAATGGCATGCTCCCGGCCGCCGCTGCCAACGATAAGTACTTTCATATCCCTACTCCTTTATCTCTGCTCGTCCGTCTTTCACCTGTACTTTATTATTTGCGATCAAATCTATGGCTCTGGGAAGAAGCTTCCACTCTGCCTCCTCCATCACCCGGCGCTGAAGGAGCTCCGGCGTATCGCCCGGCTGTACTTCCACTGCCTTCTGCAAAAGAATGGGCCCGGTATCTGTTCCGGCGTCCACGAAATGCACCGTGGCGCCGGTCACCTTCACGCCTCTTGCCAGAACGCCCTCATGCACGCGCAGCCCATAATAGCCGACGCCGCAGAACGAGGGGATCAGGGAGGGATGGATGTTGATGATCCGGTTCGGATACGCATTGACGATCATTTCCGGAATGGCTACCAAAAAGCCCGCCAGCACTACCAGATCCACCTGGCTGTCCTGAAGCTTTTTCAGAAGCGCCTTATGAAATTCCCCGCGGCTGTCATAATCCTTGGGAGAAATACACACAGCCTCCACTCCGTGCTCCCTGGCGCGGGTGAGCGCATACGCGCCCGCATTGTTGCTGATGACAAGCTCCACCCGGGCATTGGTGATCTCGTGGTTCTTGACCGCGTCCAGGATCGCCTGCAGGTTGGTTCCGCCTCCGGAAACCAAAACGCCTATTTTCAGCATAAGGTCACTCCCTTTTCGCCGTCTTCGATCTTGCCGATGATATACGGAGTATCTCCGGCTTCCTTCATGGCCGCCATTGCCTTGTCCACATCTGCCGGCGCTACAGCCACGATCATGCCGATTCCCATGTTGAAGGTATTGTACATCATCTGTTCCTCGATATCGCCTTTTTCTGCCATGAGAGTGAACACCGGCGGAATGGGATAGCTGTCCTTCTGGATCACTGCGCGCACGCCTTCCTTCAGCATACGGGGCACGTTCTCGTAGAAACCGCCGCCGGTGATGTGGCTGCAGGCTTTGACCGTCACTCCTGCGTTTTTCACATTTTTGAGAGCTTTTACATAGATGCGGGTCGGTGCAAGAAGCGCCTCGCCCAAGGTTTTTCCAAGCTCTTCATAATATGTATCCAGAGACTGTCTTGTCATCTCAAACACCTTGCGCACCAGAGAAAAACCGTTGCTGTGCACACCGGTGGATGCCATACCGATCAGAATATCGCCGGCTTTCAGATCCTCTCCGGTGATCATATCCTTCTTGTCGCACACGCCCACTGCAAAGCCGGCCAGGTCATAATCCTCCTCCGGCATCAGGCCCGGATGCTCTGCGGTCTCTCCGCCGATCAGGGCAGCCTCAGACTGAAGGCATCCCTCTGCCACGCCGCTCACGATAGAAGCAATCTTTTCCGGATAGTTCTTGCCGCAGGCAATATAGTCAAGGAAGAACAGTGGCTCTCCGCCTGCACAGGCGATATCATTGACACACATGGCGACCGCATCAATGCCGATGGTGTCGTGCTTGTCCATGAGCATGGCAAGCTTCACCTTGGTTCCGCAGCCGTCGGTTCCCGACAGCAGCACCGGTTCTTCCATTTCTTTGATCTTTGCCAGGGAGAAGGCGCCGGAAAATCCGCCCAGGCCTCCCAGCACTTCCTCGCGCATGGTTTTCTTTACATGTTCTTTCATCAATTCCACGGAACGATAGCCCGCTTCGATATCCACTCCAGCTTTCTTGTAATCCATAATGCACCTCCCAGGCTTAGTAATTTTTATATCCAACTTCCTGTAATCTTGCGTCTTTGGCCTCTACCTGCTCCTTCAGCTCCTGGCTGTAGGCTTTGAGTCTCTCAAGAAGCTCTGCATCCGAAGTCGCCAGGATCTTTGCGGCCAGAAGACCGGCATTTGCCCCGCCGTTGATCGCCACGGTAGCCACCGGAATCCCGGAAGGCATCTGTACAATGGAGTACAGGGAGTCCCTGCCGCCCAGAGAAGTGGTGTGCATGGGGATTCCGATCACAGGCATGGGGAAGATCGCCGCGCACATTCCCGGCAGATGTGCTGCCATTCCAGCTCCTGCAATGATAACTTTAAAGCCTTTCTCTTCTGCTGTCTTCGCATACTCAAAAAACACATCCGGTTCTCTGTGTGCAGAAATGATTTTCATTTCAAAATCAATTCCAAGCTTCTCCAAAATGTCTGCCGCTTTCTGCATTACCGGCATATCTGAATCGCTGCCCATCACAATTCCTACTTTTGCCATGTCTGTTCTCCTTTTGTGTATATGAAATTTTTTATTCCAATAAGGGGGCCAATACCCCGCATAAATTCTACTAGAAGTTACCTGCACCTGTCAAGAATTTTGCTCAAAAGGCTCGTTTAATTTTTCCGTGCCCGCAAGTACAAAACGCCCGTTTTCAATGATGGAAACACCTTCCCCCTCATCGTCAATGACCCGGATGCTTCCCAGCTCGTCATAGGGAATGGTGATATCCGTGTGGCAGCCGAAATACGCCAGACTCACATCATCCTTGCGCATATCGGAAATCTCATTGTCTCTGGCGATGATCTCCTTGCCGTCGGGATTGTACACCGGCGTGTCCTCTGCCCAGCTGTAGCAGGTGTCGCCCACTGCAAAGTGAGGTCCCATCTTTTCTGCAATAAGAATGGGAAGCTTGTCTGCAATGCCGTATTTCTGTGCCGCCACATAGGCCGTGGTGTTGGTTCCGATGGCAAACTCGCCCATGGCGATCCTGGGATGATGAAACAGGATGTTGTCCTCAATGTATTTGCGGTTTTCCTCCTCGTTTTCAAAATTAGCGCAGGAGTAATCAATGACCTGTCCGCAGTCAAACACCAGCTTCAGATCCAGGAATTTGAGCCCGTTTAAGTAAACCTCCTTCACATGAAGGATTCCGCCTGTTCCTGCAAGCATGGGGGAGGTAAAGACCTCGCCCACCGGGATGTTCACATCTGCCACGCAGTTTTCAAAGTTTGTCTCCTTCTCCGGATGCTTCAATGGATGCAGATGGATCAAAAGATCTGTCTCATTGTCTCCTTTTCCTTTTACCTCCACCCATTCGCAGGTATCCAGCGTGTCTATGATCTTCTGCTGCACATTCTGGTAAAGCGTATAATCCAGATTATTGATCTTCACAATTTCCCTAAAGATCGCCTCGTAATCCCCGCCGATCTCCGGAACCGGATAGGCAATGATCGTAAAGCTTCGCTCATCCCCTTTGATATAGCGGTTCACGATCTGACCGGATTCATTGTCAAGCTCCAGCGACAGCTTCTGCTGAGCCTCTGTGTAAGAAAGCGCCTCTTTTTTGCTCTCCGGCAAAAAGGGCTTCTCCCCGAAGGTCTCAATGCAGGCCGGCCCGCCGTGGACCTCTGCCAGATCTTTATATTTTTCGTAGGCATTCTGCATGGCCCGCAGCTTTCGCTGCACAAAATCGCTGTCAAGGAACAGCGCGCTGTCCTGACGGTGATCGTAATCATACTGCGCATTGGCAATTCCGCCGGTGTACCCCACGCGATGATATCCCTTTTTGCTGACCGCATGGGTGGCATGACGATAGATCACAGGGGAAAGCCCCATGTTTGCAAACTGCTGCACCGCCGCGCGGACCATGCGCTCAAAGCCCAGGTTATAACGGATGTTCACGGTTTTCTTTTTGCTCATATCCTTGCGCCCGGCGATAAAGCCAATGCGGTAACCTTCCGTGTAGGTCCGCGCCATATCGTCTATCTCTTCCTGAGAAAGTGAATTCAAAAAACGCGCCGCGCCCAGCTCATTTTCCGAAACAAACTCGCCGTAACGGTACAGATAGCGCAGATCCGTAAGATCGGAATCCATTACGATCCTCACCGCAAAATCCAGGGACGCATCCACACCCTCGCGGATCCTCTGCTCCATCATGTCATGGCTGTAATCATTTACGTAAGAGCAGAGGATCTTTTTTACGGCTTCCGCACCGGGAAGCTCCTCCTGTGTAAAAGCGGAATATACCTCCAGAAACAGTTCCAGGGTCACTGTCATATCCCAGATGCGGTTTTCAAAGGCGTACACAACAGCGCCTCTGAGCTCCCCGTAGAGAAAACAAAGCGCAGCTCCGTACTCTCCCAGCGCGCTTGCCGCATAAGCCGGGTTCCCGTAGCAGGTCTGATAGTTTTCCGCAAAAATATCCTCATAAAAGCTCTTGTTTTCCTCTGCCAGCTCCTGCAGCGTCTCTTCCCCCCAGGGCTTTTCCATGCGCGCCAGTGCACGGCTCAAAAAGGCTGCTTCGCTGTTAAAAAACGCACGGAAGGGCTTGGGTGCCTCCTCCTCTGTCACGATCTGCGCAACTCTCATTTTTGCAAGCGCCAGGCGCTCTGTCATCCACTCGTCCAAAGCATTTTCTCCATTTCTCTGATTTTGTCCTGTTTTTACTCTGTCATATCGTCCATGATATTTCCCAGCGCAACATGCTCGTCAATGCGCGCTTTCATATATTCCCAGATTTTTTCGGAACCCTCGTGCACACGGCTGTTCCGCGCGTAGATCTGGCTTTTTTTTACCCCGTGCTCTCTCCAGCTTTTTCCGCCCTGGGCATCTGTGAGGAGCAGCGGCTGGCAGTTGTCCATAACCCGGGCAAATTTTGCCTCCGCAGTCTCATAAGCCTCAAATTCCTCCCAGAGTTCCCGAACCCACTTTGCCTGGTCTTCGGGAAGCATGCCGAAGATCCGCTCTGCCGCCGCTTCTTCCCGTGCTCTCTGTGTGGCCTTCCCGGCTTCGTCGTAGGCATAGGTGTCCCCGGCGTCGATCTCCACCAGATCGTGGATCAGCACCATGGGAATCACACGGCCAAGATCCACATCCTCATTGGCGTATTCCTTCAGAAGCACCGCCATAAGAGCCAGGTGCCAGGAATGCTCCGCATCGTTTTCTTTTCGGTTTCCATCCGAAAGATACGTCTGGCGGAAAATATTTTTTACCTTGTCTATTTCTACAATAAAATCCATCTGCCGCTTCAGTCTGTCCATTTATGATACCCCCGTCAAAAAAATCCCGATCCATATGATGACAACCATGCCGTTGACAATGGAACCGATGATGCTTGTCGTGTGCTTTCTGTTTTCCTCCGAGAAGCTCACAAGTCCCATGATAAAGCCGTAAACGGACAGGAGCATTCCAAAAACACTGAGGCCTCCCACGAGGAATCCAAAGGGTTCTCCCAGAAAAAAGGATACCAGCACTGCTGCCACAAACAGGAGAAAGGAAGCTATCGCCAATCCCAACGACAGCTTCCCTTTTGCGGCTTCTTTTTTCTTTGCAAAAGCATACCTAAATCTTTTTGCCATAGTATATTCTCCTCAGGGCATTGCAGATATAAAAAAGCAGATATCCCAGCGCAACGCCCAGCGTATTTAAAATCAGGTCGTCCACGTCAAAGCTTCCCACCTTTGTGGCAAGCTGTATGACTTCCACCGTCAGGCTGATGCAAAACCCGGAAAGGATCACCAGAAATCCGCTTCGCCTGCGGCGTGTGATGACCGGCAGGATAAAACCGTACGGCATAAAGCCAACGACATTTCCCACAATATTTGTCAAAAGCGCAAACGTCCCCAGCTGATCCCGATATTTCCAGAAGCGTTGTATTTCCACAAAGGGTGTGAAATTATAGCGATAGGCCTGCTCTGCCTGCGCAACACGCCCGTATTCCTCCACAAAAAAGAGAAGATATATCAAGATCAGCATATAGATCACGAAGAGGACAAAACCCACGCGCCGTATGGTCTGTTTCGTTTCGTTTTTCAAAATTCTCCCCTCACTGAAAGCCTTTCCCCAAACAGTGGATCGCACAGCTCCTTCCGCACCGCGTGCGTTCTCTGTGATCCACTAAAAGGTCAGGTCTGATTTTCTCTTGAGGAGCTTCGCCCCGTTTACGATCATCAGAACCCCTGTCACGATCCCTGTCACAAGAACAATGATGCCCAGAGCCAGGCTTCCTGCTCCGGTGCTTCCCATCACCTTATATACTTTTTCGTTCATAAGCAATCTCCCTTCTGCTGCTTATTTTGCTCCATACTGGCTGTAATATGCGTCAATGGCCGCCTTCAGGGTATCGTCAATGATGATCTGGCCTTTGTATTCCTTATTATAAAGGTGCTCCACAACCTCGGCCATGGTCACAATGGCGTTGGTCTCAAAGCCGTACAGATCCTTCACTTCATCCAGCGCACATTTCACGCCTCCCTTGCCAACCTCCATGCGGTCCAGAGAAACCATAAGTCCCTTGATCTCCACATCTGCGGCCCCTCTCACCTTGGGAACGGTCTCTTCCATGGATTTTCCGGAGGTGGTCACATCCTCGATCATGATCACTCTGTCGCCGTCTTTCAGCTTGCTTCCAAGAAAGCTTCCCTTGTCTGCTCCGTGGTCTTTTTCTTCCTTGCGGTCTGAGCAGTAGCGTACTTCCTTTCCGTAAAGCTCGCTGTAGGCAATGGCAGTAACTACGCCCAGGGGGATTCCCTTGTATGCCGGTCCGAACAGCACATCAAAATCATCGCCGTATTTCTCATGGATTGCCCGCGCATAATACTCGCCCAGACGTTTCAGCTGAGAGCCGGTCACATACCCTCCCGCATTCATAAAGAACGGTGATTTGCGTCCGCTCTTCAGTGTAAATTCTCCAAACTTCAGCACCTGGCTGTCTACCATAAATTCAATAAATTCCTGCTTATAGCTTTCCATTTTCTCATATCCTCCTGTATTCAGGCACCGGAATCCTCTTCCCGACGCCCTGCATATCTTTTTTTATTTTACCACACCGTGTCCAAAATAACAATCGGTTTCGGAAAAGGAAGCCCCTCGGACTTCTTTGTGACAATTATTTTTTTATCAATACGCTCCTTCAGTTCCGGTACATGGGAAATAATTCCTACCAGAGCGTTGTCTCCGGCCATTCTCTGAAGCGCGTTCAGCGCCTTGTTCAAGGCTTCTTCATCCAGCGCGCCGAAGCCCTCATCCACAAACATGGTATCCAGGCGGATCCCTCCGGCACAGGACTGTATCTCGTCCGAAAGCCCAAGAGCCAGGGAAAGGGAAGCCATAAAGGTTTCGCCCCCGGACAATGTTTTAACGCTTCTTTCACTTCCGTTATAGTGATCCGTCACATTGAGCTCCAATCCGCTTTTTGCCGATCGGTTGTCGCTCTCAGCCGCCCGCTTAAGCTCGTACTGCCCCTGGCTCATGGCCATAAAACGCAGGTTGGCACGCCGCAAAATGCGGTCAAAATAGGCTGCCTGCACATAGGTTTCCAGAGTTACCTTGTCTTTGCCGTTCAAGTTTCCTCCTGCCGTTTCCGCCAGGGCCTTGACCCGGACGTATTCTTTTTCCGTCAGCTCCATTTCCTGCTGCTTTGCGTGAACCTGCCGGAAAATGCCCTGGTTTTTTTCCTGCCTGTGAAACAGACTCTTCTCCAGACTCCGCAATTCCTCCTGCCGTTTCCGGCAGTGTTCCTTCTGCGCCTTGAGCTCCTCTTCGTCTGCCAGAGCTTCCTGATCCTGCAGCTGACTCTCCAGCGTTTTAACCGAAGCCTCCAGGAATGTGTGTTGTTTTTGAAGCGCTTCAAAAACTTCCGTCTGCGCTTTCAGGTCTTCCTCGAGGCTTTGTTTTTTGTTCCTCAGCTCCCGGATCCTTTGCAGCAGCGCTTCTTCTGTCTCTCCCGCAAGCTTTTCCTCCTGCGTTTTCTGCTGTTTTGCCAAAGCGTTCTGCTCTGCACCGGTTCTTGCCAGAACCTGCAAAAGCCCTTGTATTGCATCCTTGCAGGCGTCTTTTTTTTCTTCCAGCTCCCTGCATTCCTTTTGAAGACTTTCTTTTCTTTCCAGACTTTTTCTGTTTTGGAGCTGCTGTTTTTGAAGCTCTGCCAGCTCTCTGTTGGCTTCCTCCGCCTGCTTCTTAAGCGACTCTTCGGATTCCCCCTGAAATTCTTCCAGATGACTTTTGGCAATCCCGATCTTTTTTTCGTGCTCCTGCACGCTCCTGTGGCACCGTTCTATCTCCTGCTGGCAAAGCGCAAGCTCTTCCTGAAGTCTTTGCAGCCTTTTTTGCCGACGCTCGTTTTCTTCTTTTTTTTGCTCTGCTTCCACAAGCTGTGCAGAAAACCACTCCATGATCTCTTTTCTTGTTTCCAAAAGCGCTCCCGAAAAAAGCGCTTCCGTCTGCTGTCCTGCCGCGCGCTGAAGCTGAAAAAGCTTTTCCTCCTGCTGCGTTTTCTTTTCTGTTTTCTTTCCGGCCGCGCTCTGCAGGTCTTCCCTGAGCCTCTCAAGCTGCCCCTGAAGCTTTGAAATTTCTGTTTCCAGCGTTTCTTTCTGTTCCAGGCCTTTCTGGCACAGTTCCTGCCGGCGCTGGTTTTCTTCTTTCTTTTGAAAAAGCGCTTCCCCGGTCTGCTCCAGCCAGTCCTGTGCCTGCTCCAGCGCAGAAAACCGCCTGGCTTCCCCGGTCGTTTCCTCCGTCAGGGCTCCACACTCTGCCAAAAATTCCGCCTGGCTTTTCGCTGTCTGCCGCTTCAGATCCCCCGCCTGTCCACTGAAACGGGACGCCCTTTCCCTCGCCTCGGTAAGCGTCCCGAGCATTTCATCAAGAGCCGCCTTATCCGGGACCACCCGGGACTTTTGGGCCGGCTTTGGATGATGGCAGGAACCGCACACGGGGCAGGCGTCGCCCTCTCTCAGGGTTTCCGCCAAAAGGCCTGCCTGCGCCCCCAGGTAGAGCTTTTCCAGACGATCGTACTGCGCCTGATACTGTTCCTTTTCTTTTTCCGCCTCCTGATAGTGCTTCTGGGCCTGCAGCAGCTCCTGCTCCAGAGTCCCGCATTTCACAAAGTCCGCTTCCAGCTCTGCCTGCCGCCGTTTCCACTCCGCCAGTCGTATGGCTTCCGCCCTCAGTTCCGCCAGCATGGCATCCGCACCTCTGACCTCCTGATAGCCCGCCTGCTTCTGTTCCAGCACCTTTATTATGCGCTCTTCTTCCTCCAGAAGCCGGCGCTCTTTTTTTTCTTCCTGCTTTACACTGTCTGCGAGCTGTTCCAGCGCGTCATAAAGCTCCCGGAACTGGCTCTGCTGCCTTTTCAGCTCCGCAAGCTGGCCTGCAATTTTTACGCCCTGCACATCCAGCCCGGAGAGCCCTTCCATCTGGCGCTTGCTTTCTTCCAGGCTCTGACCCAGGATCCGGGATTTTTCCTCGTCCACCTGCTTTCCTTTGACCGCCTCCTGAAGCTCCCTGGTATAATTTTGCAGATCCGCAAGCCTTTGTTGCAGCTGCTTCTGCTCCCTGTCCTTTTCCCGGTATTTTGCATTCAACACTGCCAGAATCTCTTCCAGATTGCCAAACGCCTCCAGCTCCTGTGCCTTCTCTTTCAGTTCCCTGCCAAATTCCGCCTCTTTCTCCGCCTGTTGTTCTTTCTGCTCCTCTGCATTTCTTTTTTCCTGCTCCTTCTCAGCAATCAGCGCCTGCAGATTCCGAAGCTCCTCATAAACCCTTCTCTTTTGCTCTGCCTGCTCTATCTGAAGCCCAAGTGTTTCACATAGGAAAGCTGCTTTTCTGCAGTCCTCCAGCTTTCGCTTTTCCTCCTGAAGCTGCGGAAGCAGTCTCTCCAGCTCCAGCGTATGTTTTTCCAGCTGCTTTTTTGCCCCCTCCTGCTGTCTTTTTCTTTCTTCCTGACGGGCAAACTCTGCCAGCTGCTTTTCCGTCTCTCCAAGCCTTTGTTTCACCTCTGCCTGCTGCTTTTCATTTTCTTCCAGGATTTTTTGCAGCAGCTTCAGGCTTTGCGCCACCTGTCCGTCATAGCCGGATTTCTTCAATTCCAGAAAACGGATATCTTCCGGCGTGTCTCCGCCTGCGTCCACTCCATCCAGATGCTGCCTGATACTCTTTTTCAAATCCTGATACGCGTTCTTGCGCTTCCGTTCTTCCAAATTCAGCCGGTCCTGCAGATGCTCATAGGTATCTGTATGAAACAGTCTCCTGAAAATTTCATTCCGGCTGGCCGTATCGGAAAGCAGCAGCTTCTGGAAATCTCCCTGGGCCAGCATGGCGATCTGGGTAAACTGTACAAAACTAAGCCCTATGAGCCGTTCCACCGCCGCTGTTACATCCTGCGCTCCTGTCACCGGCGCACGCCCATCCTGAAAAACAAGCTCCGCGTCCGCCTTCTGGAGCGTCATTCCGGTTCCTCTGGCCTTGGGACGCTGGTATTCCGGGTTTCTTTTTATCCGATATTCCTCCCCCTGATAGAGAAAGGTGAGCTTCACATAGGTGGGAACCCCTGCCTCTGCATATTTGCTCCGCAGCATTTTCCCTCTTCTGACACTTCCGCTGGTTTCCCCGTAAAGCGCAAAGGTAATGGCATCAAAAATCGTCGTTTTGCCGGCCCCGGTATCTCCCGTGATCAGATAAATACCGTGGGTGCCCAGCTTTCGAAAATCAATCACCGTCTCCTCTGCGTAGGGTCCGAATGCACTGATAACAAGCTCACATGGCCTCATTTTTCCCACCCTTCCTTTTCTCGGTTTCCTTTATTTCGTCCATAAGCTCCCGCACAAAACCCTCCTGCCACGCATCCATCGGCTGATTGTTCTGAAGCTGGTAAAACTCCGCAAAAAGCTCTGCCTCGGATTTTCTCTGGTCCATTTCCTCCTGTACAAGACTTCTGTTTTCTCTGGTGCGCCGGTTATCATAGACAAGCTGCATCAGATTCGGATAAATCACTCTAAGCTTTTGCAGTCCGTCCAAAACATCCTCCTCATCTGTCAAAACCACCTGGAGATAGTCCTTGGTATTGCTGTTTTCATAAAAAGAACGGCGCGTCACCTCTTCGTAAGTGCCCTTAATGCTCCGCATATCCCGAAGGGGAACAAGCGGCCTCTCCTCTATCTGAACCTCTCCCTTCGGTCCGAGTGTTACCAGGGTCACTGTCTTTGTCTGGCGGCTTTCCGAAAAGGAATACTTCAGTGGCGTGCCGCAGTAACGCACCGTCTCCCGGCCGACACTCTGCGGGCTGTGGATATGCCCCAGGGCCACATAATCAAAATTTCGGAACACCGAAGAATTCACCTGCTCTATCCCGCCCACGCTGATCTCCTCAGACTCGCAGCTCTTCGCGCCGGTAACAAACTGGTGCGCCACAAGCACATTACGCTCTGCAAAGTTGACAGAAGTTCTGTCCAGCACAGCCTGCACCGCGCTTTCATAACTGTCAGCTTCCGCTTCCGGATGGACATGCCGGACATACGCCGGCTTCAAAAAAGGCATGAGATACACATGAACAGGCCCATATTCATCGGTAAGTGTGACTTTTTTCAGTTTCCCGTCGTAGACCGGTGAAATGTGCACCCGGCGGCTCTCCAAAAGCTCTGCCCCAAACGCGAGGCGTTCTGCGGAATCGTGATTGCCGCTGATGAGGAACACCGGAATCCCCGCCTGGGCAAGCCTGCACAGAAAATCATTCAGAAGCTGCACCGCCTCCACCGTCGGAATTCCCTTGTCATACACATCTCCTGCGATGAGAAGTCCGTCCGGATGCTCCTCCTGCGCAAGCTCCAGAATCTGTTTCAAAATATATCGCTGATCTTCCATCATGGAAAACCCGTTCACCCGTTTTCCCAGATGCAGATCGGATAAATGTATCAATTTCATAATCGCACCCTCCTTAGAACTGTTTTACTTATTGCAGAAAATCCGCTTTGAAAGAACAACGGATCCTGCGCGGAGCGCCTTTTGTATCACAGGAACATTCGGGCGTAACTCCCCATGATACAAGAAAAAGGCTAAAGAAATTTTCCTTAGCCCTTCCCGTCAAATCCTCCTGATTTTTTCCCTTCCGTATTTCTTCTGAAAATAGGGGATTCCCATGAGCAGAGAAAACAAAAGTACGCCCAGCATCAGAAGCACAAACCCGCCGTCACCATTCTCCAGCCAGACATGCCCGTAGGTGGAAAATAAAATGGACCACACATTAGCTCCTATGTGAAGCAGCACACAGCTCAGACGGCTTCCGGTCAGCTCCATAAGCCATGCAAACACCATGCCAAGGATTCCCGCATACAATCCCTGCAGCAGATCGCCATGGTACACGCCGAACAAAACGCCGGAAATCACACACGCAGCAGGAAATCTGAGATAATCTCTCAAACGCAGAAAAATCAGCCATCGAAAAATCATTTCCTCTGCGATCGGACATACAATTCCGATCCAGAACAAACAGAGCAGCACACTTTTTCCATCGGTCATGGCATTCATGGTTTCAAAATAATCCGATGGCGCAAAAAAGGACTGCAGCATTCCAAGCAGCAGATTCGCGTACATGGCCAGTCCGGCTCCCATGACAAGAAGCACTGCCATTTCCCATGGCTTCCGGGATTTTTCTCCGGGGAATATCAGCCCTGACGCACATCTCTGCTTTTGGTCTCTGCGGTACAAAAGGATGGCAGGTACCATAACCAGAAGTGCCGTAATCCCGGTCAGCTCCATCACATAATGAATATACATCTCCGGCGGCAGTCCCATAACCTGCACGATCCAGACCAGGCCCGCCTGCGTGACCAGAAAAGCCGCAAGAAAATGAAGCCCTATGGGATACAAAACCCTCCACACCTGAGAAAGCCTGCGCTGTCTGCGCAGAGGGCTCAGCCGAAAAAATCCACGATCTGGGCAGCGGAATCCACGATTTTCAGAGGCCCCGCCGCCAAAAGCTCCTCCTCTGTTCCATACCCGTAGGAGACTGCCACACAGGAAAGCCCGCAGGCACGTGCGCCAAGAACATCGTGCTCCTTATCTCCCACCATAACAACCTGCTCCCTGTGTGCGGAAAGATCCAGCCGTGCAAGCGCTTCCTCTATGACTTCTGCCTTGCTGGTTCTGCGCCCATCCATCTCGCTTCCCACAACCTCATCAAAATAATCCCCCAGCTGAAAATGCTCCAGGATCTGCAGCACAAAATGCTCCGGCTTGGAGGATGCCACCGCAAGGCTGTACCCCTTCGCTCTGAGCTCTGCCAGCATTTCTTCCACCCCCGGATATGGCCGGTTTTCAAAAATCCCCACTGTGGAATACCGTTCTCTGTAATATTTTACAGCCAGACGCGCCCCTTCCTCATCCAAATCTGCATATTTCATAAACTGCTCCATAAGAGGCGGTCCGACAAACACCCGGAGCTCTTCCAGGGGCGGCGCCGGCTTTCCCAGCTTTTCCAACGCATACCGGACTGATTTTGTAATGCCTTCACCGGACTCTGTCAGCGTTCCGTCCAAATCAAATAAAATCGCTTTATACATTCTGTCCCTCCGATACTTTTCCTGCTTTCACAATATGCGATATTTGATTTTTACTATAACACAGTTTCCTTTCAGCGTCCATGTGAAAGTAGTATCTTTTCGCCGCAGGGCGATACGAGAAGAAGCTCCAGCCGATTCTCTCCCTCTGCTGCCTCTGTGACCGCTCTGAGCATATCACCTTCCCATCTCCAGGCACATTCCTTTTTGTTGACCCGAAAGGAAAAAACCTGCACAGCTCCTCTGCACTGCACTTTAACAGAGGGAACCGTGTCATTCTCCGCAAAAATCCTGTGCACAATCTTCGGGGACGGCGCAGGCGTAACCACGCTCTTCGGCGGCACTGCCGGCGCAGGAGCGGCCGCAGGCTGCGGTGTTGCCGTCGGCACAGGAACAGATGTCAGTGTCGGCACAGGAGCAGGCGTCAGCGTTGGCACCGGTGTCGGCGTCGGCAGCGGAGTTTCAGCCGGCGCAGACGCAGGTATTGACATGGGTGTTTCTTCCGGAATCGGATCTGCTGTCAATTCCGGCTTCTGCAGCTCTCCCAGAAGCTGCTCTTCCACAGAAGTGTCCTGCGCCTGCGTCCCATCGCTGATCACTTCCCCTGTTGGAACTTCTTCCACTGGAGCTTCTTCTACTGGGACTTCTTCCACTGGAACTTCTTCCGGCGGCGCTTCTTCTGCCGGAGGCTTCGCTGTGGGAGTCTCTTCGTCAAACTTAAAATCTTCCGGAATCTCCTGCTGTTCCCCCACGCCGATTTCCACTTCAAAACCGCCCATCTCCATTTCCTCCGCTGCCTGTACGGTCCAAAAAGTCCGCACAAGAAGCATTGTAAAACATACTGTCCAAAAGATGCTTCCCTTACTTTTTCTCTTTTTTCCTCCACTCATGAACTCTTTCCTCCCAAAGGCGCACTGTACCGCTCTCGGATAATACACACTTTTTTCCGCCTTCTCCTGCATTCTCAGATCCACTGTCCGACGCCCGATATTCCTCCCACAGACGCACACTTTCCTCCTGGTGTCCCTGCCGCCAGAGATACAGGCCATATTGCGCCCAGCCCTCCGCATAGGTTTCCTGACAGAGCAAGAGCTGTTCAAAATAATCCTCCGCTTCCTGGAGTTCTCCTGCAAGCTCACTTGCCTGTGCCAAAAGAAGCAATAGTTTCTTCTGCTCTTCTTCCCCGGAAAACTTGTTCAGAAGCGGATGCAGCCTCTGCTTTACTCTGCGGCAGACTTCTCTCCCGGCTTCCCTGTCCCCTCCATAAAAATCCTCGCTGAGCCAGAGGGCCGTCGCTGTGGTCAGTTCTCTGTAAAAGCGGCCTTGTCCTGTCCTGCTGTGCGCCACCAACAAAACTCCTGTCAGTATAAGCACAAGCCCTGCCAGACAAAACTTCCCCGTCCTTGCGGACGGTGCGCCGTAGAGGATCTTTCGAAGCGCTGCCTGCGCCTGCGCCATGGATGAAAAACGCAGGCGGCTGTCCTTCCTTCTGCATTTTCCGAGAAAAAAGAGAAGTCTTGGATAGGTACACAAAAGCTTCACGCGATTTTTACCCTTTCCGGCCAAGGCCCATATGGTTTTTCCCAGGGCATATACATCACTGCCGGCATCCAGAAAACCCTCTTCTTGTTCCGGCGCCGCAAATCCTCTGGTGCCCATAACGGTACGCTGCTGCCTTCGGTACCCAAATACCGCACTTCCGTAATCTACCAGGTAAAGCTGTCCTGTTTCCGAAAGCATCAGATTATCCGGCTTCAGATCCCCATAATACACCGGCGGCCTCCTGCTGTGAAAATAGGCCAGCACATCCGCCGCACAGAGGGCAAACTCTAAAATCTCCCGCCCGGAAAAACACCTCCCGTCCCTGAGCCATTGACCCAGGGACCTGCCTTTGATATACTCCATCACCAGATAACAGTGCGCATCCTTTTCCGCATAATCCACCATGGCAGGTATCGCCGGATGCTCCAGAAGCCGCAGAAGCTTCGCCTCCCGCTTGCCTTCGATCGGCAGTTCTTTCACCGCCCGGTATACGCCAAGCTCCATATCCCGCGCAAGGTACAGACTGCCTTCCCCGCCGCTCCCTACCTGCTCCAAAACGCAATAGCGGCCCTTCAAAATCATTCCAGTCAGGCTGATAAACGTCACCCCATTTACATTGCTTCACTTATCCTTCAAGGGAAAAATCTGCCGGAGAATACCGGCATCAGAAATTGTTACTGCATTTATAATAACACACCACACAGAAAAAGAAAAGCCCCGGGACTGGAAAATTTATCGACATTATTCGACAACATTTCCATATTCTTCATCAGTAACCGGTTCACACCATTCATTAGAGGTATCTTCTCCCGGTACTTCGATCGCCAGATGAGAGAACCATTCATCCGGTGCTGCTCCATGCCAGTGCTTTACCCCTGCCGGAATATTGATGCAGTCTCCCGGATTCATCTCGATTGCATCTTCTCCTTCTTCCTGATAATATCCCCGCCCTGCTACGCAGATCAGCATCTGTCCGCCGCCTTGTTTTGCATGATGAATATGCCAGCTGTTGCGGCATCCTGGTTCAAACGTCACATTAAATACGCTTACCTGAGAAGTTGAAACAGGAGACAGGAAACTCCTTCCGGAAAAATATTGTGCAAATTCGTTGTTTGGCACACCTATGGGAAATACCATTTTCTTAGCATGTGCCCGCATTGCTTCCTCTTCATAAGGCAAATCGCCTTCCTCCACATTCCACACTTCTTTTGCCAGATGAAATACCGCCCATCCCTTCGGCCATCCTGTATAAAATGCCACGTGCGTGATAACTGCTGCGATTTCTTTCTGCGTTACACCATGCGCCTTTGCATTTTGTAAATGGAATTTCAGGGAAGAATCTGTAATACCGGAAGACATCAACGCTGCTACCGTAATTATGCTCCTCGTCTTTACATCAATATCCTGATTGTTCCAGTTTTCTCCAAAAAGAATATCGTCATTAAAATGGGCGAACTGTGGCGCAAACTCTTCTAAAGCATTTCTCCCCGCTGTCTGTACGATTTTTTTCATGTCACATTTCTCCAATCCTATAATGTTTCTGCCCATGTCATTATTGGTTGTCTGGTTACGTTATGAAAAATCTTTCCTTCTTCCATCCTGCTGTCCGGTGCAGAAGGCTGCAGTTCTCTTACTGTATTTCCAAAACCGCTTCCGCCGGAAGTAGCAAATAAAATAATCTTTTTCCCTGAGAAATTATATTTTTCCAAAAAGGTATTTACAATTGTCGGCGCTACATACCACCATATCGGAAATCCCAGAATGATTTCGTCATAGACACCCATGTCTATATCCATATCTGCGACTTCCGGTCTGAAGCTTTTATGATTCATCTCTACACTACTTCTGGATTTTTTGTCCATCCAATCAAGATCCGCGCTTGTATATGGAATCTTAGGTGTGATCTCAACCAAATCTGCTTTTACGCAATCGGCAATTATCTCTGCTGCTTTTTTCGTTGTTCCGCCTGCACTGAAATATGCTACTAATCTTTTTTCCATAATCATCCGTCTCCTTTATCCAAAATAGGTGTGCAGGATTTCTTGATCCCACACACCTATTTTATAATCTACATCCTTTTCATGTCCAATACTTATACAGTATTCGTTTTTATGCCTGAAAAGCATTGATCTCTTCTATCATCTTATTTACTGCCTGCGAATAAGGAATATTTCTTCTCCAGGCAATCACACTGTTCGCAGTAATTTCCGGATACAGCTTTCTTTGCACAAGAATATCTTCCCGCCAATATTTTACAGCGCCTTCGATAGATATGGGATATCCAAGTCCATTTGCAGCCATCACACCCGCATTGGTCCCCAGATTGCTTATAAATGAAATGTTGAGTCTGGAGAAATCCTTTCCAAACCAGTTGGCAAGTTCGCTCTGAACCCCCAGTCTTTCCGGCAGAATCAGAGGCTTATCCAAAAGATCTTTCTTCTCCAGGTATTCTCTGTCAGCAAGTGGGTCATCCGGACGCATTCCCACCACCCAATGGTCACTGTCTTTTATCCTGATATAATCAAACCCTTCTGTATCGACCGGTTCCATAAACAATGCAACATCCACAAGACCTTTATTCATCATCTCATATACAAAATCTGCTGTTGCAGTATGAATTGCAATCTGGACAAGGGGATATTTTTGTTTATAAACCTTACAGATCTTTGCCAGGGTTTCTACTGCTGCAAACTCTCCGCAGCCAAATGTAACCGTCCCCTCTACCACTTCCTCGGCTCCCTTCAGCTCCTTCAACGTTCGTTCTTCCAGATCAATAATTTCCAGTGCCCTTCTCTTTAACAAAATCCCTTCATCTGTAAGTGCAATACTCTTTCCCTTGCGGATGAACAGAACAATGCCTAATTCCTCCTCAAACGCTGCAAGCTGTCTGGATAGAGTTGGCTGTGTGATATGCAGCTGTTCCGCTGCTTTTGTAAAGCTTTGTTCTTTTGCTACTGTCAGAAAGTAGCGTAATATTCGTAATTCCATACTGATTTACCGTAACTTGTATCATCCAAAGGCTTTCCAGAGATATCGCAGCGATCCAAACGCTTTTATTTTGCTACCCGCACCTTCGCCACAACCTTTCGGTAAGCAAGCGGCGCCTCGATATGACAGCCTGGCTTGTGCCCGTCCTCCGGGTATACCGCGTAAAACATGCCCGCGTCTACCTTGCACACACAGCCCTGCCCTTTCAGAAACTGCACGTCCTTTTCCCCGGAGTATTCGGTATCCGGCGCAAGCGCCCGGATATCCGCCCATTCCATGTACTCGCCGCCCTCGGCTACACACTGCACATCAATATAATTCCTGTGACATTCAAAAACCTTGTCCTCAATGGCGCTTGTCTCGCCCTCCTGAATCATATAAAAGCCCCAGTCGGTCTCGTAACGACCCGCCGGTTTCTCCCTGCAGGTGCGTACGATTTCCGCAATTTCCTCAAGCTGCGGCATTTGTGCTTTGTAGGTCTCCCATTTATCAAGATATCCAATGATCATATATGGCTCCTTTTTGGTATCTTACATTCTCTCCGGCGCTGAAAATCCCAGCAGATCGATGCTGGTGGATAGAATGCGCTCTGTCAGTTTCAGAAGCTGAATGAACGACTGTTTCCTGTCTGCGTCCGCCTCGCTCAAGATCTTGGTCTCATGATAGAAGCTGTTAAAGGCATTGGAAACCTCGTAAATATAAGCACACAGCTTGTGCGGTGCCTTTTCCTCAAACGCGTTCTCCACGGTATCTCCAAACGCAGTCAGCTGCAGCATCAGGTTCTTCTCGCTTGCGTTTGCGGCCGGCAGAAAACGGCCTGCATCCACATCGCCGCCCTCCTCGCGGAAACGATTGAGAATGGATTTGATCCGGACAATTGTGTAGAGAATGTACGGTCCTGTATTTCCCTCAAAGGAGGTAAAGCGGTCCACATCGAAAATGTAATCCTTGGTCGCCTGATTGGACAGATCACCGTATTTGATCGCAGAAAGTCCTACGATCTTCGCAGTCTCTCCCGCATCCTTGTCTTTGACGCTTCTGTTTTCTACAATCTTTCGGAACATTTCTTCATTGATATCCGCGATAAGATTTTCCAGACGCATCACACCGCCGTCCCTTGTCTTGAAGGGCTTGCCGTCTTTGCCGTTCATCGTTCCAAATCCCAGGAAGGAAAGCTTGGTATCCTCTCCTACCAGACCGGTCTTGCGCGCACAGCGGAACACCTGGATAAAATGAAGCTCCTGACGCTTGTCTACCACATAAAGGATTTCATCCGGATGAAACAGCTTCATACGCTCCACGATCGTGGCCAGGTCCGTGGTCGTATACAAAGAGGCTCCGTCCGATTTCAGAAGCATACAGGGCGGGATCTCTTTGGTATCACTTTCTTCCTTTACATCCACCACAAGAGCCCCCTGATCCTCATAAGCAAACCCTTCTTCCTTCATCCGCTGCACCATATCCGGGATATACGGCTGTGCGTCGGATTCTTTCTTCCACAGATCAAAGGATACGCTGAGATTCTCATAATTTCTCTTCAGATCAGCTACGGACACGGAAAGAATGTGGTTCCACAGCGCCATATAACCGGGTCTTCCCTGCTGCAGAAGATGTGTCGCCTCCAGCGCCTCATCACGGTACGCCTCATCCTCTTTGGATTTTGCGCTTGCCGCCGGATAGATTTCTTCCAGCTCGCTGATGGTAAAGGGTGCCTCCTCCGGGTACTCCCCTTCATATTTCTCATCAAAATACACCAGCTCCGGCTGACGATGTTTCAACTCCGTGATGATCAAGCCCATCTGCAGACCCCAGTCTCCCAGATGTACATCGCCGATCACCTCATGTCCCAGAAATCTTCCCAGACGCTTCAGGCTCTCTCCAATAATGGCGGAACGCAGATGCCCCACATGAAGGGGTTTTGCCACATTGGGTCCGCCGTAGTCGATCACAATGGTTTTGGGCTTGTCCGCAGCCTTGGCAGAAAGCTTCTCGTCAGAAGCCACCTCCTCCAGATACTCTGCGAGAAATTCTTCTTTTACTTTCAGATTGATAAAACCGGGCTTCACCACCTCGGCCATGGAAAATACCCGGCTCTCTGCCAGGTGCGCAACCACGTCCTCCGCGATCATAAAAGGCGCTTTTTTGTATGCCTTGGCTCCGGCCATCGCGCCGTTGCACTGATATTCGCACAGATCCGGGCGATTTGACACAGTAACTTTTCCATAACCGGGGTCATATCCGGCCTTTTCAAATGCCGCGGAAAGCTCCGCCGCCATCTGTTCCATTAATTTTTTCATTTTCGTGTAACTCCTCAACTGATTTTATTTTCTGTTATTTATTATATATTATATGGAAGCTTTTTTTGTGCAGGCAACCGCAAGTGCGCCGTGCCCGATATGACAGGCAACACTCAGAGAAAGCGGCTTCATATCAACCCCAAAATCCGGGAATGCCTCTCTGACCTCCTGTTTCCACTCCTCTGCTTCCTCCGGGTTTCCGCTGTAGGCAATCTCTACCACCATCTCTCCCCGCTCCACATACTGGGCAAATCGGTTATCCAGATCCTGCTGTATGGCCTTGAGCATGGCTTTTTTGGCCTGCTTCTTCCCGCGCACCTTTGCGTAGGCGTCAAGCTTGCCTCCCTGGATCTGCAGAACCGGCTTTAAATTCAGCACTGTTCCGATCGCTGCCGCTGCCGGTGTGATCCGTCCGCCTTTTTTGAGATACTTCAAAGTCTCCAACGTAATATAAATACTGGATTCCCGCTTCTCTGCCTCAAGGATTTCCTTTATCTGCACTGCGGTCTTGCCCGCATCCCGAAGGTTCAGCGCATCCAGCACCGACTGTTTCTGGGTAATGGAAATCCTCTGGTTGTCCACCACCTGCACTCTGCCGTCATAATCTCTTGCCAGCGCCATGGCGGTTTCGCAGGAAGCGCTCAAGCCGCTTGACATGGGAATGTGTACCACCTCATCGTATTCTTCCAGAAGATTCTCCCACAGTGCGCACACCTCGCCGGGATTCGGCTGCGATGTGGAAATGGGCTCATCCTGCTTCAGACGCTCATAAAATTCTTCCTGCGTGAGCGTAATCCCCTCCAGATACAATTTTTCATCAATATAAAAAGGCATGGGAATCACAGTCACTCCAAGCGCGCGTCCCTCTTCCTGTGTCATACTGCTGTTGCTGTCTGTCACAATGGCAATTTTCCCCATAGTGTTCTCCTTTACTTTCAGAATCCAAAATACATTTGGGCATTAAAACAATTGTAACATATTTCAAATTCTATCTCAACAGCAATTATTCCAAATTCTTGGAAATCCTCCCGAACCCGGAACGTACAGCCGCCGCATTTTTCCATGAAAAAAGCCGTCGTATCTCTACGGCAGCTGTATGCGTCCCTTTTGCTTTTGCTGCAGTTCCTTTACTCTTTTCATGGAGTCCTCCACCAGCCTGTGGAGCATGTCGTAATCTACCGGGGTTTTCTTAATACTCCTGTAAAGCTCCCGCTCCCATTCCTCCGTGGCCTCTTCTATACATTGATTCAAACGGCGCACCTCCTCCATGCGGGCAGTGGGGATCACCTTCCTGGAATTCATGTCTCACCCCGCCCTTCTTTTTTCTGTTTTGGAAAGAACCCCGTTCTCCATTTCATACACCTCGTCGCAGAGCACCTCAATATCCTCCCGGTTATGGCTTGCCAGAATGATCAGCCTGCCGTCCTCCTTCAGCTTCAGGAACAGCCGCCGCATTTCCTCCACTCCGTTTTTATCCAGTCCGTTCATGGGCTCATCCAGGATCAGTACCGCCGGATCATCCATGATCGCCTGGGCTATGGCAAGGCGCTGACGCATTCCAAGGGAATATTTTCCAACCGGCATTGAGGAATTCGGATCAAGGCCTACCTTTCGCAGGATCTCAAAAAGATATTCCTTACGGTTTGAATGTCCGATGGTATATAAAAATTCCAGATTGCGGTACCCGCTCCACCGTCTTAAAAATCCCGGCTCCTCGATGATGATCCCCGCATGCTCCAGCATGTCCAGATCCTTTCCCATTGCTTTGCCGTCTACAAGGATTTCTCCCTTACTGCATTGAAAAAATCCGCAGATGCACTTGAACAGTACAGTTTTCCCGGAACCGTTATGCCCAACAATGCCGTAGATACGCCCCGCGCTGCATTCCATAGAAACATCCTTCAGCACTTCTTCCTTTTGGAAGCTTTTGTATACATGCCTGATTTCTATTTTCTGAACCCTGTTCTCCATAATCCTCTTACTCCTTTTTGTGATAGTTGCCGCCCGCTGCTCCTACGCGTCCTCATTCTCCCAGTAAAACTCCACATGTCTGACTTTCCGGCAGATGAGAAATGACAATATTCCTATGGAAGCTGCCAAAAACAGCAGCATATAGCTAAGGGAGGGCAGCCGGAAATGTCCGCTCACCGGCGTTTCTGCAAGCGCGATCTCCGCCCAGTATGCCGGGATCACATGCGCCGCCTTCTGTCTCACAGCACCGGGAGTGTTCTCTGCCACAAACAGCAAAAGCACAAACACCAGGCCGCCAGCCACCGCACAGGCCTTTCCCCAGTAAAGGCTCAAAAAAAACATCAGCAAGCCAAGCAGCGTAAGGATCAGCGTGCACAAAAGGATGGTAAGTCCCATCAGTTCCAAAGGCGTATATTCCAGAAGAATTTCATAATGGAACCGGAACTCCACCAGCCGTTCAGAATAAAACCCATTGCTCTTCCGTATCGAAGCAAGGGTGTAGATAAGTTTTCCCCAGTCGCTGCTAAACTCCAGCCGTCCCCAGAAGGGTAAGACCACTGCCGCTGCAGAAACCGCTACAAGAAAGAACGAGCGAATGCCGATCCCGACAAGCTGCCCCACTGCCCACCGTCTGCGCCCGGCACGGATGACCTGGTACATATTGATATGCTGCATAAAAGGCACGTCTGAATTTACATAGATCATTCCGATATAATAAATCGAAAGGATGGAAAAGGAGCTCATGCAGAAAGGAAAGATGCACCAGGAAATGGGATAATCCATTTCTCTGGAAAAATCCACATAGGGCCTGCATGCTCCCCACATATAAAACAGAAACAGCAAAAGAAACGTCCCCACCTTGCTGCTGCATATTTTTGCAATGGATGTTTTTTCTATATATCGAATCGTTCTCATTGTTTTCCTCCTACAGCCTGCGCTTGAGCCCGATGCCGCAAAGCACCGTAAAAATCAGAGCCGGAACCGCGGTCACCAGAAATACCGTCAGAAAATTCATCCAGTCCTTTTGAAAAAATACGGCATTTGTGGCATACAGGGAGTAGATATTGTAAAATCCCTCCGGTCCGACTCCCACGGACGCCAGAATACGGAACAGAACCACCGGCGACACCAGCACCAACGCCTTATTGGAAATATAGACAGAGCACAGAGCTGCAAAGTTTGACAGCGCCCCGGCGATGAAACCCAGATTCAGCGCGCTGAGCATACAGTACAAAACAGGATGTCCTTTTTCCAGCACCGCTCCATAGCACCCGGCAATCTCTGTGCCGTGCATCTCAAAAAACATCTCCCCAGCTACCCAGGGAGCTCTCAATCGACACAGGAACAGGAACAAGAATGTTCCTCCCAGCATGGTAAGCACGGAGCTCACATATATTACAAGAGATTTTGACAGCACATATGCTTTCAAATTTCCCCGGATCACACTATAGCGGATATATCTGTGTTCCAAATCCTCTGTATAGGAAGAAGCAAACGGCAACGCACAGAAGACATAGGCAATGAGGGAGCCGCTCAGCAGTATGGAGGCCAGATAGGTGCTCGCTACATTTCCATTTTCAATTCCCCCTCCTTCCAGAGAAAACAAAAAAGAAAGCGTCACACCTAAAATACCGGCGCACCATGCGCCGTTCTTGATCAGCCGGCGGATATCCGCCGCCAGGTATCCTCTAAAATTTTTCACCGCACTCCTCCTCGCTGCTTTTAAGCCAGATAAATTTCCTGCCCGGTCACAGCATGTATCAAAACGATCTCCATATTGCCGGCGCTGTCCACAATTTCAAAATACCAGACAGGCTCTGCCGCAAGTTCCTGCTGGTCGTCGTAATATGTTCGCAGAACAAGCTTTGCCCTTGTTACGGAATAGGTTTTTTCATCCAGAAGATTTTCATATTTCATGACAAGCGCATCCGCAATTTCCGAAAACGCTTTAAACACTGCCTTTTCCTCGGTCTTTTCCAGGATATAGGCATCCTGTGCCATCAAAGTCAACATCCCCGCTTCCGTAAACAAAGCAGAAACCGGCGCTTTCTGGTAATTCTCCACGGAGCGTTTCATCAGAGTGGTCATAACCCATGGAAATACAGGAAGCCCCTCGTACATCTGCCAGCCATAGATTTCATAACTGTTGTCCGCTTCCGTCCATCCCTCCTGATTTTCATATCCCTGTTCCAGAGTTCCCTCCGCAAGAGCCTCCTGCTCCATCTGCGCATATTCTTCTCCGCTTATGGAAAACCAGTCAAACGCAAATTCATCCTCAGGATAGCCGATTTCTTTCAACGTCTCCCGCACTTTTGCCACACACGCGTCCCCTTCCGCAAAAGAAAAATTTTCCCTGGAGGCCCCCTTTTCACTTTCTCTCGTCACACGATGGTATTTTTGCGCCAATGCATGATAATAATTCATCGCCATGCTTAAATAAATTCCGGTCCCGTCCTCATAAATATAAATATGCTCCGTTACCGGCATCTGCTCTGTGGGCGGGTACTCGTACTGCTCCGTCACTCGTTCCATATCCACAAATATGTCACGGGCAGCGTCCTGATCATAATTGTAAAATCCCTTTACTATCGGAATGTGAAATTCTGACGCCTGAAACTCCTCGGAAACCTCCAGCTCGCAGTCAAATTTTATCTTTTCTGTTTCCCTCTGATAGGAATCCGGAAAAAAATCTTCGGCCGCTTCTCCAGACGCCTCCTCTTTTGTGGAAACAGTCGTTGTTTTTGTCTGCTGCACCTGCGCGTTCCCACATCCGCTCAAAAGCATGGCAAGCGCCACTGCACCGGCTATCGTCCGCTTTTGTTTTCCCCCTTTTTTCACAGCGTTTTCCTCCTCATTTTTTTTGATAGCTGTACCATAACACAAAAAAGCAGCCTTTTTTCACACTTGAAAAAAACGGGCGGATTATGGTAAAAAACAGACGTAATTTCCTGACACATAAAAAAGTGTCTACGACACTTCAGATTGTAGACAAAAGTGGTGCTGGGAGTTATCCCCAGCACCACTTTTCTGT
>CALBGI010000069.1 GCA_937893675.1 uncultured Blautia sp.
CATTATGAGTTTAAAAACGTAGACAGTAAAGCTACCCAAGATTTAAGCGCTTACCGAAGATCTGAAACCCAGCTTCGTTGTCTTCATCTGTACCTTTGACCCTTTTGGCTATGGACTGTACCGCTACACCTTCGAGCCCGCCTGCAAAGAGCGGGATTTCCTCCTCGGAGATGAAACCTGCCGGATTTTCCTGAACACCAAAGGCCAGGATCCGGACGAGGTACCGCCGGAACTTGTCACCTTTTTAAAATATGTGGAAGACAGCAGCGCAGAATGCGCAGCTCAGACAAAAGACGAGCGCATCACCCGGATTCACGACAACATCACCCGGCTTAAGAAAAGCAGAGAATGGGAGGCACATTACATGACCCTGGAAGAATATTTGCATCAGGAGGCAGAGGATTTGGCAAAAGAAATCGCTCAGGATATGGCAAAAGATATCGCCCAGAACATGGCAAAAGATATCGCCCAAGACATGGCTCAAAATATGGCCAACGATATGCACGAGCGCTTTATCCGCCTGGTTTCCTCCATGGCTGCCGACGGGCTGACAGACCAAATCCCCAACCTTCAAAAAAATACGATCTTTAAAACAACATCTAAAATTCTATAGCCAGCCGCAAATGCGGCTGGCCATCCTGAAAAATCCACTATAAAAAATCTCATCAAAGTATAGTGCAATATGTTCTATTATCTTTTTCTCTCCTCCGGCAAAACTCATCGTTATTTCAGGAGCTGCAGCGAAACTTTGTCACCTTTATTTCCGCCAAACTCTGATACCTACGATTTCACCTCGAAGAGGATTGGTCATAATTGCATATGATACTATTCCATTTTCTCTGCCAAAAATCTCTGCACCCAATTCCCCAGCACACACCCTGCCATGCACCCAAGCCCATTATGGATCATGTCATCCCACTCAAACAGCCCTCTTGCCAGGACAAGCTGGCTCACCTCGATCACAGCCGCAATCAGAACACCGACACCCAGCGCATATTTCGGGGAAAACGCTCTCCTCAGCGCAAAAGGAAGCAGCAGACCTACCGGTGCCAGCAGCAAACAGTTGAGGCGTATCTGCTCAAACAAATCAAGATTACCTGTAGCAATCATTTCGTACCACGACCAAAAGGGCACCAGCTCATAACGCCGTGCCCCCGCTGTTCTTGTAAATATGGTAGATGCAAATACAATTCCCAGATACAGCACCAGGATAAACCATGCTGCTGCCTGTGATTTTTTCAATCTGCCGCGCCGGACTCCAAAGAAAAGAAGCACTCCTGCTGCACATACAAGCAGGATAAAACCAACCGCTTCTCTCCATGACCAGACGCCCATGTGTGTCAGAAAAATTTGATACACGTCCATTCTAATCCCTTTTTCTCCAGACCATCTTGTCTACCACTCCGGTGTAGCTCTGAATCAACTTCACCACCTTCGTGCTTACCTTTTCCTCTACATAATCCGGAACCGGAATTCCATAATCTCCCTCCAGATTCATCTGCACTGCCGTGTCCACCGCCTGCAGCAAGCTCTTCTCATCAATACCTGCCAGTACAAAGCAGGCCTTATCCAATGCCTCCGGCCGCTCTGTCGAGGTACGGATACACACTGCCGGGAACGGATGCCCCACACTGGTAAAAAAGCTGCTCTCCTCCGGCAAAGTACCGGAATCTGACACAACCGCAAATGCATTCATCTGCAGGTGGTTATAGTCATGAAAGCCCAGCGGTTCATGCTGGAGCACCCGTTTGTCCAGCACAAAGCCGGATGCTGCCAGACGGTTCCTGGAACGGGGATGGCAGGAATACAGGATCGGCATATCGTACTTTTCCGCCATTTTATTGATCGCAGTAAACAGAGATAAAAAATTCTTCTCCGTGTCGATATTTTCCTCCCGGTGGGCAGACAGCAAAATATACTTCCGCGGCTTTAATCCCAGCTTTTCTAAGATATCCGACTGTTCTATTTCCGCCAGGTTCTCATGCAGCACCTCCGCCATCGGGGAGCCGGTCACATAGACACGCTCTTTTGGAAGCCCGCACTCATGCAGATACTTCCTGGCATGCTCACTGTAGGCCAGGTTCACATCCGAGATGATATCCACGATCCTACGGTTTGTCTCCTCCGGCAGACACTCATCCTTGCAGCGGTTTCCCGCTTCCATATGGAAAATCGGGATATGCAGACGTTTCGCTGCAATGGCTGACAGACAGGAATTCGTATCCCCTAGGATCAGCAGTGCATCCGGCTGGATCTGCTTCATCAGCTTATAAGAACAGTTGATGATGTTTCCTACCGTTGCCCCCAGGTCATCCCCCACGGCATCCATATATACTTCCGGATCTGCAATCTTCAGATTCTCAAAGAAGATCCCATTCAGATTATAATCATAATTCTGCCCTGTGTGAGCCAGCACCACGTCAAAATATTTCCGGCACTTATTGATCACCGCCGCCAAACGGATGATCTCCGGACGGGTTCCCACAATGATCAGAAGCTTCAGCTTCCCGTTTTCTTTAAAATGAATATCCGAATAATCGGTCCTGATCTCTGTCATTTATATTTCCTCCTTACACCGGCTCAAAAAAAGTGTCCGGTCTTTCCGGGTTAAAAATCTCATTGCATGTCATAACAGTCACCAGATTCTCTGTCTCTGACAGATTGATGATATTGTGCGTCCACCCCGGGATCATATGAATTGCCTCGATCTTGTCTCCGCTGACTTCAAACTCTACGGTTTCCCCTGTATGGATATTTCTCTCCTGGATCAGCCCGTGCCCGGCAACCACAATAAAAAGCTCCCACTTGGAATTATGCCAGTGCTGCCCCTTCGTAATCCCCGGACGGCTGATATTGATACTCACCTGCCCGCAGTCCGCCGTATGTACCAGCTCTGTAAAACTGCCCCTGTCATCGCAGTTCATCTTCAGTTCATACTTAAATTTCTCCACCGGAAGATAGGTCAGATAAAGACTGTACAGCTTTTTGGCAAAAGACCCCTCCGGCATTTTCGGCATCATCAGCGTCCGCGGCTGTGCCTTGAATTCCTCCAGCAGATCCACAATCTCTCCCAGCGTCACCTTGTGGGTTACCGGCACACAGCAATAGCGCCCATTCTCCTTCAGAACCGTTTCCACACCGTCAAACTCGCAGTGGATCTCTTTTCCCTCCAACAGGTCAAACATGCCCTCTACCAGATCGTCAATATAGAGAAGCTCCAGCTCCGTGCTGCGGTCATTCACTGTGAACTCCTCGTCATTTGCCACAGCCCAACAGAACGTGGACACCGCAGAATTATACTTCGGTCGGCTGTGCCCCATCAGATTCGGAAAACGGTAAACCGCCACCTTCGCTCCCGTTTCCTCTCCATACCGGAAAAACAGCTCTTCCCCTGCCTTTTTGGAACGGCCGTACTCGGAATTGCCGAATCTCCCCGCCATGGTGGCCTGAATGGAAGAACTCAGCATAATGGCCGCCTTATTATGATGCTTCTTCAAAAGCTCCAGAAGCTCAGAGGCAAAACCAAAATTCCCTTTCATAAAATCCTCCGAATGCTCCGGGCGGTTTACCCCGGCAAGGTTGAACACAAAGTCTGCCTTCTCGCAATAGCTGTCCAGCTCCTCCCTGGCCGAATCTATATCATACTCATAAATCTCATCAATCTGAATCCCCGGACGGGTACGGTTCTTGTTCTCTTTAATGTTTTTTAAATTGGCTACAAGGGCCGTTCCTACCATGCCCTTCGCGCCGGTTATCAAAATATTCATACCTTAGATTTCCTCCATTCCCAATGCTATATACATAGGTATACATTTGATATGCTTATTATCCTCTGATAAAAATACATATGTTTTTCCAAAATTATCGTCCAGGGAAATTCTTTGTCTCAAGAACTAATCCAAATACTCGTTTCCAGAATGGAAAGAAAATGCCAGTTTTTGTAAACTGGCATTGTAACAAACAACGTTTATTTTATGCCTCATACTGCTTCTTTGTTATTTTTAACCTGCGTTTCATTCGAAGAAGGCCCCTCACATACTCCAAAACTGTGGGAACGATAAAATTCCCGAATCGACTTCGCCTCCAGTGAAAGCGGTTTTCTGACAGATAAATCCTTTTTTGTTACAAACGGCTGATCCGAAATACATGCGTAATTCATGGAAATCCTTCTTTCCTCTACTCTTTCCATGATTATAGTACCCGAAAATGCCGCATGTAAAGGCATAAATTATTGTTAGAATATTCTCCCTGAACATGAAAATATCAAGCTTCTTTTATCTGTTTCTTATCGTCCCTCCCACTTCGCCAGCTCTTCTCTCACATAGCTCAGCTCCAGCAGCTTCGACTTCACCTGCTCCACATCCCACAAATCTGTATTGTTGGAGTTAAACTCGGTCAGCTTGTTTCTCTTCACATCTCCGTCTTTAAAATACTTGTCGTAATTCAAGTCACGTTTGTCACAGGGCACTCGGTAAAAATTCCCCATATCAATGGCATTGGCACATTCCTCGTTTGTGAGAAGCGTCTCATACATCTTCTCGCCGTGGCGGATACCAATCACCTTAATCTCATCCTCAGAACGGAACAGCTCTTTCACCGCCTGTGCCAGTACCTCAATGGTGCAAGCCGGAGCCTTCTGTACCATGATATCTCCGGATTCTGCATTCTGAAATGCAAATACTACCAGCTCAACTGCCTCTTCCAGGCTCATAACAAAACGAGTCATAGACGGCTCGGTAATGGTAATCGGATTGCCTGCTTTCATCTGCTCAATCCAAAGCGGTACGACAGAGCCTCTGGAACAAAGCACATTTCCGTAGCGGGTACAGCAGATGCTTGTCTTTTCCGGTGATACGGTTCTGGATTTTGCTACGATTACCTTCTCCATCATGGCCTTGCTTGTCCCCATAGCGTTCACTGGATATGCCGCCTTGTCTGTAGAAAGACAGATAATCTTCTTTACGCCTGCATCAATAGCAGCGGTCAGCACATTCTCGGTTCCCAGAACATTGGTCTTTACCGCCTCAACCGGGAAGAACTCACAGGACGGAACCTGCTTCAAAGCTGCGGCATGAAAAATATAATCTACGTTGTGCATGGCGTTACGCACAGACTGAATGTCCCGTACATCGCCTATGTAAAATTTAATCTTGTTGCTCACTTCTGGATACTTCGCCTGATATTCATGGCGCATATCGTCCTGCTTCTTTTCATCACGGGAAAAAATGCGGATTTCCCTGATATCTGTGTCAAGAAAACGGTTTAAAACGGCGTTGCCGAAAGAACCGGTGCCTCCGGTAATTAATAGTGTTTTGTCTTTGAAAATGCTCATTTCCTTTTACCTCGTTAATAATATTTTTTTAATCTGCTTTTCTATTATATTTGCTATTTCTCTAACTTTAAAAATATCAAATAATTTACATCGTATTTTTTCTATAAAGCTACAAACCACAAAAATTAATAGAGCTCCTCCTAAAACTACTCCAACAAAGAGAAGCGCAGAAGTGTCTCTATATTTTGCAAAATAATTCCAAACAAATTTATAAAATGCTCCTGTCTGATGGAATAAATATACGCCAAAAGTTATCTTGCTTAAATTCGCCCAAAATTTGTAATTTTTAATTTTAAGTTTTGAAAAAAAACAAAGTAAATACACACTCTCCATAACAACAAGGGGGGATAGGTAACTGTAAAAATGGCCAGTTAATATTTCTTTTCCAAATATACTCATTGTTATTGTAGAAAGTGCAACTTTACTAAGAAAAATTAATACTATGCATAATACTGCCATCCCCCCAAACCATTTCTTCGAAAAGTCTTGTTTATTAATTGAGAAAATCTGAAACCCATACTTTTTTATTCCAGCTCCAATCATGTATAAAATCGTAAGCCAAAGACTTGTATATCCACCTTGTACGCCAAAGGAAGATGCTCCCAAAACTTCTGAAATCCATGGCAAAAATCCAAACACAATCAATAAGCTCCAAATTAATCGTTGAAACTTATTAAACTCTAATGTATTTATAATCCAATTCAATATAGGAATGAACCAAAACATCCCAAAATATGCTGTAAAATACCAAAATTGCTGGCTACATATAGGAAAAAAAGCCTTAATAATATCTTCTACTCCTATTGAATTTGGAGTAAACACTAAAAGAATTAAGATACTCAGTACACTGTAAAAAAACACTTCTTGCCATAAATTAATTATACGACTAATTTTCCATTTCTTATCCACTAAAACATATCCACTAATGGCAGCATATATGTTCACAGCAACAATACTAGCACCTTCTAAAAACCACGCTATACCCCAGTTAATTGAAAATGGTGGTAAGGACTCATACTCTACCCCATAATTCAAAACATGTAAAACTACAACCATAAACATCGCAATACTGCGTAATAAATCTATTCCTGAGTTTCTCCCCCCCACATTTTAAGTCCTTAATTTGCTTATTAATATCATTTTCCTGCATAATTGAAAACTCTCGATTCGTCAAAGTCTTTCATCCTTTATTATTTCCTATTAATATTCAATAAACCCAAAAGATTTTTAATTACTTGTGCCTCTTTAGTTTTTAAAAACGGAATTATCAAAATTGCTCCTACTAGTATAGAGCATAATATTGCTTGTATGAGCCAATCCATCCAACTTTTTGATGGAAAAATCATTATTATCCCTCTAGAAATCCATCCTGCTATAACGACGGTACATGTATATATGCCATATCGCAAAAAATAATCTCTTAGTTTTTGCTTAAAACCATATTTATATAATAAATATGGTTCAACCCACACATTTGTTGATAAATTACTCACTACAGTCCCAAGAAACACACCAATTAACCCCAATTTTTTTATCAAAAATATAGAAGCAATTAAATTAATCCCTGCTTCAAATAGAGGTTTGTATCTATCATTCCAAAATAATCCTAATGTCGTATTATAAATTATACAAGTTTGCCGCATACCCGACAAATAGTAGTTTATCATTATTACTAATAAAACTGTTTCAGCTAAAAGAAATCTTTCACCAATCCATAGTTTTATAAAAAACTGTGCTAGATTAATAAAGCATACTGAAGTAAAACCATAAAACAAATAATTTAAAAAAAACATTTGGTTAAAAATATCTTTTGATTTTTTTGTATCACCACTAACATTTAAATTGCCAACACTTGCAACTGCTGAATTAAAAATACTGTTAATAAAGCTTTTTAATACACCTAAAATCATATTATAATTTGAACAAATACCAACATTTACCAACCCATTTTCTACCAATGTGGTAATCAATACATTATCTGTTCCATTTACAATTACCCCTCCAATCTGATGACAGGTTTGCGCAAATACATATTTATATAAATCTTTTTTTTCCTCTTTTTTGATATGTTCTTTATTATTACAAAGATATGGATACATTTTATTGCATACATAAGATATTCGCAGATTGGATACAATCGTACATACAATTGTCACTACCAAATATGCAATAAATTGTCGGGTTATTAGTAGCACTAGAAATTGGCCAATATTTTGTATGATAATAAACATAAGCCGATTTAAACTATTAATATATTCCTTTTGATCTGCTGATAAAATGGATCTTTTATATGTAAAAAAATATGATGCTGCTGAATTAATAAGGTACAAAATATATAAAAGTTTAAAATACGGTATTTCTTCATGTTTTCCTACAATAGTATCCAAAAACGGTATCAATCCTATACCTATGATAAATATAACACAACCTATTATTTGATATGCATTTTTATAGAAATTCATTAATGCTTGAATCTGTTTTGTGTTTTTTTCTGCAAGTGGCTTATATAATTTATATATAATAGCTGTTCCAATCCCTAGTTCTGCCAAAGAAAGCATGGATAAAATATTTGAAAATAGTCCACTTACACCTAAATATGTTACGCCCAAAAAATAAATAAAAAAAGTTCTATTTACAAAACTTAAAATGCTAGTTGCTAATTGACAAAACATAGAAACAGAACTGTTTCTTAAAGTATTATGTAATCTTCCCATACTTTATTTCTCTTTCGCTATTTCTTTAATCACTATTGACATGTTCTTATAATAATATTCTTTATCTAGATTTTTTGCTTGAATTAAAGCATTTTCCCCCATTACATGCCGAAGCTTCTTATCCTCACAAAGAAGATCAATAGCATTAGCCAATTTACAAATGAAATCAGCATCTCTTTTTACCACAATTGAACATTCTGGGGAAACATATTCCTCCATTGCCCCTGAATCAGATATTATTACCGGCTTTCCTGCCGCCATAGCTTCAATTACTACCAGACCTGCCGCCTCTTCAACACCATATGTTGGAACTACTGCAATGTCTGACACTGCCCACATTTCTTGCATCTTATCATGGGCAACATATCCTGTAAAAATAATTGGATTCTTACTAGATTTCGCTTGCTTTTTTAATTCTGACATAAAAGCAGTTTCAGAATTATCACAATAAAAAGCTCCCCCGACAACAACGAGGCATACATTGGAATGAGTTCGCTTTAATGCTTCAATTAATTGTCCTACTCCCTTTTCTTCTGTAATTCGCCCCGAATACATAACTATAATTTTATTATCCGGTATTCCATATCTATCTTTTATTTCATTCTTTTCTTTTTCTGATATACCCAAGGTAAATTGAGCGTAATCAATGCCATTATGGACAGTATAATAATCCACCTGATTTCCTATCACAGACTGAATCCTTTGATTAATAAATGAACTCACCGCAATATTTGCATCTATATTTTTATAGTAATGGCAATATCTTGTTTTATCGAACTCTCTTATAGACAGATTTACATCATCGTAATGCGCATGAAAAATATATTTTTGTTTTCCACATTGTATTGCAGATAATATGGGCAAATTATTTTCAAAAATAATAATGTCATTTTTATCTTCTTTTAAAAGCTTAATAACTGTTCTTTCATAAGAATCTGTTATTCGCAAATAAAAATTTTTCAAAATACGTCTGTTAATACCATATAATACATGATTAATGCGCTTTACAAGCCTATCCCCAAAATAATTACGCTTTATACTAATAAAAGATGTTTTTTTATATCTACCGTGTAATGTCTCTGCACCAGTAACAGTGTACAATGTAATATCAAATTCTTTCTTCTTTTCATTTTCATCAATAAAATACTGAATTAGAGTTTCCACCCCGCCACCTTTGCATGCGGGTATTGGCAAACTTCCTGCTGAAACAATAGTTATTTTTAAAGGCATTCTTATTTTCCCCTTATATATTTATAAAAGAAACAAATTATGTATGCATACATTCGCGTGCATTTGTTTGCTATTATCAGTTCTATTCTTTCACTTTTCAAATTTTTATATTTCCCATTCATTTTTAACAAAACATAACTTGTCACTTTTTTTATTTCTTCAAAATCTCTAATCAAACTAAGTCCATGTATCGCTTGAATTCCATTCTTACATGCTTTTTCAAATACTATATTATATATCCTCTCTTCTATATTATTTTCAGCATTTTTCAAAAACTCATATCTTGAAGCAAAGCCCCAAAAAATATCCCTTCCCTTAATAGGGTTAAAAGTATTAGAAATATTGCCATCTCTTATCAAATAATGATAATATCCCTTCTCCATTTGAACTATACATTGCGCCTTATCAATCACGCAATGTGTTGTATATAAATCTTCATACAAACGTTTTGGAAACTTTACTTCATCCCATAATGACCTCTTATATACACTCTTCCATACCTGACAACCAATCTTATCTATTAATATCTCTTGCAGAAAAGTTTCCTTATCCCATTTTTTTTCTTGACTATCTTGCTTTAATTCACTAGAATTTTGAGCATCTTCATACCACCCACAATGGATCACATCTGCATTTGTCTCAGCGATAATTTTACTTATATCATTTAAATAATTTTTTTCTACCCAATCATCACTATCAATAAAAATTATGTATTCCCCACAGGCATTTTTAATTCCTACATTTCTAGCTTCTCCAAGCCCCTCATTAATCTTATGGATCACTTTAAAATCATTGTACCTCTTAGCATACTCATCTATAATTATACCACAAGAATCTGTTGAGCCATCATCAATAAGAATAGCTTCATAGTTATCATAGTCTTGATTTATCAGACTATCCAAGCATTTTTTTAAATATCTCTCAACGTTAAAAATTGGTACGATAAAACTAAATTTAACTGACATTTCCCCTACCCTACTTTTTAAACTTACTTTTAAACTTAAACCATTTGCTTTCTATAGCTCTCCAATAGCCCACCCCAGGATGCCCCCACCCCATAATTCTTTTAACCTTTTTTTGGTAATCAATATCTTCCATCATATATTTAGGGTGGCGTAACGGAAAATCCATTTCATATACATCCATATTAAACACTCTACGAATTCCTCGTGGTAACTTATCTATAGAATCTGTAGAATGGGTAGATGTTGCTGCTATTCCAATATTTTTAATTAAATTTTTTGATGGAACAATATTAATACGATGATTCAAAAACATGTCTGTCGCCAGTATAGTTTCATAATATGGAATTCCTGATGCTTGATGATTTCTAGATGCCTTAAGCAATACTTCTGTCTGCGTTAATTCTTTAAGCTTCATCATATTATCTACTGCCTTTTTGTCAGTTAAAAACTCATACTTTTCATCCCACTTTTCAATTACCCGTCTCCACGATGCCCATCCCCAAATTGAGCACATCGTCGTATAAAAATAATCTGCATCTTTTTCGTTATACTGCCCTAAAGTATTCATCCCCGAAATAATATTTATACGCTCATCATCCTCATATTTATCTAAAAGTTCTTGGCAAAAATAGAAAAAACTTTGGCTAGGAACATCATCATCCTCTAATATAATACATTTATCAACAATACTAAACGCCCATTTCTGTGAAAGGTATTCCGATGGGTCACAACCTTGGTTTTCTTCACGAAACCATGTATAAACTTCGCATTCCCAGTCAATTTTATCCAAAATCTTTCTACACTCACAAATTCCTTCAAGATCATTTTTACCACTTCTTGCTCCATCTTGATATAGAAAAAGTCTATTGGGACGAACAATTGCCACTTGTTCAAAAACCTGAAAAAATTGTTCTGGCCTATTAAAAAAAAGTAGTAATACCGCTGTATTTAGTTGAGCTGGTTTTCCCGTAAACTTATAATAATTTTTTTCATTTTCAAACATCTAGTCTTCTCCTTATTATTTTTGCAGGTACTCCAGCAACAATAACATTATCCGGAATATCCTTGTCTACATAGCTATTGGCCCCAATAATGACATTATTTCCAATACAAATTGCTCCAACTACAACTGCTCCACTTCCAATGGAAACATTGTTTCCAATAACTGGCATATATCTTCCATTCATTTCCTTTCGGTTGCTTCCAATAGTAACATTTTGAAATATTTCACAATGTTCTCCAATAATAACCTCATGACCAATTACAATACCTGTACTATGGTGAATCATCAACGCTTCTCCAATTTGTGCATAAGGTGAAATTTCACAAGCATACTTTTTGAGCATCTTATATTTTACTCTGTCGGGCAACACTTTCACTTTATGTCTCACCAGCCAGTTTCCTACTCTATATAATAAAACAACGTTAAATGCATGACCGGTAAACATACCTTTAAGGTAACTCCCAAAAGTCACTTTATAATTTTTTATGTCCGATTTAATCATTTACCTATCATCCCCTTTTCGCTGAGTATCTGGCACATATAAAAAATCCCGCAATCCAATAATTAATACCCAATCCGCCTGATACTAGTGCAGCTTCAAAACTTCCTAAAAAAACAACTGCTACAATAGCACATACTCCTACATATTGAGAAAAACATTTGACTTCTCTAATTGTACGTTTTAGTGAATAGTATAAAATTCTTATAAATGCTCCGAAAGCAATCAGACCATATGAGACAAGTAAGTCAATATGTGTATTATGTAATTGGGATAATCCTGTTCCTCCAGTTGCTTTATAATAATTCCCAAACAACAAGTTTTCTTCCAAAATCTCTAACGCAGCCCCCCAAATATACTTTCGTGATAATAAACTTTTTCCTTCGCCTTCCATAAAAGAAAAAAAAGCTAAAATCTTATCGTTATTTACAAATCCCATATATAGTATCCCCAAAATCAAGGGTATAATTACTATAACTATAAGAAAAAAATTACTGAACTGATATTTTTTTCTTATACATCCAAACAAAAGTAGCGCAAAAAAAACACACAACGCCATAATCGCACTACGAGCTAAAGTATTATTAACCATTATTATTAATACAATTGCTAAGCCACCATAAAATAATTTTAAAACAAAAAAACGTTCTCTTACTAAATTATAAATACAATAAAGCACTGCTACAAACAACCAAAATGCTGTAAAATTGGGATTAACAAAGTTCAACGTTATCCCTCCTGCCAGTGTTTCATTCTTACCTAATACATAAAATGCCAATACATAAAGTACTGCTAATATCGTCGAAATCCATTTTATCCCTTTAACCAATTTAAAAGATACTGGAATTATCGCTGCCATATAAAAGACTATAACTGTTGATAATGCTAATAAATATTTGCGATAGTAATCAAACTTTATTAACACAACGCTGTTTTCCACCCCTGTAAAAATCACACCTAGTATTGCAATTACCATAAAAAACAAAACATCTGTATTAAAGGTTCTTACTTGTCTAGAAATCAAAAGTATTACTAATATAATACTTACTGCAAAAGCAATACTCGCTATTGACCCAAATTCAAAGACTGTTCCAATATTAATTATTAAAACTAACAACAACTCACATAAGAATATTTTTTCTTCAAAAGATAGTCTTGCTTTTTCTACCATTGACTACTTACCTCTCAATAAGTTACCTATGTTTTTACTAACCTTTCATTTTTAATATTTCATATACAGATCCTTATATATCTGAATATAATTTTGGCACATTACATTCTTTCCATATTTCTGAGATGCTTTCTCGCTAATATCTATTGCTTCGATTTTTTTTAAAAACATATTTTCTACAGCTCCTACCAAAGCCTCTACATCCCCATAATCAACAAAGCAACTATACTCCTGAATCGCTATTTGTTCCGGTGCCCCCGATTTAAATCCAACTACCGGAGTACCGCAACTCAAACTCTCAGCAGTAACCATAGAGAAAGTCTCCCTTTTACTCGCCAATAGCGTTACATCTGCTAAAGAATATAATTCGGCTAGTCTCTCTTGCTTTTTAATATGACCAAGCAAAATAACATTTCCAGCAACCTGAATATCTTTTGAATACGGCCCCGCAATAAGAATCTTTACATTTTTATTTGAGAGTCTTTTCGCCAATTCATTTACATAATATCCGCCTTTAATATGTTGCGGATTCAAATTGAAATCCGGTGTTGCATGAAATATTATCTTTTCATTCTTTAATCCCAGTTCTTTTTTTATTTTACTATTCTGGTATATATGAAATATTGCTGTATCCAATCCATTAAGCACAACTTTATGCTCTTTCCCAGAAAAAATCGGAGACATTAAAGCTCTGTTCATTAACCATGGAGAAACTGAAGTCACGACAAGTTTGTTATCAAAACCGTTAAATGCTTCTTTCATACGTTTCCACATAGTAGCGGTTCTATCAAAGAACATAGATTGTGTTTCTGCCCGCCAGCGCGGGCATTTCAAAAAATAGGCACATCCCTGTGGATTACTCCACTGATTGCAATCAAACGAATGACCACATCCGCCGGTATACATAAACTCTGCATGAAGAGTTACAACCGTACGGATATCATTATCTTTCAACCACTTAATAAGACGATATATATTTACAAAATATCCATTAATGCACTGTAAATGAACAATATCTGGTTTTTCTTTTTGTATTATATGAATAAGCTTTTTCGTAGAAAAGTAGCACCCACCATACATAACCCCGCTAAATCTGGAGGCCAAATGATTTGCTTTAGAGTACAATTCTCCGCAGGTTTTATACACATATTCTTCATTTATTTTTTTACCTCTACCATAACAAACAATAGATTCTATCCCGCTTTTTAAGAGCTCGGTATGTATATCATATGTTATTTTCCCTGTGCTTCCTTTTTTATATACACAATTCACCTGTAATATTTTCACAATCAAACCTCTTATCCGCTAACATTACCAATATTTTTTAATATTTCCTGAAAACGCAATGTGTTTCTTTGGCTTTTATGATTTTTCTCAGATAAATTTATCGCGTTTTCTCTATATTTACTCCTAACTTCTGGTTTATTGATTATTTCTGCTAGTATATCTGCTAGTTCTTTCCTATTAACGGCAACAAAAGCTGCTTGATTCTCTTTCAAATACCGACTACAAGCATATTCTTCTGGCGCATACAAAAGAAAACATTTCCCACTTGAAACAGCATCAGCTATTTTTGTTGAAAAAGCAAATTTGAGATCTTTAAGATAAAAATCATCAAAACTCTCTGTATGAATAATCAAGTCACTTTCACTTATAATTTTCTTAACTTCATCATATGATACAAGTCCATGAAAATGTATCCCTTCACACTGCTCAAATTTCTTGCCAATTTCATTATTGGGTAATCGCCCATATACATCCAAATATAATTCCGCAGATATCTTTTGTAGCTCATTTGCTACTTCAATTAAAGAACTATCACGACCAATTCCCAAATTCCCACAATAAGAAACAATAAACCTACCATTATCAGTTGTGGCTTGCGAAGTAACAACCATATCTGATGCTGTATATATGACTTCTGACGGTATATCAAATACTTGATCATACGCATTTTTCAGTTCATCACATAAATATATAATATATTCAGACTCTTTGTAGGCTTTTTCCAACGCTCTTTTTAAATTACGAATAAACAATGGATAACAGAATTTTATAAATCCTTTGCTTCTAAAATAATCAAAATCTTTAAAATAATATCCCTCGCTATTATAAATTACTAATTTAGCATGAGATTCTTTTGCTACTTTTAATGCTAAATGAAACATAAAAGCGCAATCTCCAGCCTGCAGCAAAACAATGTCTGGATTAAAACCTTTAACCCACTGTTCGAATCCACAACTTTTCCACCTGTTGCTATTCCAAATGCTATCTCTAAGTAACATTGTCAGAGAATTTCTATTTTTTTTCTTTGAAGCACTATTTACCTTAATACCACTCTCCAATCTTTTTGTCACAACCCCGCCATTACATTTTCCGTTTTTAAAGGCTTCAAGCGCTTGTCTATCAGTAACCCTAAAGTAATTTTTACAATAATCAAAATCAGGATCGGCAGAAGATATATAAAATTGTGCTAATCTATCTTGAGGCCACCCAAGAAAAAAATTTCCTAATGTTCTACCATTAGATGAAGTTTTAGAAAAACATTCATTACTAATCACTAACACCTTTGGTTCCATCCATTTCTCCTCCCCTTGAAATAAATTTCTCCATGTATACTTTTTTTATTCTATTTAATACACTTGCACTTAACAAGCTAACTAATATCATCATTAAACTATTAGTAATATAAATTCCAAACACATTTTCTGATATAAAATACATATAATATCCATGTGTTAAATATAGTGGATAAGACATTTTTCCAAACCATGAAGTAATTTTTCTCATTGGTTGAATATATTCTGTAATCAGCAAACAACCTACTGCACACCCTGTTTTCATAACCAAATTAATCAAGGTAATTATATAATGATTTAATCCCCTAACAAAATAAGTTTGTTTTATAGCAAGCAAAACTATTGATAAACAAATCAACATGCATCCTCTAACAAAATACGTTCTGTGATACCCCCCCCCTTTTTTAATTTTTTGATATTACTCTTTTCTTTTTTCAAATTATAATATTCAAAAAAGAAAATTCCAGATAAAAAGGATATTGCCTGCTCAGCCCGCAGATTATCAAATACCCAAAATGAGCCTACTGCAATTACACACCATACAATTTTTTGAATATATTTATTATGAATATATTTTGCTCCAAGCCAAAATGTGAAATAACACGCAATTAAATATTGCATATACCATCCAAGTGGATTCATACATTTTACAAATAGTAAATCCAGAATAATCTCTGTAATACTATATTTTAAAACAATAGCAGCAACAATTTCTGTAATCGCAAAAGGTATATATATAGATACCAATTTATTTTTCCAAAATGATTTCACGCCTTTTTTGCTATAGGAAGACATTAAACCATATCCAGAACAAAACAAAAAAATAGCGACTCCAATACCACCTAATGGTGTAAACCATGTTTTACCTGAATAATTTCCTATATGAGCGATTAATACAGAAATAATAGCAATTCCTTTAAGATATAGGAAGTGCTGTTTACTGCAAAACTCATATTTATTGTTATTTTTCTCCATTGTTTTGGATACCTCTAAAATAACATCTTAATATCTCCCCAAAAGACATATTATTATCAGCTCTTTTACTAAATCTATATGCACTGCGAATAACTATTAGCCATGACAGTTTTGGATACATAGTTGCAAAAATCTTCCCTGATACTTCAAAATATTTACGATTATGACCTTCGAACCAAGATGATTCTGTTTGGTCAATCTTTGCAATAACTTTAGGAGAACGAAATATCTTTACTTTATGTTTCAATAATTCATGAAAAAAAATAGTATCCTCTCCACAATAATTTTCTGTTCCTGCTCCAAACTGTTCATTAAATTTTAAGTTTGTTCTTACAAGCACATCTTTCTTTATAACAAGTCCCACTACGCCACTTGCCCCCATATTTAACATAGTCGCTCGTTCATATTTTTCTATTGATTGCATACTAATTTTTCTTCTTTTAGAAATATCCTTCAAATTAAACTTAATTGCGTCTGCTTCTGGATGCTCCATAAATTCTCTTTCTATAATGTGCGCATATCCATCAATAAATTGCAAATCATCATCTGCAAACACTATATAGTCACCTGTTGACATTGATAATGCTATATTTCTATTTCTACTCAATCCTATAGTAGTTGTGGAAATCATTCTTACAGTTGACTCTCCAGACATTTTCTCCTGATATGCATATCTATCTGCCTGATTTGCTATTATTGCATCTGTCTGTAAATTCATTTCATCATATTTACGCATATCTGACTGTTTCATAGTTGCCACTAATACTTCAATATTCATTAAATTCTCTCCAAATATTCTTTATAATCAACTTCCGTATCGTATTTCCACGCATGAACCGCTGCCTTTTGTTCTTCTCTGGATGGAAGTTGCATATAATCCCCATATCTATATTGTAAATATTCCTTTATTCTTTTTGAACCTAATAGCTTGGTATCTTCAAAAAGAATGTCTTCAAGATCTTCAAAAAATGAAGCCTCAAACAATCCGCTTTCAAATTTTGCAGGTGTAATCCAATAGCAATATAAGAAATTCTCTTTCATATTATCATATTTATATATTTGCTTATAACACACTTTTGCTATAAATTTACACGGTAAGAATTTCAATATGTTCAAACATGCTGCCTGCCCCTTATCTTTTGGCTTCCAATTACGCTGTGACAACGCATACAATGTTACAAACTTGGATTCATAATATACTATTTTTTGAATAACTCGATTATCTGGAACTTTATGCAGCATCATTATATCAACATAAATACCTTGATGCATATTCTTTCTATCCTTAAATGCTTCCTCTATAAAAGTTGTCCCATTCATTCTAATCTTTGCATACTCAAGATATTTTGGTGTTGTTTTCCATTCTTGCAAAACAAATTGTGAACTTTTTTCTTCATTAAACACTTTTTTAAATTTAGCATATTCTGAGGGCGTCATGAAAATATCCAAATCATCATCCCACGGAATAAAACCTCCATGACGCACTGCTCCTAGGGCAGTCCCCCCCATAATATAGTAAATAATATCATTTTTACGACAGATTTTATCTATGTACTTCATAATTTCTAGTATTTTTTCTTGTACTTTCTTAACATTTTTAATGCTATCCATTTGTTATACACCTCTCATAGACTTTTTTAACTAACACAGTCTAAGATTCTTTTTTAATAATTAGTGCAACATCATAATCTACAGCTTCATCAATCTTTCGCGCAAAACAAATTCCGACTGGCTACCCAAAATATATTTAACTTCTGAATTAATATTTGCTATTTTATCTTTAAAACTTGAATTCATTAGTATTGTCTGTAAAAACACTTCGTCAGCAGCCAACGAATATCGAAATCTATTTTTAATCTCATATTCTTTACTTTCAATGAATCTAGCACATGTATCGGTAAGTGAAAATAATGCAAATCCCTGATATACTTCTATATCTATATTATTTTTTTACACATGCCTATCTTCCGCCATTACCTGTATCCTCTTTAAATTTTTTTTGCTAAATAATAATATTTACTCATTAATTTTTTACACGCCGGAATATTCATTAGAATCTTTGCACACATCTTAATAGCCTTAAACATTCTATCTTTTATTATATAAACCGCTCTATACTTAGTCCAGCGATGGGGATGTGTACTTATAATTACTTTCGATTCTGTAGTAAGCACTTGCATTAAAGCACGCAAATCCTCATACGGAATATCTTTATCATCGCTGTTGATTCGATCATTATTAATAGGATCATATATTAATTTAAATTGTCTTCCTGCATCTGAATAATACAAATAATCTGTATGATATTTTTCTTTAAAATCAACCATAATATCAGCAATATTCGGATACAATTTCTGTACTTTTTCATTTCTAAAAAAATCTCGATTCGATGTATATCCAACTCGTTCAACAATAGGATTGCCATGCTGACACACTGTAATTACCGGGAATCCAGCAGATTGAAACAGTTTTCTGTTTTTTTCAAATTCTTGAATTGCATTTTCTATATTGCCATGATTACTATCCATAACATCATAATGATAAGATATCTCATGCCCCATATCCTGCATCCTTTTTAATAGCACTATATTATTATTATCTTTCAAAAGATGTGCATGGATATAATAAGTTCCTCTATGACCGTAACAATGCTCAATTTCTGCTAATCTGTATGATTTTGACACAGTATTTTCTATATCATGCTTTAATACTAAAAAAGTTTTCTTGTTATCATCAATTTCTTTTGCAGGAATCGATATTATACCTTTATCTTTCAAATCTTTACAAAATTTATCCCACTCTTTATATACAAAAATCACTTTTATCTCCTTCAATTATAAAGGTCTTTCATTGTTATTTAAGCGTTCACGTAAAACTGTAGATGAAATCCCATCTGTGTGTTCTAAATAAACCACTGAACACCCAACTTCTGCAAAGTCTTTTTCATATTGTTTCCATACAGTTGTACCTTTCCAATCAGAACCGACAAAAACTACATCCACATGATATTTTTTTACCGCATCTAACTTATTCATGGTTACTTGTGGCACAACTTCGTCTACGTACTTTATAGCATCAACAATTTCCATTCTTTCTGTTTCACATATGATAGGATATTTATTTTTTCGTTGATAACAAAGTACATCTGTTGTAACTCCAACAATGAGATACTCACATTGCGCCTTTGCATTTTTAAGGATATTTAAATGTCCAATATGAAACATATCAAAAACACCTGTTGTATACCCCCGTCTATATTTTTTCACTATTACTCTCCCTCGTGTTTTTCACTAAATTATAAAATTAACCTCTTTCAATCACTTAACTACAAATCGAGCTATACTTATCTATCACATTTTGAATTGTATTAGGTACCGGTCCATCTATTACAAGTACAATTTCATTTGGTTTTACAGTTTGCTCAATAATACTTTCTAATGCAATGTCAAACCATTCCGGGTTGTCCCCACCATACACACACATTGCAACAGAAAAGGGCGGATATTGTATTGTAACATCACAATTATATTTAACATCTTCCGTCAAAATATCTTCTTTACATGGTTCTCGCATTAATTTAAAAAGCTTAGTTCTGACACTATTCGGAACCATAACCTCCCCCGCAAATCTAATTGCTACATTATAAAGATATCTCGGCATTGAAATTATTTTCTTCTTTAACATATAATTTTGAAGCTTGGTTTCACTCAAAAAATACTTCCACCCTCCCCGACGTGAACTCATATCATCGCCAACACGGACATTCACAAGTATATCTGGTACATTTGCAAATATTCCATTAGCCTCAGCCATGCGCAACCACAAATAATAATCCTCCTCGCAAAACCAATCTATATACCCGCCAACTCTATCGTAAAATTTTTTCTTAAACATTACCGAAACTTGATTCATCGGACATCTTTTCTTCATATACAACTTGATATCTGAATCTCGTTCTGGAACAACACGTTTCCCAATAATATTCGTCGGTTCTCCGATAAATTCCGTAATTTGTCCACCAACGATATCCGCTTTATTATTCTTAGCAAAAGCAATTAGCTGTTTCTCGAATCTATGAGAAAGAGATATATCATCAGCATCCATTAATGCTACTAAATCATTAGAACAATTATTTAAAGAAATCCTTCTTGCATTTCCATGGCCTTGATTCTTTGGCAAGTATATTGTTTTTAATTCAATGTTCATATTATCTTCACCTTAATAACTTTTCTGCCTCTTTTTGTTTTTTATCGTATTCTTCTTGACTTACTTTGCCTTCTTTCAAAAGCCAATCACCGTAGTCATATGATGTAGCCATATCACCATTGGTAATACCTTCTTTCTTTACAAAAGCTTTAATCACCGTTTGGAAAATAATCTTCATATCACCAATAAAACTTACCTTTTCGATATACTTCAAATCCCAATTTAGCTTTTCTTCCCAGCTGATATCATTACGTCCATTCACCTGTGCAAGCCCGCTTAATCCAGGTTTTGCTGTATGGCGCATCCTTTGCTTATCTGTCATAAACACCATATCGCGAATTAATTGAGGCCGAGGCCCCACTAGCGTCATTTCCCCGCGAACTATATTAAAAATTTCCGGCAATTCATCTAGGGATGTAGCCCTTAAAGCCTTGCCAAATTTTCCAAGGCGATCCTCATCTGGTAAAAGTTTTCCATTTTTATCCCGTTCGTCTGACATGGTACGGAATTTATACATATAAAAAATTTTTTCCTGTCCTGTTCTAGGATCAATCTTGCCAGGACGAGGCTGTTTAAACAATACTGGCGCTCCCAATTTTACTCGAACCAAAATTGCTACAATGATATATAGCCAACTAAATACAGTAAGGGCTGCCACCGAACAAACAATATCTATCAGCCGTTTGATATATAGTTCATAAAAGCTATTTTTTCTCTCCAAACGGATATATATTTTTTCTCCGTCTAATTGTACCTGTTCCATAATTTTTTCTCCTATATTCAAAGCAACTTTTAATGACGATAATGTAATTCGTTCTCTCAACAAGTATACGATTATCACTTGACAAAGCCAAATTTCTTTCAAACATATCCCGCTCAGTTGTCTTCAACATGAACACATGTTTTACTTCAACATTCGCATTCGTAAAAATCTTACTTATGTACCATCTGTGATTGTCCCTTTTTATTCAAAACACTTCCTTATGATCTCAATCACCACATCCTGCTGCTCTTTCGTCATCTTATTGTCACTGGGCAGGCACAGACCTCTGTGGAAAATATCCATTCCCACGTCCCACACATTTTCTTCTTTTCCGCTTCCCTTAACCGTTACAAAATCATTGTCTCTGTAAATCGGCTGCATATGCATGGGCTTCCAGATCGGCCGTCCTTCCACATTATGCTTCTCCAGGGTTTCCAGAATCTCTGTAGGACAGGTTTTTCCGGGTTCTTTCTCATAAACCGCTTCCAGATTCCCTCTCACCTGCTTGCACATTGCCTCCGGATGAATCAGCAGACAGGACAGCCAGAAATTCGGCTTTGTGTTTTTCTCATCATAAGGATTCATGCTTATCGGTAAATCTTTAAAGCCTTCTCGATACCTCTCATAAATAGCCTTTTTCTGCGCAATATGTTCTTCCAGACGCGGTATCTGGCCGCGAACCACTCCCGCGATCACGTTGCTCATACGATAATTGTAACCCAGCTCCTCATGCTGATACCAGGGCGCTTTCTCCCGAGCCTGGGTTGACCACTTACGAACTTTTTTTGCCGCTTCCTCATCATCTGTCAGAAGCATTCCCCCGGACGATCCGGTGATAATCTTGTTTCCATTAAAGGAAATGGCATTATAAGTACCGAATATACCTGTCTGGATTCCCTTATACGTTGCCCCAAGAGATTCCGCCGCATCTTCAATGAGTATTGCATGATGCTTTTCACAGATAGCCTTCCATTCATCTACCTTCCCCGGTGTTCCGTAAAGGTGAGCAATGACCACAGCCTTAACGTCCGGGTACAGCTCAAATGCCTTTTCGAGCGCCTCCGGATCCACATTCCAGGTATCGTATTCCGCATCAACAAAAACCGGAGTCCCCCCCTCATATACAACCGGGTTTACCGTAGCATCAAATGTCAAATCTGAGCAAAATACCTTATCTCCCGGCTTTACTCCTGCAAGCTTCACCGCCATATGTAAGGCCGCTGTTCCGGCGGACAAAGCCACCGCATATCTGCAGCCTACTTTCTCGCACACCAGCCGTTCCACTTCACTGATATTCTTTCCCACGGTAGACATCCAGTTTGTTTCATACGCTTCCAATACATACTTCATACTGTCCTCATACATAGTCGGACTGCTCAGCCAAATTTTTTTCTCAAATGGTCTTATTGCGTTTTCACCGCTAAACATCTTTCCCTCTCCTCACCTTGTGTTCCAAAATCTCTCTTTTCCTTTTGTATAATCAAGCCTTTGCTTCCTTCCCCACTTCCCGGTTCACTTCCTCCGGTCGTTTAAACGTGGGAACAACGCTTCGAAGAGCTTCTCTGGCTGCATCATCATCTCCTGTCGCACAGGCTGCTTTCAACACTGCCAGCTTCTTATCAATCTCCTCTGCACCAAGAGCCGTATCTCGCTCGATAAAGATCATACTGCTTTCGGTTTTATCCAACTCCTCGGTTTTTACCAGAAGCTCCTCGTAAAGCTTCTCTCCGGGGCGCAGGCCGGTCTCAATGATCTCGATTCCCTGCACGCCGGACAGGCGAATCATACTCTCTGCCAAGTCGAGAATCTTCACTGGTTTTCCCATATCCAACACAAACAGCTCGCCGTTTTTCGCGATTGCACCACTCTGAAGCACCAGCTGAGATGCTTCCGGAATGGTCATGAAATAACGGATGATCCGTTTGTCTGTAATGGTAATGGGGCCGCCGTTGGCAATCTGGCGCTTAAACAACGGAATGACAGAACCCGCGCTTCCCAGCACGTTTCCAAAGCGGGTCGCGCTGTATTTTACGTTTCCGTGGGTACTTGCGCTCTGCACAATCATCTCGCACATACGCTTGGTGGCTCCCATGACGTTGGTGGGATTCACCGCCTTGTCGGTGGAAACCATCATGAAACGCTCTGCGCCGTATTCCTCGCAAAGCTCCACCACGACTTTCGTTCCAAACACGTTATTTTCAATAGCTTCAATACAGTTATGCTCCATGAGGGGCACATGCTTGTGGGCAGCCGCGTTGATGACAATCTGGGGACGATAGGCCTTAAATACCCGCTCCATGGCGCTTCGGCTGGTAATAGAGGCAAGCTCCACCTGCAGATCAAGCTTATTGCCGTAGGCAATCTTCAGCTCCTGCTGCACATCGTAAGCGCCGTTCTCGTAAATATCCAGAATCACCAGCTTTTTAGGATGCATCTTCGCAATCTGGCGGCACAATTCCGAGCCAATGGAGCCGCCTCCACCGGTAATAAGAATGACTTTATCCTTATAATAGGCGCTTGTCCGTTCGTCCGTCACTGCCAGGGGTTTGCGGAACAGAAGCTCTTCAATATCAAACTCTCTTAAATGTCGTTTGCTTCCAGAAGAATAAATGGTGGGATAATCGTATACCTTCAGCTTATAGCCTGCTTTCTTGTAAAATTCAAACAGCTTTTTCCGTTTTTCATCCTCCATAGAAGGAATGGCAAACACAATCTCCTGAATCTCATACTGACGAAGCGTAAGAAGCGTCGCCTCGTCCTCCGACCACACGGGAAGTCCGTGAATCTCACGTCCTGTTTTTTCTGCGCTGATATCAATAAAGCAGCGGGGAACATAAGCAGAGCCTTTGTTGTGAAGAAGCTCTTCCGCAAGACCAACACCCACGTCTCCGGCTCCCACGATGGCTACCTTAATCTTCTGAACCTCCGTGTCCACCGCCGGTTCGATTCCCGCAACTACATGAAGCAAGAAAGAAAGCAGACGTCCCAGCCAGGTATCTTGGTTTCCGCATTTGTAAGCATATCGATAAATCATGCGGATTGCCAGTGCTCCCAGGAGATTCACACTTACCAGGGACAGCAGACGTCCAAAGGTGATATGCTGTATGGGGAGCACAGATTCCAGCAGAAAATAGATCAGAAAGGCCGCGCCGTCTGTAAACAGCATACGGATATAACTCTGGATTCCGCCGTATCTCCACACCTGATTGTAAACGTTTCCAATAAATCTGGCCGAAAAAATACAAAGAGCAGAAAGTATCACATGCTGTACAACGCCGGTAAACCTCAGCTTGTCATCTCCATTGTAAAAGGCCAGCAAAAGCACTGCCACTGCCGCAAACACAACGGCGTCGTACATCACCAGCGTCCACCGCACTCTCTTTTCTTTTCCGGGTATTTTCATGTCGTTTTGGATTTCATTTGTGTTCTTCATCTTTTCTCCTCGCTGTCTTTTTTCATTCTGCCTGTAAAACAGTTATTCTATAGGAAATACCTTTATCCTTATTTTCAGATAAAACCATTTCCTGTAGGATAACCCCCGGCCGCTTTTTCACTGCCGGGGTTCCATAACAGTCTCATTTTTTTCTGTTGCTTTATTACGGGGCAACGGCCTCCGTATCGACTTCGGTCTCTTCCTCCGGAAGCTCCTTATAAATCAGCGCAATGGGAGATGCGGAATGGAAGGAAGCCTTGATCTGGTTTTCACTCACCTTTTCTCCCTCAAGTACTTCCCACTCATGCTCCTCACAGTAGTGAAGCACATCTACCTGAATCTCATCTGTCATATTGTTGGCAGTAAAAGTTACTTCTACCGGATTCTCCTCAGAGATTTCCTGGCCTTCCTCCAGCTCTACCTTCAGCTCCATGACCGGAGAGATAAACTTATACTCGCTTAAGTCAACCTCTTCCTCCTCTACTGTGCCGTCCAGCTTGTGCAGCTGGATTTTGGGCATTTCCTCTTCTGTTTTGTCCACGAAAATTTCTTTGAATGCATCTGCAACTGTGGTGTCTGCTTTTGCCTCATTGAGAATCTTTACCGCCTTCTGAATCACTTCTTCGTAAAGATTTTCCACATCCTTTGTCAGGGTGACTGCTACGTTTTCCACATTTTCTACTTTGATATCCGCATTAAGACCACCTACCATGTTGTTCTCTTCTGTCTGTGTGGTTGTCTCTGCTGTCACCTTATTGGTATCTACCGCATCCGTCACGCTTCCGGAAGCCATAACCCCAACACTCATGGATACCACGCTGACTGCTGCCAGCACTCCTGCCAATACTTTTCTGCACTTCATCTTTTTTACCTCCATAAAAATATATAAATTTTTTTGTTTCCTTATTGCCGTTACATCAAATACCACTGCATATTATGACGCCTGCTCCACCAGATATGCCTGCACCAGATACCGGTACTCTTTCCCCTGAGGGTCGTGGGTGGATAGAGTAAGAAACCTGTCGCCCGTGTCGATATCTGTGTCCCGAAGCACCGTAGCGCCCATGGAGCGCTGGCTCAAAATGTCCTTGATAAACGCCCGGACGTTTCCTTCGTAGGTGCCCTGGTTGAACCGCATCAGCAAATGCCGGTTATCCGACTGGTACGCCGCGAAGATCTGGTACGTCAGCACACTCTGCGGCGTATAGATATATATCAAGGGATGCTCCTCCATGAACTGCCTGTCCTGGTAGTGAAACAGACTGCCGAACAGAGAACCGTCCTCGTTGTTGTTTCCGTAAATTACCGTCAGCGCATCAGAAAAATCTTTGGCGTTCAGACGTTCCGTAAATACGGCGCCTGTGGCAAGCTCCTGCTTCTGTGCGTCATGCCCCTGGTAAAAGCTGTCATCTTCGGGATGCTGCAGAACCGGCTCATCCACCACGCCGGGAATCGTGATCCAGGCATAAATATCCGGGTTTTCTTCCTGAAGCCCCGCGAAATCCACAGGAATCATCAGCTTTCCATTTTCGTCATACAATGCCGACATATCCCCGGCCCGGCGAAGCTCTGCGTACTCCTGCAGCTGGCTTCGCTTTTCCTCAAGTGCTTCCTGCTGCTCCTGCATCCGCCGCAGATAGATTCCGCCGGCGGCAGCCGCTGCTGTCAGACCGATCAGAAGCCCTGCTATGAGAAGCTTTTTTTTCATATGCTTATTCCTCCACAGTCTCCTGGATATAGAAGGTGTCAAGAATCAGCTCGTAGAGAGCCTCATCGTCCACCACGATCTCATCGTATACCTTTCCGGCTACAGCCTCTCCTTTCAGGGAAATCAGATCCTCCCCGGAAAAAGACATGTTCATTGCCTGGGTTGCCAGATAAACCGTTTTGTCAAGACTCAGATCGGTCACCATCTGTTTGGACAGTTCCTGATAGAGCTTTGCCGGGAGTGTGTAATCCTTCTGCATTGCCTTTACTGCCTGGGCAAAAAACTGCTCCACATACATCTTCTGGCGCACCATACGCAGGGAGTTGCTGTCGTGAAGCTCCACGTTTCTCCAGCGGGTAAAGGTCTCTGCGCTTTTTCCCTGCAGCGTCACAGTGGCACCCTTCTGAAGAAGCGGATCCGCTTTGGACAAATCCTCCGGTACCGTCACTGTCACCCCGCCTACCGCATCGTTGATCTCTGCAATGGCAGACATGCTGAAGGCCGCATAACCGTTGATCGGAATTCCATAGAACAGCTGCGACACCGCGTCTACCATGTACTGGCAGCTGGTTTCCTTGCCGTCACCGTAGGCATAGGCCAATCCAAGATGGCTCTTTTCCTCTCCCAGATAATTGCCCTTTGCGTCAAACACCGGTATCTCCGTCATAGTATCTCGAGAAACCGCAATAATTTTAATCCTGTTGTTTACCGGATTTAAAGCTGCCAGAAAGATTGTATCCGCCTGGCCGCTTTCACCGGAAACTCCCTGAATTTCTTCCATCTCCTCGCCGCTTTTGTCAATGCCCATGAAGAGAAGCGTTACCATTTTGTCATTGAAGCGGTAGGCGTTTCCCTTATGCCAGATCAGGTCCGCGTCTGCATTGACCGGAATGCTTTCTTTATCCCGGGATTCCATGCTCAGCTGTACCGTGCTGATATTGTCCTGGATACGCTCTGCGCCTCTGGTGCGCAGATAATGATACGCACCGAACACGCCGCCTACACTTAACACCAGCACCATTGCTGCCACCGCTGCCACACGGATTGCAATCCCGACCGCTTTTTTGGATTTGAAAAAGCGTCTCCACAGCCGGACAAAGAGCGCGCCCAGAGTTCCTCCCAGGGTATAAAAAATCAGATTGTCTACGTCAAAGGTCCCCCGCCGCATTCCCAGCTGCAAAAGCTCCGCGGTAAGGCTCAAGGCCAGAGCAAACCCTGCGCTGTCCAAAAGGCTTCTTCCGCCTTTATGCTGCCAGGCAAACAGGATTCCTACCGGCAGAAACAGCAGAAGATTCAGGCTGTCTCTTATCAGTTCCCCGCTCAGCTGCCCGGGATTCCCGATGCTGTTAAAGGGGACCAGCTGCATGTCATATACCTTTGTCGGCTCTGCTGCAAAAATCGCAGCCGTCAAAATACATACCATATATATAATAAGAAGTGTCCAGATACATCCTCTTCGCAAAAGCCGCTTTTCACGTCTGGAGATCCGAAGTCTCGGAATCACCAGCGCATACAAAAGAATGCTTGCCGCCGCCACCAGAAAAATCAGCAGATATACCGCCGACGGAATGGCCTGGAGCCTGGAGGACAGCGTAAAAAAGCCCTTTCCAAAATCACCTAATATTCTCAATTTTAACCTCTTTTACTGTGCTGCTTTGACAATCAGTTTCAGTTCCCGCTGCGGACTTGCATTCCCGTCCGTATCTGTAACAAAATAGATCAATGTATACTCACCGGGAACATTCAAGTCGAACACGCCCTGTACCTGAATTCTCCGAAACAGCGTGTAGTAATCATCCTTATCATCTGTGATGTCTGCCACCTGGGAAACCACATCAAAGGGCTGTCCCACAGTCATTTCATAGGTATCCGCGGCCAGGGTGAGCACCGGGATCGCCGGGTCATCCGGCATAAGAAGAGGTGTGGGCGTGGGCGCAGGCTCCGGTGTCGGCGTAGGTTCCGGCGTCGGCGTCAGCTTGATCTCCATGGTTTGCTGCGCATCTGCCGTGAGCTCAATTTTTTTGTTGACTCCCTCCAGAGAGCGAAGCGCTAGTGCAAGGGACAGACCTGCTGCCAGAAACAGCGCTGCCGTGATCCATATTTTTTTCTTCATTGTGCGCCTCCTTACAGTGAGTCTTCCGTGTTCATAGATGTTTCGTCCAGCGCCGCATAACGTTTGTAGCGGCTGTACTTACCGTAGCTTCCGTATTTTCCATACTTTCCATATGCAGAATAGCCGCCTGGCTTCCGGTTAAGCACATAGCCGAGAAGCTTGTCGCTCTGGATATAGGCGCTGATGCCCTCCCGGATTTCCCGGATTGTTGCCTGATCATGACGAACCACATACAGAACCGCCTCCGCATAGCCGGCCAGGATCACACCGTCCGTGAAAAATCCGGTGGGAGGTGTGTCAATGATAATGTAATCATACCAGTTCATCAGATTCTCCATCAGCGCTTCCATTGGTTTATCGGAAAGGATGGCGGCCGCTTCTCCCCGGATCGTTCCGGCAGTGATAACATCCAGATTTTCTTTTGTCTGAATGATATCATCCATGGAGGTTCCGTTCTTGAAATAATCCGAAAGTCCCGGGTGTCCCTCTTCAAGCCCCAGCACACGTCCTATGGTGGGGTTTCGAAGGTCTCCGTCCATCATCAGCACTTTTTTGTCCCGCATTCCAAAAGCCAGCGCCAGATTCAGTGCCAAAAGGCTCTTGCCTTCTTCCGGAATGGTACTGCTCACAAGAAGCACCTTTTTCTCTTCCTTCTCAAGCTGACGTTCCACACGGGACTGCATCGCCAGCACGGACTGTTTAAAGCCCCAGTCCACACGCTTATTGGAGATCAGAAGCTGTTCCCGTTTGCTGCTGACACGCTTCTTTGTCTTCGTATCCGGAACAGAGGCAACGCAGCTCTTCACGGTAACACTGCGCATATCGCTCTCGCGCTGTACGGTCCGGTTCACCCGGGAATATACCGTTGCAATGGCAACACACAGCACAATGCCTGCCAACACTCCTTTTGCCGCGGACTTTGGAAGGGAATAGGGATTGGAAGGCTCACTGTCTGCCGCAGATTCATCCGCAGTCTGAAGATCCACCGTACCTACTGTTTCCGAAGCCCATTCGGGATAAACCTTCTTGAAATTTTCCAGAAGGATATTGGAATTTTCATAGTTATTCGTATTGATATATACGGTAAACAGGTTGGAGCCTTCTGTATTGGAGGCTGTAATCTGAAAATTTTCATTTCTGGTCTCTTCTTCGATATTTTCCAGCAGATCCCTTTTGAAATCTCTGAGATTTATTACCGTAGGAAGAGACAGGCTCAGACGCTTGGCCAGGGCGGCGTCTGTGACCGTATCTCCGGTACGCTCCACTGCATAGGTGATTTTCGCCTCATAGTAAGGCTCATAGGTAAAATTAAAATAGGTAACAGCCAGGGTTGTCACTGTCAGCAAGACAAGCAAAAGCTGCAGCCAGCACCTCTTCAGGCACCGGAGATAATCCTCGAACAGCTCCCAGAGGTCCAGCGCTGCGTCTTCATCTTCGTATCGCTCTGTATTATTCTGATTTTCTGTCCGCATCATTCGTCTCCATTCTTCCTGTTTCCATATCCATAATAATATTTTCCGTATCTGCTTCTTCTCTGAATGCCCTGGGTTCCCTTAGTCATATTGATAACGCCGCCAAGAACCGTGGTTCCGGCATCTTCCAGCATATCCACAACATCATTGACCGCAGCGGCTCTCTCTTCGCTCTCTCTCAAGGAAAGCACCGTTGCTTCTGCAAGGGAAGCCAAAATTTCCGTGTCGCGCACAATGCCGATCGGCGGTGTATCTATGATGATATAGTCCACATGGCGCCGGAACATCTCAATGGCTTTCTTCAGGCGGTCTCCTTCCAGCAGTCTGTCCGCCTCCGGGACAGCCTGCTTCTGCCAGAGACAGATCAGACCTTTTTTGTCCGCCGGGCGGATCATGATCTGGTTCAGCTCTATTTTTCCTTCCAGGAAATCAGTCAGAGAGGTTCCCTCTTTTACTTCCTCATCAAAAATCCGCGCAAGAGCGGGCTTTCTCAAATCCGCATCCATAATAAGCACTTTTTTTCCTCGCTTGATCAGGCTCAGCGCCAGATTGGCTGCCAGAGTTGTCTTTCCTTCGTTCTCCCGGATACTGGATACCACAGCTACTTTATAATTGCGATGCTTCATTTTCTGCTGGAAGCAGGTAGTCAGCTTATCCATCTCTTCCATAAACACAGGATCCGTGGTTGGATCTGAAACCAGAAGGGCTTTCTGACCCCGTTTCTTTTTTACATAATGAAGCTCACTTAAAACGTCCATATCCAGCAGGTTTTCTGCCTGCTCCCGGCTGTAGATTTTGTCAGAAAGCATTTCCACAAGGACGGTCAGGCCCACACCCGCCAGAATGACCAGCAGCAGAACCGCCAGCGCGTATTTCAGCGGCTGCGCCTGATTTTTTACAATGCTGTCCACCGAAAAATTTTCCAGATTGTTTACCACATAGCCGGACTCAAAATACCCGGCAAGCTTCGGATAATTCTCTGTAGCAGCCTTCAAAAGGCGAAAGGCATGCTCTGCACTGTCGCTGTCGGCACTCAGGGAGATCAGATTCGTCCCCGCTACCTGAGCTGCATATACATTTCCCTCAATGCCCTCTGCCGTAGGCGATTTTTTGATCATTTCCTTCATCGTGTCGCTGTTCAGGACATTGACATTCCGCACAGCCGCGCTGTTTACATTGCCCTCCGCCAGCTTTGCGGAGTTATTGTCCCTGGGCAGCACCCGCAGATTGACTTTTGCCGTGTAGCTGTCCTGAAGATAGCTGTCAAATGCCACATAAGCTCCGACTCCCACGATCACGGCACACAAAAAGATGACAACTGCGTTCCTCAGGATTCTTCGTATTAAATAAGAAATATCCAGTGAAATGTTCTCCATATTCTGTCGATTTCTTTCTTCCATTTCTGCGCTCCTTTTACTCAACTACCACCATCAGATATGCTGTGCAGTCATATCCGGAACGGGGCGCTGTATAGGTATATGCCACATTATAAATTCCCGGCGTGTTTACATCCACACTGGAATGAATGCCAATTTGGGAAATATTTACCCACTGCAGTTCTGAACCGTTGACAACCTGCTCTGTTACATCCTTCCATTCGCCGCCTTCGTAGACAGAAACCATTGGGCCATAGTCAATCTGGCAGGTTCCTCCATCGTTCACATATTTCAGATAAGCGTTGGGATCAAAGCCCTCTCCCTGCTTCAGATAAATCAGATTCTCTGTCAGCTCAATGGATGGGCGAAGACTTCTCTCCTCATAACTGTCCTCATAAATCTCCACCTGGACAGGAAGAGATGTGGTATCTCCAATGCTGTTTGTCACGCTGACTGTGCAGTCATATACACCCGCCTTCGGATCGCCGCTCAAAAGGCGCTCATCCCCGCTCAGAGTGATAAACGGCGTCACATCCCCGTCTATGCAGTCGTCCGCCTTGATATAATCAAACAGAGAGATTTCCTCATTCTCTGCGAAGCGCAGCGGGCTGCTGATAGAAAAATGGGCTTTCCGGTAATCGGAATAGGAAAGATTTCTTGTAAGACGGCCGGAATTGCTGGAATCATCAAAAGCGGCATAGGTTACCAGGAAAGCATTGGCTTCCCCGTTGGGGTCTTTTTCAATGCTCTCGATCACAATGCTGTCCGTCACATCCCCGTCGCGCTCATCCCGGGCCGTAACGCCTTGCTTCAGCTCATCCTCCGTCGCCTGGATGCTTACCTCCAGCACCTCTTCCGACGCCTTCAGCACAGGACCTTCCGTATCGATTTCCGCCTGTTTTTTTTCATAATACCGATAGCCTGCAAAGACCGTGGCCAGACACAGTACTGCCAGTATGATTCTTGCTCTCTTCATGATGCTGCTCCTTTTGTATGTAATCTCATCTCACAACCGGATATCCTTTCAAAATTCGGCTTGGATTCTCAGACAGCCATAAATGCAGCTGAGATTCCGGATATTTTCTCCGAAGCTTTGCCAGCACACCCTGTACGACCGGCGGCCGATATGCGGTATCATGGGCGTCTGTCGCGATCACGCTTACAATTCCATCATCCAGCATTCTCTCTGACAGCCTTCTGCACACCTCCCCGAAATCGCCGGCAATACTTCCGGCATTTACCTGCAGCACACATCCCTGCTCTGACAGATAATAAGCCAGTTCCTTATCCTTCTGGGTAAAAATATACCGTTCGGGATGCGCCAGCACGATACCGTACCCTGCGCTCCTGAGATATTCCATTCTCTGCAGAACCGCTCTCACACTTTCGTCAAAGGGAAATTCCACCAGCAAATACTCCGTATGATTCAACGCCAAAAGCTCTTTTTTTTTCAGAAGGGAAAACGCCCCATCATCCAGAAAAATCTCCATGCCCGGATAAACCTTCAGCGGAATTTTATTTTTTTGAAGCTCGTTCTTCAGTGCAGAAAATCTCTCCTGATACTCTTTCAGCGAATAGGGATAATAGTTTCCGTGACTGGTCGCCGCCATATGGCCGATCCCGTCTGCCACAGCCATGGCAGCCATTTTCAGGGCTTCCTCCATGCACTCTGCCCCGTCGTCCAGCCCTGGAATAATATGCGCATGTATATCTACCATAAACAGCCTTTCCGTTGTTGATATTTCTGTCCCAAAATCCCCTGGGGAAGCATGTGTTTCCTCTTTTCCGCCGCTCAGAAATAAGCACGAAAAAGGACGGCTCCAAAAACTGCGATACCGAGAAGCGTGAAATCGAAGTGTTTTAGCCATCCTCCTGATGCATTCAGACACACTGTTTCTACCCCCCCCCCTAAATTTTTTGGGTCCATATTTTAAGTCAAATTTAAAAAGGGGTTTAATCGATTTTATTATAAAGGTAATCCAGAAATTTGTAAATGGAAATCTTGAATAAATCCATTGAAATTTGACGTTTTTTCGTAGTTTTTCTGCATAAAATCCCCGTCTTCTTTGCATACTCTGCTCATCTTTTGTATTTTATAAATTTTTTCTGTTTGACAGGATTTTTCTGTAAAACGAAAAAAGCACCTCTTCCGAGGTGCTTCCGAAGCAGGGCTACAAGGATTCGAACCTTGAAATGACGGAGTCAGAGTCCGTTGCCTTACCATTTGGCGATAGCCCTATTTTGTTAAGCAAACGCGTATATCGCTTGCGACAAGTGGTATTATATAATAAGCGAGAAAAAAAAGCAAGCCCTTTTTTTAAAAAATTAAAAAGATTTTACAATGAGATTTAAGAGGTGTATAATATACAAAACCATACCTCAAAGGAGAAAATCATGAGAGCAAATAATCTGACCCTGCTCACAGACCTTTACGAGCTGACGATGATGCAGGGTTACTTCAAAAACCCAACGGATCAGACCGTAATCTTTGACATGTTTTACCGCACCAATCCCTGCGGCGGCAGCTTTGCCATCTGCGCCGGGCTGGAACAGATGATCGACTACATCGAAAACTTACGTTTTACCAGCGAGGATATCGAATATCTGCGAAGTCTTCGCACCTTTGACGAGGATTTTCTGGAATACTTAAGCAACTTCCATTTTACCGGTGATATTTACGCCATTCCGGAAGGAACTGTGATATTCCCGCGAGAGCCCATGGTAAAAGTGATCGCCCCCATTATGGAAGCGCAGCTTGTGGAAACCGCGATTCTGAATATCCTCAATCATCAGAGCCTGATCGCCACAAAAGCGGCCCGTGTCTGCTACGCAGCAAAGGGAGACGGCGTTATGGAGTTTGGCCTTCGCCGGGCCCAGGGACCGGATGCCGGAATTTTCGGCGCAAGAGCTGCGGTCATCGGCGGCTGCTGCGGAACCTCCAACGTTCTCACCGGCCAGATGTTCGATGTTCCGGTGCTTGGGACACATGCCCATTCCTGGATCATGAGCTTCCCGGATGAATACACCGCCTTTAAGACCTATGCGCGGATGTACCCGGATTCCTGCACGCTTCTGGTTGACACTTACGATGTGCTCAAATCCGGCGTTCCAAATGCGATCCGCGTATTCGAAGAAATGCGTGAGGAGGGAATTCCTCTTACCAAATATGGCATTCGCATTGACAGCGGCGATCTGGCTTATCTCTCCAAGGAAGCACACAAAATGCTCTGTGCCGCAGGATTTGATGATGCTACCATTGCCGCTTCCAGTGATTTGGACGAATATCTCATCGAGAGCCTAAAAGCCCAGGATGCCAAAATCAATTCCTGGGGCGTGGGCACGCGCCTCATCACCTCCAACGACAACCCTGCCTTTGGCGGCGTTTACAAGCTGGCTGCCGTAAAAAATGCCGGGGAGGCTACATTTTCTCCCAAGATCAAGCTTTCCGAAAATACAGAAAAAGTCACCAACCCGGGCGACAAGATCATTTACCGTATTTACAGCAAATCCACCGGCAAAATCAAAGCAGACCTCATCTGTCTGAACGGCGAGACCATCGATCCGGAGGAGACCATGGTCGTCTTCGACCCCATTGATACCTGGAAAAAGACCAAAATCCTGGGCGGCACCTATGAAGTCCGCCAGCTTTTGATTCCGGTCATCAAGGAAGGCAAACGCGTCTACACCTCTCCCTCCGTCATGGAGCTTCGCGATATCTGCCGCAGGGAGCAGGAAACTCTTTGGGACGAGTCCCGGCGTTTTGTAAATCCGCAGAAGGTTTACGTGGATCTTTCCCAGAAGCTTTACGATATGAAAAAAGACCTTCTGGAAAAAATGAGCGAAAAAGATTTTGACTGATATCCGCCAGTCATAAACCCCCGTTCCCTCTCATAAACATAAAAGGGAAAGGGGGTTTTTTTATGGAAAACCAATATATTCGCCTGATCAATCGAAATCATCCGCTGCCTCCGGACTATATTCCCAAATACCTGGTGGATATTGGCCTTCCTTTTGACGCAGCGACGGACGACCCCAAACGTCTTCTGGAAAAATGCGCCGCTCACGCTGCCCGTGAGCTCTTCTGCGCTGCCTCCGCCGAAGGCTTGAGCCTCTACGGTATTTCCGGCTACCGCTCCTACGCCCGCCAACAGGAGCTCTATACCGGAAGCCCCTACGTAGCCTTCCCCGGCACAAGTGAACATCAAAGCGGGCTCGCCCTGGACGTCTCCTGTCCGCAGATAAAGCTGGAACTCACGGAGGAGTTTGCAAAAACACCGGAAGGCGTATGGCTGTTTAAAAATGCCTCTCTCTTTGGCTTCATCCTGCGCTATCCCCAAAATAAGACGTCCATCACCCAGGTTCCCTATGAGCCATGGCATATCCGGTATGTGACAAAGCCTCTTGCCACCTATCTTTCACTCACCGCCACCACGCTGGAAGAATACCATGCGCTGCAGGAAAATCATATCCTGCTGTCGTAAGCGGCCGCTTTGACAACGGCCAGACCTTTACTGCTCCATCTGCCGCCCCAGAAATCCGGCGGCAGTCTGCACCAGCATCCGCTCTGCGTTTCCCATCACATCTTTTTCATCCCGTCCCATAAGGATTACTGAGCCAATGGCATCTCCCGCACAGATAATACACTGAATGGCCTGTGAATACATCATATCCCTCTGGTCACTTACAACTGGGATTTTTTCTTTTTCCGTGCCGTTTACACATCTTCCCTCTCTCTGAGCAATGGCCTCCTCCAGCTCCTTACTGATTTCTTTTCCCGCAAACTCCTTGCTTCCCGGGCCTGCTGCCGCAACCACCTGATCGTGGTCTGTGATGCAGGAGATCATCCCTGAGGTCTGCGCCAGAGCCTCTGCGTACTCCTTTGCAAAAATACTCAGCTCCCCAATGGGCGAATACTTCTTGAGGATCACTTCTCCTTCTCTGTCCGTAAAAATTTCAAGAGGCGTGCCTTCTTTTATCCGAAGCGTTCTGCGAATCTCCTTTGGAATGACTACCCTGCCCAGATCATCAATTCTTCTCACAATTCCCGTAGCTTTCATATAAAATTCCTCCATCTACTGTACTTTCCAATCATGGAAATAGTATCTGTAAATGGAGGATTTTTATACAAAGGTTGCTTTCAATGCTTTCAAATATTTTCAGACAGCAATGTCCGCCAGTTTTCCCCGGCTCGCTTTCAAAAGCCCGTCCACACCTGCCTTCAAGGTGATACCTATTTTTCCACCGCTCACATAAATCTCGGAGAAATTTTTTGCTGAGGAGTCAAACACTGTCACATACTGTTTTTTCATGCCAATGGGGCTGCATCCGCCGCGAATGTAGCCCGTAACCTTCTGAATATCCTTTACATGAATCATATCCACGCTTTTTTCACCAACTGCCCGGGCAGCTGCTTTTCTGTCCACTTCCCTGGCAACCGGCACCACAAACACGTAGTATTCCCCGCTTTTTCCCTCCATGACAAGGGTTTTAAAAGACTGCTCACAGGGCACTCCTGTTTTTTCGGCCACATGGATCCCATCTATAAAATCATCGCAGTCATAGGTCAGTGTCTCATAGGGTATCTTCTGGCGTTCCAAAATCCGCATTGCATTGGTCTTTGTGTCTTTTGCCATGTTGCTTTTTCCTTTCCCTTACAATCAAAATCAGCCCTGTATCAGGTATACAAAATATGCTGCGTAGCACACCAGCATGATTACGCCTCCGGCCCGTTCCAGACGGCGTTTGCGGAACACGCACAGCCACAGAAGCACTCCTGCTGCCACTGCAATGGCGCTGTCGATCAGAAAGGCGGTTTCAAATGCCACCGGTGTAATCAGCGCTGTGGTTCCCACCACAAACAGGATATTGAAAATATTGCTTCCCACAATGTTTCCTATCGCAATATCCGCCTTGCCCTTGATCGCAGCGGAAACAGAGGTAACCAGCTCCGGAAGAGAGGTTCCAAGCGCCACAATGGTGAGTCCGATCAGCCGCTGGCTCATGCCGAAAATTTCTGCAAGCTCAGAAGCCGCATCTACGCTCACATCACTGCCCCACACAACCAGCACCACACCAATGACTGTCAGGAGCACCAGCTTGAGAAGAGAGGTCTGCTTCGCCTCCTCTGCCACAACTTCCCGGTTCTTTTTTGCCATATAAAGAAGGTAGCCAAGATACAGGATAAAAGCCACCCAAAGCACTGCACCTTCCCAGAAGGTCACTTTTCCCCCGGTATAGCCAAGAAACATCAAAAGCAGCGTAATCACTATCATGTAGGGAATCTCATAGCGGACCGTAGAAGCCGATACGGCAACCGAAGTGATCACTGCCGTAATTCCCAGTATGATCAAAATATTCAGGATATTGCTTCCCACAACATTTCCTATGGTAATTCCTGCGTTGTCCTTCAGTGCCGCAGTGATACTCACCGCTGCCTCCGGAGCGCTTGTTCCCATCGCTACGATGGTCAAGCCGACTACCAGCTGCGGAATGCCGAAACGCTCCGCAATCCCGGCAGCCCCGTCCACAAACCAGTCTGCTCCTTTTACCAGCATTACGAATCCGACTGCCAAAAGTAATAATTCTATTACTATCTTCATATCGTTTTCCTCTTCTCTCTTCCTTATTATTTAAATTTTTAAGTTCAAGAAATAACATAGCAAACGCCGGAGAGAACGTCAAGGAAGTTTTTCCAAATCACGGCTGAGCGCTTTGAATATTGGCGCAAAAACATCTTGCAATTTCGAATATTTGTGTTATAGTAATCATATACTTTTTATGTAGTTTTAATTACTACTTATAATAGTTATTGTTCTTATTGAAACAGGAGGCGACTGAAATGAAACTGAAAGACCCAGGAAGTGCCATTACACACGGCATTGCTATGCTGCTCGCCATTGCAGGCGCAGTTCCTCTGCTTGTCAAAACCGCGCGCAGTGAAGATGTCCTGCATGTTTTTGCCCTTAGCGTGTTTATTCTTACCATGATCCTTCTCTATGCCGCAAGCACCCTTTATCATTCTGTGGATTCTACCGAAAAGGTCAACCGGCGTCTGCGCAAAATGGATCATATGATGATCTTTATCATGATTGCCGGAAGCTACACACCGGTTTGTCTCATTGCGCTGCACAACCGCACCGGGTATCTGCTCTGCGCTCTTGTGTGGGCAATCGCGATTCTCGGTATTGTACTGAAAGGATTTTGGATCAACTGCCCCAAATGGCTTTCCTCCGTGCTCTATATCGGCATGGGCTGGCTTTGTGTTCTGGCCTTTGTCCCCATTTTTCACGCGCTTCCCAGAGCCGGCTTTAACTGGCTTCTGGCCGGAGGTATCATCTACACCATCGGCGGAGTGATTTACGCCCTCAAGCTTCCCATCTTTAATGCAAAGCATAAAAATTTCGGTTCTCATGAGATTTTCCATGTGTTTATTATGCTGGGGAGCGCCTGCCATTTTGTGCTGATGTATTTCTTTATCTCCGTATTGCCTTTCTAAAAAACAGGCTTTCGCAAAAACTCTTCCTCGAGTTGCGCGAAGGCCTTTTTAATCCTCAAATTCTCTCAGTGCCATTTTTTTTGCCCGGCTCAGCTTCTTTATCTCGCATTCCCGGCGCATTGCTTCTTCTTTTGTCCCAAACCCCTCATAATACACCAGCGTCACCGGGCCTTTTGCCCGGGTATACTTCGCCCCCGCCGTACCTCCGTTGTGCGCCTGGAGACGCTTTTCCAGACAGTTTGTCCACCCGGTATAAAGACTTCCGTCCGCGCACTGCACCATATACGTATAATTCATGATCCGCCTCCTGCTGCAATATTTATGTAAAGGGCAGACCGCCCGGAAACTCCCGAACAGTATGCCCTGTATTCTATAAAAAGCAGCCGGCATACAACTGTATTTTCCCGAAAATGTTACTTCACAGAGCATGTGCCTGGCACATGCTGCACAAAACGAAAGCAGGCAGGAGAATCCGGCTGCGGTTTTTTCTCCACCTGCTTTTATTATACGTTTTTTCCTGAATTTTGTGAATCCTGTTTCAGGGAAGATAAGAAATCGGGTCGATGGGCTCGCTGTCTTTGCTCATGGCAAAATACAGATTGCTTCCTTCTGTACTGTAATATTTTGTCGGCGCGCCTACATACCCGAGAATTGTTCCCTCAGCCACAGTATCTCCCTGAGAAACCATCAAATCAGAAAGCTGCCCGTAAACTGCCTGATATCCGTTGCCCAGATCCATCGTGAGGGTTGTTCCGGTCTGTGCTTTTTCCTCAATGAGAGCAACTGTTCCGTTTGCCGCTGCCAGAACCGGAGTTCCCTGTTCTGCCTGTACGGAAATCGCAGGGCTTAGCCGATACTGATCCAATGTGGGAAAATACGTTGTTTTATCCATGCTGTAATCCACCAGGATATTTCCGCTCACCGGCCATTCCATCAGGGTTTCTTCTGAAAAATTCACTTTGGGAAGAATCGTTGCCGATGTGTCAACCACTTCCTCTTCCCCGCCTTCTATGTCTTCTTCCTCCGGCGCTGCTGTCACCTCAGTCTCCTCTTCCGGCACGCTTTCCATGCTGGCCTCCACATTGCTGTTTCCAACATCGATCATGGAATCCGCTTCCGGCTCCACCGGATTTTCGGCAACCATTTCCACCGGCGCCTCTGCAATTTTGTCCGTCTCATCCTTCGGCGATGTCCCCAACTGGAATGCTGCGATTCCCAGAGCCGCCATCGCTGCAAAAACCGCACCGTTTACAAGCATCTTTGTTGTTTTGTTTTTCATCATATTCTTTCCACCTTTACTTATAATCATTTCTGTATCTATAGGGTGTCCAGAATATGGAGGTCTATTCATTTTTAACTGAAAATGCTGCAGATATCTGCAAGCTCTGTTTCAGGAAAATAAGCTTCCAGAATTTCGTTGTATTTTCCGCCTTCTTTTGCCAGGAGATTTCCTCCATACTGAGAAAGGCCTAACCCATGGCCCTTTCCCTTTGACAAAAAACGGTACTTCTCTCCCACCTTCTGTATGGAAAAGTTTGCCGAGTCCAGCTGCATTCCCTGCCGAAACGCTTCCCCTTCCAAAATACGTCCGTCCGCATTCAGCTTCGTCACATAGCCTGCGCTGTCCCGTTCTGCAATTTCCAGCGTCTTTGGCATCTGTATCTCATCCACATAAATTCCATGCAAAAAATCCGGCGCCGTTTTGTCGCCGCTGCTGTCTGCGCCTTTGAGATAAGCATATTGCGCACTGTGCAGACTCTCCTGCCCGTCTCTGGTTTTTCCGCTGCTCAGCTCATGATAAGGAAGCGGTACAAGAGAATCTTTCCAGACCGCTACCTGTCCCCTGGTAGCTTCTGCTGCTTCTTCATATGCAGAACCGTAAAACAAAAAATCCTGATATGTATAGGAAAATTTTTCCCGCTCTTCTCTGAGGATCTCCCGAATGTCTATGTTATTTTCCAGCTTCCGGTACAGATTGCTCCTCGCGATCACTGACTGCGCTTTGATGAGCTCCGGTTCATACTCCGGCCCAATCTGCCCTGCAGTCACTACCGGAAGCAATACCTCCAGGTCCGGTGTTTTCAGAAGAAGCGCCGCCGGAAATCCGTTGATAAAAATCGTAAGAAGATATGCGATCAGAATCGCTGGAAGCACATTGGTCACCGCACGAATGTATTTGCTCATAGACAAACCTGCCATGTCCCTTTATCTCTATAGTATATGCGGTTTTCAGACAGTTATTAGCAAAGAATCCCGAACAAGGGAACCTGCAGAGCAGGAGGCTTTCCGGTCACCCGGAAGCCTCATAAAGCCTGGCACTGCTGTCACCCGGCCCCAGAAAACGATAGTTCATTTTTTTGAGCTTCATACTTCCGTAATCTCGTTTCAATTCAATATCCAATAACTGCGGTATCTGTTCTTTTAAGACAGATTCTGCACAATAAGCTGCCTCACTGCTTTTGAACGGATATACCACATTGCTTTCTGCCTGATTCGCATTGGCTTCTTTATTTTTCCCCTGATCCAACAGTTCCATGATTTTTTCTTTTTTACTTCCGGAAAACACACTTACGGTAAAACAAACTACAGCAGCAACTATCATTCTGAAAAATTGTTTCAATCCTCTCATAACGGTCCTCCTTTTTCTTGCCTGTCCAACGTCTGGGGCTGCGCACTTCCCACGGCTGCTCAGGTAATATAACTCTATTCCCCGAGAGGCAGAAAATAGAACCAGAAAATAAAAGAACTTTTAATTCTTTTTATTGATATCCAATTCTTCAAGCGGTATTTCCATCCAGAGATCTGTTCCATTTCCATTCTGGTCATTTTCAAAATGTATTCTTAGAATACTCTCATCCTTTAATTCCATTTCAAAAGGCCAGTATCCCTGCTCAAAACTATCTTTTCTGTAGAGCGTTTTTCCGTTCTTATCTACAATAAACAGATCCGGTCCCAAATAGCCGCTGATATATAAAGTTCCGTCTTTATCAAATACATAACCCTTTTCTGTCCCTGCACCGACAAATTCCTCATTTTTCCATGCAACCTCTCCGGTGGCTTCATGCAGCGCAATAACAGCGCCGTCCTCTATCATATAAAAATAGCCATTCTGCCGGCCGATTTTGCTGACCCGGCTGCACTGTGCCATTTCATAAGAATCTGTCTCATACCTCCAGAGCATATTTCCCTCTTCGTCATAGCTGGTCACCGTGGCATATTCCATACCATTTTCCATGAAATGTTCAAAAACCATTTCCTTGTCCGTTTCGGGATCATCAATGGTCACTTTGCTGACCTGTGTAAGGGCAATCCAACCGTATTGTCCATCATATTCTGCAAGTCCCCAGCTATTTCCATTCTGTGCAGCAGCTTCCAGGGATACATGAAGTTCAGTTCCATTCGGTATCATATCATCTTGTAGTTTAACATATTCCGCACCCGGCCCCCAGCGAAAGTTCACCCCTCCGTCCGGTGCTGAAACCTCTACATTATAATTTACTTCCTTTGCAGAAACACTCTGACAAAACTCTTCAAAAGCAGCTTCTGAAGTTACACGAACCTGTGTAAGAGCAATCCAGCCTCTTGTCCCGTTATATGCTGTAAGCCCCCAGCTGTTTCCATTCTGCGCAGTCGCCTCTTCAAATATGGGAAGAAGGGTTCCGTTCGGTATCATAGCCTCCTGTAGTTGTTCATATTCCGCACCTGGTCCCCTGCGAAAATTCACACCGCCATCCGGCGCCGCAACCTCTGCATTATAGCTCACTTCCCCTGCGGAATCCGACTGATTCCAATCAGATGCTGAAGCATAAGACGGCGTAAATAAAAATGTTGTGGATAGGATCAATGCTAATACTGCTTTTTTTCCTTTCATACTGTCTCCTTTCTTATATTCCGAAACCGTTCCTTGTTCAAATTTTATGGAAATTATAGCACATCACCAAATTTCTGTTAAGTCATTTCGCAGCACATAAAAAAAGCACCTGCAATCCTGCAAGTGCTTAGTGAAGCATCGGGGATTCGAACCCCGGACAACTTGATTAAAAGTCAAGTGCTCTACCGACTGAGCTAATGCTCCATATTATTTATGAATATAAAATGCCCAGAGCCGGAATCGAACCAGCGACACGAGGATTTTCAGTCCTCTGCT
>CALBGI010000070.1 GCA_937893675.1 uncultured Blautia sp.
TAGAAGAAATATAGAGCTAAAACTTGTTAAAAAGTAGTTTGTAAATTTCAGTTTGTATGACGAATAATAGATTGAAAGCTATCAATTTTTTTCAAATAACCTCATTGCATAGGAATGACAAACAAACTATCCTTAAAGTAGGAGGTGGCAAAAATGGCAAACGAAAATAAAAAAGATTTTAACGCTATGTTGCATGATAATAAGGATATGCCCAAATTTCAAATCATTACAGACCAGAAAAGCATTGAAAAATATGGTGGAAGTAAAATGTATTTTGCACCGCCAATCGACTATGACAAAGTAATGAAAAAAGTTCCGTATGGTAAAATAATTACTGTTGGGGAAATACGAAAATACTTTGCAGAATTGAGTGGTGCAGATTTTACAGAGCCGATTACAGCAGGAATTTTTGTTTCCATTGTTGCATGGGCGAGTTATCAGCGCTTAGAAGATGAAACACCTTATTGGAGAACATTGAAGGCAAACGGAGAACTAAATGCTAAATATCCAAACGGGATTGAAGCACAGAAAGAAAAATTAGAAGCAGAAGGACACACCATTATTCAAAGAGGGCGTAAAAATATACGATACTATGTAAAAGATTATGAAAATTTTCTCTTTGATTTGAAGTAATCTTGGTTTTTGCGAAAATATACTTAAAATCTCTTACAAAAACGGAGTGATCCAGACACGATGGCGAGAAAATCTCTAAGATTTTCCGCCATGCTTGCAAGTGGCTGGTTCACTTCGTCTGTGAGCGAGCCTGTGGCGAGCGATTATAAAGCCCCCGTTATCTAACAAAATAAGGGGGCACAAAAAACAAGAAACAATAGGCATTGCAAAGCGGAAACGCTGTATTTATAAGGTAAAACCGCATTTTTAAGAGTGTTAAGTAAAAAGCACTCATTTAACACATGAAAATTGAATAGGAAACATGAGAAAGACAGTTGATTTCAAACAATAAGAAATGGATTGTCTTTTTCTTTTGCAGAAATTAAGTACAGGCAATTATCAATTATGGTAGTTGCCTTTTTGATTGATAGTGTCAAGCTTTTTTCGCAAATTTAATTCTCACCGTTCAGCAGATGGCAGTTAACCGGATATGATATCAGACAACAGATTATCCTCCGGTTTGGAAAGATGCTCCATATTCATGTAGCGCCTGGTTCCCCATTGGGTTCCGGCTACATGACGCAGTTTGGCACATACGGGCATCAAGGCACTTTGACCATCAGGAAAGGCACCGATTGCTTTCGTGCGGCGTTTAATCTCACGGTTTAACCGTTCGATGGTATTATTGATCCGGATCCTGGTCCAGCGCCGGGTTGGAAAATCCATGCAGGTCAGAGTTTCTTCTATGCCATCTGGTAGCTTTTTGGCAGCAGAGCTAAGCTTCATTTCCTTTAATTTTTCAGCAATCTGCCGTGCTTTTCGGGAAAAAGAGTTTGATATTATGAGTCTCTTCACTTATAATCGGAGTTAGAAATTCGTATCAGGAGAGAGAATATGAAATCACTTGTAATTGCAGAAAAGCCCTCTGTGGGCAGAGATATTGCCCGCGTGCTGGGGTGCAGTCAAAAGGGAAACGGAAGTTTTGAAGGAAAGAATTATGTGGTAACCTGGGCGCTGGGGCATCTGGTAACCCTGGCAGACCCGGAGGATTATGATAAGAAATATACCAAATGGGAGATGAACACCCTGCCTATGATGCCGGAGCATATGAAGCTGGTGGTGATACGCCAGACGGCAAAGCAGTATCAGGCGGTAAAGACGCAGCTTTTTCGGAAGGACATCGGTGACGTGATCATTGCCACAGATGCGGGACGAGAGGGCGAACTGGTTGCCAGGTGGATTCTGGAAAAATCTCAGTGTCATAAGCCGATTCGCAGGCTGTGGATTTCTTCTGTGACGGACAAAGCCATTAAAGAAGGCTTTGCCGCTTTGCGTGATGGCCGCTCCTACGACAATCTTTACCGTGCAGCAGCAGCCCGTGCGGAGGCAGACTGGCTGGTTGGGATGAACGGCACAAGAGCTTTGACCTGCAAATATAATGCACAGCTTTCCTGCGGACGTGTGCAGACGCCAACGCTGGCAATGGTAGCCAAGCGGGAGGAAGAGATCAGAAGCTTTCAGCCCAGGGAATATTATGGTCTTACCATACAAGCCGGGGATGTGTTGTGGACCTGGAGAGAGAACAAGAGCAAAAGTTTTCGCGCATTTCACAGAGAGCAGGTGGAGAAAGCTGCGGAAAAGGCAGGCCAGGGTGTGCTTACAGTGACGGCTGTGACGAAAAAGCCGAGTAAAAAGAGTGCGCCCGGACTTTATGATCTTACCACTCTTCAGAGAGAAGCCAATCAGCGATATGGATTTTCCCCAAAAGAAACCTTGAATATCATGCAGCGCCTTTATGAGAATCACAAGGTACTCACGTATCCGCGGACGGATTCCAGATATATAGGAAGCGATATTGTGCCTACCATCCGGGAACGGTTAAAAGCCTGCGGTACAGGTCCCTACCGGAAACTTGCGGCTGCGGTGGTGAACCGTCCGATAAAGGCAGACAGAAGTTTTGTGGATGACCGGAAGGTGACAGATCATCATGCCATCATTCCAACAGAACAGTTTGTACAGTTGGAGCATATGACCAGCGAAGAACGCAAAATTTATGACATGGTGGTGCGCCGCTTTTTGAGTGTCCTTTATCCGCCTTATGAGTGCGAGCAGGTTGTTTTTGAAGGAGCCGCGGCAGGCGAGAGTTTTGTTGCAAGGGGCAGTGTGGTAAAGGCTCTCGGATGGAAAGCGGTTTATGAAGAAAGCGCCTGGGACGAGGAAGAGGAACAGGAAAACACATTAAAAGAGCAGCGTCTGCCGGAGCATCGGGAGGGGGAGCAGCTCAAGGTAGAGCGCGCAGAGCAGACCACAGGCAAAACAAAGCCGCCCGCAAGATTTACGGAAGCTACGCTTCTGGCAGCTATGGAAAATCCGGTAAAATATATGGAAAGCCGGGATGCAAAAGCAGCGAAAACCCTGGGAGAGACCGGCGGGCTGGGGACGGTTGCCACACGTGCAGATATTATGGAAAAGCTGTTTCATACATTTCTTCTGGAAAAGAAGGGAAGTGAAATCCACATTACCTCCAAGGCTAAGCAGCTTTTGGAACTGGTACCTGAGGATTTGCGAAAGCCGGAACTCACTGCCGGGTGGGAGATGAAGCTTTCAGACATTGCAAAAGGAAAGCTCCGGCAGGATACTTTTCTGAAAGAAATCCGCAGCTATACAAGTCAGCTTGTGGACGAGATTAAAACCGGACAGGGCACATTCCGTCATGACAATATCACAAACAAGGTTTGTCCCCAGTGCGGAAAACGGCTTCTGGCAGTCAACGGAAAGAACAGCAAGATGCTGGTGTGCCAGGACAGAGAGTGCGGCTACCGGGAAACCATTTCCCGGACAACGAACGCCCGTTGCCCCAAATGTCATAAGCGTATGGAAATGCTTGTGAAGGGAAAAGAAGAAACCTTTGTGTGCGCTTGTGGATACAAGGAAAAGCTGTCTGCTTTTCAGAATCGGAGAGCAAAAGAGGGAGCAGGAGTCAACAAGCGGGATGTGCAGAAATATATGAAGCAGCAGCAAAAGGAAGCCAGCGAGCCGGTAAACAATGCCTTTGCCCAGGCGTTGGCGGGCTTCAAGCTGGACGAGTAGCATCGGGGAGCAGGCTTTTGATACCGGGCATTTGACGACAATACAGGAGGAAAGGAAATGCGAAGAGAGGTTTCGCTGGAAGAAATATCAGACGGAAAGTTGTACCAGGGTACGGACATGGTGAAAGCGGATTGTTTTGAATGTCAGGGATGCTGCGATTGCTGCACCGGTATGGGAGATACAGTGATTCTGGATCCGCTGGATGTACACCGGTTGTCCCAGGGGCTGGGAAAAAATATGGAAGAGCTGCTGTCCTTGTATCTGGAATTTGGTGTGGCAGATGGAAATATTCTTCCACATATGCGCATGACCGGACAAGAGGAGCGCTGCGTGTTTTTGAATGCGGAAGGACGCTGCTGCATACATCCATACAGGCCGGGTTTCTGCAGGCTGTTTCCTTTGGGACGATATTATGAAAACGGAAGCTTTTCCTATTTTTTGCAGATACATGAGTGCAAAAAGAAAAAGCGGGGCAAGGTAAAGGTGCACAAGTGGATAGATACGCCACAGGTAAAGAAATATGAGCAGTTTATCAGTGACTGGCACTATTTTCTTCTGGATGTACAGGAAGTTCTGTATGGAACAGAGGATACAGAGCTGATAAAAAATCTCAATCTCTATGTAGTGAATCGTTTTTATATGAAACCTTACGAGAACAACAGAGATTTTTACGAGCAGTTTTATGAGCGGTTGGAGGAAGGCAGAGCGCTTCTAAAATTAAAATAACAGTAAATTAAAATAAAATATATAAAAAGATTGACAATTTTTGCTTTTGGGGATAATATAGAGATAACAAAAAGGGCAAAAGGAGGTCGGTTGTGATGACGATGATGCAGATACTTTGGATTTTTGTCTTGGCATTGGCAATGGCAGTGTGTGCGGCGGCTTATCTGAGAAGCCACGCCCGGTTTGAGAGCGGTGTCTTCCACAAGGCCGGCTGTTACCTTTTGTATGCGTATCTGAAGGTGAGTCTGGCGTTTCAGAGTGGGATGCATTATATGAAAATCCGTCTGGGAAAGATTTTTGCCGGATATCAGTCAGGCGAAGCAGCCGAAAGCATCTGCCGGAAGCAGCAGAGAATGCAGGAGCTTCACAGAGAGATTTCCTGCAAAGGATATGCAAAAAACAGACATAATCTGAAAATTCTGGAGTGAGATGAAAGATCAAAAGAAAAGTCCCGGTAACGGGGCTTTTCTTTTGCATGCTTTGATTTTGAAGGGAGAAGAACATGTGTGACAGCAAAAACAGACATATCCGGGATGCAGCAGAGCTTTCGGGAAAAGAGGAACATGCTCCGGCACTTGTATTTATCTGCCATATGGACACGGTTGTGGTGGGAGATGGCTGAAATGTCCCGCCATAACTGCATGTCTTATAGCCCCGGAAATCTGGAATGTGCCATCAGCTGGATGAAAGGGTAGCTGTGGAAGATATCAGATGGTGTGAAAAGGTATATAAAAGGTTGGTAAAAGAGCATGGAAAACTGGTTGAAAATAAGAAAAAGTTATAAAAAAGAAATCAAAAATAAGAATGTAAAACAGTTATTGCGGATATCCTAAATATCAGTGGACAAAAAACAATAGGTTGTATCATGTATAAGAAAAAATACAAGATATTGTAGAAAAATGGTCGATAATCGTTTGACAAGCAGACATGCATCCGTTATACTGGCAATGAACTTAAAAATAACTAACTAATATATAAGAAACACAGGAGGAAGATATGCGAAAAGAATGGGATTCATTCAAAAAAGGCGTGTGGGAAAAAGAGATTAATGTGCGGGATTTCATCCTGAAAAACTATACTCCCTATGAGGGCGACGACTCTTTTTTGGCTGATGCCACGCAGGATACCCTGGATCTGTGGGATCAGGTGCTGAAGCTCAGCGAGGAGGAGCGAAAAAAAGGCGGAGTCCTGGATATGGACACCAAGATCATTTCTACCATTACTTCACATGGCCCAGGATATCTGGACAAGTCCAAGGAAAAGATTGTGGGATTCCAGACAGACAAGCCGTTTAAGCGTTCCCTGCAGCCAAACGGCGGTATCCGTATGGCCATCAAGGCATGCGAAGAAAACGGATATCATGTGGATCCGGAGATTGTTGATTTCTATACCAAATACAGAAAAACACACAATGACGGTGTATTTGATGCATACTCTCCGGAGATGCGTGCATGCCGTTCCAGCCATATCATTACCGGACTTCCGGATGCGTACGGGCGCGGACGTATCATCGGCGACTATCGCCGTGTAGCGCTTTACGGTGTAGACCGTCTGATCGAAGACAAGGAAGAACAGAAGGCCGGAACACGAAGCAACATGTACGAGGATGTGATTCGCAACCGGGAAGAGTTTTCCGAGCAGATTAAGGCGCTGAAGGAATTAAAGGAACTGGGAAAAATTTACGGCTTTGATATTTCCAGACCTGCAGAAAATGTGCAGGAAGCCATCCAGTGGCTGTACTTCGGATATCTGGGAGCTATCAAGGAGCAGAATGGAGCGGCCATGTCCCTGGGACGTACCTCTACCTTCCTTGATATTTACGCAGAGCGCGATCTGAAGAACGGAACCTTTACAGAGAAAGAAATTCAGGAATTTATCGACCAGTTTATCATGAAGCTGCGTCTTGTAAAATTTGCCCGTACTCCGGAATACAATGCGCTGTTTTCCGGCGACCCCACCTGGGTTACCGAATCCATCGGCGGAATGGGGATTGACGGCAGAAACATGGTTACCAAGATGTCCTACCGTTATCTGCACACTCTGAAGAACCTGGGACCGGCACCGGAACCAAACCTGACAGTTCTGTGGTCAACCAGACTTCCGGAGAACTTCAAACGGTTCTGCGCAAAGACCTCCATTGAGTCTTCTTCTATCCAGTATGAGAATGATGATCTGATGCGTGTGACACATGGAGACGATTATGCCATTGCCTGCTGTGTATCTTCCATGCGCGTGGGCAAGGAGATGCAGTTCTTTGGTGCGCGTGCAAACCTTGCAAAATGTCTGCTTTATGCGATCAACGGCGGTGTGGATGAGATCAGCAAGAAGCAGGTTGGCCCCAAATATCGTCCCATCACTTCCGAGTATCTGGATTACGATGAGGTTATGGAGCGCTATGATGACATGAGCCGCTGGCTGTCCCACGTATATGTAAATACGCTGAACATCATCCACTACATGCATGACAAGTACTGCTACGAGCGTCTGCAGATGGCCCTTCACGACAAGAACGTGACCCGCTGGTTTGCAACCGGTATTGCCGGACTTTCCGTAATTGCAGACTCCCTTTCTGCGATCAAGTATGCAAAAGTAAAGACGATCCGTGATGAAAACGGAATCGTTGTGGACTTTGAGGTGGAGGGAGATTATCCCAAGTTCGGAAATGATGATGACCGCGTAGATGAGATTGCATACAAGATTGTAAAAGACTTCATGCACTATGTAGGAACCACCCAGACTTACCGTGGCGGTATCCCGACGACTTCCATTCTGACCATTACTTCCAATGTGGTATATGGAAAGAACACCGGAGCGACACCGGATGGAAGAAAAGCAGGCGAGCCTTTCGCACCTGGAGCAAACCCCATGCACGGCAGAGACAAGCACGGTGCGGTTGCATCCCTGAGCTCTGTTGCAAAGCTTCCGTTCAAGGAAGCGCAGGACGGCATTTCCAATACCTTCTCCATTATCCCGGGAGCGCTTGGAAAAGAAGATCAGATCGTGCTCGACACGATCAGTGTAGATGATCTGAGCTTCTCCATGGAACCGGACTGTGCATGCTGTGAGCCAAATCTTGCGGAAGATGTGGATCTCGACTGAAGCGGGCCGGGAAGGCTGTTTTCATAGCAGACAGGTTACCTACAGGAAAAGGGATCATACAAGACAACGATGATACAACTATCCAATAACTACCATACAAGGAGGAAATAAAAATGAGCGTTAGTGAAGCACAGATCGACAACCTGGTGAATCTTTTGGACGGCTATGCCGAAAAAGGCGGCCATCATCTGAATGTAAACGTGTTTACAAGAGAAACTCTTCTGGATGCACAGGCACATCCGGAAAAATACCCGCAGCTCACCGTACGGGTTTCCGGTTATGCAGTAAACTTCAACAAGCTGACAAAAGAGCAGCAGGATGAAGTTATCTCCAGAACTTTCCACGAAGGTATGTAATTTTCAGGAAGAGTGTTTCTTCAGAAAAGGAAAACGTATGATTACAGGACGTATTCATTCAACAGAGAGCTTCGGGACCGTGGACGGTCCCGGAGTTCGTTTTGTTATATTCTTTCAGGGGTGTCCCATGCGGTGTCAATACTGCCATAATCCGGACACCTGGGATCCGGCCGCCGGAACAGAATACACGGCTGACCGCCTCCTTGAGGCGTATGAGCGCAATGAGGCCTTCTACAAAGGGGGAGGCATTACCGCGACAGGAGGGGAACCGCTTCTGCAGCTGGAATTTTTGACGGAGCTGTTCACAAAAGCCAGGGAAAAAGGAATCCATACCTGTCTTGACACCTCCGGGATTGTGTACCGTGATGAGCGCAAAGACGAATTTGTACGGTTGTTTGCTGTTACGGACCTGGTGCTTCTGGATATCAAGCACAGCGACGAAAAAGGCCATCTTGCGCTGACCAAAAGAAAGCAGGCGCCTGTGCTGGCGTTTGCAGAAGCACTGGAGAAAGCCGCAGTGCCCATGGTCATCCGGCATGTGCTGGTACCCGGGATTACGGATACAGAAGAGGAATGGCGCAGGCTGGGCTATCTGATCGGCCGTTTCAGCAATTTAAAGGGGCTGGAACTGCTGCCCTACCATACAATGGGAACAACAAAATACAAGGAGCTCGGAATCGCCTATCCGCTGCAGGGCGTTCCGGAAATGGACAAGGAAAAGGCGAAGAAGGCCAGAGCGATCATTCTCGAGGGAATTAAGGCAAGGCGAAGGGAAGAGCTTCAAAAAGAAAAACAGATTGAGGATTAAATAAGAACAGGAGAAAAAACATGCCGGTATTTGACTTTGGCAGTACAACGGACAAGAAACAGGCGCCGGAATGTACGTACAATACTTTTTTATCAGAGGTGAAAAAGACAACGCCGGAGCATCCCATTCTTGTTCTGGACAATGCAAAACAGAAATGGGAGCATCATTCGGAGGGATTTTTCACCAATCCCAACATCCGCACCACGTTTGAGTTTGATACAGGAAACGGAAGCGTAAGCGGGGATATCAAACGCATAGATGCCCGTTTTGTAAATCTCATCCGATGGCTGGGCGAGCACCATATCCGGGTGCGTCTTTCCGGGGAGAACCGGGAAGAGGGCTATGCGGTGTACAAGCTGTGTGAGATTGCCTATGGAGGGCGGGGTAAGCTTTCGGCCTCTGACGGCTTTCTGCAGTTTATGATCGACAGGCTCCTGGCAAGCAGCGCTCCCAGCGGAAATGAGGAGGAAGAGGATGAGGATGCAGACGGGGATGAGATGAAGCTGACCAGTCTGCAGAGTATCACGGATTTTATGCAGTGCGCCGGGCGGACGCTGCCTGACAATATCCGCCTTTGGGCGAGAAGAAACCTTGCGGTTGCCCGTTCTCACGAGGTTTCCCCGGAGGAACGCCGCCATGCGCAGCGGGCGCTCTCCATCATGATGAACGTGCAGTGGAAGAACAATTATTTTGAATCCATAGATCCTGAGGAAGCGCGCAGGATCCTGGATGAAGAGCTTTACGGTATGGAGCGGGTAAAGCAGCGTGTCATGGAGACCATTATCCAGATTAACCGTACCCACAGCCTGCCGGCATACGGGATTTTGCTGGTTGGCCCGGCGGGAACCGGAAAATCACAGATTGCCTATGCGGTTGCAAGGATTTTAAAACTTCCGTGGACAACCTTGGATATGAGTTCCATCAACGACCCGGAACAGCTCACCGGAAGTTCCAGGATTTACGCAAACGCAAAGCCGGGAATCATTATGGAAGCATTTTCGGCGGCAGGCGAGTCGAATCTTGTCTTCATCATCAATGAGCTTGACAAGGCGGCCTCCGGAAAGGGAAACGGAAATCCGGCGGATGTGCTGCTCACCCTTTTGGACAACCTGGGCTTTACAGACAACTACATGGAATGTATGATTCCGACAGTTGGCGTATATCCCATTGCTACGGCAAACGACAAGGACCAGATCAGCGCCCCGCTGATGTCGCGATTTGCGGTGATCGAGATTCCGGATTATACGGAAGAGGAAAAACGGATTATTTTTCAGGATTATGTGCTTCCCAAGGTTCTGAAGCGCATGAGCCTTGAGGCCGGCGAGTGCATAGTGACACAAGAAGCGCTGGATGTCATTCTGGAAAAGCACAGGAATACCTCTGGCATTCGGGATCTGGAACAGGCAGCCGAGCACATTGCGGCAAATGCGCTGTACCGGATTGAGGCAGAGCATGTAAAAAAAGTTATATTTGATGGAGAAATGGTGAGAGACCTTCTCTGGTAGAGCGGCAGCTCACACCATATGCAAAAGGTGGATCAAGATCAGCCAGGTCAATCCATAGTATGAAATAACTGCGACCAGATCGTTGAGCGTGGTGATCAGCGGGCCGGAGGCGACTGCAGGGTCGATTCCAATCTTCTGGAAAAGAATCGGGATCATGGTGCCGGACAAAGAGGAAACCACCATGGCCAGAATCATTGCGGCACCAAGGCAGCCGGAAACGGAAAAAGCGAAAATGACCGTGTTGCCTTTGAAATACAGGTAGATCCCAATGAAAAGAAATGACAAAAGACCAAGAACGATTCCGTTCATAAGGCCAACGCGAATCTCTTTCCACACCAGGGCGGCTTTGTGTCTGCGGTTGATACGGCCGTCCATTAAAACCCGGATTGCCACAGCGAGAGACTGCGTTCCCACATTTCCGGCCATATCAAGAATGAGGGACTGGAAGCACATGATAACCGGAAGCTGGGCAACAATGCCCTCAAAAAGTCCCACAGCAGCTGAAACACCAAGTCCCAATACCAGAAGAAGCCCAAGCCAGGGCAGTCTTTTGTGTACGCTTTCCCATACGGGCTCTGTCAGATCGTGCTCAGCAGATAAAACAGCGGAAGTTGTATAATGGTCAACGGTTTCTCTGATTACTTTTACATTTTTCATTTTGCTCATTGTATAGACCTCCTCTACAAAAAAAATGCAGAAGCAGGGAAGAAGCGCGTTGTTTTCCCTGAAAAAGGGCATAAAAATACCACTGTCAGTTACAAACAAAACGCTGCTTTGCTCCTGCGGATGCAGTGTTGCGTTGGAACAGACAATGGCATTCTTTTATCAACGAAAAATGCAGTCAGAACACAGACAGTCTGCGCCGGCATATGTTCGCTCATATAAGAATACCGTGTCCGCGTGTAAAATACAACTGTGACAACTGTCCATGTCCTCACCTCACATTCTTAAAAATCTGTTTTTGTATTCTAACATTTATGGGCGTTGTTATCAAGAACAATACCACAATGTTCACAGTTTTTTTACGTATTCTCCATATATTCCTGGTGAATGCAGTGGAACATACAAAAAACAGTTTTCCCTCAATTCCTGACAAAGAGCCAAAAAAAAGGAGCGCTGCTCCATGGACGAAAACCGCCCATGAGACAGCGCTCTTTTTGAATTTGTTTATTCTTATAACTGCGGGCCAGCAGCAACCAGAGCCTTGCCGGCTTCATTTCCTTCGTATTTTGCGAAGTTTTTGATAAATCTCTGTGCAAGGTCTTTTGCCTTCTCTTCCCACTCGGAAGCATCAGCATAAGTGTTGCGCGGATCAAGGATATTGGTGTCAACGCCCGGAAGAGCAGTCGGTACTTCGAAGTTGAAGTACGGAATCTTCTTGGTTTCTGCGTTTGCGATATCGCCGTTCAGAATTGCGTCGATGATGCCGCGGGTATCTTTGATGGAGATACGTTTGCCTGTGCCGTTCCATCCGGTGTTAACCAGATATGCTTTTGCACCGCTCATTTCCATTCTTTTAACAAGCTCTTCTGCATATTTGGTCGGATGCAGTTCCAGGAAAGCCTGGCCGAAGCAAGCGGAGAAGGTCGGGGTGGGCTCGGTGATTCCACGCTCAGTACCTGCAAGCTTAGCAGTGAAGCCGGACAGGAAGTAGTACTGTGTCTGTTCCGGAGTCAGTACGGATACCGGAGGAAGTACGCCGAACGCATCTGCGGACAGAAAGATCACGTTCTTCGCTGCCGGTGCAGCAGATACCGGACGAACAATCTTCTCGATGTGATCGATGGGGTAGGATACACGTGTGTTCTCAGTCACGCTCTTGTCGTCAAAGTCAATCTTGCCGTTCTCGTCCAGAGTTACGTTCTCAAGAAGTGCATTTCTCTTGATCGCGTTGTAGATATCCGGCTCAGATTCTTTGTCAAGGTTGATAACCTTTGCGTAGCAGCCGCCCTCGAAGTTAAATACACCGTTGTCATCCCAGCCGTGCTCATCATCACCGATCAGAAGACGCTTCGGATCTGTGGAAAGTGTGGTTTTTCCGGTTCCGGAAAGACCGAAGAAGATAGCGGTGTTTTCGCCGTTCATATCTGTGTTTGCGGAGCAGTGCATGGAAGCAATGCCTTTCAGGGGCAGGTAGTAGTTCATCATGGAGAACATACCTTTTTTCATTTCTCCGCCGTACCAGGTGTTGATGATAACCTGCTCGCGGCTGGTGATGTTGAACATGGAAGTTGTCTCAGAGTTAAGACCAAGCTCCTTGTAGTTCTCGATCTTTGCCTTGGACGCGTTGTAAACAACGAAATCCGGCTCAAAGTTCTCAAGCTCTTCGTCAGAAGGAATGATGAACATGTTCTTTACAAAGTGTGCCTGCCAAGCTACCTCAACGATAAAGCGGATAGCCATACGTGTATCAGCGTTTGTACCGCAGAAAGCATCCACTACAAAAAGTCTCTTGTTGGACAGCTCTTTCAGTGCGATTTCTTTACAGGTATCCCAAGCTTCCTGAGATGCCGGATGGTTGTCGTTTTTGTATTCATCGGAAGTCCACCATACAGTGTCTTTGGAGTTTTCGTCCATAACGATGAATTTGTCTTTGGGGGAACGGCCTGTGTAGATACCGGTCATAACGTTAACGGCACCAAGCTCGCTGACCTGGCCTTTTTCAAAACCGGTAAGGTCGGATCTTGTTTCTTCTTCAAACAACATTTCATAAGAAGGATTGTGCACGATTTCAGTAGTTCCGGTGATGCCATACTTGCTTAAATCAATTTTTGCCATCTTACATTAACCTCTTTTCTTAGATAGTAATAGGATAACCCTTTGTAAATGGGGATTATTCCCTATTCGTTGAAAGACGCTGGAAAAATCCAACGTTCCCTACCATAATTATACATAAATCAGGAACAAAAGCAATAAAAAACATCATAAATTTTTTATAAAGTGAATGGCATTTTGTAACATTTTGGGCGGCCGTGACTTAATAGAGCAGATGGCAAAGAGGATACATTTTCCATCGGATGAAAAGCAGTTTACGGAAGGAGAAGGGAGAAACGATAAAATGAAGCAGACAAGAAAAAGGAAACGGATGTTGTGTGTGGTTTTTGCTGCGGGACTGATATGCTTGTCCGGATGTGCGGATAAGGAAACCATTCAGCAAAAAGAAGGGAGCGTGTCTCAGGAGACGGAGACGTCCGTGAGACGGGAAACGTTCAATGGGATAAAACGGGTGAAGGGTTCTGACGGGCATATGTGGACGCCGCCGGCCGGGTCGTATACGGATGAGAACGGAAACGTGGTGGACAAGGACGGCTGCGTGATCGGAAGCACAGGGCCGCTGAGGTTTTCACCAAATGCAGTGGGGTGAAGAATGTGAAGGACATGGAAAGGATATATCAAAACTATTTTCATGATGTGTTTCTCTATATCCGTGCGTTATCGGGGAATGAGGGGCTGGCGGAGGAAATCGCCCAGGAAACCTTTGTGCGTGCCATGAAAAATCTGCATCAGTTTGATGGCCGCAAGGATATCCGCGCGTGGCTGTTTACCATTGCCAGAAATCTTTACCGGCGGCATTGCCGCAGAAACCGTATTTATGCGCAGGAGGCGGATCTGGAAGCCATAGAGGATTCCTCGCCTCAGATATTGGAACAGATCGTAAGCCGGGAGACGGCTCTGCAGATCGTACGAAGCGCGGAGCATCTGCCGGAGCCGTACCGGAAGGTATTTCGGCTGAGGATATATGGAGAACTTTCTTTTGAAAAGATAGGGGAATGCTTTGGGAAAAGTGCAGGCTGGGCAAGAGTGACCTGTTACCGGGCCAGGCAGATGATACAAAAAGAAATGACAAGGGAGGAAACATCAAATGAAGGAAATCAGCTGTGACGTGATTCGGGATTTATTTTTGCCGTATCTGGATGGAACGGCCAGCCAGGATACAAGGAAGCTGGTGGAGGAGCATCTTGAGGGATGTAAGACATGCCGCGATCTGTATGAAGAAATGAAAACGGATTTTCTGACAGACAGCTGCATAACGGAGGGGCAGGCGGTCACGCAGGCCAGCACGGAGGAATTGTACCGCTTTAAACGTTTTTTGTCCGGAAGGCATATAAGAACAGCCGTTTTGTCGGTGGTGTGCGCCGCAGCGCTTTTGGTGGGAACCGCCGTATTTATGAATCAGAAAGTGACATATCTTGACTATGAAGACGCAGAAATCCAGGTTTATGAAGATGAAGAGGCGGTTTATTATAAGACCGGGATTCGCGGAAATTATCACTGGGACCGTCAGCTGGACATGGATACCGGAGTGAGCACCGTCTATTTTGAACAGAGCCTCTGGGAAAAATACGTGGAGGCGCTGTTTTTTCCATTTGACCATATTCATATGATCCTGAAAAAGGACGCGGTCAAAGAAGTGTATCAGAACGCAGACGGTACGGAAGATGTTGTCTGGGAAGCAACGGAAGAAGAAAAAGAAAACTATTTTAAGCAGCCCGATGGCCGTGCCCTGGGATGACAGACCTTTTTCAAGAGAAAAGCCCATAAACCGACAGCGATCGCCCGGTTTTTCCGGCAGAAAACGAAGAAATCAGACCATAATGCTCTAAAAGGAAGACAGAGTAATTCCGCCACCCGCGCAGCAGACAGGTTTTTTGGAATTGTCGAAAAAGGACGAACGAAAATGGCTGAAATCAGGCATTTTCGGCTTGATTTCTACAGCGCGGCTCCTCTATAATATTTTTTGATATGCAGGAACAGACAGAAAAAGGGCCCTTTTATGTTTGTACAACATGTATTTGTCTAATCAGTTAGGAGGAAAAGACCTCATGGAAAAGCTAAATGTGGCGATTGCAGATGATAATGAGCAGATAGTGGAACTGCTCGGCCGTATGATAGAGGAAGATAATGAACTTGAGTTGGTGGGGAAGGCACATGATGGAGAAGAAATTTGTGAAATTATCAAGGAAAAACAGCCGGATGTGGTAGTCCTGGATATTATTATGCCGAAGGTGGACGGTCTTTCTGTAATGGAACGTCTTCAGACGGAGAATTCCGGAAAGAAAATGCCGTCTTTTATTGTAGTTTCCGCAGTGGGACAGGAACGCATCACAGAGGATGCCTTTACCTTAGGGGCAGATTACTATATGCTGAAGCCTTTTGACAATCAGCTTCTGCTTAACAGGATCAAGCACATGCGGCGGGGCGGTCTGCGGCAGAGCAGAGAGATCAGCCGTCAGACGCCTCCGGAGAAAAATCCGCAGAAAATGTTTGGAAGTCTGGAAAACGATGTCACAAACATCATACATGAAATCGGCGTCCCGGCACATATCAAGGGGTATCAATATTTAAGAGACGCCATCATTCTGGCCGTAAACGATATGGAGATGCTCAATTCCATTACAAAAATCCTGTATCCAACCATCGCGAAGAGACATCAGACGACTCCGAGCCGTGTGGAGCGGGCCATCCGCCATGCCATTGAAGTGGCGTGGAGCCGGGGGAAAATGGATACGATTGACGCCCTGTTCGGGTACACGGTAAGCACGGGAAAGGGCAAGCCGACAAATTCTGAATTTATTGCTCTCATTGCCGACAAAATTCGCCTGGAATACAAAAATCGCTCTTTCCAATGACAGTACTATCATGTATAATGAAAGGTAGCAAAAACTGTAATACAAAGGAGGGGCAATACGGATGAAAAATATTTTGTTTGCAACATCGGAGGCAGTTCCGTTTATAAAAACCGGGGGACTGGCCGACGTAGCCGGTTCACTTCCAAAATGTTTTGATAAACGCTATTTTGACATTCGTGTGATTTTACCGAAATACGCCTGCATGAAGCAGGAATGGAAGGACAAGATGGAATACGTCACCCATTTCTATATGGATCTGGGGTATAAGAACTGCTATGTGGGAATCATGCAGATGCAGTATGACGGTATCTGGTTTTATTTTATTGACAACGAGTATTATTTCAGCGGACCGCAGCCTTATGACAGCGCACCGTGGGATCTGGAGAAGTTTGCCTTTTTTTCAAAGGCAGTGCTCTCGGTGCTCCCGGTGATCGGCTTCCGCCCGGATGTGATCCACTGCCATGACTGGCAGACCGGTCTGGTGCCGGTTTATCTGCATGATACCTTCCAGCAGAATGAATTTTTCTGGAATATCAAAACAGTTATGACAATTCATAATCTGAAGTTCCAGGGTGTGTGGGATGTAAAAACAGTGCAGGAGATCACCGGCTTGTCGGACTATTATTTTGCACCGGATAAGCTGGAAGCATACAAGGATGCGAATTTCCTGAAAGGCGGCATTGTATTTGCGGATGCCATTACCACGGTGAGCAACACCTATGCGGAGGAGATCAAGACACCTTTCTACGGAGAACGTCTGGACGGCTTGCTCTGTGCCCGCTCCGGAAGTCTGCGGGGTATTGTGAACGGCATCGACTATGATGTGTTCAATCCGGAGACGGACCCGCTGATCACGCAGAATTACAGCGCGAAGACATTCCGCAAGGAAAAAGTAAAGAACAAGCTCCAGCTCCAGAAGGATCTGGGACTGAAAGAAGATCCCAAGGCTATGATGATAGGAATTGTTTCCCGTCTCACAGATCAGAAAGGCTTTGATCTGATCGCATATATCATGGATGAACTTTGCCAGGATGCGGTTCAGATTGTAGCGCTGGGGACAGGAGATGACCGTTACGAGAATATGTTCCGGCATTTTGACTGGAAATACCATGGCAAGGTGTCTGCGCAGATTTATTATGATGAGGCACTTTCCCACCGGGTTTATGCGGCATCGGACGCATTTCTTATGCCGTCCCTGTTTGAGCCCTGCGGTCTGAGTCAGCTGATGAGCCTTCGTTACGGCACGCTTCCGATTGTGCGTGAGACAGGCGGTCTGAAAGATACGGTGCAGCCTTACAATGAATATGAAGGAACCGGAACCGGATTCTCTTTCCGCAACTACAATGCGCACGAGATGCTTGCGACTGTCCGGAATGCAGAGCGTATCTTCTATGACAAGAAGCGGGAGTGGAACAAGATGGTTGACCGCGCCATGGCAGCTGATTTTTCCTGGAACAATTCTGCGCGTCAGTACGAAGAAATGTACAACTGGCTGATCGGGGAATAAAATGTTGCTGTGAACGGAGGGAGCAGTAACCGTAAAATCGCAAAGTCGAAAAAAAGCGAAAGGAAATGCTTGACTTCTTTTGGGATTTATAATACTATGATTACAGAAAACACGAACATAGGTTCGCATTATAAATTCTAAGGAGAATACAGCATGATCAACGAAGAGAAGCAGAAGGCGCTGGAAGCAGCGCTTGGACATATTGAGAAGCAGTATGGTAAGGGCTCTGTGATGAAACTGGGGGAACAGGGCGCGAACATGCAGGTAGAGGCCGTGCCTACGGGTTCTTTGAGTCTGGACATTGCGCTTGGCGTGGGCGGAGTACCCAAGGGGCGTATTGTGGAGATTTACGGACCTGAGTCCAGCGGTAAGACCACGGTTGCGCTGCATATGGTGGCAGAAGTGCAGAAGCGCGGCGGAATTGCAGGATTTATTGACGCAGAGCATGCCCTTGATCCGGTATATGCCAAAAATATCGGCGTGGACATTGATAATCTTTACATTTCTCAGCCGGACAACGGAGAGCAGGCGCTGGAGATTACAGAGACGATGGTTCGCTCCGGCGCAGTGGATATCGTCATTGTGGACTCTGTGGCAGCTCTTGTGCCAAAGGCTGAGATTGACGGAGACATGGGAGACAGCCATGTGGGACTGCAGGCCCGTCTGATGTCCCAGGCTCTGCGCAAGCTCACGGCAGTTATCAGCAAATCCAACTGTGTAGTGATTTTTATCAACCAGCTTCGCGAGAAGGTGGGTGTGATGTTCGGCAATCCGGAGACCACCACCGGCGGACGGGCGCTGAAGTTCTATTCTTCCGTGCGTCTGGATGTGCGCCGTGTGGAGACACTGAAGCAGGGCGGCGAGATGGTGGGAAACCATACCCGCATTAAGGTTGTGAAGAACAAGGTGGCTCCGCCCTTTAAGCAGGCAGAGTTCGATATCATGTTTGGAACCGGCATTTCCAAGGAAGGCGATATTCTGGATCTGGCGGCGGAGAATTCCATTGTGAATAAGAGCGGCGCCTGGTATGCATACCAGGGCGAAAAAATCGGACAGGGCCGTGAGAACGCAAAACAGTTCTTAAGAGAGCATCCGGATATGTGCGATGAGATCGAGAAGAAAGTACGGATCCATTATAATCTTCTTCCCGGGGAAGAGGAAGCCGCAGAGGCGAAAAGCGAGGAATAAGCCATGACGTTACATCCGGAAGAACAGAAGAAGGCGCGGCGCAAGGCCATGCAGCTTTTGGAACATATGGACCGGACAGAAAAGAGCCTGTCTGACCGTTTGGGTCAGGCAGGCTTTTCTAAGGAAGCTGTTGCGGATGCCATTGCTTATGTGAAATCCTATGGCTATGTGGACGACCTGCGTTATGCGCGCAATTATATTTCCTACCGTCTGGAGACGAAAAGCCGCCAGAAGCTTCTGGCAGAGCTTTCTGTGAAGGGAGTGAGCCGGGAGACTGCCATAAAGGCGTGGGATGAGGCGGCAGAGCTTTATGAGCCTGACGAGCGGGAGGTGCTTCGGCACACCGTAGAGAAAAAATACAGTTCCCATACAGAGCTGGACGAAAAAGGTATGCGCCGTCTTATGGGATATCTTCTTCGCAGAGGATTCTCCTATGAGGATATCCGGCATGTTTTGGAAGAAATGGATATTGTACAGATAAACGGAAAATTTTGAAACAATTCTTTAGAAAAACTTGACATAAGTACGAAAAAAAGATAAACTTGTATTGTTGTATTTGCACGTAACTGTCCCACGGCCAGGCTGCTGTCAGGGTGCGGAACAGATACATTTGTACAATGAAAACTAAATAAGGAGGTGCTCCTGTGACAAGCACAATTTTTATTGTCATTGTCGCTGTGGTGATCACGCTACTTATTGCGATTCCAATTACTGGAAAGGTTGCTGTCGAGAACAAAGCGAAAAAAGACGCAGAGGTTATCGGCACAGCTGAGGAGAAAGCAAGAAGCATTATAGATGAAGCTCTGAAAACAGCGGAAACTAAAAAGCGAGAGGCTTTGCTGGAGGTAAAGGAAGAATCTCTCCGAACCAAAAACGAACTGGAGAAAGAAACCAAGGAACGCAGAAACGAGCTGCAGAAGTTTGAAAAACGTGTGTTATCGAAAGAGGAATCCGTAGATAAGAAAGCGGAAGCAGTAGAAAAACGTGAGGCGGAATGCACAGCGAGATTTGCTGAATTGCAGAAAAAAGAAAAAAAGGTTGATGAACTGGAACAAAAAGGAGTACAGGAACTGGAACGAGTTTCCGGTCTTACCTCCGAACAGGCAAAAGAAGAGTTGCTCAAATCTGTAGAAGACGATGTAAAAGTGGACGTTGCCAGACTCTACAAGGAGCTGGAGAACAGAGCCAAGGAAGATGCAGGGAAGAAAGCCAAGGAATACGTGGTGAATGCCATTCAGAAATGTGCAGTAGACCATGTTTCCGAGACGACCATTTCTGTGGTGCAGCTTCCCAGTGATGAGATGAAGGGAAGGATCATCGGCCGGGAAGGCCGCAACATCCGTACTCTGGAAACAATGACGGGTGTGGATCTGATCATTGATGATACACCGGAAGCGGTTGTTCTGTCTGCTTTTGATCCAATCCGACGTGAGGTTGCGCGTGTAGCCCTGGAAAAGCTCATTGTCGACGGAAGAATCCATCCGGCAAGAATTGAAGAGATGGTGGAAAAAGCGCAGAAGGAAGTGGAGTCACAGATTCGTGAGGAAGGCGAGAATGCAGCCATGGATGTGGGCGTTCATGGTATTCATCCGGAGCTTCTGAAACTTCTGGGACGTATGAAATTCCGCTCAAGCTATGGCCAGAATGCCTTGAAGCATTCCATAGAGGTGGCGCAGCTTGCTGGAATCCTCGCAGGAGAGGTTGGCGTGGATGTGCGCATTGCAAAGCGCGCAGGTCTTCTTCATGACATTGGAAAATCCATTGACCACGAGGTTGAAGGTTCCCATATTCAGATTGGTGTGGATCTTTGCAAAAAATACAGAGAATCCGCAGTTGTCATCAATGCGGTGGCAGCCCATCACGGGGATGTGGAGCCGGAATCTCTGGTGGCATGTATCGTTCAGGCCGCAGATGCGATTTCTGCAGCACGTCCGGGTGCGAGAAGAGAAACTCTTGAGACTTATACAAACCGCCTGAAGCAGTTGGAAGATATTGCCAATGAATTCAAGGGAGTTGAGAAGTCATTTGCCATTCAGGCAGGGCGTGAGATTCGGGTCATGGTCGTTCCGGAGCATGTCAGCGATGCGGATATGGTTCTTCTGGCGCGTGATATTTCCAAGCAGATTGAGGCTGAACTGGAATATCCGGGACAGATCAAGGTCAATGTTATCCGTGAGAGCAGAGCTGTAGATTACGCGAAGTAAGACAGAGACAGTCAAAAAGTTCCAATAAGATAAAAAGCCGTGTGGATTTTCCATGCGGCTTTCTTAATGCCCTTTTTTTCATCCGGAGCATAAAATTACCGGTACGGGCGTAGACTTGTACAGGGTGAAGATATGGAAAAAAGCCGGTTCAAGATCAGGAAAAAACGGGAATTTCCTTTTGGCATTTTACTGTTGGGAGGATTTCTGCTGGGAAGCATGCTTCCCAATCTGCTGTGGCGTGCGCAGTGGCGACAGAATACAGCAGCATCTTTGTATCTTCTTTTTTGCTTTGCGGACAGAAGCGTGTCAGGAATGGAATATTTTCTGGAGGTTCTGCGCATTCGGGGTGGCTTTGCACTTTTGTGCGTGCTGTGCGGAGTTACTGTGTTTGGAGTGCCGCTGGCTTTTCTGGCGGTCATTCTCACCGGCCTGGAAATCGGAACGCTTCTCACCATGTCTGTTCTTCAGTTTGGAATTGCCGGGGGAGTGGTGGGGATGGGACTTTTGTTCCCTCAGTTTGTCGTGTATCTTCCGGTCCTGATGTGCCTGATGGAAATGGTGTATAAGGAATCCGGGGGAGTCTGGAAAAACCAGGGGCTTTTTCCGGAAAAAACGGCAGCGTATTTTCTGCGGTGTCTGCTTTTGCTTGGGGTATATTTTGTGGGGATTCTTCTTGAGACTGTGCTGAATCCTTTTGTCGTGGAAAATCTGATGGAATATATAAAAATTTTTTGAGTTTTTTTTACTACATGTAGTGGAAGGAAAAAGAAGGTGGACGACATTTGGTGTCTTTTGCGGAAAACCCAGTAACTGTGCGGGTTTGAGACGAAAAAAGGGTTTGATTTTAGCTGCATTTCCAAGTATAATACAATTACATTTTTAAAGGGCAGATTATGTTTGGAATCTGCAGAAGCGGGAAGTAGAAGTCGTGGAAAGAGACATAAGAGAATTTATTTCGTATTTGCATAACAGAAAAAGGACATCCATGAATACAGAGGTGTCCTATCAGAGAGACCTGAAGAAGCTGGCTGCATTTTTGAACACCAGAGGGATTCAGAGAGCAGAAGAGGTTCATGAACTGGATTTGGAAGCTTATCTGCAGTATATGGAGAATGGGAAGTTTGCTTCCTCCAGCATTTCCAGAAGTGTGGCGTCGATTCGTGCATTTTTTCAATACCTGCAGAAAGAGGGAAAGATACCGACGGATGTGTCGGAGAATCTGCGTTCCCCCAAGGTGGAAAAAAAGCTTCCGGAAATATTATCAGTGGAAGAAGTGGATCGTCTGCTTCGGCAGCCGAATCTGAGCACGCCGAAAGGAATGCGGGACATTGCCATGCTGGAGCTTTTGTATGCCACCGGCATGCGGGTCAGTGAGATCATTCATCTGAATGTTGCGGATCTGAATGTGAACCTCGGCTATGTAGTCTGCCATGATGGCGACAGAGAACGGGTGATGCCCATTGGGAGTGTCAGCTGCCGGGCGCTGCGCCGATATTTGGAGCAGGCGAGAGACGTTTTTGTAAAAAATCCGGAGGAACAGGCGCTGTTTACCAACTGTAACGGTCGGATGATGAGCCGCCAGGGCTTTTGGAAAATGCTGAAAGGCTATGCGGACGAGGCGGGGATCAAGAGGGATATTACACCGCACACGCTGCGACATTCTTTTGCAGTGCACATGCTGCAGAATGGGGCTGACGTAAAAAGCGTGCAGGAGATGCTGGGCCATTCGGACATTTCCACCACGCAGATTTATCTGAATATGAATGCGGAAAAGATGCGGGATGTGTATATGAAGGCACATCCGAGAAGTTGAGAAGGAGTTGAATAGCCAAAATATCAAAATCGCCCTGGTGGACGGATAGTACAAAACGTCCACCAGGGCTTGTTTTAGGGTTATTTTTGCGATAGCTTATACCATCAGCACATTTCCGCAATGGTATAAAGAAGCTTTTCGGATTCCTCCCAGCCCAGACAGGGGTCGGTGATGGATTTTCCGTATACATGGTCGCCGCCGATCTTCTGGCAGCCGGATTCGATGTAGCTTTCGATCATAACGCCTTTTACCAGGGAATAGAGCTCCGGATCCACCAGCCGGCTGTGAAGAACCTCGCGGGTGATGCGCACCTGCTGTTCATACTGTTTGCTGGAGTTGGAATGGTTGGCGTCCACGATCACTGCCGGGTTTTTCAGGTTTTTGGCCTGATATTTTTCGCAGAGCAGGCGCAGATCCTCGTAATGGTAGTTGGGGATCGCCTCTCCGTGCTTGTTCACAGCGCCGCGCAGGATGGTGTGCGCAAGCTCGTTTCCGGTGGTCTCCACTTCCCAGCCGCGGTAAATAAAGCGATGGCCGCCCTGCGCTGCCACGACAGAGTTGAGCATAACGCTGAAGTCGCCGCTGGTGGGGTTCTTCATGCCGGCAGGCACATCCATTCCGCTGACCGTCAGGCGGTGCTGCTGATCCTCCACAGAGCGTGCACCTACTGCTACATAGGAGAGAAGGTCAGAAAGATAGCGGTAGTTTTCCGGATAGAGCATTTCGTCTGCACAGGTAAAACCGGTTTCGGATATCACGCGGATATGCATTTTTCGGATTGCGACAAGCCCGGCCAGAAGGTTGGGCTTTTTTTCCGGATCCGGCTGGTGCACCATGCCCTTGTAGCCTTCGCCTGTGGTGCGGGGCTTGTTTGTGTACACTCTGGGGATGATGAGCACCTTGTCGGCAATTTTTTCCTGCACCTTGCAGAGTTTTGAAACATAATCACATACAGCGTCCTCGTTATCTGCCGAGCAGGGGCCGATGATCGCCAGAAACTTGTTGGATTTTCCCTGAAAAATGTCGCGGATTTCCTGGTCGCGTTTTTGTTTGATCGCCTGAATATTTGCATCAATGGGATATTGGTTGCGAATTTCTTCAGGAGTCGGTAATTTTTTGATAAAGTCAAATCCCATGGTTGTTCTCCTTTGTCTGCACTTGGTTTATCGGCCTTATTATAAACGAATCCCTTTTAATTGTCGATAGCAAATGTGGGGATAACTACGAATTTTTGGCCTGCAGGAATCGAAGAGCGATCAGCTGCAGGGCTGACAGAAGGATCTGGCTGCACAGAAGTCCGTAGAAATATCCCCGGATGCCGGCGATGGGGACTGCGAGGATCACAAAGCAGAGGCGGAGAAGGATGCATACCAGGTTGTGGATGAGACAGGTGCCGGTTTTTCCCATACCGTTCAGAATGCTGGTAAGGGTTGTGTTCAGATAGAGAAAAGGGCACAAAAAGGCAAGAGCGCGGATATAGACGCCGGCAGTGGGATTTTTGAAAAGCAGCGCGCCCATGGTTTCTCCGAACATGAGAAATCCCATGGTACACAGGCTTCCAAGACCGAGGCACAGGCGGCTTGTTGTCACAGTGACTGTCCGGAGGCGATTTTGGTTGCCGAGTGCCTGCAGCTTGGCGACAGAAGGCATAAGCATGACGGAGGCGGAATTAAAAATCGCGGAGGGAAACAAAATCAGCGGCAGAGCCATTCCTGTAAAGATCCCGTACACGCTGAGCGCATCGGCTGAGTTCAGACCAAAGCGCCGAAGCATCTGGGGGATCAGGATGACTTCTCCTGTGGATAAAAGATTCAGGAGAAGCCGGTTGAGAGAGAGGGGAAGCGCCATTTTCAGGATGGGTTTTGTCTCAGCAGCAAGGTTTTTAGCGTCTCGAAGCAAAAAGCCGGCATCCCGGAACAGGAGTCCCATGGCAAAAAGAGATACCAGACAGGATGCGGCCTCTCCGGACAGAGTGCCGATCACGGCGATCAGCGGCGTGAGGGAACGTCCTTCGGAGAGAAAAATACAGAATACAAGATAACTGCTGCCCACACGCACCAGCTGTTCCAGCAGCTGGACAAAGGCGGGGAAGCCGGCGTGATTTTTGGAAAAATAATAGCTGTTTACACAGGTATGCAATGCGCTTAAGGGAAAGGAAAGCGCCAGAAGACGGATGAGAGGAGCCGTGCGGGGTTCCTTCAATATCTGTACGGCCAGAAATGTGTGGTGATTCCACGCAAAAGCGGCCAGGATTACGGAGAGGAAAAGGGAGAGGAACGTGCCGGCAAGAAAGAGGCGAAGGGCCTCTTTTTTTTGACCGAGGGCGGCTTTGGCCGCACACAGTCGGGAGATTGCCGTGTGGATTCCGGAGGCGGAAACTGCCAGGACGATCATCTGCAGCGGCATGACAAGCTGGTAAATTCCCATGCCCTGTGCACCGATCGTGTGGGAGAGGAATATTCTATAGAAGAAGCCGATGATGCGTGTGCAGAAGCCGGCGAGCGTGAGGATCAGCGTTCCTTTTATAAAAATTTTTTTGGACATATGGATTTCCTATGGCTTTTTTGCCAGTATATGTGCAGTCTGGCCTTGACAGAACCTGAGCAATCTGATAGAGTAAATTTGAAATCCAAGGATGTTACTAGGAATTGGATTACCAGGAAGTAAAGAGGTGATTGGATGAAGCTTTCTACGAGAGCCAGATACGGACTTCGGGCCCTGATCGATTTGGGACAGCACAGCACAGAGGAAGCGGTTTCCATTCAGAGTATTGCCCAGCGTCAGAATATTTCTGTGGGGTATCTGGAGCAGCTGATGGCTTTGATGAAAAAGGCAGGCTTGGTAAAAAGCAGCCGCGGCGCACTTGGCGGGTACCGTCTGGGACGGGAGGCGTCCGATATTTCCGTAGGCGAGATCCTGCGGGTGCTGGAGGGCGGACTGCAGGCAGTGGACTGTGCCGGGAATGACGGGGGAAGCTGCGAAGGCGCGGATTTGTGTGTGGCGAAATATGTCTGGAAGCGAATCAATGACAGCATTACCCAGGCAGTGGATTCCATGATGCTTGAGCAGCTCATTGAGGAGAGCCTGAATATACAGAAAATGAAACAGACAGATGGAACAGGAGGATTGGATTTATGAATAAAATGATATATTTGGATAATGCGGCAACAACAAGAACGGCACCTGAGGTTGTGGAAGCCATGCTTCCGTATTTTACGGAGCTTTACGGCAATCCTTCCAGCGTGTATGATTTTGCGGGAAAAAGCAAGGCTGCGGTAACCGAGGCCAGAGAGACCATTGCGGGGATCCTGGGTGCGAAAAAAGAAGAGATCTATTTTACCGCAGGCGGTACGGAGGCAGACAACTGGGCGTTGAAGGCTGCCTATGAGGCCTATGCCTCCAAGGGAAACCACATCATTACCACGAAGATTGAGCATCATGCCATTCTGCATACCTGCGAGTACCTGGAAAAGCAGAGAGGGGCCAGGATCACGTATCTGGATGTGGATGAAAACGGTCTGGTGCGTCTGGAGGACGTGGAAAAAGCCATTACTCCGGAGACGATACTGATTTCTGTGATGTTTGCAAATAATGAGATTGGCACCATTGAGCCGATCAAAGAAATCGGAATGCTGGCCAGAGAGCATGGGATCCTGTTCCATACAGATGCGGTGCAGGCCTTCGGGCAGGTGCCGATCCAGGTGGATGAGTGCTGCATCGATATGCTCAGCTCCAGCGCGCACAAGGTAAACGGTCCCAAGGGAATCGGTTTTCTCTATATCCGTAAAGGGGTAAAAAACCGTTCTTTTGTACACGGAGGAGCCCAGGAGCGGAAACGCCGTGCAGGTACGGAGAATGTACCGGGGATCGTAGGCTACGGCGCCGCGGCAAAAAGAGCGGCTTTGACGATGGAGGCGCGCGCGAAACAGGAGACAGAGCTTCGGGATTATATGATCGGGCGCATCCTGAAGGAAATCCCCTACGTAAAGCTGAACGGAGATCCTGTGAAACGCCTTCCCAACAATGTGAATGTGAGTTTTCAGTTCATTGAGGGCGAATCCCTGCTTCTGATGCTTGACGGTTTCGGGATCTGCGCTTCCAGCGGTTCTGCCTGTACTTCGGGATCCCTGGATCCCTCCCATGTGCTTCTGGCGATCGGCCTTCCTCATGAGATTGCCCATGGTTCTCTCCGCATGACGCTGGGAGAGGATACCACCCGGGAGGATGTGGATTTTACGGTGGAACGCCTGAAAGAGATCGTGCAGAACCTGCGAAACATGTCCCCTCTTTATGAGGATTTTATAAAAAAACAGAAATAATCAGGAAAAATTTACAGATTCAGATAAAAAATACAGATGACAGATATTGGAGGAAACAGTTATGTACAGTGAAAAAGTAATGGACCATTTCCAGAATCCGCGCAACGTGGGGGAAATCGATAACGCAAGCGGTGTAGGAACTGTGGGAAATGCAAAATGCGGAGATATCATGCGGATTTTTCTGGATATTGACGACGAGACTCACATCATCCGGGACTGCAAATTCAAAACCTTTGGCTGCGGGGCAGCCGTTGCGACCAGCAGTATGGCGACCGAGCTTGTAAAAGGAAAAACCATTGAGGAGGCCATGAAAGTGACAAATAAGGCGGTAATGGAAGCGCTGGACGGACTTCCGCCGGTGAAAGTGCACTGCTCCCTTCTGGCCGAGGAAGCCATACACGCGGCTTTGTGGGACTACGCAGAAAAGCATCACATTGTCATTGAAGGGCTGGAAAAACCAAAGACAGATATTCATGAAGATGAGGAAGAAGACGGGGAAGAGTATTAATGAAAGAAAAAATTGTGGTAGGTCTTTCCGGAGGTGTGGATTCTTCTGTGGCTGCATATCTTCTCAAGGAGCAGGGGTATGAGGTCATCGGCATGACCATGGTGAATTTCCGGACAACGGACGGAGAACCAAAAGAAGAAAAAATCGCTCAGGACGGGGCGAGAGCCGCAGAATTTCTCGGGATTCCCCATTATGTGGTGGATGCCTGCGCCAAGTTTCAGAAGCATGTGGTAAACTATTTCATAAATGAATATATTTCTGGCCGAACGCCGAATCCTTGCGTGATCTGCAATCGTTATATTAAGTGGAAGGCAATGATGGAGCAGGCCGAAGCACTGGGAGCAAGACTTCTGGCGACCGGTCATTACGGCGGTGTGGAACAGCTTTCAAATGGACGCTATGCACTGAAGTGCGATCTGTCCTCTACGAAGGATCAGACCTATGCGCTTTACGGACTTAACCAGGAACAGCTTTCCCGCACGCGGATGCCTCTTTGCGGCAAAACCAAGGAGGAAGTGCGGGAGATTGCGGCAAAGGCCGGGATTCCGGCGGCGAACCAGCCGGACAGCATGGAAATCTGCTTTATTCCGGACCAGGATTACGCCGGATTTATTCAACGGAATACGGATATTACACTGCCAAAGGGTAATTATGTTAGTATGGACGGAGAAATTCTGGGAGAGCATCAGGGAATCATCCACTACACCGTAGGGCAGAGAAAGGGACTGAACCTTGCCATGGGACGTCCGGTGTTTGTGACGGAGATCCGTCCGGATACCAATGAAGTTGTGATAGGAGACAATGCGGATGTATTTGCGCAGTCTCTTGTGTGCAGCCATATCAATGCCATGTCTGTTCCGGAATTTACAGAAGGCTTAGAGGTCATTGCCAAAATCCGTTATAATCATAAGGGCGCGCCGGCGGTGCTGTCACCGACAGGGAAAGACAGGCTGACTGTCCGGTTCAGGGAGCCGCAGAGAGCGATCACCCCTGGACAGGCGGTTGTGTTTTATAAGGATGGCTATGTGGCCGGCGGCGGTATTATCGAGGGAGCTGTAAAGGAATGACAGGACTTACCAATGAACAGGTGCAGGAACGAATTGCACAGGGCAAAATCAACACAAACGAAAACCCGAACACCAGAACCTATAAACAGATCATCAAAGAAAACACGCTGACGTTTTTTAACTTTTTGAACCTTGTGCTTCTGGGACTGGTTCTTTTTGTGGGATCTTTTAAGAACTCCATGTTTATGGGAATCATCATCATCAATACCGTGATCGGGATCGTCCAGGAGGTTCGGGCAAAAAAGACCATTGACCGGCTGGCGATTCTGACAGAGAGCAAGACAGTTGTTTTAAGAGACGGGAAAAAATGGACCATTTCCACAGAAAAGCTGGTTCTGGATGATGTGATCTATCTGAAGGCGGGAGACCAGGTACCGGCAGATGCGCGCGTTCTGGAGGGAAGCCTGGAAGTCAACGAGTCTCTTCTGACCGGTGAATCGGACAACCTCTCCAAAAAGGAGGGGGACGAGCTGTACTCCGGAAGCTTTGTCACTTCGGGGCGGGCATGCTGCCAGGTGATCCATGTCGGCAAGGACAACTATGCCACAAAGATCACCAGCGAAGCAAAAGAATTCAAGAGGCATAACTCAGAGCTTCGGAATTCCCTGAATGCGATCCTGAAGGTGATCAGCGTGATCATCGTTCCCCTGGGAGCCATGCTGTTCTATAAGCAGTATTTTGTGGTGGGCGAGAGTCTGAGGAACTCTGTGGTAAGCATGGTGGCATCGGTTCTTGGCATGATCCCGGAGGGGCTGGTTCTTCTCACCAGTGTGGCCTTGACCTTGGGTGCGCTTGTGCTTGCACAGAAGAAAACACTGGTGCAGGAGCTGTACTGCATTGAGACGCTCGCCCGGGTAGATACCCTCTGTCTGGACAAGACGGGAACGATCACGCAGGGAAGTATGTGTGTGGAGCAGGCGGTTCTCTATGATCCGCTGGAAGAAAATAAGGTTTCTGTGGAAGAGGTGGAGCAGGTCATGGGCAATCTCATGGCTGTGCTTAAGGATGAGAACGCAACGGCGGATGCGCTGAGACGGCGCTTTCCTTCCCGGCAGGATATGACCTGCAGCTTTGTAATCCCATTTTCCTCGGACCGCAAGTACAGCGGAGCGGTATTTCAGAACAAGGGAACCTATCTCATGGGAGCCGTGCAGTTTTTGTTTCCGGAGCAGAACGAAGAAAACGAAAACCTGCAAAAGCGCTGTGAGCAGTTTGCCAGGGAGGGCTACCGTGTTCTGGTGCTGAGCCACAGTGAAGAAACGGTGGAAAAGGCAGAGCTTCCTCTGAATTTAAAACCCGTAGCGCTGTTTCTCCTGACCGATGTGATCCGGGAGGAGGCGCCGGAAACGCTGGCGTTTTTTGACAGCCAGGGTGTGGATCTGAAGGTGATCTCCGGAGATGATCCGGTGACGGTTGCTTCCATAGCAAAAAAAGCAGGCCTGAAAAATGCGGATCATTTCATTGATGCGACTACGATCCACACGGAGGAAGAGCTTCAGAAAGCAGTGAAAGAGTGCAGCGTGTTCGGCCGCGTGACGCCTCAGCAGAAACGCCAGATGGTGCTTGCGCTGAAATCCCAGGGGCATACGGTGGCCATGACGGGAGATGGTGTCAACGATGTTCTGGCACTCAAGGAGGCAGACTGCAGTGTTGCCATGGCAGAAGGAAGCGATGCGGCAAAGAACATTGCCAATGTAGTGCTTCTGGATTCTAATTTTGCGGCCATGCCCCACATTGTGAATCAGGGAAGGCGAGTGGTGAACAACATCCGCACTGCGGCTTCCATGTTCCTGATCAAGACGATTTTTTCCGTCTGCCTGTCGCTGCTGACGATTTTCTTTGGAGAGATGTATCCGTTTGAGCCGATACAGATGTCTCTGATCAGCGCCTGTGCGGTGGGAATTCCCACATTCCTTCTGGCGCAGGAAAACAACTACAATAAGATCGACCATACATTCCTGCGGCATGTGTTTATGAACGCTTTTCCGGCAGCAGTCACGATTACCGGCTGTGTGTTTATGGTGATGCTGGTGTGTCAGGATGTGTATCATTCCAATGATATGCTGAACACCGCCTGTGTCCTGGTGACGGGCTGGAATTATATGGCGGCTTTAAAGACCGTGTATGCGCCTTTGAATCGTTACCGCAAGGTGATCATTTACGGCATGCAGGTGATTTTCTTCACGGCGGCCATTGTTCTGCAGAATCTTCTCACGCTGGGATCCTTGGAGTTTGGAATGATCATTCTGGTATTCCTGCTGATGACATTCTCACCCATCTTGATCGAGGTGATCACAGAATGGCTGCACCGGATGTACGAAAAATCCGAGGCAAAGGAAGAAAAGGGCTGGATTGGAAATTTTTTGGAAAAAGTACAGAAACCGTGAGAAATGAGGTAGGATGCAGCTCCGCTGGAGCTGCATCCTCAGACTGTCAAAGAACCCCTATTAAGCCACGGAAAAATAGAGGTTCTTTTTCTGC
>CALBGI010000071.1 GCA_937893675.1 uncultured Blautia sp.
GGGAATAAAATTTTGCTCTCTCCATCCCGCCCCATGCCGCTCCGTAGTGCGCAAAATCCGCATAATTGCTGGGTTTTTGAAACTATTTATCATTCGTCCTGTGTCCTATTTGACCGTCCGCTTCACTCGAAAAGTTGTATAAAAATTGTAGTTGTTTGTAGGCATATTTTTTTGTGAAAAAGTGTGTCAGCTCCAAAATGTCAAAAATTGGATAAATTTTCCATGAAAAGGACTGGCACATTGTAGAGCCATGAAGAACATCCCTGATACTGTTTCTTTATCGCTTTTAGCCTATATTATAAGGTATCAATGCTAAAACTGCGGAAACCAGCAATGCACAAACTGCTTATTTGCAGCTCATACAAATATGAGTATACCCCCATCAGTTATTCAAGTCAACATTTTTCAGCGAACTACTTGTCTGCATAAAAAACTAGGAGGTTCACTATGCCAGAATACCAACTTCAAATCAAACAAGTGGTAGATTACCCACGATGCCGGATTTATCGTGAGTTCATCCACAAACTGATCAACGACCGGAGCATCCGCATAAACGGAGGCTCCGGCCTTTTTCATTTTACTGTACTTTGCAGCTATGCAAACTTCCGCACCTCATACCGCCGTATTGACGGGATCAGTTATACAGTCTCCCCCGGCGAATGGGTCTGCACCGTCAAGGAGCTGTCTTGCTGGTTCCGCACCCGCTTTCATCGGCAGGCACTGTCCATGCTGGATACCCTTCAGAAGCAGCACTTGATTTCCTATACACTGCTGGGCCGTGGCAATGTAGTCAAATATAAAATCCTCCACTGGGCCCGCCACAATTCCGCACTGGAGTACAATGCCCCCTGCCAAAAGGATACCGGTTTTTTCTTCCTGCCAGTCTCTGTTGCCCTGGAACTGGTCAGCTCTGCCCGCTGCTCTGAAATGGACATCGTTCTGGATCTGTGGGTATCCGCTGTCTACAACGATACGCAGGTGCAGGGGTCAGAGGTCGGTCCGGTAGCCTACTTTCGCAATGGTACAGGAAACCCGTTGGTCAGTTATACCGAGCTTTCCTGCCGCTGGGGGCTGTCACGCGCTACCGTATGCCGGATACTGAAAAAGCTGGACGGTCTTGGGTATATCTCTATCATGTCGTTTCCCGGCCGGCATGGAAGCGTGATCTACCTGCAGAACTACCTGTCCACCATGTTTGAGATTTCCGATGTTTTAATCGACAAGGAGGAAGTTGCCATGACCTTAAACATTCATCTGGAGCTTCCGGAAACTGCTGAAACCGAAGAGAGCCATTCTATCTCTGAGCATGAGATCATTGTTTCGGATGCACTTTCCAGCGTTTCAAAATCGCACATTGAAACGATACTCCGCAAGATGGCTGACATCCTATCTACGCAAGGGATTTCCTGCTTTTCTTGCCCACTCTCCCGCTATAAGTTATATCCCTTATCGGACGACTGCTGGGAAGAGTTGATTCCGCGTGCGCGAGGGAAATCTACAGTCCACTTTGGTCTGACCATCCTCTGCGGCACAAATACTTCAATCGCCACTTTTGAACTTACACTCACTCCCTCTGAGGAGCACGAAAATAGGAGGAACCTGAAATGAGAAAATTTGTTGAACCTGATGTTGCTGATAATCCCCTGTACCATGATACCTGGAAACTGCTGAAAAAATACCGGGATGTTGTGTGGAGCCTGGAGCTTTCTGTCCAGCATGTCCGCACCAAGTTTGAGATTGAGTATGGTACCTCCATTGAGGATTTTCTGGATTCAGTCTATCTGGCTGGCGCTGATTTGGCCGGAAGCGACATCGAGCATCATGCCAAATGCATTGAACGCAGCCACAAAATGCTCAAGCTGCTGGATTCCGCAATCGAATTGCTGCGTACCAAGCACAAAAATGGTGAGGCATATTACTGGTTGCTGTACTACTCCTTCCTCTCGCCGCAGCAGCTCAAAAATGTTGAGGAAATTATCGAGACCCTGCGACCGCATATCCGCGACATCAGTTTCAGAACTTACTACCGCAAACGCCGGGAAGCCATTGAAGCCCTCAGTTCCGTTCTTTGGGGCTATACCTCCAAGGACAGTTTAGACATGCTGGAGCAGTTCTTCCCAGAGCCAAAATCATCTTCCGGACAATCGGGCAAATAATTGGCACAATTCGGGAACAAAATTGGCATGGTTCTGCTCTTTCAGTGTAAATACCGATGTGTTAAACTGAATATGCTCAAACTTGCACCCAAAACCGAACAGGACAGTAACGGCACCTTTCATCAGGGTGCTTTTTTGCTGCCCAGATGGCCGCCCGGCCATTTGAAAGCCCACATTTGTTTTGACAGGTGTGGGTTTTCTGTTCCCTATTGAGCATCAAAAAATCATTCAGAATTGGAGGATCGCAAATTGAAGAAAACGAAAACCCCTCAAACTCCGCAGCTTCAGGAGCCGGATACCCAGTCCAAGCGCAGGCTTTCGCTGCCCAAAGTGGCTTACAGCGCCTTCCTGTGTGTGATGATGTCCATGATATTCTGCCAGCCGGCTTATGCGGCAACAGATGTATGGACCAAGGCCAAAGAGATCATGCAGGATGTATACACCCAAATCCTTGCCATCTCCACTATCGCCGCCATCGTCACTGCTTCGGTAGCCTTGCTGCTCATGAACTTCTCCCGTTCCGGACGGACGGTGGATGAAAGCCGCGCCTGGCTCAAACGAATCTGTATCACCTGGGCTATCCTCAATGGCTTGGGCTTTATCATGGCGTATGTGACGCCGCTCTTTAGTGGCGGACAATGGACAGGCTGATTGACCGTCTGACTGCTCGCTGGAAAGGAGGCTTGCATTTATGGGCATTTTAGACGGCATAGTGGAATGGATTGCAGAACAGGTAATGGCCGGTCTTGATCTGGTGACCACATCGGTTTTGGGTGCGCTGGGCTGTGATATGGCTGTATTTCTGCGTTATTTTCCCGCAGCAGAGACTATGTACTCTGTTTTCGTGGCTCTGGCAATCGGGATCATCCTGCTCAACTGGGTCTGGCAGTTATTCAAAAACTTCGGTCTTGGCGCAGGTGTGGAAGCAGAAGACCCGGTAAAGCTGAGTATCCGTTCCGTTATTTTTATCCTGCTGACGCTCTTTTCAGATGAAATCGTCAATATTGTTCTTACCATCGGCGGCACCCCCTACCACTGGATCATGGAGTCCGACCTTCCTGCATTAAGCTTTGCAGACTTCAATTCCGTGATGCTGGTCATCATCGGTGTGTGTGCCAATGGGGCTGTGGCACTGATTACCTTGATTTTGGTTCTCATCCTGGCCTGGAACTACCTAAAACTTCTGTTCGAGGCAGCCGAACGGTATGTGCTGCTCGGTGTACTGGTCTACACGGCTCCTGTGGCTTTTTCTATGGGCGCCAGCCAGACCACAGCAAACATCTGGAAATCCTGGTGCCGGATGCTTGGCGGTCAAATTTTCCTATTGGTCATGAACGCCTGGTGCCTGCGCCTGTTCACAAGCATGGTGGGGTCCTTCCTTGCGAACCCGCTTTCGTTGTAAGGAGGTCTTATCCTTGAAGAAACTCAAAAAATTTTTGTTTGCGGCCTTTACAGTCGCAATTCTCTCCTGCCTGCTCTGCCAGCCGGCTTTTGCCGCTATCTCCGAAAGCGATGTGCAGGCTCAGGTAGACGCTGTGGGAAAAGAAGCCGTTTCCGGCAATGTGTTTATCTGGTTTCTCTGTGCTATCGGCTTTCTCAAAGTCGGCCAGAAAATCGATTCCTTCCTCTCCAGCCTGGGTGTCAATGTAGGACATACCGGCGGCAGCATGCTGGCTGAGGCTATGATTGCTGCCAGAGGCATCGGCGGCATCAAGAACTTTTCCAGTCACCACTTTGGCGGCGGGAGAAACAGCAGTTCCACCAATGTCAACACAAACGGTGGTAAAGGCAGCGGCGGCTTTGGAGCAGGGTTTGCCAGCGGCGGTCTTGCTGGAGTGGTGAGCCGAAAAGTCACAAACAGCGCCATCAAAACAGCCACCACAACTCCCGGCTCCAAGCCTTCCGGTCTTGGCAGTCTTTTAGGCGATGCTGCAGCCGGAGGGATCGGCGGCCATATGTACGCTTCTTCCGTCAGTAAGGGCGGCAATTTTGCCAACAATGTAATCGGCAGCGTAGCCACTGGCAGTATCAGCCAGATGGGTTCCATTTCCGGTGAAAAAGCCGCCGAAGCCCTGCACTCTTACATGGGATATGCGGCACTGGAATCCGGAGCTGAAAATGTTCCGACCTTCCAGAATGTCGAAATCGGCGGCGGCCGCATCACCGGTACAGAAGTAACTGCAGAACATCCCGAAGGCATCTCCTTTGGTATGTACCACGCAGACCAATATGTTGCCCCGGAAGGCCAGTACACCACCGTTCATGCCGTGGATGGTACAGCATGGTATAAGCAGTACGCTGTGGATGCTGTTGACAAATCGCCCTATATGGCCCCTGACGGTTCTATCACCTTCAACGAGTCCATTGTCAAAAAGCTGCCTCCAGCCCCGAGGAGAAAGGACAAGATATAAATGCCAGAAGATCAGAAAAGCGGTTTTTCCGAAGCTGTGGAGACCGGCGCCTCCGCAGCTCATACCATCCGCGGTGCAATCAAAACCGGAAAAGCTATTTCCTCCGCTGCCAAAGGCGCTGCCGCAGGCGGTCCTTACGGTGCAGTTGCAGGCGCAGTGTGGGCAGGTCGGAAGCATATCGGAAAAATCATTGTGGCAGTCATTGCCCTGCTTATGCTGCCGGTATTATTTGTTCTCATGCTCCCCGGTCTTATTTTCGGCGGACTGACCAATGCCTTTTCGCCATCTGACCCCGAAATTCCGATTTTGAATAGCGAAACAGCGATTATTGAGAACGCCAACGAGATCACCTTTACCCTCAACGGCATCTTGGGCGAGGCACTGGATGATGTACTTGCCCGGATCGAAGCTGACTTTGCGGCATCGGGAGCCGACCATATGGAGGTCAAAAATGCTTATTCCGGCGGGCCTATTTATAACGCCAACCTGTTTATCTCTCAGTATTGTGCGGCCAAAGACAAGGATTTTGAAAGCATTTCTCTGAATGACCTTGCCGCTACCCTGCGGGAAAACAAGCAGCATCTATATTCCTACACCAGCAAGCAAGAGATTCGTGAGAGCACCGTGACTGATCCGGAGACTGGGGAAGAAACAACGGTGTCCGAAACTTGGATGGTCTATACTGTCCGTTACAACGGTGAGTCCTATTTTTCTGATGTTGTATTCCAGCTTACCGATGACCAAAAGGAGCTTGCATCTGATTACGCTTCCAACCTAAGCCTGTTCTTGGGCGATGGTCTGCTGCAAAATCTGGAAGCGTGGACCGGAAACAGCATCACCGCTCTGGGCGATGTTACTTTCACCGACGGGATCACACCTGTTGTTTACTACAATCAGCTGGATGAACGCTATGCCGGTAAAGCATATGGTACGGACAATATTGGCGGTTATGGCTGCGGCCCTACCGCTATGGCAATCGTGGTGTCCTCTCTGACGGACGATATGGTTGACCCTGTGGAGATGGCCGAGTGGTCTTACAACAACGGCTACTGGTGTAAACGCAGTGGTTCTTACCATGCGCTGATACCTGCCGCCGCTCAAGAATGGGGGCTTCCGGTTTCCGGCTGTACCACTGCGGAACCACAGCGCATCACAGACGCACTGGCTAATGGTAAACTGGTAGTAGCAATCATGTCTGAAGGCCACTTTACCTCTTCCGGTCACTTCATTGTCCTGCGTGGCGTAAAAGACGGCAAGATCATGGTGGCTGACCCTGCCAGTTACACACGGAGCGAACAGCTCTGGGATCTGTCCATTATCTTAAATGAGGCCAGCCGGCGCGCTGGAGCTGGCGGTCCGTTCTGGATTATCGGCTGATGTGCCCGCCCGGCTTCGGAAACGAGGTTAATCATGAATCATAAAATCGACCGAGATACCTACATAATACCACCGAATTTCATCGAGTCAGGCACCTTCTTCGGTGGTATGTTCAAAGCCCGCAATGTGATTGAAGCCGGCATCCTGGCATTTGCCATTGGTGTGCCGGTTTTTTCATTGCTTCCTCTTGGCCTGACTGCCCGTATCATCGCTTTGTGCCTGACCGCACTGCCAGCAGCATTGGTGGCGCTTATCGGAATTTCCGGTGAGAGCCTTTCCTCTTTTCTGCTGATTTTCATAAAGTACCTGCGAAACCGCCGCATTGTAGGCGGTAACAGCGCAGAAGATGCGGTTCCTGCGGCAGAGCATGGCGGCAAGCATATTAAAAAGAAGGCACACAAGCCCGATAAGGCTCCCAGGCGGTCACGGCGCTCCGGCAGAGAGGATTTCCCAGCGGAGTTTGATGAAGTTCGTGGCTACGAGATCCGCCAAAAACTCCGTCCTGTGAAAAAGCAGAAGCCTGCCAAAGAGAAGAAAACCGCCAAGCAAAAAAAGAAGGTCTCCAAGGAGCGCAAAGTAAAACGCCCTATCCGCACTCAGGAGCCGAAGCCCGCCTGCCTTAACCCGGTAGCAGATTATCTGCCGATTTCCAAAATTGAAAACGGCATCATCTACACGAAGGACCACCGCTATGTCAAGGTCGTCGAGGTAGTACCCATCAATTTTATGCTGCGCAGCGCCCAGGAACAGCGGAATATCATCTATTCCTTTGTATCCTACTTGAAAATCAGCCCCATCAAGCTACAAATCAAGGTATTGACACGCCGGGCAGAGATTAACCGCCATCTGGATACCGTTCGGAAGGAGATGGAACAGGAAACCAATGAACAGTGCCTGCTCATGCAGGAAGACTACCTCCAGTTCGTTCAACAGATCGGTTCCCGTGAGGCAATTACCCGGCGCTTCTTCCTGATTTTTGAATATGAGCCGTGGAGCAACACCAAGCGCTCTGATGAAGAAGGCGAGGCAATCAATGCCCTGCAAAGTGCAGTCCACACTGCTACCAACTACCTCCGTCAGTGCGGTAACGAGGTCATCATTCCGGAAAACTGGGATGAGTTTACGGTAGATGTCCTCTACAATCTGCTCTGCAGAAATGAAAGTGCTGTAAAGCCGCTCTCCGTCCGTGCACAGGAGGTTATGGCTGAGTACCTTGCCAAAGGGCGCGACAGTGAGATCGACCATATCCCTGCCACCGAATTCTGTGCGCCAAAAAGCATTGACTTCACACATGGTCACCATATCTGCATTGACGGTCTGTATTATGCTTATTTACTGGTGCCCTCTTACGGCTACAAAACACAGGTTCCAGCCGGCTGGCTCAGTCTTATCGTCAATGCCGGTGACGGGATCGATATGGATATGTTCCTCTCCCGTCAGCCCAAAGAAACCATCATCCAGAAAGTCGGACAGCAGCTGCGTATCAACCGTTCCAAAATCAAGGACGCCAGCGACACCAACACCGACTTTGATGATATTGATGGCGCTATCCGAAGCGGGTACTTTCTCAAAGAGGGCCTTGCCAACAACGAGGACTTCTACTACTTGAATCTGCTGATTACCATTACTGCCTCCAACGAGGAAGACTTGGAATGGAAGGTCAGCGAAATGAAAAAGCTCCTGCTCTCACAGGACATGAACGCCTGCACCTGCCATTTTCGGGAGGAACAGGCGTTTTTATCTGCCCTGCCATTGGTGGCAATGGAAAAGAAACTGTATGAGCGGGGTAAGCGCAACCTGCTGACAGGCGGTGCGGCAAGCTGTTATCCCTTTACATCCTATGAGATGTGTGATGATAACGGTATCCTGCTGGGCGTCAACAAGTACAACAGCTCCCTTATTATCGTGGACATCTTCAATTCTGCGGTCTATAAGAACGCCAATATGTCGATCCTTGGCACGAGCGGAGCCGGCAAAACTTTTACCATGCAGTTGATGGCGCTGCGAATGAGGCGGAAAAATATCCCCATTTTCATTGTTGCGCCCCTAAAAGGCCATGAATTCCATCGCGCCTGCTCCAATGTGGGCGGCTCCTTTATCCAGATTTCACCGGCCAGTCCCCACTGCATCAATGTTATGGAGATTCGGCGGGTAGACCGCTCGGTGAATGAAATTCTGGACGGTCCAGGCATCCAGTTATCTGAGCTTGCAGCAAAGATCCAACAGCTCCACATATTTTTCAGTCTGCTGATCCCCGATATGTCTCACGAAGAACGACAGCTTTTGGACGAAGCCCTTGTTCGTACCTATAACACAAAAGGCATCACTCATGATAACGCCTCTTTGGAAGACCCTGCACAGCCCGGCCAGTACCGTGAAATGCCGGTGCTTGGTGACCTGTACGAAATTTTGAAAACCTCCAAGGAAACGATGCGCATGGCCCACATCCTAAACCGTCTGGTAAACGGCAGCGCCAGCACCTTCAATAAGCAGACCAATGTTCGGCTCGACAACAAGTACACTGTTTTGGATATTTCCTCCCTCACCGGAGACCTGCTCACCGTAGGTATGTTTGTGGCGCTGGACTTTGTTTGGGACAGAGCCAAAGCCGACCGTACAGAAGAAAAAGCCATCTTCATCGACGAGTGCTGGCAGCTTCTATCCGGTGCCGGTGCTGCTGGTGTAAGATTGGCTGGCGATTTCCTTTTGGAAATTGCCAAAACCATACGCGGTTACGGCGGCGCCTCGATTTTTGCAAGCCAGGATCTTGCCGATTTCTTTGACCTTGACGGCGGCAGATTTGGTAAGGGCATCATCAACAACTCCAAGACCAAGATCATTCTGAATCTGGAGGACGACGAAGCCCAGCGGGTACAGGAAGCCCTGCACCTGTCCGATGCTGAAACAATGGAGATCACTCACTTTGAAAGAGGTCACGGTCTGATTTCTACCAATAACAACAATATTATGGTGGAATTCAAAGCCAGCCCTCTGGAAAAGGATCTGATCACTACCGACCGCCGCGAGCTGCGTGAAATCGTAGAGCGAAAACGCCGTGAACAATCCACATCTGCCGAACAGCAGATATAACAATTTGAAAAGCGAGGTGATTCCCATGTGCAACTTTCCTGCCAGACGCCGCTATGCGTCTGCTTTGCGTCTGTATTACGCCTAAAAGCCAGTTTTGCCAACCAGATCATCTTTTGGCTTACACTGACTGGCTTTCCTTCCTATTTTAATGCGTCTTGAATACGCCTATATTACGCCATTGGAGGTGATACCCATGAAGACCAGGGCTGAAATCTATGGAAATGAAGCTGCGGCTCTGCTGCGGATCGTCACGATGTATCCCGGTCTCAATATGCAGCAGCTTCTTTGCTTTCACCCTGGCAAAGAAGAAATCATCAAGACCCTGCTCTCCCATCTGCAAAAGCAGGGCCGTATTTTTCAAACTGATACAGGCGGTTACTTTCCGTCTGGTTGGGCAGCAAAATCAGACAGCTCCCTGATACGGGCTGCCTGGGTACTCTTGGATTTTATCGGGCAGGTGGAATACCATGCTCCCGGTGATTTTCCGGTCAAGCTTATCTTCTTTGCAAACGGTGAACTATACGAAATCGTCTACGCAGCTTCCGGCCAGGAGGCCCTGATCAACCATGCGCTTCGGGATGACCGCAGCGGTGGACGCCGCATCATTTTGGTCGATAATCCGGAAGACATTCGCCGCATTGACTGCCCTGGCATTTCCGGTTTCTGCACCGTGGATGCAGCGGGCCAGGTGCATTACTTTAAGAAAACAGGAGGAACTTGATTGGAACGAAAAATCATCTCACACCGAATCGGAAGCATTCTTGATGATATATCCCGTTTGAGCAATGCTCTTTACGCGATGGATACCACAGATATTCAGCGCTATCCGGACAACTATGAAGTCTTATCCACTGATGCCGCCCTGCGGGCAGAGAAAATTGCCTGCAGGCTGCGGCATTTGATATATTCCAGCACCACTATCCGCAAAGGCGATTACCTGACATCCGCCGGTATTGTACACGGAATTGAGGTTGTCTATGAGGACGGTGTACTGGAGGTCACCCTGCCCGGGCTACTCCCAAAACGCAAGCAGAGGCAAAACACTGAGTTTCTGCTCGATCCGTTCTACTTCTCATTGGAGCAATACGCCAAAGAGCATCCCATGCCCCACTTCAGCGATTGTGTGGTGTGCTTTACGCAGGTTTATGACCAGTGCCTTCCCACCCGACGTATCCGTGACTACGACAATCTGGAAGAAAAGCAGCTTCTGGATGTTCTCTCCACCTTCGTCATGGCTGACGATACCGGCCTGCTCTGCGACGCCTACAACACCGCTGCGCTGGGCGAAAAGGACTGTACCAGAATCAGTGTCATGGAAAAAAAGCGGTTTCCCGCCTGGCTTGCTGAGCATGAAAACACCCTAAAATCCATCTCGGATTTTTGAGCATTTTCAGCCATTGCTTGTCCGACCTGCCGCAACATCGTATTTTGCCCCGGATTTCGGGGCTTTTTTCTGTCGTTACACCACGGATTTTTACCGAAGTTCCTTGCAGTCTCGGTAAAAGCCACACACCACAAGGAGGTGATCACTTGGGAAATTCCCACAGCCAGACACGATGGCGTACAGGCTTCTCTCTCTGACTGCCATCTCCGGCGAGTTCCCCACAGACCAGCTTAACAGACTTCCCGGCAGTCCATATTATCTGGAGTCTGTTGTCACTGCACTGAAAAAAGACGGGCTGCTGCGTACCTATTACCGGGATAAACTGCGCGGCTACCGTCTGGGGCCGCGAGCCAAAGCCACTCTTCTGGAAAGCCGGCCGGACAGGTTTGCCAGCTACCTGACAGGAGATACCGACACCAACCGTTTGAAATGCGAAATTGACCGAAGACTCCGGCTACACCGCCTGGCAGAAACCTATGTAACCATGGATAATGCGGGTGTATGTGTGTATCGGGATGAAAAACCGGCAATTTTTGCGCCGGATGGTTACGCTGACGGCAGGATTGTCTATCCTGCTTTTTTCAGTTCCAGAGAAGTGAAAGAAATGGGGATCGACACCACGAAGATCCGCAGTTCCCGCTCCACTGGAATACTCCTTGCGCCCTCCGGCATCTTCGTGACCTACAACAGCAGCAGCGCCCTGATGAAGTGGCGCTACAAATCGGAAATGCGGGTCAAGGCATTGATTTGGAGCGTAATCTGCCAACAGCGCCTGTCCCCACAGTTTCGCCATGAGGATGTTCATGGACTGATTCTGGGCAACAGCATGGATCTGGCTTACCAGATTTTGACCAGCACCGGAGGACGCAAACATGATTTCTTCATGCTGGATGGCAGCTATGAGCATTTTCTTTATCTTACCAACAACCATCAGGGGGAGGTGATACTTGCACTGCTGTGCGACCCTGTGAAAACTGCGGAGCTGGACCGCATTCTGCTCCAAGGTCTTACTGCGAGGCAGCCCGGACTGGCTATTGAGCATGACGGTGTTTCACCGGATGGCTCACCAGTCCTGTTTGGCTATTTCTGCGATCTGCCCCGTATCGCACGCTTCAACACCTCCCTCGAACTATCCGAGCGCCCAGGCACACTGATCTGTTTTGACTTCCAGGCAGAGGTACTTCGCAGCTACTGTGGTTCCCGGGTGCGCTTCCAGACCATTGATTTCACAAAATTCGAGGGGAGGTTGTTCCCATAAACAAGAAAAAACTGATCGTAAGCCTGATTGCAGCGCCCTTTGCCATTCTTGCGATTCTATACGCAGGCGGCTTTCTGGCACAGCTTTTGGGTAACTATGCAACCTGGAAACAGGGCGGCGGTATTCCCGGCGACGGTACTTCACCGCTGGCCGCTTCGCCCGACTTCCTTCTCTGCCTTTCCTCTGTGCTCAGACCGCCTTATGGCGTGTATGGCATTTTGATCTGCATTGGCTTGTTAGCAGTGCTGCTCATCATGGTCATGCGCATGGGATATGGTGATGCCGGTGAGTATGATGAAGACCGCAATTTCTCCTACTCCGCCAAAGGCACTTATGGCACCTCCGGCTGGATGTCCCGCAAAGAAATGTCCGGCGTACTGGATCTGGTGCCCGATCTGCGCAAACACAAGGGTGTTGTACTGGGTATGCTGGATGGCAAAGCAGTCTGCATACCGGAAGATACCAGAATCAACAGTAATCTGGCAGTCTACGGCGCCAGTGGTTCCATGAAAACCCGTTCGTTTTGTATGAACCGTATCCTTCAGGCCACTGTCCGAGGTGAAAATGGCGCCGGAGAATCGTTGATCATCTGCGATCCCAAATCGGAATTGTACGAGAAGTCAAGCGAATTTCTCCGCAGCCGGGGCTATTGTGTCAAGGTATTCAACCTCGTTTCGCCTGAAAACTCAGATTCCTGGTGTTGCCTTGCCGAAGTTGAGGGACAGGAACTAATGGCCCAGCTTTTTGTAGATGTCATCATCAAGAACACCACGAACAACGGCAAGAGCGACCATTTCTGGGATGCCTGTGAGATGAATCTGCTCAAGGCCTTGGTACTGTATGTGGATCAAGGCTATGCGGAAGAAAACCGCAACATTGGCGAAGTCTACCGGCTGCTGACTCTCAATGGGGAATCCCAACTTGACACATTGTTCGAGGCGCTTCCTTCCACGCACCCTGCCAAAGCACCCTACAGCCTGTTCAAGCAGGCCAGCGACACAGTGCGAAGCGGCGTGATTATCGGTCTGGGCAGCCGCCTGCAGGTATTCCAGTCTGAGCTGATCAAAAAAATTACCGCTAAGAATGAGATCGATCTGGAGCTTCCGGGTCAGCAGCCCTGTGCCTACTTCCTCGTTACCAGCGACCAGGACAGCACCTTTGATTTTCTGGCCTCGCTGTTTCTATCTTTCTGCTTCATCAAACTGGTGCGATATGCAGACCACAACTGCGAGGGCGGCAAACTGCCTGTGCCTGTCCATATCCTTGGGGAAGAACTGACAGCGTGCGGCACGATCCCCGACCTCTCCCGCCGGCTCAGCGTAATACGCTCCCGGAATATCTCCATGTCCTGTGTGTTCCAAAATCTCGCAGGATTGCAGAACCGATACCCGCAGAATTTGTGGCAGGAGATCATTGGAAACTGTGACGCGCAGTTGTTTTTAGGCTGTACAGACCAGCTTACTGCCGAATTTATTTCTGCCAGGACAGGGCTTGCCTCCGTAGCAGTATCCAGTAAGTCCAAACAGCTGGGCACCTGGCGTATCTCCAACTATACACCGGAGTTTCGTGAGACCTCTGGTGTTGGAAAACGCCCTGTACTTACTCCTGATGAAGTCCTGCGGCTCCCGCTGGATCAGGCGCTCATCATCATCCGTGGCAAGAAGGTTCTGCAGGTAGACAAAATGGATTACTCCAAACACCCGGAAGCCAAGTACCTGCGTTCCTGCAAAGCATCTGCCCATGTACCGGAATGGCGCCGCTTGGAAGAAGAAGCCGCCAAAACACCGCAGCCCGCGCCGAAACCGGCTCCTGCAGCAAAGAAGCCGGCAAAGCGCAAAGCCACCAAACCGGCATCCCCCACGGATAAATCACCCAAAGAGGCTCCGGCCCCCAAATCTGCCGGTACGCCGGAAGGCATTATCACCACAGACAAGGATTCCATCCTGTCTTAAACAAAACTATCAAATTCATAGGAGGTTTTAATCTATGGCAACCAAGAAAAAAGAACTTCTGGAACAGGAGGCTCCTGTTACCGAAACCGTTATGTCGGAAGGCGAAACTCTGCCGGCCGATACTGCTCAACCTGAATCCCTTCCTGCTGATACTGGCAATAGTCTGGATTTGAACGAACTGCTGGGGCAGATGGATCAGCCCCTGGAGGACACCTCTGCCGAATATATGGCTGAAGATCCCCTTCCTGAACTCACCGAGGAGGAAATGTTCGGAGATACGCCTGCTGAAACAGACGATCAAAGCGCTGCTCCCACTGATATGCCGGAAGACTTTGATGTGCAGCCGCCTGATGTTTACGAAGATAACGCCGACGCTGTGCAGGAACCCCCTGCATCTCCCAAGCCCAAGCGTACCAGCCGAAAGAAGAAAGAAGCTGCTGCTCCTGAAGAAACTGTCACAGAGGAAGTCCCTGCCGAAACAACAGAGTCGGCGGATACAGCCGACTCTATTCTTGATACGGAGGAACCTGCTGTGGAGCCTGATGTTCCTGTCGTGGAAGAAGCTGCCGCTCCTGCCCCTACTCCTTCTCCTCCCCAGCGCCAGCCCCGCCCCCAGCGCGGCGAGGCCCCCGTCCTTACCATCCGCAGCCGGGATGATGTCGAGACTGCCGAAGACCGTGATGATGTAATCTGGCATGAGATCCATAATGCCTACCGCACCCGCAAGATCATCACCGGCAAGCTGGGCGGCATTGAACAGCTGGACAACCGCAAGACGGTGGCAGTTGTGGATTACAAGGGGTTCCGTGTCATTATCCCTATCAAGGAAATGATGATCAATCTGGGCCGCAGTCCTTCCGGTCAGGAATACGCCGACCTTATGCTGCGCCAAAATAAGATCCTTGGCAACATGCTCGGTGCTGACATTGACTTCATCGTGCGTGGTATCGACTCCAAGACCCGCAGCGTAGTTGCCAGCCGCAAGGAGGCCATGCTGCGCAAACGCCAGATTTTTTATCTGGATACGGATGCTGCCGGTATGTACCGTATCTATGAGGGCCGCATCGTCCAGGCGCGTGTGATTGCAGTGGCCGAAAAGGTTGTGCGCGTGGAAGTTTTCGGCGTTGAAACCTCCATTCTTGCCCGTGACCTTGCCTGGGACTGGATTGGTGACGCCCATGAGCGTTTTTCCGTAGGCGACGAGGTGCTGGTCCGTATTCTCAGCGTGCGGCGCAACAGTCTGGAGGACTTGGGCATCAAGGCTGACATCAAGAGTATTTCCGAGAACACCGACAGGGACAACCTGCAGAAGTGCCGTATCCAGGGCAAGTATGCCGGCCGTGTCACAGATGTCCACAAGGGCGTTGTCTATGTGCGTCTCTCCAATGGTGTCAATGCGGTAGCCCATTCCTGCTATGACTACCGGATGCCCGGCAAAAAGGACGATGTATCTTTTGCCGTCACCCGTCTGGATATGGAGCGGGGTGTGGCCGTAGGTATTATCACTCGGATCATCCGTCAGAACCTGTAAGCAAA
>CALBGI010000072.1 GCA_937893675.1 uncultured Blautia sp.
GAACCATTTTGATACGGTTTGAACAGCAGATTATCTCTTGCTGAACTGAGGCGCTCTACGAGCTGCCTTGAGACCGTATTTCTTACGTTCTTTCATTCTCGGGTCACGAGTCAGGAAACCAGCAGCCTTGAGAACCGGTCTGTAATCGTTGTCTGCCTCAAGGAGTGCTCTTGCGATACCGTGGCGGATAGCACCAGCCTGTCCGGTATAACCGCCGCCCTGTACGTTTACCAGAACATCAAATTTGCCTTCTGTCTCAGTTGCTGCCAGAGGCTGACGAACGATAACCTTCAGAGTCTCCAGTCCGAAATACTCATCAATGTCTCTTTTATTGATTGTGATTTTACCGGTTCCAGGTACCAGGTAAACTCTTGCGATAGATTTTTTTCTTCTTCCTGTTCCGTAGAATTTTGCGCTAGCCAATGTTTTCTACCTCCTCTTAAAATGTTAAAGCTTCCGGTTTCTGAGCTTCATGCTTGTGTTCCGGTCCTGCATATACGAAAAGTTTCTTGTACATGGATCTTCCAAGGGGTCCTTTGGGAAGCATTCCCTTAACAGCCAGCTCCACAACCTTCTCCGGCTTCTTAGCCAACATTTCTTTTAATGTGGTCTCTTTCATTCCACCTACATAGTCAGAGTGATTGTAGTAAATCTTCTGTTCCAGCTTCTTGCCGGTCACTTTGATCTTGTCTGCGTTCACTACGATAACATAATCACCGGTGTCCACATGAGGAGTGAACTGCGGTTTGTTTTTACCTCTTAATACGCTTGCGATGCCGGAAGCCAGACGGCCCAGTGTGCATCCTTCAGCGTCAACTACATACCATTTTCTTTCGATTTTATCTGGATTCGCCATATAAGTCTGCATGGTTTTACCTCCTGTTATTTATCAGCAATAGTTTGTACAACCGCGGAAACCCGCGAATATGAATAATTTTGGAACGTGGTTGCGAGAATTCGCGGAAATGTCCGAAACCGCTGATAAAACGCCTTTGCCGGGGCTTTTGGCTTGGGTGTTTTCGCACTACGTCACATTGAAATATTATATTATAGCAGGGAATTTCTGTCAACCATTTTTCGCAAAAAAGCCCAAAAATATTCAACTTTTCCGCGCAAGGACTCCAGCGAACGATTGCACAGACTGCCCCGTGCGCTGCTGTTTAATAAAACGAAATCCCCACCAGCGTCAGCCCCTGCGCCGGCGCTGTCGGCCCCGCTGCCGCTCTGTCGCAGGCCTCCAGAATCGCCTTTACCCGCTCAGGCGGATATTTTCCGTTTCCCACCTCTATCAGGGTTCCGGAAATAATGCGCACCATATTGTAAAGAAAGCCGGTTCCTCTCACCTCGATGGTCACCATATCTCCATCCCGCCAGACGTCCATTCCCGTAATGGTGCGGATGGTCGTTTTCACCTGCGCCTTCGCTCCGCAGAAGCTGGCAAAATCATGCGTTCCGATGAGATAGGACGTGGCCTCCCTCATTTTCTGCACATCCAGCTTATAATGATAAAAATAGGAATACAGCCGCTCCGTGGGAACGGGAAATTTCCGGTTCAGGATACGGTATTGATACGTCTTCTCGCTGTCACAGTACCTGGGGTGAAAATCCGGCTCCACTTCCTCGGAAAGCTGAATCCGGATGTCCTCCGGCAGACTCTGGTTCAGCGCATAGGAAATTTTTTCTCCGGGAATCCGTGTGTTGGTGTCAAACACCGCCACATTTCCCATGGCATGCACTCCCGCATCGGTACGACTGGCGCCGATGGTTTCTATTTTCTCTCCCAAAAGCCGGGAAAGATGCTCGTTCAAAACCTCCTGCACCGTGATTCCGTTGGGCTGCGTCTGCCACCCGCAATAATTTGTGCCGTCGTAAGCTACCACAAGCCCGATTCGTTTCATACGCTACAAGTCCTTTCGTAATCTCTCAGATTCCAATTACCCGAAACGCGATCGCGATTCCCAGATAGACAAACAGCATTCCATAAGCCACATAGTCTCTCTTTTCATAGTGAAGCGGCTTCATCTGCGTTCTGTCGTCTCCTCCGTGATAGCACCGCGCCTCCATAGCCATGGCCAAATCGTTGGCACGGCGGAACGCCGAAATAAACAGAGGCACCAGAAGCGGTATCATATTTTTCGCCTTCTGGATGATATTTCCGTTCTCAAAGTCAGCGCCTCTTGCAATCTGTGCTTTCATGATCTTATCCGTCTCCTCCATGAGAATGGGAATAAAACGAAGCGCTATGGACATCATCATGGCAATCTCATGCACCGGCACATGCACCTTGTTCAGCGGCCGCAGCAGCCGCTCCAGACCGTCTGTCAGCTGATTCGGCGTGGTGGTAAGCGTCATTACCGAGGAACCGATCACCAGATAGGTCAGACGAATTGCCATTCTTCCGGCAAGAACCAGACCCTCTTTCGTTATCTTGAGGAATCCCCAGCTCCACAGCACTTCACCGGGTGTAAGCACAATGTTAAAAATCACGGTGATCAAAAGGATCATAAAGATTGCCTTCAGACCCTTGAACATAAATTTCACGGGAACTCTGGAAAGAGCGATCATGCCCGCCAGAAAGAGAGTCGCCACTCCGTAGCCGGGAAAGGTATTAAAAAGAAACACCGATACGATAAAAATCAGCGTGCCCACAAATTTTGTCCTGGGGTCCAGTCTGTGCAGCACGGATTTTGCCGGGTAAAACTGCCCCAGCGTAATATCCCTAAGCATCCTGTTCTCCTCCTTTCCTCAAAAGCAAAGGAGAATTTGCAGCGGCAAGAGCAGCGAGTATGCTCTCTTTTGCCTCCTCCACTGTCGTTGCCTCCGCATCCACCAAAAGCCCCCGTTCTTTCAGAGCATGCATGATATACGTGATCTGAGGCGCAGCCAGCCCCATTTTCTCAAGCTCCTCAAAATGGGCAAACACTGCCTTTGGCGTATCATCAAAGGCCACCTCGCCGCGGTTCATCACAATGAGGCGCTCCACATATTTTGCTATATCTTCCATACTGTGGGAAACCAGAAGAATGGTAATGCCGCGCTCCTTGTGAAGAAGCGCGATCTGATCCAGAATCTCGTCCCTTCCCTTGGGGTCCAGTCCTGCCGTAGGCTCATCCAGAATAAGGATTTTGGGGTTCATGGCAAGCACTCCCGCAATCGCCACACGCTTTTTCTGTCCCCCGGAAAGCTCAAACGGAGATTTTCCATAGTTTTTTTCTTTAAAACCAACCTGACGGAGCGCTTTTTTCGCCTCCACTTCTGCTTCCTCTCTGGAAAGTCCCTGATTCATGGGGCCGAAGCACACATCCGACAAAACGTCATTTTCAAAAAGCTGATGCTCCGGATACTGAAATACCAGCCCAACCTGACTCCTGAGTGCCCGACGGTCGTATTTCTCCTCCCAGATATCCTCGCCATTGTAGGTGATCGTGCCGGAGGTGGGCTGGATCAACGCGTTCAAATGCTGGATCAGTGTGGATTTTCCGCTTCCCGTATGGCCGATAACCCCGATAAACTGCCCGTCCGGAATGGACAGATTGATGTCCTTCAGCGCATGGATCTCATAGCTGGTCCCCGGACTGTAGGTATATGTGACATGTTTTAATTCTATCGACATAAGGCATCCACCAACTCTTCCTTTGTAAGTATTCCTTCCGGGATCTGCACTCCTGCTTCCCGGAGTTCATGAGCCAGAAGTGTCACCTGAGGTACATCCAGCCGGTATTTTTTCAGAATATCTACCTGGGAAAAAATTTCTTTGGGAGTTCCCTCCAAAACTACTTTTCCGCTGTCCATGACATATACCCGGTCTGCGTGGATCACCTCTTCCATGTAGTGCGTGATCAGAATTACCGTCACATGCTCCTGCGCGTTCAGCTCCCGCACAGCCTCCAGGACTTCCTTTCGCCCGTTGGGGTCCAACATGGCCGTGGGCTCATCCATGACAATGCATTTTGGCTTCATTGCCATAACACCGGCAATCGCCACCCGCTGCTTCTGACCTCCGGAAAGCTTGTTTGGCGAATGGTGCCGGTAAGCAGTCATCCCTGTTTTTTCGAGACTTCGCTCCACCCTCTTCCAGATGTCCGCCGTGGGAACCCCCATGTTTTCCGGGCCAAATCCCACATCCTCTTCCACCACGGTTCCAATGATCTGATTGTCCGGATTCTGAAACACCATGCCCGCTTTCTGCCGGATCTTCCACAGCTCCGGTTCCTTGGAGGTGTCCATTTCATCCACCCAGAGCGTCCCCTCTGAAGGCAGCAAAAGTGCATTCAGGTGCTTTGCCAGTGTGGATTTTCCGGAGCCGTTATGCCCCAGAATCGCCACAAATTCACCGGCTGCAATGTCCAGATCCACATTGTCCACTGCGCGCTGCGTATCCTGCACATTGCCCTCGTCATCGTATTTGAAATAGTCAAATCCCAGCTTCAAAGCTTTGATAATTCCCATATATTTTTCCTCTTATATGTCAGCTTTTTGCTTCCTCAGAAGCTGCCTCTTCTGCAAAACCGCCAAGCTCGTCGATCAGCGCCCAGATTTCTTCTCTTCCCTGCTTCGTCTGTGCGGAGTAGGGAATCAGCAGGGAACCCGGCCGAAGCTTCAGTCCCTCTTTGATCATCTTCACCTGCTTTTGCACCTGGCTTCTCTTTATCTTGTCAAGCTTTGTTGCTATAATAATGGGCTCATAGCCATTGTGCACGATCCACTCGTACATCTGCCTGTCGTTGGCCGAGGGCTCATGACGGATGTCAATGAGCAGAAATACGGCTTTCAGATCCCGGGAATTGTGAAGATAATTTTCTATCATTTTTCCCCATTTTTCTTTTTCTGCCGGGGAAACACGGGCGTATCCATACCCCGGAAGGTCCACCAGATACATGAGATCGTTGATATTATAAAAATTGATTGTCTGTGTTTTTCCCGGCTGGGCGCTGGTGCGCGCCAGAGCTTTGCGGTTCATCAGCCCGTTGATCAGAGATGATTTTCCCACATTGGATTTTCCGGCAAAGGCCACCTCCGGCCTCCCGGTCACCGGCAGCTTGCTGGTGACGCCGCAAACAATGTCCAGAGATACATTTTTTATGATCATAACATTCCTCACTGTTTTCTCAGAGCTTCTCCAAGCACCTGACTCATATCCTCCACAAAGAAAATGAAAAGTCCGTCCAGAATCTCCTTGTCCATTTCTTCGATGTCCGGCTTATTCTGTGCCGGCACCAAAACCTCTTTTATCTTCGCATATTTTGCCGCCAGAAGCTTTTCCTTCAGGCCCCCGATGGGAAGCACGCGGCCGCGAAGGGTGATCTCCCCGGTCATGGCGATATCCGCCCGCACCGGACGTCTGGTCACAGCCGAAAGTATGGCCGTTGCCATGGTGATTCCCGCGGAAGGGCCGTCCTTAGGCACTGCTCCCTCTGGAATATGTACATGAATATCATGCTCCTGGAAAAATCCCTGCTCCACATGATATTTCTCCGCCACGGAGCGAATGTAGGTGATTCCCGCCTGGGCGGATTCTTTCATCACATCTCCCAGCTGGCCGGTGAGCAGAAGCTCGCCCTTGCCCGGCATCACATTGACCTCTATCTGCAGGGTATCGCCGCCCACCTGCGTCCAGGCAAGTCCCCTTGCAATACCAACCTCGTCTTTTTTGTTGGCCATCAGATAATTGTATCGTTCCTTGCCAAGATACTGAGAAAGATTCTTTCCGGTGACCGTTACCTTCTGTACGCCCTCTTCCATGATGGCACGGGCGGTTTTGCGGCAGATCCGGCCAATCCGGCGCTCCAGAGAACGGACGCCCGCCTCTTTTGTGTAATTGTTGATAATCTTCCGAAGCGCGGTGCTCTGAATCGACAGCTGCCCCCTGGAAAGGCCGTTGATCTCCATCTGCTTCGGCAGAAGATGCTCCTTGGCTATATGTTCCTTCTCGTTTTCCGTATAGCCGGAAATCTCGATGACTTCCATTCTGTCCAGCAGCGGCCGCGGAATATTCTGCGCGTCATTGGCTGTTGCGATAAACAGAACCTCCGACAGATCCTGAAAAAGCTCCACATAGTGATCCTGGAATTTGTTGTTCTGCTCCGGGTCAAGCACCTCCAGAAGAGCAGACGCCGTGTCCCCCTTGTAATCGCTGCTGGTCTTGTCGATCTCGTCCAGAAGCATCAGGGGATTGCTCACTCCAGCCTGCTTCAGCGCCATGGTGATCCTTCCCGGCATCGCGCCAACATAGGTTCTTCTGTGACCGCGGATTTCCGCCTCGTCCCGGACGCCACCCAGACAGATGCGCACATATTTTTTGTGAAGTGCCTCTGCCACGGATTTTGCGATGGAAGTTTTTCCGGTACCCGGCGGTCCCACCAGACAAAGTATGGGGCTTTTCCCTTTGCTTGTCAGACTGCGCACGGACAAAAATTCCATGATGCGCTCTTTTACCTCTTTGAGGCCGTAATGGCCTTCCTCCAGAATGCGGAAAGCCTCTTTCAGATTTCCGGAATCCTGGGAACGTTTGTCCCAGGGCAGTTCCAGCAGCGTTTCAATATAGCCCCGCAGCACTGTGCTTTCCGCGCTGTTGGATGCCGTAGCCTTAAAACGCTCTATTTCTTTGGCAATCTTTTCTTTGACTTTGTCGGAGGCCGTAAGGCTCTTCAGCTTCTGTTTAAATTCTTCCACATCGTCTGCCGTGTTTTCCTCGCCAAGCTCCTCACGGATCAGTTTGAGCTGTTCCCGCAGAATATATTCCCGCTGATTTTTGTCAATGCGGGCTTTTACCTTTTTCTGCAGATCACGGCTGATCTGGATAACGTTGATCTCGTTGCTCAGAATGGCGCCCAAAAGCTCATATCGGTCCTGAAGCGTCACCGCCTCCAGGATTTTCTGCCGGTTCTGATAGGAGAGAGGCAGGTTGACGGCAATCTGTTCCGCCAGCTCCTCCACACTCTCAATATTCAGAATCTGCGCAACCAACTCTTTGCTCACTTTGCCGCTCTCGCTGCAATAGTGATGGAACAGCTCCCGGAGACTTCTGTGCATTGCCTCCCGAAGAGCCGGAGGACAGCTGTCTTCCCCTTCCTCCACCGGGCAGACCTCGCCCTCCAGATACGGAAACTCCTGGGAAAGGCTCAAAAGCTCCGCTCTTTTGGTTCCCTCCACCAGGACGCGCAAAAGGTTCTGGGGAAGCTTTACCACCTGCTTCACATAGGCAATGGTTCCCATCTGGTACAGATCCAGAAGTCCCGGCGTCTCCTGTCCCAGCTCTTTCTGTGTGATCAAAAAAATCCTCTGATCCTGCAGCATCGCCGCCTCGATCGCCTTGACGGAACGCTCTCTGCTCACATCAAAATGTACGATCATTCCCGGCAGAATGGTGGTTCCCCGAAGGGCGACGGCCGGCAGTGTCTGTATGGGATTTTCCATATTTTATCCGTCCTCTCTCAGGCTGTTTCCGACTTTCCTTTTCTGGAGTGGCCGCTTCTTCGCGCCGGCTTTTGCGCGGGAGCTTCCCCGTGGACAATCTCCGGCTCTCCGGTTCCCTCCACAGCCTCTTTTGTTATAATACATTTCCGTATGGTTTCATCAGAAGGCGTTTTATACATCAGATCCATCAGAGATTTTTCCATAATGGCTCTCAAGCCTCTGGCACCGGTCTTGCGTTCCATGGATTTCTTCGCTACCAGCTCCAGGGCCTCCTCCTGGAAATCCAGCTCCACGCCGTCCAGCTCAAACAGCTTGTGATACTGCTTGGTAAGTGCGTTCTTCGGCTCTCTCAAGATGCGGATCAGCGCCTTTTCGTCCAGAGCGTCCAGCGTTACCACCATGGGCACACGGCCAATGAACTCGGGGATAAGACCGAACTTGATAAAATCCTCCGGCATGACGTCTTTGAGGATCTCACCTACGTTCCGTTCTTCCCGCGTACTCACATCTGCCCCAAAGCCAATGGCCTTGGTGTTCTGACGGCTTTCGATAATTTTCTCCAGTCCGTCAAAGGCTCCTCCGCAGATAAACAAAATATTGGTAGTATCAATCTGGATAAATTCCTGGTGCGGATGCTTGCGTCCTCCCTGGGGCGGAACGCTGGCAACCGTGCCCTCCAGGATCTTCAGAAGCGCCTGCTGCACGCCTTCGCCGGACACGTCACGGGTAATCGAGACATTTTCTGACTTGCGGGTGATCTTGTCGATCTCGTCAATATAAATAATTCCGTACTGCGCACGCTCTATATCATAATCTGCCGCCTGGATGATCTTGAGAAGGATGTTCTCCACATCCTCGCCTACATATCCGGCCTCTGTCAGAGAGGTGGCATCCGCAATGGCGAAAGGCACATTGAGAAGACGGGCCAGCGTCTGCGCCAGCAACGTTTTGCCGGAGCCGGTGGGCCCCAGCATAAGAATGTTGCTTTTCTGCAGCTCCACATCCAGATTCCGGTCTGCGGTAACACGTTTATAGTGGTTGTACACGGCCACGGACAAGGCCTTTTTTGCTTCGTCCTGCCCGATGACATAGTCATCCAGAATCGCATGGATCTCCTCCGGCTTCAGCAGATTGATCTCTCCGTCATAGCCTCCGCGCTCCCGCTCATAACCGCCAAGCTCTTCCTCCATGATCTCGGAACAGATAGCGATGCACTGATCGCAGATATAGGCGCCGTCCGGTCCTGCGATGAGCTTCTGCACCTGATCTTCTGTTTTGTGGCAAAAGGAGCATCTTACCTTGCTCTCTCTTATCTTGTCTGCCATAAAATTCCTACTTCCTTTCCATTTCCTATAGAGCAGATAAGACTCCTGCAAAACTTACAGGAGTCTTTTCTTATTTTACCTGTGCATAACAACACCGTCAATAATTCCGTAAGCTTTTGCCTCTTCTGCTGACATGTAGTTATCCCGGTCTGTATCACGTTCCACAACCTCGTAGGGCTGTCCTGTATTCTCAGAGAGAATTTCATTAAGCGTTCTCTTCGTTTTAGCGATATGGTCAGCCACGATCTGAATCTCCGTCGCCTGTCCCTGCGCTCCGCCGGAGGGCTGGTGAATCATAATGGTAGAGTTGGGAAGCGCATAACGTTTTCCCTTGGTTCCTCCTGCCAGGAGAAAGGCTCCCATGCTGGCCGCCATTCCCAGACAAATGGTGGAAACGTCGCATTTGATATATTTCATGGTGTCGTAAATCGCCATACCCGCTGTCACAGAGCCGCCGGGGCTGTTGATATAAAGCTGGATATCCTTTCCGGGATCCTCCGCCTCAAGGAACAAAAGCTGCGCAACAATAATGCTTGCGCTCACATCATTTACTTCCTCGCCAAGAAAAATAATACGGTCTTTGAGCAGCCTGGAATAAATATCATAGCTTCTCTCGCCTCTGCTGGTCTGTTCAATGACATAAGGTACCAAACTCATATTCATGCCTCCATTTCAACAACGCAACTGCTTTCAAACTGCCTCTTTTGGATGCTTAGACTTCCTTCGCTGCCTCAGCAACAAGAGTCACTGCTTTCTGAACAGCCATATCTTTCTTCATCTGCTCCAGCTCGCGTTCTCCCATCAGTTCTTTCAGTTTGTCCGCTTCCATCTTGTACATCTCAGCCATTTTGGAGATCTCTTCTGTGATCTCTTCCTCGCTGATCTGAATATCTTCTGCCTCTGCAATCTTCTCAAGAACCAGTCTTGTCTGGATTCTCTTCGTTGCCTGCGGCTTCATTTCTTCCATCATCTTGTCTGCGCTCTGGCCGGTAAACTGGAAGTACTGTTCCATGGACAGGCCCTGGGACTGCATTCTTCTTGCAAAGTCGTCCAGCATCTGGCGTGCCTGTGTATTTACCATTGCTTCCGGGAGCTCCATCTGCGCGTTCTCGATCGCCTTGTCGACTGCTGCGTCCTCTTTTGCGCGGAGCGCCTCCTGCTCTTTCTTAAGAGTCAGGTTCTTCTTAAGCTCTGCCTTGTACTCTTCCAGAGTGTCAAACTCGGAAATATCCTTAGCAAAGTCGTCATCCAGCTCCGGAAGCTCTTTTGCCTCGATCTTCTTCACATCGCACTGGAATACAGCTGCCTTGCCAGCCAGCTCTTTTGCCTGATATTCCTCCGGGAAGGTTACATTCACTTCTACATGAGCGCCATTCTCAGCGCCAACCAGCTGGTCTTCAAATCCGGGAATAAAGGTGTTGGAGCCAAGAGTCAGCGGATAATCGGTACCCTTGCCGCCTTCAAAGGCAACGCCGTCCACAAATCCCTCAAAGTCGATGGTCACAGTGTCGCCGTTTGCTGCCGCGCGGTCCTCAACGGTAACGGTTCTGGAGTTTTTCTCCTGTTCGCTCTTCAGTTCTTTCTCCATCTCCTCGTCGGTTACCTCGGTATTGCTCTTCGGGACCTCAAGTCCCTTATACTCGCCCAGAGTAACCTCCGGTTTTACAGCTACCTCTGCAGTAAAGATAAACGGTTTGCCCGGCTCTGCCTGTGTCACATCGATCTCCGGCTGAGAAACAATCTCAAGCTCGCACTCTGCAAGAGCCTTGCTGTAGTGCTCCGGGATCAGAGCGTTGGCTGCATCCTCCAGGAAGATGCCCTTTCCGTACATCTGCTCGATCATTTTTCTCGGAGCTTTGCCCTTACGGAAGCCCGGAATGGAAATTCTGTTCTTAGCCTTCAGGTATGCACCCTGCATTGCCTTGTCCAAATCCTCAGCGGAAACTTCAATGGTAAGCTTCGCCATGTTTTTTTCCAATTTCTCCACCTGTAAACTCATGTTTCGTGTTCCTCCTTAATATGTGGTCCTATATACCCATTTGTAATTTTTTATATATTTACAGTCATTGTAGTAGTATAGCACAGGAATTGCAGGATTTCCAGTGTTTTTTTCCTGAAAGCACGGAAAATCCGGAGCATTCCCCTCCAGACAGAGACGCTGCCCTCCGCTTACTTTTTATATACGATGGAATCCGCGATCTCCGCAGCCTTTTCCTCTCCCTCAAGCTGGGCGATGAGGCACAGGCCAAAGTCAATGGCAGTGCCCATCCCCCGGCTGGTAGTCACATTGCCGTCCACGACCACGCTGTCCTCGCAGGTTTTTGCCCCGGAAAGCTTGTCCAAAAACGATGGATATGCCGTAGCGCGTCTGCCCTCCAGAAAACCAAGCCTGGCAAAAACGCTGGGAGCCGCACAGATCGCCGCGATTTTTCCGCCTTTTTGATAAAACTCCGTCAAAAGTTCCGCGAGAGGGGCGCATTCGCCCAAGTGCAGGGTTCCCGGCATCCCGCCCGGCAGCACCAGCATATCTGCATCCGAAAAATCCGTCCCGTCAAACACGGTATCTGTTTTCAAAGAAATCCCGTGGGCAGTGGTTACCTCCCGGCCTTCCTTAATGGATACCGTCACAATGTTGATGCCTGCGCGGCGCATCAGATCCACCACCGTCAGCCCTTCAATATCCTCAAAACCGTCTGCCAGAAAAATATATACGTTACTCATAAACAACCTCCCGTCTGTGAAACAACCGTTTTTTCTTTCCTTACTATATCATTATACTTTTCTTTTCGCAATGATGCGGGTATACTATAGGCAATAAAATTCTTATTTCAGGAGGCTTTCCATGGAAATCGAACGAAAATGGCTGGTTTCAAAAGAAAATCTGCCCCAGAACCTTGACGCTTACCCCTGCCGTCATATTGAGCAGGCCTATCTCTGCACGGAACCGGTCGTGCGCATCCGCAGACAGGACGACAGCTATTATCTCACCTACAAATCAAAAGGCCTCCTGGCAAGGGAAGAATATAATCTCCCCCTGACTCAGGAAGCCTATGAGCATTTAAAACCCAAAGCAGACGGCATTCTTCTGTCCAAGGAACGCTTTGTGATCCCCGCAGAAGGCAGTCTTGTCATTGAACTGGATGTGTTTCACGCCCCCTACGAGGGACTTCTTCTGGCTGAAGTGGAATTTCCCACAAAAGCAGCGGCAGACGCCTATACCGCACCCGAATGGTTCGGAGAAGAGGTCACCTACTCTTCCCGCTATCACAACAGCACGCTGAGCCGCGGCAGGCTGTAAACACCTCGGAATCCGCCGGCCATTGATCTTTATAAACGCTTGCCCTTGTCTGCACAGGCCTGAAGCGCTTCGTACACCGCGCTTCTCATTCCTGCGCGTTCCAGCGCACGCACACCCTCAATCGTAGTACCCGCAGGAGAGCACACCATATCCTTCAGCTCGCCTGGATGCTTTCCGGTTTCCAGCACCAGCTTTGCAGCGCCAAGAACAGCCTGCGCCGCAAAGGAGTATGCCTGCTTTCTGGCTATTCCCTGTGCAACCGCCGCATCTGCCATCGCTTCAATAAACATAAACACATAGGCAGGAGAGCTTCCGCTCACTGCGCTGACCGCATCCATAAGACGCTCCGGCACAAGCTCCGTGCGCCCAAAGCTGTCTGTAATCGTGCAAATCTGTTCCAGAGTATCCTTTGTCACACGCTCGTTGGCGCAGACACCTGTCATTCCCTCGCCTACCAACGCCGGCGTATTGGGCATAAGCCGCACCACTGCAAGCGGCTGACCGCATTTTTCCTCCAGCCAGGCCAGCGTTTTTCCGGGCGCAATTCCCACGATCACGTGCTCCGGTGTCAAAAAGGCGCGCACCTCGGTCAGCACCTCTTCATAGAACTGGGGCTTCACTGCCAGTACGATCAGCGAAGCGTTTTTTACCACCTCCGAATTGTCCGCAGTCACCACAACGCCAAGCTTTTCTCTGCTGCGGCTGCGCCCTTCCTCCGTAAGATTGGAAACAATGATCTCCTCTTTCTGAAAAATCCCTCTTCGCAAAATTCCGCCGATCATGGCAGACGCCATGTTTCCGCATCCGATAAATCCGATTTTCATTTCTGATGTTGTCCTCTCTGTTTTTTAGAGTTAAATATCCAAAATAGATTCCCTTAACAGCGCCCTGATCACAATACCAGAGACGGCGCTGCGTACACTCTTCCTGCAAGCTCACTGTCCAGCATGTAAAGACTTCTCGCGTCCTCTCCGAACAGCTCCATTTTTTTGATCAGATCCGACGCGTTGGTCTCCTCTTCCCCCTGCTCCTTTACAAACCAGTCAAGGAACTGCATGGTACGGTAATCCTTGTTGCTGTAAGCTGCGTCGTAGATATTGTGGATCAGGCCTGTCACGTACTGCTCGTGCGCATAGCCGGCTTTCAGAGGATCCATTTTATCCTTCAGATCCTGATCCGGTTTGTCAATGGCTTCCAACACTACTTTACAGTCATTGTTCTGGAGATACTGAATCATCAGCGTAGCATGGTCGCGCTCTTCCTGCGCCTGTACACGATACCAGTTGGCAAACCCCTTCAGCCCCTGGTCCTCATAAAAATTGGCAAAATCCAGATATAAATATGCGGAATAAAATTCCTTGTTCACCTGTGTATTGAGAAGCTCTGCCACTTTTTCATTTAACATATTCTTCACTCCTTTTCTATGTAACTGCATTCTTTCATTCACGCCACATTTCGGCCGTTTTCAGTATAGTACAAAAAAATACAGAAGTAAAGCATCTGCTTGCAAAGCCAGCCGCGCGATTTTCCAAAAATTATTTTGATTTCATAATTATTTTTGTCTTTTTTCATTCTTGCATGCGCTCTGCTGCTGTGCTATAATACAAAAAAACAACTTGCAGATATAGTTCATTGGTAGAACATCAGCTTCCCAAGCTGAGGAGGCGGGTTCGATTCCCGTTATCTGCTCTTGAAAAGCCGCGGAGCCTGTAAATACAGGGATTCGTGGCTTTTTGTTTTGCATTTTGGTAATAAACAGGTTTGATTGAACCGGGTAACACCGCATCCTTTCAAGGCCCTGTTGTATGTGCCGTCATCATCGGTATCGTGTTTGTCTCAGGCATTGCATACGTGAATACCTTCCGCAAAAATAAAAACTGACAAAGGAGATTTTCAAGATGAAAACAGAAGACAACGGAATCTGTCCGGGATGTACGACCGTACATTCTGCGCAAAAAGCCTCACGGCCGAAGTTCTTTTCGTCCGCAAGGCTTTTTAAATTTAAATAAAAAACACTTTATACGGGGTTCTTTGTTCCAGGCAGCCCGTTCCTGCCGCTGCGTTCGTTTATTCCACAACTACCGCTGTCCCGCTGGCAGTCACCATTAACATCCCGTTGTCTGCTCCCAGAACTTCATAATCAATATCCACGCCTACCACCGCATTGGCGCCCAGGGCTGCCGCCCTCTCCTCCATTTCACGAATGGCATTCTGTCTCGCTTCGATCAGTTCCTGCTCATAGCTGCTGGAACGTCCGCCAAAAAAGTTGCTGAAGGAAGCTGCCAGGTCTCTCACGAAATTCACGCCGGAAATCACTTCACCAAACACAATGCCCCGGTATTCTGCAATCCTTTTCCCTTCTACAGATGTTGTAGTTGTTGTGATCATATGTATATCCTCCCCTTATAAAACATATTCGCCAATCGCCTTACCAATCGCCACAATATCGCTGCTTCCCGTAAACTCCAGCAAAACCTTGCCAAGTCCGCTGAAATAAATTTCCAGTTCGCTGTCCAGATCAAAGTATCCGGAGGTTTCCACAGAAAATACCTGGACCTTGGAATAGGGAAGAGACGTAAAATCTTTTTTCTTTCCGGTCATACCCTGCACGTTCACAACGATCATCCTCTTGTTGGTAAATACCACGTAATCCCGGATTCCCTTGTAGACGCCAATCAAGGCTTCCCCTGTGACAAACAGCGGAGAAATATCGTTCGCGACAGATGTCTCGTTGACCTTTCTGAGTTTAAATACGCAGTTTTCAAAATCAATCATGATAAAGCCCTCCTTTGGTACATTATATAATATCCAGATCCGGATTCTGTAAAACAAAAATCCTGCGGCACTTTGCCGCAAAACGGGCGGCAGCTTTCTCCACAGAAAACCACCGCCTTGTTTTTACTCTTTTTTCTTTACTCTGCCTTTGCCGCCTTCTCCGCGTATTCCACTGTCACCAGTTCCTCATAATCCACGCGCTGTTCCAATTCCCCCGCGCTCTCCAGAATATCCTGAAGAAGCTCAAAGCTTTCTTTCTCAAAAATGAGGTTTTCTTTCCAGGTATCCTGCTCATGATAACGGGCAACAATTGTTGTGAGCGTATCCAAATCCGTTTCCGGGAACTGCGGTGCGATCACCGCCGCAATCTCCTCAGGCGTGTGTGCCTGCACGTAATTCATCCCTCTCTGCAGGGCGTTGGTAAAGCTTTGGATGATTTCCGGATGCGCCTTCATATAGCTGGCTTTCGCGCTGAATGAGGTATATGGAACATAACCGGAATCCACTCCAAGAGACGCTACCACATAACCTGCGCCCTCTTTTTCAAGAGCGGTTGCGGAGGGCTCGAATTCCACACTGAAGTCCCCCTGCCCGCCGGAAAATGCTGCTGCCGTAGATCCAAAATCTATGCTCTGGTTAATATCTACGTCCGCAGCCGGGTCAATGCCCTGCTCTTTCAAAATATACTCAAAAACCATTTGCGGCATGCCGCCTTTTCGACCGCCCAGGACTGTTTTTCCCTTGATATCCTCCCACCTGAAATCCGGCATCTCCTCTCTTGCCACCAGAAAATTTCCGGCCCGCTGGGTCAGCTGGGCAAAATTCACCACCGCATCATTGGCCCCCTCCTGAAACGCGTAAACCGAAGACTCTGCGCCCATAAACCCGATCTGCGCCTCCCCGGAAAGCACGGCTGTCATCACCTTATCTGCCCCAAAGCCGGTGACAAGTGTGAGGTCAATACCTTCCTCAGCAAAATATCCTTCCTCAATGGCAACATACATTGGCGCATAAAAAATGGAATGCGCCACCTCGTTGAGGGTCACCTCTGTGAGCGCCTCCTCTTTTTCCTGTGCCAGAACCGAAACAGGCAGGGCCGTCACTGCCAGAAGAACGGCAAAGGCTGCCGCGGTCAGCTTTTTCTTGATTTTCATATTCGTTACTCCCTTTTCCTTTCCCATTATCATATGAGGGAGGATGAAAAAGGTGCCAATCCCAAGCTGCAATTCTCTGTTTGCTCCCTGGTCCAACCTGCGCTATAATAAAGGCCAGAATATCATCCCTGCAAGGAGGAAAACCATGAAAAGATCCAGACCACTGATAAAATTTTTCTTTTTCCTGCTTTTATGTGCAGGCTTTTCCTGCATCTCCATTTATGCTTCCAGCGAGTCCGAACGTCCTCTGCGCATCGGCCTTGAATTCAGCGAATCCGACTATAACACATCTTTTCATATCCTCAATGAAAATTTGAAGCATCTGGAAAAGTTAGCAAACGTCGAATTCGTACGGGCAGACAAATTAAATTCCGGAACAACCAAAGAACAGTCCATCTACAACGTAGAAAATTTGCTGTCCAAAAATGTTGATGGCATTTTATTTTCACCAACCTCCGACCAGGTATTGCCGGCCATCTGTCGAATGTGCGAGGACGCCGAAGTCTACTGGGGAATTTATCTGCGGAGTATCACCAATAAAGATATTGAAGCATTCTGCAAAGCCTCCCCCTATTATATTGGAAACACTTATGAAAATGAAGAAAAAGGAGCGTATGAACTGGCAAAATCTGCCCTTGAAAAAGGATATCGCAAATTCGCACTTCTCTCAGAATCAAAATTTGACAACACCTGCCGTCAGCGAGAGGCCGGACTCCAAAGAGCGCTTGCCGAATATCCAGATGCCCAAATTGTTGCTGAAGCCAGAAATATGCGTTCTTTTACTGACGTGGAAGCCAATATCAAAAGCCTTATTCAGGCCTATCCGGATTTAGACTGTTTTTTTCTTGCCGGAACGAAAACCGTAAGCGGATCAGAACAGGTGCTGAATACCATCCAGGCACTTGACAGCACAAACCGAAGGGGATTGTTCGCTTTCGATTTTTCCGATAATCTCGTTGAAGACTTTCAAACCGGTATCCTGAAAAGCGCCTACGGACTTATCCAGCTATCTCTGGATTCCTATTATCTCTCCATAAAAATGATCAATACCTTAAAGGGATATCCGCTCGAAGAAAGAAGTACAAGTCATTATGTGGACGGCATTTTGATTTCCTCCGAAAAACAAGCAAAGGAGCTTTCTCCCGTAATCGAAGATCGCTCCCTGTTGTTCTTTTCAGATGATTTTGTACAGAATACACTTTTTAAATGGAATAATCCCAAGCTGAACGAAAAAACTTTTCAACAGATTATAAACGAAAATCAAACTCTTCCGTTAGCGGAATCCAACGGAAACGTCAATATCACTGCCGAACCATAACCTGCTTCGCTCTGAATATCCATAGAAAACGCATCTCCATAAAGATAAGAAATACGTCGATAGATATTTTCCAGACCAATATGTGTTTCTTTTTCTTTATGGAGTGTGGCATGGAGCAAATTTTCTCGAATTTCTTTCAGGCGCTCCTCTGTAAATCCTCTTCCATCATCGCTGATTTCTATCACCAGTCTGTTTTCCAAAGAATATATAAGAACCTCTATATTTCCTCTGATTTCTCCGAAATCTGTGGTAAGTCCATGATAATACGAATTTTCTAATAATGGCTGCAGAATATTTTTTGGAATTTTTTGGTGCAAAACAGCTTCATCAATGTCATATTCCACAGCCACCTGATTATGATATCGATAATCCATGATCAGCTGATATTGTTTCAGCGCTTCGATTTCATGCGCAACCTCTTCGAATGCAGTATTCTGTGTATTTAACCTTTCCCTTAACACTCTTGTCAATGCTGTATTTACCTTTACTATATCCTCAAATTCTCCCTTTCTCGCAAGAATATTAATGATATTCATTGTGTTGTAGATAAAATGCGGATCCATTTGCGTAGTCAGCAGTTTGTAATAAGTCTCTGCCTTTTCCCGCTCTTTTTTTGAAATCTCCATGGACTGCTGATTAATATTGACTGCCATTCTGTAAAAAGAACTGCTCAGTTCTCCAATCTCATCGTCGGATTCCCAGATTTCCGGCGGCTCTGTCCCAAGGGAAAATGCCTGAACCTGGCGGCTGAGCGCACTGATAGGAGACAACATTTTATCATTTGCAGGAATAATATACAAAAGCGCACACAAAACCGGTACAAAATAAATTCCAAGAAGTAGAAAAAACAGCAGGATAAATTCCTTCAGCAAATGGAAATATGTAATATTCCCCACGGTATAAACCATTGTGCTTTTGCTCGTATGCGCCATGGAAATTCCATTTTTTGTAAACACGCAGCCAAAAATATTCGTTTCCCGATCCATAATATCAGAAAAAGAATTCGTCTTCGAGTCGGAATTCCCATAAAGTTCTTCCCCATATATATTGTAAATCTGTACAGCGTCCAGCCCCTCCCCTGCATTTTCGATATTGCGTACCATTCCCTGCATATCGTAACAAAAGCAGATGGTAAGTGTGTGTCCATACACCATCTGACTGTCTGTATAAACAGAATACACGGGCGGCATATTCGAATTTTTTGAAGTATTTACAGGCGAAAAATAGGTGCCTTGATTTTCCTGCGTTCGCCTGTATCCCGGGCTGCTTCTTAACAGGCTCTGAATTTCGGAGGAAGTACCATTCAAGGAGTGAAAGACATTTCCTTCATCATCTTCCAACAGCAGATATTGGATTCCTGTAAAAGAAGTTTGAAAATTTGCCAGACACAGATTTACTCTCTCCTGATTTTGCGTCAGAGGTTCTGAATACCATGCCCGAAGACACTGCTCCAGATTATCGGAAGACAGCAGCGCATACACCTGTTCCTGCCGTGTCATTTCAAAATCATCCCATACATCTGTAATCAATTCCACCTTTGACGACATTGTTTTTCCGATGTTATACAAAAAAACAATTCCAGCGCCTGCAAGGATCACTCCTGATAAAACACCAAAAATCACGGTATACGTAAGCAAAAAACTTTTCAAAATTTTTCCACTTAATTTTGAATGTACTCGAAACATAGAGCCTCCAATATCTTCATGGCTTTTTTTTACGAAAATGCAATGGTTTGTATCCTGTTTTCTGGCTGAATATCTGGCTGAAATACTGAGAAGATTTATATCCTACCTTTTCTGCAATCTCATATATTTTATAATTGCTGTTTTCCAGAAGGAAAACTGCCTGAGAAATCCGCAGTTCCGTCAGATAATCATTCACTGTCTGATTGGTTTCCTGCCGAAACAGCACACTGAAACGACTGGCACTAAGACTCACTCTTTCAGCAATCTGTTCTACTGTCAAACTGCTGTTTGCATAATTGTCTTTCATATAGTGGATGGCCTCTGCAAGCCAAGGCGCATACCCCAACTCCCCCTGCCGGTTCCTATACTGTTGAATTTTCTCGTATATCTCTTCAAAAAATTCCATATATTCTCTCTTGCCTGAAAAAAAGTTTCTATCTGAGAAAGGAACCATATGGCCGGATAACTCCTCTAACTGAAAAAAAAGATTGTGATAAAGCATAAATATCCCATCTGCATCCATGCTTTCAAACAATATGTCCACATAATGTCTGAACTCTTTTATAAAAATTTCCGGATGATTCCACGATTTCTTCAGACAATCATAGGAAAATCCCTGCGCAACTCCTACAAATTGTTTTCCCCTGAACTCTGACAAATCCCATTTCGCATATTCCGGAAAAGAATTAAAAAAATGCAGCCATGGCAATACATGATAAAATTCTTTTTTTCCGTCTTTCACAGAAAGTTTTTCCGGAATCACATATATCTGGACAGCGGCTTTCTCCGTCTTTCTTATTTTATCCCGCAATGTCCAATATACCTTTGAAACACTTGTCTCGGAAAAAGGTTTTCCAAAAATCTCCCCAGGCATTGCGACAACCATAAATTCCTCCTGGGAAAACGTATAAATATCCGACGATATTTCTTCTACGGTACTCTTCGCCTCTCTGTTCAGCCGTGTTCCTGCTTCCAATATATATTCAAAATGCTGCTTCAGCTTTTCCAGCGGTATCTGTTCTGCAACAAAAAAGAACACAAACTTTTGGCGCATAATCTGCGGGCCGGACATCTGCGTCTCACTTTTTGCTGCAAAATATTTCTTTAATACCATTTCCATTTCTTCTTTCTGAAGAGATTCATTCTGAAAAATATATTTTTTTGCCTGAAGCAGTTCCTTTGTGAGAGATTCTGCAGTCATCTCATTTTTCAAAATATAACTATGTATATGATTATGTAGGGCACGCCTTGCGTAATCAAAGCTCGCATAAGAAGAAATGAGTATCACATAAATTCTCGGATTTTTCTTCCTGATTTCCTCTATAAAATCAAAGCCATCCATTACCGGCATAGAAATATCTGACACTATCAAATCCGGCATATTTTTCTCCGCCTGTTCCTGTGCCTGCTTTCCATTGGCTGCCGTATCTATGATCTGAAATCCCAAAGCTTCCCATTCCACCATTTTTTTCAAGTCCTGCAATACCAGATAGTCATCATCCACCAACAGTGTCTTAATTTTTTTCACAGTCCTCCCCCTGTCCGCACGCTTATTTTCTTTTCTCACTATACAACAGCAACAATTTCATCGCAATAAGATAAAAGAAAAACAAACAAAATAAACGAAATACCATATTTCTTTCGTTAAATGCTCTTTATAAAATATAGCCATATAAAAAACACATCAAGGAGGATTCAAACAATGAAAAGGAAACAGTTCCTCGCCTTTATGCTGACGGCAGCTATGGGCATATCTGTCATTGCACCTGTAAGTGCATTTGCCGCAGATGATGAATTCGCAGCTGCAGTCGAAGCCAGCTTTGCAGTTCCGGAAATGTCTGACCGTCCCTATGCAAGGTGGTGGCTGGCAGAAGGCTCTCATACCGATGAAACGCTGCGGGAATCTGTAAAAGAACTCTACGAAAGCGGCTTTGGCGGAGTTGAATTCGTAACTCTAACAAGTGAAGCTGAAGTTCTGGACGATGCCACCTATGGATGGGGCTCTCCGGAATGGATCCACGACACCAAAGTCATCATCGAGGAATGTCAAAAATACGGCATGAGTGTAAGTATGACCGGCGGAACCTACTGGGCAACTGCAAACCTTCCCACTATTACCCCTGACCAGCAGGAAGCTTCCCAGGAACTGGGCTACACCACCGTGAATCTAAAAAAGGAAGACGGCAAAAACACTTCCTACAGCGGAACCCTTCCGCAATGTGCACTTCCCGGAACTGCCACCAAACAAACCTTAGTATCTGTTGTAGCAGCCAAAGTGGAAGATTGGGGAATCCCTGCAACCATAGATGAAGAAACCGGCGAAGTGACCGATCCTGGTGTAAAAACAGTCATCAACACGGATTCCATGACCGTTGTGACAGACCTCGCAGTACAAAAGGAAGACGGCAGCTATCAAATCAACTTTACTGCTGAGGATGACAGCGATTATGCCCTGTTTGCCTTTTATCAGTACGGTACCAGTGAAAGCTACGCGGCAGCAAACACCGGAGAGGGTTATACCATCAATTATTTTGATCCCGCAGGAGCCAATGCGCTTATGTCCTACTGGGACGAAAATGTCCTCACTGAGGATGTTATGCAATTAATCAGTCAGATGGATGAAGCTGCTCTTTATATGGATTCCCTGGAGTTAATGACGAAAGGTGAAAATTCCACAAAGCAGCTATGGTGCACCGATATGCTGTCTCAATTTGAGAATCGAAGAGGCTATGATCTGGAAAAATATCTTCCGCTTTTGATTCGCGAAACTCCGGATACTCTGAAGGGAATGGGCGAACATCTGACCTATGTTTATGATTTTACAGACACAGAAGAAATCAGTATCGACTACCTCCGAAATGACTTTTTCCAGACAGAAACAGAATTGTATCAGGAAAACTGCCTGGATATCCTTCATAGCTGGCTGAATGAAAAAGGAATGTATCTGCGGGCAGAAAACTCTTATGGTAAAACCTTTGAAGTTTCTCAGACCGTCTCTTCTGTAGACTATCTGGAAACAGAATCCTTTGAATTTGCCGCAGAACCGGATTCTTACCGAAATTTTACAGGTGCAGCTCACGTCTATGACAAACGACTTTCCTCCGAATCCGGTGCCTCCATCATGACAAACTATTTATGGAACAATGGATATTACCGCCAGATTTTTTACACACAATATGCCGCTGGAATCCAAAAAACCGTAACGCACGGATATTCTTCTGAATATGGACCGGACGAGTCTGTCTCATGGCCCGGCTATGAAGGTATGACAAATATGATTGCAGAACGTTTTAATAAACGTCAGCCGGCTTCCATAGATTATCCGGATGTAAACACTCATTTAAGCCGCATTCAGAAAGCCCTTGAAGAAGGTGTTCCTCAGGTAGATATCGCTATGATACGAACCGATTATTATCTAAACAACCTTCTGACCAGTGTTTCCAGCTCTGGCGTATATAACAATGCGCTGCATAATAATGAAGCATATTACTGGACAGATCTTGGTCTGCAGGATAAGGGCTACACCTATGATTACTTCTCTTCTTATACGTTTATGGACGATGAAGTCGATGTGTCTGACGGCATGATCAATTCTGACGGTGTCGCTTACAAAGCTGTCGTAGTTATGCAGGATGAGCTTCCTCTGGAAGCTGCAAAAAAGCTAAAAGAAGCAGCTGAAAACGGACTTCCTGTTTTATTTGTAAACAATGTGATAGAGCACCCGAATAATTCCGGCGTAGATAAAGTAAATACGATTGCAGCTTCCACAACCGGCTGCAATGACGGATTGGACGAAGAACTTGCCGCTGTTATAGAAGAAATCAAAACGCTTGACAATGTAAAAACGATTAATTCCTGCGGCGAAGCATTGGATGCCCTTGCAGAGCTCGGCGTTACTCCAAGAGCAGAAAACGTAGAATCCAACCACAAGCTTCTGACCACTATGCGAAAGGCCGACAATGCAACCTACCTCTATGTATATCACTATATGTATGAAGATGAAGAAGCCTATACCGGACAAATCTCCGTCGAAGGAACTTACCAGCCTTATCTTCTCGATACATGGTCCGGAGAAGTTGATAAAGTTACAAATGCCGTCTGTGAAAATGGCAGGACGATTTTAAACGTCACCCTGGAGCCGGGCGAAGTAGCAATGTACGTTTTGAATCCAAACGAAGAGGCTGTATACGAAGAAAGCGCCGGGCAAACTACCGAGCTGGAACTGACCGGCTGGAACCTCACTGTAGATTCCTACACCCCCGGGGACAAAAAGGAACGCACAGAAGAAAACACTGAAACCGGCGTTACTACTACAGAAGTAACCTATGAGACCAATCATGAAACCATTGACGCCGGCCAGCTTCCCGAGCTTCTTTCCTGGAAAAATATAGAATCCATAGGTGATCACGTTTCCGGTGTCGGCACCTATACAACCACTTTCACTGTTCCCGAAGATTTTAATTCCGAGACAGAAAGCGTAGTATTCAAGGCGGACAGTTTCAATTATGGAACTGCCATGATCACCGTAAATGGTGAAAAGGTTCCGGTGAATATGGACACCGCAGCTGCTGACATTACAGCTGCAGTAGTTCCCGGTGAAAATACAATTTCTGTCCGGGTAACCAGCAGTCTTTGCAACGTAGCCCGTGGATATGAACCTGTCTTCTGGCTTACCAGCGAAACAGAACCTGCAGACTACGGAATGACTGGAAAGACAACTCTCACATTTAAAACCGCCAAATAAATACTTTTGAAATGACGGAGATATCTCTTGATGTCTTCGTCATTTTCTTGCATAAAATCCTGCCACAATAAAAGGATAGCCAACCCACAAAAAATAGAGTAAAATAGAGACAAGTTCAAACCATTATCACATTATCAAAGGAGATCCCCATGCAGCTCAATCCATTTTGCATCTGCTGCCAGCTCAATAAACAGGAGAAAAAAATCCGCGGCTTTTCTGACAGCGAAAAAAAACTTATCTATATGAAAGAAATCATGAACCGCTATGTCCAGGCAGGCGAAAACGACTGCGCCCCCAGCCTTTCCGTGGAGTTTGCCGACTATTTCAGCAGCTTCTGGAACGTCCCGGCGCAGGATTATACGGAAATCAAAAAAGAATTCAACCGCCTGATGCTGGCCCTGGAGAACGAGCTTACCGAGACCGTCCAAGGAGCCGAAGACCCGCTGGCAGCTGCTCTTCGCTATGCCCGCATCGGCAATTATATCGACTTTGCCGCTTTGGCAGAGGTGGACAAAGACCAGCTTCTCTCTCTGATCCGCGAGGATAATTCTACGCTGGATCCCCGGGAATATGCCCTTTTCCGGGAGGAGCTTTCGGATGCCCGTTCCCTTGTCTACCTCACTGACAACTGCGGAGAGATTGTCCTTGATAAAATCGCCGTCAAAATGCTGCAAAAACTTTATCCTCATCTTTCCATCACCGTCATTGTCCGCGGCGAACCGGTCGTGAACGACGCAACTATGGAGGATGCAGCAATGTGCGGCCTTACCGATCTGGTGCCCGTTATCGGAAACGGAAGCCGCGTGGGCGGAACCTGGCTTCCTGATATCAGCGAAGAGGCGCGTCAGCTTCTGGACAGGGCAGATGTGATCATCGCCAAAGGACAGGGCAATTTTGAAACCTTAAACGGCTGCGGTCTGAATATCTACTACCTGTTTCTCTGTAAATGCGACTGGTTTGTGCGGCTTTTCAATGCAAAACCGCTGGAAGGCATGTTCGTCAACGAACGCCGGGTAACACCTCTGCGCTGACTGCCAGGGGAAGCTTCTTTTGTCAGTCTGCACAAATTCCGGCCGGTTTTCGTCAGATTGACAAGAACATCGCACAAAGTTTGTACAAAACTGCTCTAGCACCGGAGTGCGCTTTTGGCTATACTAAGTCCAGATGAAACATCAAGGCAAAAACTATGATCAAATTTATTGGAGGAACAACATCATGGCAAGTTTATCTTTACAGCACATTAACAAAACTTATCCCAACGGCTTCCAGGCAGTTCAGGATTTTAACCTGGAGATCGAAGACAAAGAATTCATTATCTTCGTAGGTCCGTCCGGATGTGGAAAATCCACAACCCTTCGTATGATTGCCGGTCTGGAAGAAATCACCAGCGGTACTCTTAAAATCGGCGACAAAGTTATGAACGATGTAGAGCCCAAAGATCGTGATATCGCAATGGTATTCCAGAACTACGCTCTGTATCCTCATATGACTGTTTATGATAACATGGCATTCGGCCTGAAGCTCCGCAAGGTTCCGAAGGACGAGATCGACAAGGCTGTACGTGAAGCAGCAAGGATCCTTGACCTGGAGAAGCTCCTTGACCGTAAACCCAAGGCTCTTTCCGGTGGTCAGAGACAGCGTGTTGCCATGGGTCGTGCTATCGTCCGTAATCCCAAGGTATTCCTGATGGATGAGCCGCTCTCCAACCTGGATGCGAAGCTCCGTGTACAGATGAGAACTGAGATCTCCAAGATCCACCAGAGACTGGGCGCTACCATTATCTACGTAACCCATGACCAGACAGAGGCTATGACCCTTGGTACCAGAATCGTTGTTATGAAAGACGGTATCGTACAGCAGATCGATACTCCGCAGAACCTGTACCAGAAACCCTGCAATCTGTTCGTAGCAGGTTTCGTAGGTTCTCCGCAGATGAACTTCCTGGATGCAGCTATCTCCGAAAAAGGCGGCAAGGTAATTGCCAGGGTTGACGAGTATGAGCTTGAAGTTCCCGCAGCAAAAGCAGCTGCCCTCAAAGAAAAAGGCTATATCGGCAAAACAGTTGTTATGGGTATCCGTCCGGAGAACATCTCCGATGACGAAAACGGCGCAATGGCTTCCACCGTCAACGTATACGAGCTTCTCGGTGCCGAAGTATTCCTGTACTTCACACTTGGCGGAACTCAGATCACTGCCCGCGTAAATCCGCACACAACCGCAAGAGCAGGCAGCCAGATCAGATTCAACTTCGATATGGACAAGACTCACTTCTTTGACAAAGAGTCTGAAGTCGTTATCACCAATTAGTTCCAAAAGGCAAAGGCCCGGGATGTTCCCGGGTCTTTTTGACTTAAAGAAAGAATACACGTCAGTATATTTTTGCGCCGTGCCTCCGGCACGCAGCCTGGCTCAGAAAGGACATCTTATGAAATTACAGCAAATACTGAAAAAATGTCTGGAGGACTGGAAAAATATCAGCAAACTTGATTTCTGTCTGGTACAGGAGGACAATCACATTTTCCTTTCTACCTGCAGCAGAAAACTGCCCGCCGTCTCGCGGCTGGAAGCTTTTCGGGCGGACAGCGCCCTGTGCGTCTCAAACACTGCCTGCAGTCTTTACAAAATCACCGACGGAAACGAGCTTCTCTATATTCTCATTGTATGGGGAAACGGTGTCTCTGCATCCACCATCGGCGAACTGGCCGTCTGCCAGATTGAAAGTCTGATCACCGCCTACACAGAAAAAAGCGACAAAAACGCGTTTATGCAGAGTCTCCTTCTGGGAAATACAAATGAAATGGACGCTTTTAACCGGGCAAAGAAGCTTCACATTGCCACAAGTGTACGCCGGGCTGTTTTTCTTGTGGAGACAAAACAAAACAAGGACGAAAGCGCCCTTGCCACAATCCGCAATCTTTTTTCCGCCCGGACAAAAGATTTTATCACCGCCCTTGACGATACCGGCATCATCGTCGTGCGCGAGCTCCTGGATACCGAAAACTGCGAGGCGCTCCAAAATACCGCCTCCATGCTGGTGGACATGCTGAACACAGAGGCCATGACTCCCGCCTGGGTGTCTTTCAGCAATGTGGCGGACGATCTGAAGCAGCTTCCCAACGCGTTTAAAGAAGCCCGCACAGCTATGGAGATCGGAAAAATCTTTTATGCAGACTCCAATGTATTTCCCTATAACCGACTCGGCATCGGCCGGCTGATCTATCAGCTTCCCGTCTCGGTCTGCGAAATGTTCATTGAGGAGATTTTCCGTGAGGAATCTCTGGATTCCCTGGACGAGGAAACCCTCATCACGATCCGTACCTTTTTTGAAAATAATCTGAATTTCTCTGAAACCTCACGCAAGCTCTATGTTCACCGCAACACACTGGTGTACCGCTTTGAGAAGCTTCAGAAAAAGTTCGGGCTGGACATCCGTACCTTTGAGGACGCGCTCACCTTCAAGCTTTCCATGATGGTGTCCGATTATATTAAACATTCTCGAAAAAATTGATCCGCGCAAAATCACACAAAAGGTTCCAAAACACAGCTCCGTCGGTACATTGCCGACGGAGCGTTCTTTCTAATCTCTCAGCAGCGTCAGATGCTCTGGCGGAAAATACAGATATTCCGGAAGCTCTGCCGTTTCCATAAAACTCTTCTTCTGACACATCCACCACAGATTTCCCGCATCTTTTACATCCCGGTTTTTTATCAGAAACTGATGCTCAAAGGTATTCTCAATATATTCTACCCGCTCCACGGGCATGGTGTTTTTTCCCGGCTGGCTCGCCGTGCGCAGCCAGTGCCCCCGCACAGCCACGGCAGAAATATCTTCTCCCACCCGCTCTTTTGTGCAGAGCCGCAGACCCCAGTCCCGCGCAAACACATGATGCTCGTCCAGCCGTTCCGCACGGGAAAAATTTTTGCAGCCAGTCAGCCTTGCTGCTTCCACACTTCCGGGATTCTCAAAAATCTCCCGTGTATCCCCGGAATTCAGCGTTTTTCCGTTTTTCAGGAGCGTGAGCTGCTCGCAGAATTTGAACGCCTCATCCCGGTTGTGGGTAACCAGCATCATGTCGCCCTCATAGCTTCTGAGAAAATTCTGCATGTCACGCTGCACAATGTCCTTGAGATATCCGTCCTGCGCGGAAAAGGGCTCGTCCAGAAGGATCATATCCGGCTCGCTCATCATCATGCGTGCCAGCGCAGTCCTCTGCTGCTGTCCGCCGGAAAGCTGCGCAGGATAAAGCTTTTCCAGACCGGCCAGCTGGAAACGCGCAACAAATTCCGCCGCCTTTTCCAGAGCCTCTCTTCGGCTCCCCCTGCATCCGCAGGCCAGGTTCTGCTCCACTGTCATGGCCGGAAACAGGGCATAATTCTGAAACAGATAACCAACACGTCTCTCCTGGGGCTTCTGATTGATTTTCCGTTCAGAATCAAACAGCGTGCGTCCGTTCACTTCAATATGTCCCGCATCCGGCGTCTCGATCCCTGCAATGCAGCGAAGCGTCATGCTTTTTCCGCTGCCCGACGCTCCCAGGATCCCCATGGTGGGCGCGTTGCTTTTGATCTGGACCCGCAGCTGAAATCCTTTCAAATTTTTTTCAATATCTATACTGACCGCCATTACATCCACCTTTTTACTTTCATGCCTTTTCCGGAAACAATATTGATCACCGCCACCACCAGAAAGGATATCGCCACGATCACCACTACCCAGAAGCCGGCGGCAGCAAAATTTCCGGCCGCAGTCTCAGAGGCAATGGCAACAGAGACCGTGCGCGTCTTTCCCAGAATATTTCCTGCCAGCATGGAGGTGGCTCCGTACTCCCCGATGGCTCTGGCAAAGGCAAGCACCGTGCCGGAGGCAATCCCCGGCGCTGCTGTGGGCATGACCACCTTCCAGAAGATCCGCCGCTCGCTCATCCCCAGCGTCCGCCCCGCATAGACCAGATTCACGTCCACCTGCTCAAAAGCGGCCCTGGCATTCCGGTACATCAGCGGAAATGCAATAACGCAGGCCGCAATGACGCAGCCCTTCCATGTCTGGACAATGCGGATATCAAAATTTTCCAGCAGGAAACTCCCAAGGGGACGCTTCAGGCTGAACAGCATCAGCAAAAGAAATCCCGCCACCGTAGGCGGCAAAACCAGCGGCAAAGTAAGAATGCCGTCCAGAATTCCCTTGCCCACCGTTCCCAGCCGCATGGCAAGCCGCGCAAAAAATATCCCCATAAAAAAGGCGATCACCGTAGCCAGAACACCGGTCTTCAGCGAGATCCACAGAGGACTCCAGTTTATTTCTCCCAAAAACTCAGCCATTTTTCATCCCTCTGCTTATTTTGCAGCTTCTGCTTCCGGCGTTTCCCCGTTCTCCGCTGCCTCCCGGGTATACGGCGCAAATCCGTACTCCTCAAATATATGCAGAGTTTCTTCCTCCTGAAGATAGGCAAAAAAAGTCTCTGCAGCCATTTCTTCCTCCGCAGATGCCTCCGCATCTGATATCAGACCTGCCGGATACAGCACCGGAGTCTTCAGACTGTCTGCCGGCGCCTCGGCGATCACTTCCACCTTGTCCGCCACAGAGGCCGCGTCCGTGGCATACACCACGCCAACCTCATTGCTGCCCTCGCTGACAGCCGCCAGAACCTCTGTCACATTTCTGCCCTCATTGATCTCCATGGCTTCTACCTGCCCGAGAATCCCCATATTAGTGAAAATCTCCCGGGCATACTGGCCCACCGGCACATCCTCTCCGGCCAGCGCAAGATTTGCCGCTTCTGTGATATTCTCAAATCCGGTAACTGCGGTCTCGCCTCCTGCCGGCTTGATCAAAACCACCTTGTTTTCCAGAAGGTCTGTCACTGAGTCTTCAATGGCAAGCCCCTGCTCTACCAGCGCATCCATCTGCTTCTGCGCCGCCGGGAAGAAAATGTCGCACCGGGCGCCCTCCTCGATCTGTGTCTGCAAGGTTCCGGAGCTGTCCGCGTTATACAGAATCTCCACATCCGGGTAAATCTCATTAAAATTTTTCTGTACTTCTTCCATGGCATTGCTTAAGCTGGCTGCAATAAACACATAGACTTCCCCTTCTAATTCCGGCGCCTCCTCCGCCATCACGGGGCTTGCCAGGGCTGCTGTCCCCAGAATTCCCGTCACAGTCAGTGCAACGATCCGTTTCTTCATGATTTCTTCCCTCCGTCTCTTCAAATTGTTGTGTTTTATTCTGTTTTGTATTGTTTCATTTTATAATATCCCTTGTTGCTTGTCAATTCCATCCCCCCATGTTATGATAAAAAGAACAAAAATGTACGATATCGGCAATATCTGCTGACAGAAAGGAGCACGCATATGAAACTCAGCGCACGCAATCAGTTAAAAGGAAAGGTTATCAGCATCAACAAGGGAGCTGTCAACTCCATTGTCTCCCTGGATATCGGCGGAGGCAATATCATCACAGCCACCATCTCCTGCGCGGCTGTAGAAGAACTGAATCTCACTGTCGGCTCAGACGCCTATGCAGTGATCAAGGCCACCAACGTCATGGTGGGAATTGATGAATAAGCTTTATACAGCGCAGGAGGTTGCCGAGCGGCTGAAAATCAAAAAGAATACGGTTTACGAGCTTATCAAACGAGGGGAGCTGGCTTCCTCAAAAATAGGAAAGCAGCTTCGGATTTCCGAGGAACAGCTTTCCCGATATCTGAACAGTTCTGAAGAAACTGCCAGACAGACGCTTCCTGCGGCAAATTTTCAACCAGAGAGCTCTCTCTTGAAACGGGACTATCTGCTTCACTCCAGTGGGCTGATCATCAGCGGGCAGTCCTCTCCTGCCCTGGAGCTGCTGCTAAGCCAGCTCAGCCTGCGTGCGGACAGCCTTCCTGCTCTGCAGTCTCATTTAAACACCTACAACGGACTGTACGCTCTTTATTTCGGCAAGGTACATGTGGCTTCCGCAAGCCTGAAACCCCGTGATATTTCCGCGCTGGTGCCCGGGATCCCCCTGGCTGCACTCTGCATGTATGAATATCCCATGGGCTTTTTTGTAAAAAAGGGAAATCCCCAAAATATCACCTGTTTTGAGGATTTGAAACGGGAGGGCATCACCTTTTCCAACCGGGAAAAAGGCAGCACCAGGCGAATTTTTCTGGACCGGCATCTGCAGGCCCTTGGCATTTCCCCCGGCGAGATCTCCGGCTACGCAAAAGAGCTTGTCTCGGATCTGGCAACTGCTACTCAGGTGGCGGGCGGCAAGGCAGACGCGGCTCTGGGAGAGCAGTATGCGGCCCAGCTTTTTCCCGACCTCGAATTTCTCCCCCTGACCTCCTTCCCCCTCTATCTGGTAATGAAGGCGGAAGACTTGCACCAGCCCGGATTTTCTGCACTTGTACAAATCGTGCAGTCAGAGGACTTCAAGACAGTGCTTCACAGCCAGACCGGATATGATGTCGGTCATGCGGGCGAAATTGTATATCTGTAGACCAACACAGGAAAAACCCCGGTCGGCTGATTCATACGACTCAGCCGGCCGGGGTTATTTCTAACACATATCTTATATTCTTTTAAGCCAGGAAATTCTTTCCCAGGAAATATCCCAGCACCAGAACACCCAGCACAATGCGGTACCAGCCAAAGGCTTTGAAATCGTGTTTCTTGATGTAGCCCACCAGGAATTTGATCGCCAGAATGGAAACCACAAAGGAAACCAGGCAGCCCACAACCAGAATCAGAACTTCCGCACTGGTAAAGGCAAGGCCGAATTTGATCAGCTTCAAGAGGCTTGCGCCAAACATGACCGGAATCGCCAGGAAGAACGTAAATTCCGCCGCCACAGTGCGGGACACGCCTGCCAGAATTCCGCCGATGATCGTGGAGCCGGAGCGGGAGGTACCTGGAATTACGGAAAGTACCTGGAACGCCCCAATGATCAGTGCAGTCTTAAAGGTAAGGTTATGTAAATCTGTACACACCGGTGTCCGTTTCTTATTATAGTCCTCGATCAAAATAAACAGGATACCATACACGATCAGCGCAATGGCAACTACCACGTAATTGTTGAATTTCTCTTCGATAATATCGTTGAAGGGCAGCGCAATGATAATGGTCGGCAGACAGGCCACCAGAATCTTAAACCAGAGAATCCATTTTTCTTTGTCGCAAAATCTCTCCACAAAGGTAAATGCAGCCCGCTTCACAGCCGGTTTTGCCTGCAGCTCCTTCTTTGTTTTAACAGAGAGTTTCCGGATGCAGAACGGCCACAGCTTGCTCCAGTACAAAACAACAACCGCCAGAATTGCGCCAAGCTGTATCACCACCAGGAAAAACTCCTTAAACTCCGGCGTTACATTGAGAGATATAAATTCGTCCACCAGTATCATATGGCCCGTGCTGCTGATGGGAAGCCACTCTGTGATGCCTTCCACGATCCCCAGCAGGATGACCTTCAGCAATTCAATAAATTCCATGAAATTTCCTCCTCTTCCTTTTATAACGATTTACAGCCAGTATATGCTTCATTCCATATTTTTTCACTTTATCACTATTTTCCCGCCCGCGTCAAGAGGGAAATGTCCGCAAAATAAAGCTTCCAAATAATATACTACTGCGAATTGTGTGATGCTGGTGTATAATGAAAGCATAAAATACCAAGGAGGAAACAAGTATGAAAATCCGAAAAAAACTCACATCTTTACTGCTTTCGCTTTTTCTCGCTTTGACATTGAGCGGGAATGTTTCCGCTGAAAGCACCGCCCCGCTGATGGCGGTCCATTTCATTGATGTCGGACAGGGGCTGGCTGTCCTTGTTCAGTCCGAAGGCCAGAACCTTCTGTATGACGGCGGCGACGTAAGCCATGCCGACCAGGTGGTATCCTATCTGCAGAAGCAAAACGTGGAGACCATCGATTATATGATCTCCTCTCATTATGATGAAGATCATGTGGGCGGCCTGGTATCCTGCATGAATCATTTTTCCGTAGGAAGAGCTTTCGGAGCAGATTATATCCATGATTCGGACTTGTACAATGAATTTATGAATACCGCTACCGCCAATGTCATCACCATCGAATATCCTTCTGTCGGTGATACCTTTTCTTTCGGAAGCGGACAGTTTACCATCCTTGCTCCAAATGGAATCAACCCCAACGACAGCAATGAAAATTCAGTTGTCATAAAGCTGGAAAATGGTGCAAACAGCTTTATTTTCACCGGAGATGCGGAAGAAACCAGCGAACAGGATATGATAAGCACCGGTATGGATCTGGACTGCGATGTCCTGTCTGCCGGCCATCACGGCTCTTCCAGCTCAAATACCTGGGACTTCCTGGCCGCCTCCACCCCATCCTACGCAGTGATCAGCTGCGGTACAGACAACCAGTACGGCCACCCCTCCTCCGAGACGATGGGACGGCTGTCCGATATGGGAATTCCGGTATTCCGCACGGATAAACAGGGCACGGTCATTGCGGTATCTGATGGAAATTCCATCTCCTGGAACACAGAGCCCTGCAACGACTACTCCTCCGGCGAGGAAGCCAGTTCTGACGCGTCCGCTTCCTCCAACGAATCTGCAGATGCAGCCGCATTTTCTGCCCCGGCAGAAGAACCGGCGCCATCTTCCGGCAATGTATGGATTTCCGCAACCGGAGAAAAATACCACAGCATCCCCGACTGCGGCAGAATGAATCCTGCCAAAGCCTATCAGATGTCTCAGGCAGATGCGGAAGCCTCCGGCTATACTGCCTGCAGCAAATGCTTCTAGCCTTCACCAAAGACCTCTTTCTTTCATTTAAGATCTGACTGTACGGAAGAATTTTCTGTACGGCACAAAAGCAAAATACGGGACACAGCAGAATACCTGTACAGCATTCTGTGTGTCCCGTGTCTTTTTTATTCTTAAGAAATTTAAACAAAAAAATAATGCAGGAGATGGGACTTGAACCCACACGATCTTGCGACCACAGGCACCTGAAGCCTGCGCGTCTGCCAATTCCGCCACTCCTGCATTCCGTCGCTCTTCGCAACTGCTTGATTATAATACCTCACATTCCATCAAAAGTCAATACCTAAAATGAAATTTTTTAATTTTTTTTAAATTTATATATCCTTGTAAAAATTCGGCGCAATAATATCGCACTCCTTGCAGGTACAGCCATTCTGGTAGCCGTCACAGCAGTTTTCGTTGGAGCAGTACATATGCGCATCTTTAATATAAAAGAGTCCCGCATACTGTGCGGAAATCCGATGAGGCTTCGATTCCTTCTTGCTGTTTGCAAAGTACACCCCATTGGAAATCAACATATTTTCCGGCATATAGGGGCTGAAATCAAAATAGTACTCTTCCATGCCGTGATGCGGTACCTTCACGCACCAGTAATGCTCATACAGAGGATAGTTTCCGTCATAATCATCCGCTATCATCTGCAGATAGACCTGTTCCACATCCCCGGTAAACAAAAGGTTCAGCTCTCCCTCTCTCGCATTCTGGAACACAACGCTGATTTTGTTTTTGAATGCCCGAAGCGGCGGTTTTTCATCTTCCAGATAAAGAAGCAGCTCCTGAAACTCCGGCATGGCACGAAGTTCCCGAAATTCCCGCTCCAGACTGCTCACCGGCGGTAGCTTTTCCCCTGTGTCTCCGTCTTCCGTCATGGCATAAACCGCTCTTCGCAGCTTGTCCGCATACTCTGTCAGCCGGCCAAAAATCCCCTGCGATTCTCCGGGGAATTTCTGAAAGATCGCGTCCGTCTCTTTCTGGATCACATCCGTGTCTGGCCAGAGTGCCTGATACTTTTCTTCAAACATCCTGCCGCGGCTCAGAAGCTCCACCTTCTGCGGCCGCCTGGAAAGAGCTTCTACAAGCGTAAGCACACTGACCTGACGGTTGGGGAGATAAAAATCCTTCATCAGATCCGCCAGCAAAAACAGAGCCAGAGTTTTGCTCTGCTCCGGCTTTGAAAACACATCCGGCAGATAAATCTTTTCAAATTCACAGGAATCCGCCCGATGTTTCATCATATACACCAGTCCTGCCAGATGATCTGTATGGAACTGCGTGAGAAGAAGGCTCTTTTGCCCGATGGTCGTCAAATCCGAAATAATAACGTCAAAAACCTCCTGACGGTTTCTGCCGTCAATGCGGCTGTTGCTGGAGCCAAAATCCACCAGCAGGCTCCTTTTTCTGTCGCGGAGACAAAAACAGTCTCCGTGACCCACGTTGTACATTCGTATCTTCATTGCCCTTCTCCTATGTAAACTTCCTTTATTTTTTCTTTTTCGGCAGAAGTGACGCCCCTGCCCAGCTCAGCCCTCCAAGGACAATACACACATCCGAAAAATTGAAAACCCATTTTCGGATTTTGGAATTTCCAACGCCAAGGCTCACATAATCCGTAACAAAGCCTTTCCTGCGGCGCTCTGCGTAATTGCCCGCGCCTCCGCCGAGCACCAGAGCTAGGCCAAGCCTTGCCGTTTTTCTGCCGCCCGCAACTGTCTGGCGAAGAAACTCCCAGATCACTCCGCCAAGCACCAGCCCGGATATCTCCGTGCCATATGCCGGGTTTATTGGCTTAAGAATACCGGAAAATCCATGGTTATGACAATTGCGCAGGATAAGCCTTCCATGAAGAATTTCCTGTCTGCTTCCTTGAAGCCACTCGCTGTTTACATACTCTTTGATTTTATAATCCAACGCAAAAATCCCGGCTGCCAGCGCCAGCAACATCATGGCTCCTCCTTTTCATCGCTCCACGCCTTGACCTCTGACTCTCCTACTGTCTCCTCTGGATTTTCTGGTTCTTTTTCTTCTTTCACACCATCTGCTTCTTCCGCGTCCGCCACAGGCCTGTCTGCTTTCTCCGGCTCCGATGCAGGGCAGGCAGCTCCGCAGTACGGACAGTACAACGCATCCTGCTCCATGCTGCGCTGGCAGACCGGACAGATTTTCTGCCCTTTCATAGACGCAAGCTTTTCCTTGAGTCCTGCGATCACCTGCATATGCTGAGAAATATTTTCGCAGAGAGCGCCAAGCTCTCCTTCCGGGACTTCGCCGCTGCTGTATTTCCGATAAACGATATTTCCCATATCCGCCATGGTTTTGTCTATCAGGCGCTCTTCTGCCGAAAGACGGCTCCGCAGTTTCTGCACCTCATAAAAATTCTCTGCCCGCTCGCCGATCTCCTTCGCCGTCTTTGTCAACGTTTCACTCAATCCATCAAAAAATTCGTTTCCCATAACTGCTTCTCCTTTTCCCAAAACGCCTGCACTTCGCTGTTCCGGTTAATCTGCACTCTCCAGCTGCGGCACCTCCATGCCTCTCAAGAGGATTTTCGGGCCTCCATTCCCTTCAATATACTCTCTGGTGATAACCACCTCGCCGATGCTGTCATCCTTGGGAATCTCGTACATGATATCCAGCATGTATTCCTCCAGGATCGCCCGCAAAGCTCTGGCGCCGGTCTTTTTCTCCATGGCTTTTGCCGCAATGGCGTGCAGTGCTCCGTCTTCAAAGGAGAGCTTCACCTCATCCAGCGCCAAAAGCTTCTGATACTGCTTGAGGATCGCGTTTTTCGGCTCTTTTAAGATTTTCACCAGCATATCCTCGTCCAGACCGCGCAAAGTGAAAATAATGGGCAAACGGCCGATAAACTCCGGAATCATGCCAAAGGCACGGATGTCGTCTACCGTTACCTTTTCCAGAAGATGGGGATCATCGTCATACTTGTCCTTCAGATTCGCATAAAAACCAATGGAAGCCTGTTTATTCAAACGCTCCTTGATGATGTTCTCCAAATCCGGGAAGGCTCCGCCGCAGATAAACAGAATATTTTTTGTATTTACCGTTGTCATGGGGACCATGGCGTTTTTGCTGTTGGCTCCGATGGGAACCTCCACCTCGCTCCCCTCCAGAAGCTTTAGCATTCCCTGCTGGACAGCCTCGCCGCTGACATCCCGCTGGTTGGTATTCTTCTTTTTGGCGATCTTGTCAATCTCGTCAATAAAAATGATCCCGTGCTCTGCCTTTTCCACGTCATTGTCCGCAGCTGCCAGAAGCTTGGAAACCACACTCTCGATATCATCACCGATATAGCCGGCTTCGGTGAGAGACGTGGCATCCGCAATGGCAAGAGGCACATCCAAAAGCTTTGCCAACGTTTTTACCAGATAGGTTTTTCCGCACCCTGTAGGTCCGATCATCAGCATATTGGATTTCTCGATTTCTATTTCATCCATGGTGTTGGTCGCCACGCGCTTATAATGATTGTATACTGCCACAGACATTACCTTTTTTGCATACTCCTGTCCAATGACATATTCATCCAGCGTTGCCTTGATTTTGTGAGGTGCCGGAATATTTTTCAGATCCAGCACCGGTTTTTCATCCTTGGCCTCTTTTTTCTTCTTAATCTTCTTGGGCTGCTGCATGGGATTCTGAAAATTGCTCAGATCAATCATACTCACGCCCGGCATATTAAACAAATCCTGATAATTAAACTGTCCGTTTTTCATCTGACTGTTCATTGCATCAAAGCTCTTCTGCATACAGTCAGAACAGATATGTATATTGTTGGGAAGCTCGATCATGCTGCCCGTCTGGCTTTCCGGACGGCGGCACAGAAAACAGAAATGCTCGTATTTATCCTTGTCTTCCTTCTCCTTGTCTTCTTGGGTTTCCACAACTTCCTGTTCTTTTTCTAATTCGTCTGACATAATTTCTCCTTTCACATGCCCTGGCGCTGACGGCGCCCCTGGCTTGCACTCGCACTAAATTCCTGCTTCGCCTCTGGCTCGCACTCATTAAGTGCATTTTGCGGTAATACCGTGGTCACTAAATTCGGTGGTCGCATCGCTCCGCCTCATTAAGTGTCCAGGTATATATTCGCACTAAATTCCTGCTTCGCCTCTGGCTCGCACTCATTAAGTGCATTTTTGCGGTAATACCATGGTCACTAAATTCGGTGGCCGCATCGCTCCGCCTCATTAAGTGTCCAGGTATATATTCGCACTAAACTCCTGCTTCGCCTCTGGCTCGCACTCATTAAGTGCTCATATTATACCATATCCCCAACTTCTGTTAAATAAACTTTTTATAAAACTTCCCGCTTCACAGGAAAAAGAGGCCACCGGGTCTTCGATGTCCTCTCTCTTCTGCTTTCTCTGCTATTCTGCATCTTCCCTGCTCCCCAGGGTCACATCCAGCGTATGCTCTTTATAACTGCTTCTGCTGGCTCTGGCGATCACGATCTCTACCTCTTCCCCGGCCTCATAGTACTGCAGCTTTTCCATCAGATCTCTTCTTCCGCTGACCTTCTGGCCGTCCAGCTTCACAATAATGTCTCCAGTCTGGATTCCTGCCTCTTCAGCAGCTGCTCCCTTCTGCGTCTCTATGATAAAAGCACCTGCCGGCATATTGTACATCTGCATGGCCTCCACAGACAGATCCGTCGGGGTAACGCCAAGATATGCAGCCTTGTCTCCTTCCACCTTCTCGGTTCTGGTCTTGCGGTTCATCAGATCCTCCAGAATCGGCTGCGCCTTGGAAATAGGGATGGCATATCCAATTCCTTCTACGGCGTTGTCCGCATACTTGGCAGAGTTGATCCCCACCAGCTCACCCTTCATGTTCAAAAGCGCTCCGCCGCTGTTGCCCGGATTAATGGCTGCGTCCGTCTGAAGCATCTCCGCACCCACACCGTTATCCAGAACCACTGTGCGCTCCAAAGCGCTGATATAACCGGAAGTTACAGACTGTCCATACCCCAGGGCATTGCCGATCGCCACAACCTGTTCCCCCATGACAAGATCATCGGAATTTCCCAGCTGGGCAATTTTAATCTGGCTCATGGTCTCTGCCGGAATATCGCTCTTCTCCACTGCCACAACCGCAAGGTCATTGTCCGGATCCGTTCCCTTCACATTCGCACTCACTGCATTCTCAATATTCAGGTCTCCGCCGGTAACCAGATTCATGGTTTCCTCTTCCGCGTCCACCACATCGTTTCCGATAAAGCAAACGCTCAGTGTATCTGCGCCTTCCACCACATGATTGTTGGTGGCAATGAGAAGCTCATCCTCATTCTCTCCCACAATAATGCCGGAGCCGCTTCCGGTACTGGGATACGCGTGATAGCTGTATCCGAAAAAGCTGGGGATCTCCTGAATGCTCACGGAAGTGATGGCTACCACCGACGGCATGGCAGACTCTGCAACTCCTGCCACTGTTCCGCTCTCCGCCACCACATCCTCCATACGGATCGCGGTATCCGGAAGGGTCTGGGTCGTTTCTATGTTTGTATCGGTTTCTTCTTTTACCGTCTTCTGATATACAACATTCACCGAAAGAAATACTGCGCCGGCCACCAGTCCAAACACAAGACCCAGCACGATCGTTGTACCCAATTTTTTTCCGAAACTGTTTTTCTTTGGTTTCTTTTTCTGAGGCGGGACCGGGGACTGGGAAGGCATCTCCACCTGATAATGTCCATACTGCGGAGTTTTCATTTCCTCATCCGTCATGGTATATCGCTCCCTTCTTTCTCCTTTTTCTGATATTAGTCTACCAACGAATTGTGTTTAAAATGTGATAGCTTTTTGAAAAAAGAATGTGTGGCTTTGAATTCTTATTTTTTTTCCCAGTATGCCCGGTTCATGGTGCATTTTCTTACCAGAAACCCTGGCAGACAGGGATATCTTTTTCCCAGGAAATACCCGGCATACTTAAATGCACTCTGTACAAAAAACACCGGGATCAGCTGCATTTTTTTCTTTTTCCAGAGGTGCGCCATGGTATTTTTCACCATCCGGACCCCCTCCCCTTCCGAGGAAAGCGCTCCGAAAATTTCCGGATGCTCCTTCTGGGAAACGCCCAGGTCAAAATTCCGGTGAAACTGCTCCCGGCAGGAATAGCTGTGGGAATGAAACACTCTTGCCTGCGCCGCGTAGGCCACTCCCCAGCCCTTCTGCACCATGGTGCCCGCCAGAATCATGTCCTCGTTAAAAATCGTCTTTTTTACAAAGCCCCCGGCGTCCAGATACGCCTCCTTGTCATAAGCCGCACAGACGTTGGAGCAAAAATAGGTTTTCACTCCATATTTCTTTACATCCGCCTGCCTTTTTATGCAGGAATCCTCCGGATAATTAAAGTTTCGGACATATTGCTCCAGATAGGGGCAGCCCTCTTTGGGAAGCTGTCTTGCATAAGAAGCCCCCACCTTTTCCTCCTCCAGGATCGGCTGGATCAGCTTTTCTATAAGATGCGTATCTGCCGGAAGGGCATCCTGCGTCATAAAAACCAGGATATCACTTTCACTTTTGGATGCGGCCGCTCTTCTGGTTCCTCCGTGGTCAAATTCCTCCTTCGACAGGTGATGGACCTCCAGTTGGGGATAACGCTTCTCCCACTCCCGGTTCCAGTACTCTCTTTCCGTATTCATAACAAGAATCTTCTGTACAGGGTACTCCTGCTGCCCGAGCCGTTCCAAAAGCATTCCAAACTCTTTCCCCGGACGATATGTGGGAATCACCACGTCCACTCTTACGCTTTTCATATCTGTATCCTTTCAAAAAGGCTGCCGTAAAAGCAGTTCCCGGCAGACCATGTCGCCGGGTCCCTCATTTCACAGCAGCCTCTGTTATGTCTCAATAATATTCCTCATCTGAATAGGAATCGGTGTCGTAATCCTCGCTGTAATCACTGTTCCCGCTGTCATCCGTATCGTAATCATAGGAATCTTCTTCATAATTCCACATGAGAGCTTTTTCGCCTCCGACGCCCTCCAGATAACCGCCGGAGTTGGTAGCTTCCTCCGCGATCCCCAGAATACGGTCGCTGGCAGCCTGAACCTCCCGGCTTGGCTGATAATCGGTCTCCCCGTAAAGAAATTCATGCAGCTCCTGCACATTGGTGATCAACGAGGTGGGAACAATAAAATCCGCATCGTTGATTTTCACAAATTCATAGTTAAAGGGAAATCCTGTGGTCTCATCCAGGCTATAGCCCAGCATGGCCGGGATCAGCTGCAGGATCTCTGTCTTGGAAACAGACGTCTGCACCATGGGGAACACCTGATCCATGATCTCAAACAAGGTTGTCAGCCCGGCTGTCTTTGCCTTGGAGGTGATCATCTGGATCACTCTTCTCTGACGCTCTGTACGTCCCATATCCATGCTTGCCGTGTAACGGATACGGCAGTAAGAAGTGACCTGGACTCCGTTTAAGTGATAGGTTCCAATGATTTCTTCCTGTTTCTCCAATGGAGGCGCCGGTTCCGGTTTCTCAATCGGCGTATAGCTCAGGCCGGTCTCCTTGGAGGTCTCCTTGCAGTAATTGTTCATGTGCTCAATTTCCGCATAGGACATGGGAATGTCCAATCCTCCCAAAAGATCCACAATGGTCGCCATTGCGCTGAAATCCACGGTCGCATAATCGGTGATGTTCAGATCCAGGCTGGTATTCAGCATGGAGATCGCCTGCTCCGGACCGCCGTAAGAATAAGAAGCATTGGCCTTTGTATAATTGCCCCAGCCGATATTCATCAGCGTATCCCGATAGACCGATACCAGCTTGATGTCCTTATTGTCGTTGTTCACGCTGGCAATGATGATGGTATCGCTGTTTTCCCCTTTCATATCCTCACGATACTTGCGGCTGTCAACGGCAAACAGCGCGTAAGTATCATAGCCGGACATCTGAGGCGCCTGATCATTCACCACGATGCGCTCCTCCTCCAGCACCGGCTGTTCAATCTTATCCATGCTCTCTGAAACTCTCCCGTACACATAAAGCGCCGCAAGAAACAGCAGCAGCAGAACAATCTCAAGAGCAAACAACGCTGCCTTTTTCTTTTTTATTTTTGACATATTTTCTCCCCTTTAATATGCGTTTTTGTTGACAAAGCCTTTGAAAACGGTGAGCAGAAGGATCTTGATGTCCAGCCCGACCGACCAGTTTTCAATGTAATACAGATCATACTCAATACGCTTGCGTATGGAAGTGTCTCCCCGGTATCCGTGGACCTGTGCCCAGCCCGTCAGCCCGGGACGCACCTGATGCTTCACCATGTATCTGGGAATCTCTTCCCGGAATTTTTCCACAAAAAACGGACGCTCCGGCCTGGGTCCCACCAGACTCATATCGCCTTTCAGGATATTAAAGAGCTGCGGAAGCTCGTCAATGCTTGTCCGGCGCATAAATTTTCCCACAGAGGTGACTCTGGGGTCATTTTTGACCGTCCACGCTTTCTTCTCTTCGCTCTCCGGCTGCAGCTCCATGGAGCGGAATTTGTACATCCGAAAGGTCCGGTTGTGAAGCCCCACTCTCTCCTGGGCATAGATCACCGGCCCCGGCGAGGTCAGCTTTATGAGCGCACACATCAGCAGCATCACCGGAGAGGCCACTACGATCCCCACCAGCGCCCCGACCACATCCATGGCTCTTTTCACCATGGCATTAAACGTATTGCTCAGAGGAACATAGCGGATGTTCACCACGGGAAGACCCAGAATATCCTCTGTATAAGGCTTGGTCGGAATGATCCGGTTATAGTCCGGGATAAATTTTGTGTGTACTCCTGATTTTTCACACAGGGCCACGATCTCTTCCAGACGGTAGTATTCATTCAATCCCAGAGTTATTGCAATTTCGTCCAGTCTGCTGACCGGCAGGATCACCATGAGATTCGCAATTCTGCCGATGACCTTTACATCCTTATACATAGTCCCTGCCGGAACATTGTCATCCAGAATCCCTCGGATCACATAGCCCCACTGCGGATTCTGCTGCACCCGGTCAATGTACTCCTCCGCCGCCCGGCTGTATCCCACCAAAAGCAGCTGCTTCTGGTTCAGACCTTTCTTTCTCATGTTCTGGAGAACATAAAAAGTCACCAGCCGTGCAACCCATTCCGCAGCTGTGTTCAGCACATAAAAAATAGCCAACACGCCTCGCGCAAAGTTGTCTTCGTTGGCTACCATATAAAGGCCAAACATGATCAGCAAAAGGCCCAGCGTGTTCGCCTTCACAATGTTGGCGAGCAAAAGCCGGCGCCCCTGCATCCGCATGGGTGCGTACAGATTAAACGCCTGGTACAAAAGCAAATACCCTGGAATAATAAAAACCAGGGCAAACATATACTGCTCAAAGGACAGAGCCCGTGAAGCACTCGCCCGGAACGGTCCGACAAAGCGGATTGCCCACGCCGTATAGTAGGTGAGGGCAACAAGCACTGCATCTATCAGCATCTGAAGACGGCTAAAGTTTTTCTGATTGTCTGCTATCACTTTGTGCCACCTCGGTTAGTCTTCCTGCTACTTTATCTTATCTTATAATAGATGACGTATAAAATCAATAAAATCTTCTCAATACAATTGTAAATATTTTGTGAAAACTCGTATTATTTTCCAAACCTTCGCAATATATTCAGCCACAGCTCCTTCTGTATCCGAAAATAGTTTCTCAAATTTTTTCTTTGAAAAGACACTTTTTTTCCTTTTGCACTTATCTGAAAACCATTTTTGATCCCCGCCAGATATTCCCGCCCCAGTCCTTTCAGACTGAAAAACAAAATCTTGATGCCAAACCCGGCGGCCAAAAAGGGCAGGTTCAAAATGATCTGCCATAAAGGCATGTTTTTGTAAATCATATAGATGTTATTTCTGGAAGAATAGCGGGTCTTAAACTGATTGTACCGGGAACCGCTGGTTCCGCTCCCCACATGATAAACCACCGCTTCGGGGGCATACCAGTTTTCATATCCCAGAATCCTCGCCCGGTAACCGATATCGGTGTCCTCCAGGTAGGCAAAATGCTCCTCGTCAAAATACCCGATCCTTGAAAACAGCTCTTTGCGGTAAATGGCAGCTCCGGCGCAGGAGGCAAAAATCTGTTCTTCCCGCAAAAAAGCCGCTGCCTCCTTTCCTTTTCCTCTGGCAAAGGCCCAGCCAAATGCGCAGTAATAATTTCCCGCATCGTCAATCCTGTCCCTTTTGTCAAACTGCATCATCCTTGCCTGGCAGGAAAAGGCATTGGGGTGACGGCCAAGCGCCTGCTGCATCTGCGCAACAAAATCCGGCTCTGTCTCCGTGTCATTGTTCAACAGCAATACATAGGGAGCCCTGCTGGCTTTTATCCCTTCGTTTACACCGCGGCAAAAGCCAAAATTCTGGGAAAGCCGGAGCAGACGGACCCAGGAGAAATTCTCCTCCACAAACGCCGCACTTCCATCTGTGGATCCGTTGTCCACCAGTATGACTTCAAACTCTTTCACGGTCTGTTTTTCCAGACTTGAAAGCACCCTTTCCAGATAAGCCATTCCGTTAAAATTCGGAATCACCACTGATACTTCCAACATATGGTCAACCTTTCTTCTTTCCTGTATCAGAAAAGGGCTTCAGCGAATAGTCCCATCTGGTCAGAGAAAGATTCTTATTATAGTATGGGTCTCCGTTTTTCAGAATATGCATCCAGTGACAGCGCATATATTCGATTTCCCTCTGAAAACGGCGCACCTTTTCCTTGCTGTCCTCAGCGCCTCTTGTCTTTGACTCCGCATGGTACAGCTGCACATAGGGGTCGTACACAACGAGATGTCCTGCTTTATTCACGCGCAGGCACAAATCCATGTCGTTAAAGGCCACGGCCAGCTCCTCCTCAAAGCCGCCGACCTCCTCAAACACCTTTTTTTTCATCATCATGCAGGCTGCTGTCACTGCGCTCATATCCTGCATGATGGATGCCTTGTGAAGATATCCGCTCCGCTCTGCCGGCATGTCCACAAACATGCTTCCCGCAATTCCGCCGATGCCGATCACACAGCCCGCATGCTGAATGGTATTGTCCGGATAAAGAAGCTTTGCCCCGACAGCCCCCACCTCCGGGCGCTGGCACACGCCCAGAAGCTCCTCAAGCCACTCTGGCGTGATAACCGTAACGTCATTGTTTAAAAACAGGAGATATTCTCCCCTGGCCCTGCGGGCTGCAAAATTATTGATCGCCGAATAATTGAACTCCTTTTCCCAGCGGAGCAGGCGGATGTTTTCCTCCCGGGAAAGTTCCTGGTAATATGCGAAAATCTCCTCTGTGGTGCTGTTGTTCTCCACAAGGAGGATTTCGTAGTTTTGGTAAGTGGTCTTTTCACGGATGGAACGAAGGCAGGCAGCCAGTGTTTTTTGCTCGTCCTTATTGGGAATGATAATGGAAACAAGAGGCTGTCCCTCCACCGGATACTGCACCCGGTAAAATCCCAGATCTTTCGTATGCGCAACGGTCCCTTTCACGCCGCTTCGCTCCAGATGCGCGGCGATGGCCCTGCGGCCGGCTTCAAAGGCATACATCTTGCTGGCCGGATTGTCCGCTGTGGAGGAACGGTGTGTCCGCCAATGGTAAAGGATCTCCGGTATGTGCACAATCTTGTCTGCCTTTTCCACACAGCGAAAAATAAAGTCATAATCCTGCGCGCCCTCATACGCAGAGCGAAAGCCGCCCGCCTTCTCTGTCAGCGCCTTCCTGGCCACAAAAAAATGGCAGATATAATTATTGGAGCGCAGCAGATCCAAATTAAAATCCGGCTTAAAGTGCGGCTGAAAGTGCTCCCGGCCATCGGCGGTCACCTTATCCTCGTCCGTATAAAACACCTGCGCGTCCGGCTCTTTCTGAAGCGCCTTCACGATCTCAAAAAGCGCGTTTGGCGCCAGAAGGTCATCGTGGTCCAACAAGCCCACAAATTCTCCTCTGGCCATCGCAAGCGCCCGGTTGGTATTTTCGGCAATTCCCAGATTCTCCTCAAGGTTTTCAAAACGGATGCGGCTGTCACGCTGTGCATATTCTGCAAGCACCCGCACCATCTCTGTGTCTTCCGGACTTCCGTTTGCAATACAAAGCTCCCAGTTTCCATAGGTCTGCATAAGCAGAGAATCCATCATGCAGCGCAGAAATTCCTCCGGTGTCCGAAAAGCAGGAACTGCCACACTGATGAGCGGCGCGTTGGCAAATCTCTGTTTTTTTTGATGTTCCAGTATTTTTTCATCCGGGCGGTACTGCTCATACCACGCTTCGTAGGGAACCGCCTCCGGTTCAAAACGCTCATGAAGCCGAATCCAGAATTCCTTTGGCCCATAATGGCGCAGATAACGGATTCCTTTCTGTATTGTATAAGGAGAGAGCTTCTGTACAAGTTTTTTCCATTGAATTCCTTTTTGGCCCTGTCCTTTTTTTACCATATACCTGTCCTCCCGACTCTCCCCCAGGGGAATTTCAAAAAATTATGAATTTATTGTAACATTGTACTATATTTTTTGCAAGAAACCCCACACATGTGCTATACTGTTTTTACAGTGTCAAAAGATCTGAAGACACTTGTACCTGCACAAAAGTGCAGTACACGGAGCAATCCGTGTAAGTTATGGTTATTTTATTTATATAAAACAGGAGTTTACACAGCTATGATAAAAACAAAAAAAATAAAAGCACTGCTTCTGGCGCTGGGAATCTCTGCTTCCGCGCTCTTTTCACTGCCGGTACCTGCCGCAGAAGAGACCGGGGCATCTTCCGGCACCATTGCCACAAACGCCATTCCCGGATGGCCTCAGGGACCGGACATTACTTCTGAGGCTGCCGTTGTTATGGATGAAGAGACCAACACCATTCTTTACTCCAAAAACATGGATTCCCCCCTCTATCCTTCCGCTGCCGTCAAGATCATGACCTGCCTGGTGGCGCTTGAGAACAGTGCGCTCACCGATAATGTCACCATGACAGCCACCGGTGTTGCCGGCGCTGTGGACGGAGGCGCCAATATTGCCGCACAGGCCGACGAGGTTTTTACCATGGAGCAGTGTCTCTACGCCATTATGCTGGCCTCCGCCAATGACATTTCCCTGCAGGTTGCCGAGCATATCGGCGGCTCGGTGGACGGTTTTGTTGAAAAAATGAACGCCCGGGCCGCAGAGCTTGGATGCACCAATACATTATTTACCAATCCAACCGGTCTCTCCGATGAGAATCAGCATACGACTGCTCACGATATGGCACTCATTATGAAAGCAGCCATGAGCAATGAAACGTTCTGCACGATCGCAGGCGCAACCACCTACACCATTCCGGCCACCAACATGTCCGGCGGAGAACGTGTCCTTTCCAACAATTTTTCTATGATGGCTCCTGCCAGCCCGCTGTTTTATGACGGCTGTCTCGGTGGTAAAGAAGGCTTCACCCAGGCCTCCGGAAGCACGCTTGTCTGCGGCGCAGAAAAAAATGGCCTTCGCTTGGTATGCGTAATCCTGAAAGGTTCTTCCGGGGATGTGACGGAAGCAGAGGCAGGCACGCTTCTGGATTACGGCTTCAACAATTTCCAGACGCTCTCCCTGGGACAGAATGATTTCAGTGTTCTCTCCGGCGGAGATCTGATCGTGCCAAACGGCACAACCGAGGCCGGCATTACCACCAGTGAGGCATCTGACGCTTCGGGCCAGCTGATCCGCACCTATTCCTTTGGCGGCGTTCCCGTAGGAACCGCCGTTGTGGAAGCTGTGGAGGCCGCAAATGACACTGCCGCTGCCGACGGCGAAGCACATCTGCAGGAAGCCAAGGAATTCGGAGAATCCAGAAGTTATCTTCCCTATATCGCGATCGGCGGAATCGGACTGGCAATTCTGATCTTTTTGATCTACCGTATGGTCAAAATCATCAAAGCCTGAACAGGTTTCCCAAAAAAGTTATCATAAAAACAGCTTCGCCGGCCGGCGAAGCTCAGACTGTAGACAAAGTCCCAGGCAAAAGCCCGGGCTTTTCTTTTATCATATT
>CALBGI010000073.1 GCA_937893675.1 uncultured Blautia sp.
CGGTCACGCCTGAAATTTGCAATTCCCATGGAGAGGGGATTTAACCGCATATTCTTCTTATGGGTGTGGGCCTTTCCGCTCTGACTGCCGGTAAAGCGGACCGCTTCAATCGGAGAGATACCGGCGGCAATCTTTACCGGTCTGCGGATCGCAATGGATACCATAAACCTGCCAAGCAGCGCAGTCAAAACAACCGCAGCAGCATAAAACGGCAGATGAAACCCACGGGAAAACAGCGCAAACCCGGCTGCACATCCCAGCAAAATACCGATTCCGATACCAGCCCATCCTAAGAAACGGCCTTCCTTTTTGACAATACTCCGGATCTGCTTTGGCGTTGTGCCGATGGTCCGCAGCTGTCCATAGCTTTGGATTTTGTCATTGATCGAGATTCGGAAGATACTTTGTATCACAACATACCCTCCGATGATGACCAGGACTGCGATTCCGGCAACCAGCGCAAGCATACTGACATTCACCGGCTGCTTATAGAATTTCATATAGCTGAGGTTCATGACCGGCATTTCCAGCTGATATTCCTTGGCAATCTCCCGGCTACGGGCAGTCAGCTCTGTTTCATCCATCTGCTGCTCATTCTTAAAATGCACATAGGCACGATAATCAGCGGGGTCGTAGCCGCTCCATCCCTTCAGGGCTTCTTTGGAAAGAAGGATGGATGTGCCATTTACCTCTTTTTCCTTATAGCCTTCCATAATGCCAGTCACCGTGTATTCTCCGTGAAAGCTCTCGCTGCTTAGCATAACCTTTTCGCCAATCCCGGCGTCTGCACCATAGTTGGAAAGGAAATAACGGCTCACCACCACCTCATCCTCCTTTTGGGGCAGTCGGCCTTCCAGCAACCTCATCTGGTCACGGGCAATATACATCGTTTCCTCATCACAATAAATATAGGAGGCATTGTATCCCTGCTCCGCAGGTTCCACAGCCAGCATATAATACTCTCCTACCCTTGAGAAGTCATCCAGCCCCTTCAGGGTGGACACATCTTCTTCGGTAATCCTGGTATAGACCGCCTCATAGGTATCCTCCACATGATTTTTCTCTATCTGCCGGGTAGACAAAGCCATCACAATCGAAAAACAAATCAGACAGGATGCCAGCGCAACGGCGATCACCACCATGAGATTCCGACGCTTCTCACTTTTCAAACTTTTTCTTGCCAGTTTCCTGACAATATTTCCTGTATCATTCTCAAATGGTACTGTCATTTTGATCATCTCCTTTAAGTCTTATATTCCTGCTGTCAACAAAGCGGCGGCTTCATATCGGAAGCCGCCGCCTCTGGTTAGTCCATGGTCTTGATCCGCTCCACAAGGGAAAGCCGTTTAGAGTAACGGACAGCAACCACAGAGAAGATTCCGGTCACGACCAAAAGTGCCAGAACAAAAACAACCGTTTCCATCAAAGGGAATTGATAGGACAGTTCCCCGAAAATATTAAAGCTGCTGATCACATAGTCAAAAATCCAGCCCAGGATTCCGCCAATGCCAACTGACAAAAATACCGTAACCCCTGCGTACCACAGGCATTCTGCGATCAGCATACGGGAAACCTGCTTTCCGGTCATTCCCACAGACTGCAAAATCCCAAGCTCCTGCTGCCTTGCCAGCAGATTGGTCATCAGGGTGTTGACCAGATTTACCATGGAGAACACAAACAGGAATGCCAGCAGCAGATAAACACCGCGGGTCATCATCTTTAGCTGCGATTCCAGGGATGCCGCATGGTCTGCTCTGGAAAAGACCGTCAGCACCGGATTTTCCAGCAGGCTGAAAATAGACGCCCTGAGCGCATCCGAGTCCTCCGATGTATGGACATTCCAAACAGCCTCCCTGTTCTCAATGTCCGGGTAGAGCTGATCGGCCAGTTCTTCTGTAAGGGTAAACAGTCCCCATGCGCCGGTGCCCGATGTCACTGACGGTTTCGCAATCCCCATGACCGTTACTTCTATGGCCTTACCGTCCATGGATTCAAAGGTCAGCACATCCCCGACAGCAGGCGTATAGCCATAAAACATACTTAAAAGATGATCTTCCGAATCAGTCACGACCACACCGTTGTTTGCGGCAAGCTCCTCATAATCTGCGCTGCCCTGTTCCAGATTTTCCTCCGGCAGCCACTGTTCCATCTGCTCTCTGTCAAATACAGGGAACTTTAATGCAACACTTTCCTGAGGAAATTTCACCGTTGCGGATGTTACTTCATGGCTGGTGATAGATTCCACACCATCTATGGCAAGAAGCTCCTGACGAAGTTCTTCTGTCAATGGATTTTCCCGTGCGATGGCAGGCAATCCTTCCGCGCCTCCCGAATCCATCCAGCTGACCTCATAGTTACAGTGATCTCCCATGGCTTCTATCGCCATCTTTTCGGGACTGATGGAGTTAAGTACCGTAGCGGCTGTTACCAAAAACACACCCGTCAATCCCAAAGATACCAGGGTGATGACCGTCTTTTTCCTGCTCCGCCTAAAGTTCATCTGTGCCATAGAGAACGGCGTAATGCGGTGGTTTTTCTGATCTTTCCGGTCTGTTGCCGTTTCATAACCACTGGAGCGGACCGCTTCGATTGGGGATACCCTCGCCGCCATGCGGACAGGCGCATGAATGGACAGAAATACCGTCAGGGCGCAGGCTGCTGCGGTCGCAGCCAGATAAGGCAGATTGCCCATCCAGCTCCAATGTGCCGGGAAAATAGCAAACCCGATAGCCCCTCCAACCAAAAGCCCCAGCGGGATACCGCAAAGAGATAACAGCAATCCCTCCCGCCGCACGATCCGCCGGATCTGTTTTGGTGTTGTGCCGATCACTTTCAAGCGTCCATATTCCCGCATTTTGCCCTTTACGGAAATGAAAAAGATACTGTAAATGACCACGGCACAGGCAACCAGCAAAAGGATTGCCACGGGAATGTAATATTTCATCACGCCGGACTTAAAGCCCTGCATATCGAAATAGTTGGAACTGTAAAAAATCTGATCCTCTGAGACATCGTTGGCAGAAAGGAATGCTGCAATATCCGCCTTGAGCTGCTCCAGTTCCATACTATCAGCACCAGTATAACGAAGCCGAAATTCAAACAGCGGCTCTCCCTGCGCCATCTCCTCCACAAATGCTTCAGATACATAAAGCTGGAACATACGGGAGTCATTCTCCACATCCATGATACCGCTGACGGTATAGGTCTGCTTTCCGTTTCCAAGATTCACTTCTATGGTCTGCCCGACTTCTGCGGGGATTTCAAAATAATCAAGAAAGGCCCGTTCTACCAGAATTTCATTGGCAGCCTGCGGAAGTGTCCCAGTAAAGGAAGGCTTCTTACCCAATTCCATCCAGTTGGCATCCGCATACTCCACAGTCAGAACGCTGTCACCATAGCGGGCAGAACCGTAATTCTGGGAAATGCCCCAGCGTTCCACTTCTGGGCAGTCTTTCAGTTTTTCAATCGTATCACGGTCACAATTCACCACAACTGCCTGATACTGTCCCCGGATGTCCGCCTCCAGTTTTCTGTCGCTTCCAGCTCCTGCACAAAAAATCGCTGCCATCAAAGCGGCTGCCAGAGCAATCGTTACGATCACAAACAGGTTGCGCCGCTTATCTGTCTGAATGCTTCGTGACGCCAATTTTTTAATGACCGGCCCCGTATCATTTTCAAAAGGCAATGTCATGTCTGCCACCTCCTTTATCCAACGATTTTGCCATCCTCAATCCGCACGATACGGTCTGCAAGCTGGGCAATGGCATCATTATGTGTGATCATCACCAGCGTCTGGTTAAATTCACGACTCGTTCTCTGCAAAAGCCCCAGCACATCGGCGCTGGTCCTGCTGTCCAGGTTTCCGGTGGGTTCATCGGCAAGGACGATAGCGGGCTTTGACACCAGAGCGCGGGCGATAGCCACACGCTGCTGCTGGCCACCGGAGAGGTTGTTTGGCATATTCTTCAGCTTATCCTCCAGTCCCAGCATGGACACCACATCCGCCATGAATTTCTGATCCACCGTATCCCCATCCAGCTCCACCGGCAGGACGATGTTCTCATGGACATTTAGGATCGGCACCAGATTGTAGTTCTGGAAAATAAAGCCGATATTGCGGCGGCGGAAGATAGTAAGCTGCTCATCGTTCATCTTCGCCAGCTCCTTATCCCGCACCATCACGCTGCCGGAGGTGGGTGTGTCCAGACCGCCCATCATGTGAAGCAGGGTGGACTTACCGGAGCCGGAAGTGCCGACCACCGCCACAAATTCGCCCTCCTCCACAGAGAAGTTCACGCCATCCAGGGCGCGGGTAATGTTCGGCTCTGTGCCGTAGTATTTTTTAAGATCAGTTGTCTGCAAAATTTTCATAACAGTTACCTGCCTTTCTTAATTTGTTGAGTATAGAGTAAAGAGCAAATGTTGCAGAATTGTCCTAAATGGCATGAAAATCTATGGTGAATTGCTTCAATTTTAGGACAATTCATTTTTCA
>CALBGI010000074.1 GCA_937893675.1 uncultured Blautia sp.
CCGCCTTTGCAGCGATCTCTGTGATCGGCTGCATGGTGCACTCCTGTGCGATCTCAATGTCGCTTTTGAATCCCATAATACGTTCTCCTTTCATTTGCATGGCTGCATGGCCATAGTCATCGTTGAGAATATTGTGTGTCCGTGTTTTGCAAAAAAGGACAGTATCTGATATGCTCAAATACTGCCCAGACGGTCGGCTTACACAAGTTCCTGACTGCCCTGTGGTACGCTCCACTTTTTCCGTCAGTAATCAAGAACTCCTCAATTGATAAAAAAATACTAACATGTTTTTGAAAGTTTGTCAAGATTTTGTCAACTTTCAAATGAAACCTGTTGATTTTATAAAAATTTAATGACTGCATCACTTGCTATCTGATAGAAGTATGGTAGACTGAAAGGGAGAAAAATTACAGGATTACACGGAGTGTTCCGTGCATAAAAAATATCAAAAGTGAAATGGAGGCATGGATGAACAGAGCGCAGTTTCTTGAAGTTTTGAGAAGTCAGCTTACCGGGAAGATGTACGCAGAACGGGTGGAAGCCCATTTGCGATATTATGAGGATTATATCCAGTCCCAGGTTCGAGGCGGCCGAAGCGAAGAGGAGGTTCTTGAAGAGCTTGGAGATCCGCGGCTGATTGCCAGAACATTGCTGGATACGGACACATCTTCCGGAGAAGAAATATACGAAGAAGTATACACCAGTTCAGATTCCGGACATAACGGAGCATATTCCGAACAGGAGGGAGGACGAGCCCGGCATAGACAATATCGCCTGGATTTGACCACCTGGTACGGGAAAGTGATAGTGATCGCAGTAGCCGCACTGGTTATTTTTCTGTTAGTAACGGTGTTGACTGCAGTTTTGCCCTTTCTCTTAATTTTCGCATTGTTGATGTTTTTGATTTCACGTTTCCGGAACCGGTAGGGAGATGCCTGCCGGATCCCGGGTTCTATTTTTTATCTTTTACTTCTGTGCAAAAATCTTATTAAAATCCCACAAAATTTACAAACAGTTTTCAGGTAAAATTTCCATAGCAAACAACTTGTATATATGTGCGTACAAGTTATATCATGAAATAAGGAGGAACAATTTATGGCAGAATCCGGAAAGTCAAAATATTATGTGTTAATGGAGCAGCTGAAGGAAAGAATCATTTCCGGCAGCATTAAACCAGGGGAAAAGCTGCCGTCGGAGAACGAGCTTTCCCGCCAGTATAATCTCAGCCGCCATACGGTGAGGAAAGCGTTGGCAATTCTGATCCAGGAGGGCTATGTGGAAGCCTTTCACGGAAAAGGGACATTTTGTTCAGAAAAAGTCCGTCATACCAGAAAATCCCGGAATATTGCGGTAGTAACCACATATATTTCCGATTACATTTTTCCAAGATTGATACAGGGTATGGATCATGTGCTTTCGGAGGCAGGATACAGTATTATTCTGAAAAATACAGGAAACAGCCGTCAGAAAGAGGCAAAGTGTCTTGACGAGCTTTTGCAGAAAGATATTGACGGACTGATCATTGAACCGAGCAAGAGCCAGCTGTCCTGCCGTAATGAACACTTGTATAGAAATTTGGACAAATACGGAATTCCGTACATCTTTATACAGGGGATTTATGCGGAGATGAAAGATTGTCCTCATATTTTGATGGATGATGAAAAGGGAGGGTATCTGGTAACAAAGTATCTGCTTGATCTGGGACACCGGAGAATTGTTGGAATCTTCAAGGCGGATGATGTTCAGGGGATCCAGAGGCATAATGGATATGTGCGGGCTTTGCAGGAGGCTGGAATTCTTTATGATCCTACGGATGTTATCTGGTTTCATACGGAAGACAGACGGCAGAAGCCGGCTGCGGCTGTGAATATCATGGCAAAGAGCCGGTCGTTGCCGGACGGAATTGTATGTTACAATGACCAGATCGCCGTTGTGGTACAGGAGACTCTGGAAAAAAGCGGCATTTGTGTTCCGGAGGATATTTCCATTACGGGCTATGACAATTCTCTGTACGCACAGCGGGGCAGCGGAATTACCACGATTGCTCATCCGCAGGAACGTCTTGGGGCCATGGCTGCACAACTGCTTCTGGAAAAGATAAACGGTGTATCGGAGGGGGAGAGCAGGGTGGAACGGCTGATTGAACCGGAGCTGATCATCCGAGGCTCCTGCATGAAGAAAGCGGATAAGTAACCGGTTTAGATTTTGGGAAAACAGCTGCAATGCAGCGTAAAACAATCTTATATAATATAAAATATCAGGAGGATTTTAGCATGAAAACAGGAAGAAATTACAAGTTTTGGTTTTGCACAGGTTCGCAGGATTTGTATGGAGAGGAATGTCTTCGCAAGGTTGCCGAGCACTCCCGCATTATTGTGGAGGAGCTGAACAAGTCCGGTATGCTTCCCTTTGAAGTTGTATGGAAACCGACCCTGATCACCAATGAAGTTATCCGGAAAACTTTTAATGAGGCCAATGCAGATGAAGACTGCGCAGGCGTAATTACGTGGATGCACACCTTTTCTCCGGCAAAATCCTGGATTCTGGGCTTAAAGGAATTTCGAAAACCTCTGTGCCATCTGCACACACAGTTTAACCAGGAAATTCCGTACGATACTATAGACATGGACTTTATGAATGAGAACCAGTCTGCTCATGGCGGAAGGGAATACGGCCATATTGTCAGCCGAATGGGAATTGAGCGCAAGGTGATCGTGGGACACTGGGCAGACAAGAAGGTACAGGAAAGACTTGCATCCTGGATGCGCACTGCCATCGGTATTATGGAAAGCAGCCATATCCGCGTGTGCAGAGTTGCAGACAACATGAGAAACGTAGCGGTAACGGAAGGAGACAAGGTAGAGGCGCAGATTAAATTTGGCTGGGAGATCGATGCTTATCCGGTAAATGAGGTTGCGCAGTATGTACAGGATGTGAAAAAAGGAGATATTGAGGTTCTGGTCGAAGAGTATTATAATAAATATGATATTCTTCTTGAAGGACGCGACCCGGAGGAGTTCCGGCGTCATGTGGCGGTACAGGCAGGGATTGAAATTGGCTTTGAGAAATTTCTGGAGGAAAAAAATTATCAGGCAGTGGTAACCCACTTCGGAGATTTGGGAAGCCTTCAGCAGCTTCCGGGACTTGCAATGCAGAGACTGATGGAAAAAGGCTATGGGTTCGGCGCAGAAGGGGACTGGAAAACAGCAGCCATGGTGCGTTTGATGAAAATTATGACTGCCGGAATCAAGGATGCAAAGGGAACTTCTTTTATGGAGGACTATACATATAATCTTGTTCCTGGAAAAGAAGGAATTCTTCAGTCACATATGCTTGAGGTTTGCCCGACGGTTGCGGATGGAAAAATCGGCATCAAGGTTTGTCCGTTGTCTATGGGTGAAAGAGAAGACCCGGCAAGACTTGTATTTACATCCAAACAAGGCCCGGCTATCGCCACTTCCCTGGTTGATCTGGGAGACCGTTTCCGCCTGATCATCAACGATGTAGAATGTAAAAAAGTGGAGAAACCCATGCCGAAGCTTCCGGTGGGAACTGCATTCTGGACACCGCAGCCGGATTTGGCAACTGGCGCAGAAGCCTGGATTTTGGCCGGTGGTGCACATCATACCGCATTTTCTTATGACCTGACTGCAGAGCAGATGGGTGACTGGGCGGCAGCGATGGGCATTGAGGCGGTTTATATCGACAAGGATACCACCATTCGCAGCTTCAAGAATGAATTGAGATGGAATGAAGTTGCTTTCCGAAGATAAAGGAAAGACAGAATTGGGAGGAAAAATTATGGGTGTGAGCGAAGCGAAAGCATCAATTTTAAACAATCGGACAGCCCTGGGAATTGAGTTTGGATCAACAAGAATCAAAGCGGTGCTTGTCGATGAAACCAATGCCCCTGTTGCATCCGGAAGCCATGACTGGGAAAACCGTTATGAAAACGGGATCTGGACCTACAGCCTTGAGGACATCTGGGAGGGGCTTCAGGACTGTTATCAGAACCTGGCGAAGGACGTACAGAAAAAGTATGGTGTGGAGCTGGAAAGTGTAGGAGCCATAGGGATCAGCGCCATGATGCATGGGTATATGCCCTTTGACAGAGAGGGGAATTTACTTGTACCTTTCCGGACCTGGAGAAACAACATCACAGCACAGGCAAGCGATGCGCTTATGGAGCTGTTCCACTACAATATTCCACAGCGATGGAGCATTGCCCACCTTTATCAGGCAATCCTTAACGGGGAAGAGCATGTAAAGGACATCGACTACATTGCAACCCTGGAGGCTTACGTACACTGGAAGCTCACAGGTCAGAGAGTGCTTGGAATCGGCGATGCAGCAGGCATGTTCCCCATTGATACGGAAAAGAAGGACTATAACCAGTCCATGGTAGACAAGTTTGACGGTCTGGTGGCTCCGTACAGATTTTCCTGGAAACTGCGGGACATTATGCCGAAGGTGCTTGTTGCCGGACAGGACGCGGGATATCTGTCAGAAGAAGGTGCGAAGCTTTTGGATGTGAGCGGAAAACTGAAAGCAGGAATTCCCATGTGTCCGCCGGAGGGAGATGCAGGTACCGGCATGGTGGCCACCAACAGTGTGGCGAGACGTACCGGAAATGTCTCTGCGGGAACCTCTGTGTTTGCCATGATTGTTCTGGAACAGGAACTGTCAAAACCATACAAGGAAATTGACATGGTAACAACTCCGGCAGGCGACCTGGTAGCAATGGCTCATTCCAATAACTGTACCTCTGATCTGAACGCGTGGGTCAGTGTGTTCAAAGAGTTTGCAGAGGCTATGGGAATGGAAGCGGATATGGACAAGCTTTTTGGAACTCTGTACAATAAAGCCTTGGAAGGAGACGCAGACTGCGGCGGACTTTTATCCTACTGTTATTTTTCCGGCGAGCATATGACCGGCTTTGAAGAAGGACGGCCCTTGTTTGTACGTTCTCCGGAAAGCAAATTTACGCTGGCTAATTTTATGCGTACAAATCTGTATACTTGTCTGGGAGCAATGCGTGTGGGCTTGAACATTCTTATGGAACAGGAACATGTAAAAATCGACAGGCTTCTCGGGCATGGCGGCCTTTTTAAAACAGAAGGTGTAGGTCAGCAGATTCTTGCGGATGCAGTGAATGCTCCGGTATCCGTTATGTCCACGGCAGGAGAAGGAGGCGCCTGGGGAATTGCTCTGCTTGCGTCTTATCTTATCAACAAGAAGGAAGGCGAAGCGCTCTCCAGCTTCCTGGATGAAAAGGTATTTGCGGGAAATGAGGGAATTTCCAGAAACCCGGATCCGACAGGTGTGGAAGGCTTTAACAAGTTTATGGAGCGTTACATGAAAGGACTTGGCATTGAGAGAGCGGCTGTAGAGAGCGGAATCTGGTAAAGCCAATGAAAATGCCTCTGTTATAATAAAAATACAGAGATAAAGGAAACAGGTGCGTACAAGCGACGAATTTAGCTTGTATGCACCTGTTTTACTGCCTGGAAATAGGAAAGAAACAATCACGCTATCTCTGCAACATGCGCCACAGTGTGGAACGACTGATTTTAAGCCGTTCCACAGCTTTGGATTTGTTCATTCCTTCCTGTTCCAAAACAATTCGAACAATATCGTAGGTAATGTCATCCAAAGACTGATTCATATTTATCATTTCATAGCCGGGCAAGGTGCTGGAGGGGACTGCAGGAACCTCCTGTTTTAGCACCTGCTTTACAAGGTCGGAACTGATATAATAGTCAGGAGTGAGAACGATCAGCTGGCGAATCACTCTTTTAAACTGGTCCAGGTTCTGTTTCCAGCTAAAGCTTTTGAGAAGTTCCATAGCATCAGGATCAAATCCTACAACTTGTTTGCCGAGTTCGATGTTTGCCTGGCTGATATACAGGGTGGCAATACTTGGCAGATCTTTAATGCGTTCGCGCAGAGGCGGGAGGCGAAGAACCAGACTGGAAAGCACATTTTTCAAATACTGGCAGCTTGGTTTGAATTCATCCTCCGGATTGTTCAACGCGAGGGAAAAGATAAAACGGTTTCGTTTGCAGAAGTCATTTTGTTTTAAGCTGGAAAGAAATTTTTCTGAGAGAGTGTCGTTCAGCGCCTGAAGATTTTTGATATAAATCGTTGTATGCAGGTCATTAAAAGGAGAATTTATATTTTCCATAAGGTAATTCCATTTTTTTTGATTGGTCTGTTGACAGTCAATGATAAAAAAGGGGCGTTTGGCATATTCGCTGTGCTCATATAAATAAGAAGCGGCTTTGTCTTTGCCTGTCCCGGTTTCGCCCAGAATCAAAACAGGAAAGGAGGTTGGCGCATACTGCTCAAGCATACGACGGGTTTCACCGATAAAATTTGCACTGCCGTGAAAATCCGAAACAATACCGGCAGCAGCATTCTTTTTTTCGTAAAGAGAAACACCGAGCTCATCTACGAGAACAGGTGCATCTTGAATATACAGATAAATGTACACGTACGCTTGTCCTCTCAAGGTTACGTGCCGCGAATACAGGGAGAAAGCCAGACTTCCCATTCGTTCTTCCAGCCGGAAACGCGGGTCTGCCAGAAATGAGGAAAGATTATTTTCAACATAGGAAAAGAAGGTTTCGGTGACATTGCTGCGTTCCATGCTGCTGAAAATAAACTCTCCGTCCTGGGTGTATACAAAAAGAGACTCGCGGCTTTGTACAATTGCGGCTTTAAGCACCTGAATCTGTTCTTTATAGCTGTGAAAAAGCTGTGAAGAGCGGACGGCCTGTTCAATGGCACATTCTACACTTTCCCGACCCGAAGTGATCAGAATAAAATTCATGCCAAGTTCATAGGCAATGGAGGTTCCGACCATATCGCAGAGAATCATCTCATAACCCTTCTTGTGCAATTCTTTAATTTCAGATTCAGCGGTAATATTTTCACCCAGAGTGACGATATCAATATCATATTTCAGTAAGTGGCAGAGCATTTTTGCGCAGTCTGTGATGGCGGGATAACCGATGATGGCAAAACGCTGTGCATAATTTTCGGCCAGTTTAATGGTACGTAAAATATCATAAACTGAAATTTCCACTTCTACGACAGGCAAGCTGACGTTTGCGGCAAGCATTTTAGCAGTTCCGCCACGGGAAATGATAACGTCAAAATCGTCTAAATCATAAGATTTTGCAATATTTAGACCGTTCTCCAAATCACCGATATCAATGGTAAGTTCGATATCGTTTCTCTCTTTCGTGATTTCAGTCATTAATTCTTTTAATCCCTGATAAGGGGCAATTGCTAAAATTCGAGTTTTCATTTCTGTCACTCCTTATCTACACAAAAATTTTAAATTCTTATTTCTAATTGCATCATACCTTATTTTGAGCTTTTCGTAAATTATAGAATGTGTTTCAGAATAAAACAATAAAGAGATGCGGCGCAGGTTGGAAACGGAGAGAGTTCATGATACTATTGGACTATACAAAAAAGAAAAACAAAAGTGTTTAAAAATGAAACAATACAAGGAGGAACATTATGAAGGCAAAAAAAGTGTTGGCAATGGTAATGGTTTCTGCACTGGCAGTTGGTATGGCGACAACGGTATCAGCGGCGGAGTATACAATCAAGCTCTGTACGGAGCAGACAGATGGAGATCCTATTGATGAGGGATGTGACAAATGGGCAGAACTGGTTGAAGAGGAGACGGAAGGGGCGGTAAAAATCGAGGTTTATCCCAGCAGCCAGCTTGGAGCAAAAGCAGATCTTATCGAAATGGCACTTGCAGGGCAGGGGGTTTGTACTATTGCAGACGGTTCTTATTTGATGGATTATGTACCGGATTTTGGTGTAGTTATGGGACCATTTCTTTTTTCTGATTGGGACGCCATGTATAGTATAACGGAAAGTGATTGGTGGGCAGATCAGAGCAAAAAGCTGGAAGATGAGGGGCTTGAGATCATTTCCACAAATTGGATTTATGGAGAACGCCAGCTTATGACGAAAGAGCCGGTAACATCACTGGAAGATATGAAAGGACTTAAGATTCGTGTGCCGAACAATGATGTTTCCGTACAGATGTTTGATTTATTGGGAAGTGCAGCTACGCCAATGGCGTTGTCAGAAGTTTATACTTCCTTGAGCCAGGGTGTTGTGGACGGTGTGGAAAATCCATTGACTACGCTTTACAATAATGCGTTTCAGGAAGTCTGTAAAAATGTAACTATGACGAACCATCAGATGACTTTCTCGAATTTTGTTGTTGGCAAGGATTTCTGGGATACCATTCCGGAGGAATATCAGGAAGCAATTATTTCCTGTGGTGAAGAAGCAGCAGAATACAACAATGAATTGTACAAAGCACAAAGCGAAGAAATCAGAACAGAGTTGGAGGCAGCGGGTTGTACAGTCGTTGAACTGGAAGATGATGCTTATGAAGAGTTTAAAGAAGCTTGTCTGAAATTATATGAGGATTATGAAGCCAAAGGAACATGGACCGAGGGTCTGTATGATACCATTCAGGAAATTATCGGAGAATAAACAGAGCTGAATGAAAGCCGTCGCGAAATGTTAGGCAATAGAATGCATATTGCTGATGTTATTTGCGGCGGCTTGATTTTGGAGGGACAATATGAAAAAAATAAAAGAAGCAATTAGCAATTTGGACACTATTATTGCGGGGACAAGCTTATGTCTGATAGTGTTTATTACTCTATGCGGAGTTGTAATGCGAAAAGTTGTCAATCAGCCGATTGCATGGCTGGAAGAAATGCAGCTGTTGTTTTTTATTTATGCAATCTTTTTTGGCGGAAGTGTGGCTTTTCGCTATGGAAATCAAGTAAGCATTGACTTGGTTATGAACCGTCTGAAAGGAAACGGAAAAAAAGTTTTAGAATATTTTGATCTGGCGGTGACTTTGATTGTGCTTATCTATTATGCATGGGGTGGTTATCAGTTAATGATTTCTGTGACGAAGAAGGTTACACCTTATTTTAAGATTAATTATGCTTTTATTGATGTAGCGGCTCCTATTGGACTACTTTTAATGGCGATACAGTATTCGCTGTATATTTATAAGAAATATCAAAGACTGGGTAAACTGGGGGAAGACACAAAACAGCTGAAAGGAGGAGATGAGCTATGAATCCTGTTTTGATTGCAGCAATTTTAATGCTTGTTCTGCTGTTTTTAAACGTTCCGGTATTTGCCTCAATTCTTGGAACGTGTATTGCTTATTTTGTTATGAATCCGTCAGCTGGTCTGGACGGGATGCTGGCTATGCAGCGTGTTATCAGTGGTATGCAGTCTGTTCCTATGCTGGCAATTCCCTTTTTTGTGGCGGCTGGAGCATTGATGAATTATTGTGGAATTACAGAGCGATTGCTGAAATTCTGTAAGGTTTTGACCGGACATATGTTTGGGGGCTGGGACAGGTAAATATCGCGTTGAGTACATTGATGGGGGGAATGTCTGGCTCTTCGTTGGCTGATGCTGCTATGGAAGCAAAGCTTCTTGTTCCGGACATGGTTAAGGCAGGATACCCGAATGGATATGCATCTGCGATTACGGCATTTTCCTCTATGATTACACCGCTGATTCCACCTGGAATAGCGGCTATTATTTACGGGAGCGTAACTGGCACGTCTATTGGAAAATTGTTTGTAGCCGGCATTGTACCAGCGATTATCCTTTGCGCAGCAATGATGATTATTGTATCCAAATATTCTAAGAAACGTGGAATTCCAAGGCTGCGTGAGAAACATGCCTCTGGAAAAGAGCTTTGGGATGCTTTTGTACCAGCAGTCCTTCCCCTGTGTCTTCCAATTATTATTATTGGAAGTATCCGATTGGGGATTTGTACGCCTACAGAGGCAGGTGCAGTAGCAATTGCTTATGCAGTGATTCTTGGAATTGCCTACAAAGAAATCCGTTTGGATAATGTGCTGACTTGTATTCGTGAAACTGTTTGTTCTACTGCTTCTATCATGCTGATCGTTGGTGCGGCTTCCTGTTTTTCCTGGATCCTTACATGGGAAAATGTGCCTCAGACGATGACAAATGTTCTGATAGGGCTCTGCGGGAATAAATATGTATTTTTATTTGCTGTGAATATATTCTTACTGATTGTTGGAATGTTTATTGAAGCGACAGCAGCACAAATTGTACTTGCGCCTATGCTTGTTCCAGTTGCAGTTGCCTTCGGAATTGACCCGGTACATTTTGGCATGGTTTTCATTTTTAATATGGCGATTGGATCTTTGACACCTCCTATGGGAAATTTGATGTTTGTAACCTGTGGAGTAACAAAATGTCCAACAGAAGACTTTTTGAAGGACAGTGTTGTTTTTTACATACTGATTTTTGTGATGCTGATGGTGATGTCTTATATTCCATTTATTTCTACATGGCTTCCGAATTTACTGTATGGAGTGTGATAAAAAATGAAAATAATTCGTACGATTCTTGGAGATATACCAGCGGAACAAATTGGGAATACAGATGCCCATGACCATTTGATTCGCAGCGGGGGTCCGGAAGTCAAAACTGACACGGCATTTTTGATGGATGATGTGAATGCTGCTAAAAAAGAATTTGAACGGTATCTTGCTGCAGGCGGTAAAACCATGGTTTGTATGGATCCTATCGGATGTGGTAGAAATGTTTCCAAAATGCTTGAAGTGGCAGAGTGTTTCCGGGGCAAGGGAAATCTTTTGATGACAACAGGATTTCAAAAGGGGAGTAATTATTGTTCCAATACATCATTTCTGGCAACTGTGGATACAAAGAAAATCGCAGAATTTATGATTGCAGAAGTGGTAGAGGGGATGGATTTACATAGCTATAACGGGCCATATGTGGAACGTACAAGTGCAAAAGCCGGATTGGTTAAGGCTGGGACAAGTTATCGCATTATTACAAAACTGGAACAGAAAGCACTGGCTGTGGCGGCAATTACTCAAAAAGAAACAGGATGCGCCATTTCCATGCATACAGATTATGGAACTATGGGACTTGAAATTCTGGATGAGATTGAGAGAAACGGTGGAAATTTAGAAAAGACAGTGCTTTGTCATATGCAGAGAAATCCGGACCGCCATTATTATGCGTCTGTTCTGGATAGAGGAGCAGTTATTTGTTTTGACGAGCCAAATAAACCTGCCTATCGTCCAGATATAGAAATTGCAGAAAATATCTACTGGCTTTTAGAACATGGTTATGAAGACCAAATTGTGTTAGGAATGGATGCAGGAAGAAGAGAGGGTCTGGCTGCGTATCAGAAACAATTGGGAAAGGCAAATGGACTGGAATATCTTCTGACAAGATTTGTACCACTTCTTCAAAAGCTGGGAGTTTCAAACAGACAGCTTCAGAAGCTGCTGTCAGAGAATCCGGCTCGTGTATTTTCTATAGAAGTTTAAACAAGGAGTGACTTATTATGGCATATCAGATAAAGCTTCCATCCTGTGCCTATGGCGGAGAAGGAAGCATGAGACAGATTACGGAGATTATACAAAAGGAGAATACAAAGAGGATTGCAATATTTACGGACGAGGGTCTTAAGGAAGCCGGGCTTGTTTCCCTCCTTACAGATGAACTTGACTGTACAAGTGTGCGGTACCGCATCTTTTCAGAGTGCAAACCGGAGCCGACATATGGACAAGTGGAAGAGGTAATAGAAAAGGCCAGGGAGTTCGATTGTGACTTGATTGTGGGAATCGGAGGAGGCTCTGTCATGGACGCAGCGAAACTTGCCAGTGTTTTGAAGGGGGCATCCTATACACTTCGGGATTTAATGGAAAATCCTGCGCAGGCGCAGAAAATGGTAAAGACGGTGATGATTCCTTCCACATGCGGAACCGGTGCAGAGGCTACCTGCAATGCCATTGTGGCAATTCCGGAGGAGAACTCCAAAAAAGGGATTGTAAACGACAATATGATTCCGGATTACGTGATTCTTGAGCCGCGGATGATTGCAGGGCTTCCCAAAAACATTGTGGCAGCCACTGGCGTGGATGCGCTGGCCCACGCGGTGGAGTGCTACACCTCAAAAAAAGCAACGCCCTTCAGCGATGGCTATGCATTGATGGCTGCAAAGCTGATTTTCGGAAATATCCGCGAGGCATATGAACATCCGGACAACATGGAGGCAAAAAGCAATATGATGCTTGGTGCCTATTACGGCGGTATAGCAATTACCGGAAGTGGAACTACGGCAGTACACGCGCTTTCTTATCCGCTGGGAGGAAAGTATCACATTGCGCACGGCGTCTCAAACGCGATCCTGTTTTCACATGTAATGGAATTTAACATGGATGCATGTGAAAATCGGCTGGCACAGATCTGCGATGTCATTCATCCGGCTTACGCAAAAAAAACAACAGGAGAAAAAGCGCAATATGTGATTGCGCAGATTTCCGATATTGTAAAAGTGACGAATATTCCCACGGATCTGGCTGGATATGGAGTCACTGTGGACGATGTAGAATTTCTGGTTGCAGCGGGAAGCCGGCAGCAGAGACTTCTTGTCAATAATCCAAAGGAATTGAGTCTTGAGGATATCCGGACATTGTATCTTAAGGTTATAAAATAATGCTGTCGTGTCGGCAGGCGAGGAGGAAAAGATGAAACCTGTTCTTGGAATTACCATGGGAGATCCGTGCGGAAACGGACCGGAAATTTCAGTGAAAGCATTGATGAAGCCGGAAATATATGAAAAATGCAGGCCGCTGGTCATTGGGGACGCAAAATGTATAGAAGCTGCGATCGCTGTGGTGGAAGGTGCGAAAGGTATGAAAGTGCATTCCATACATGAGGTGAAAGATGCACAGTTTATCTGCGGCACAATAGATGTTTTGGATCTGGATATTGTGGATTTGGATAAACGCCTGTACCGGAAAGACAAGAGGCAGCTGGCAGAAACCATGGGCCGTGAGAAAGTGGAGGCAATATACGAAGAAAGCCAGAGAATGTGCGGAGAAGCTGCTTTTCAGTATGTGAAGAAAGTCATTGAGCTGGCAATGAACGGAGAGGTGGATGCAACTGTTACCAATGCGTTGAACAAGGATCACATAAACATGGCAGGTCATCATTACTCCGGTCATACGGAAATATATGCAGACTATACAAACACGGAAAAATATACCATGATGCTGGCTCACGACGAGCTTCGTGTGGTACATGTAAGCACACATGTTTCTCTTAGGGATGCCTGCAACAGTTGTAAAAAAGAACGGGTATTGGATGTAATTCGTATTGCGGATAAGGGATGTAAGGCGTTGGGTATCAAAAACCCGAAAATTGGCGTGGCAGGTCTGAATCCTCATTGTGGAGAGAAGGGGATGTTTGGCCGGGAGGAGATCGAAGAAATTCAGCCCGCCATTGACGCTGCTCTGGCAGAGGGAATCAACATCCCGGAAAAAGCGCCGACACCGCCGGATACGGTTTTTTCCAAAGCACTTGGCGGATGGTATGATATTGTAGTTGTGATGTACCACGATCAGGGACATATTCCCCTGAAGCTGAAGGGGTTTGTGTATAACAAAGAGCTGAAAAAATGGGATGCAGTAGCCGGTGTGAACATTACACTTGGATTGCCGATCATCCGCGCATCTGTAGACCATGGAACCGGCGAAGGACATGCGGGAGATGGAAGTGCAAACGAGCTGAGCCTTGTAAATGCTATAGACTATGCTGTTCGTATGGCTGTTGCAAAAACAGAATAAGAATCCTGTATGGGAGATAAGAAAGAGGGAAATAGAATGAGCAGATGTGAAAGAATTAAAGGGATCATACCACCGATCATAACTCCAATGAATGCCGATGAAAGCTTTAATGAGGCGGAATTTCGCCGACAAATAGACAGACAGCTTGACGGCGGTGTGCACGGTATTTTCTGTTATGGGACCAATGGAGAATGCTATGCATTGACGATGGAAGAGAAAGAGACGATTTTAAAAGCGGCTGTTGAACAAGTGCAGGGACGTGTTCCTGTCTATGCGGGAACGGGGTGCATTACCACGAAAGAAACTGTTGAAATGAGCAAACGGGCGGAAGCTCTTGGCGCAGATGTACTCTCTGTAATTACTCCGTATTTTGCGGCTGTTTCCCAGGAAGAGTTGTATGAGCATTATGCGGCAGTAGCAGAGGCTGTGGATATTCCGATTGTGCTCTACAATATTCCTGCAAGGACCGGCTGCTCTATTGCGCCTGAGACGGTGGCAAGACTGGCAGAAATTGACAACATTGTAGGAGCCAAGGACTCGTCTGGGAATTGGGACAACCTGAAAGCGTATATTGAGCTGACAGAAAATAAGGATTTTGCGGTTCTGTCCGGAAATGATTCACTGATTCTGAAAGCTCTGCAGGCGGGAGGTGCAGGAGGAATTGCGGGCTGCGCAAATGTATATCCCCATAATATGGTAGCGATTTATGAACGGTTTAAAGCCGGAGACATGGATGGCGCACAGGAAGCGCAGGATGCTATCGCGTCTTTCCGGGCATGTTTTAAATACGGAAATCCCAACACGATCGTGAAAACAGCGGTAGAACTTTTGGGATATCCGGTGGGTGGCTGCAGAAAGCCTTTCTACAGTGTATCTGCACAAGGCATTGCAGCGTTAAAAGAAGTTCTGGAAGAGAACAAAAAGAATGGGATGAGCTAAAGCATGAAATTATTGATGATTGCTGATGATTTTACAGGGGCATTGGATGCGGGCGTGCAATTTGCCAAGAAAGGATTTTCTACCAAAGTTCTGGTTTATGAAAAAGAAGACTTTGGGAAAATTGAAAATGCGGATGTACTTGTTGTGGATACGGAGACAAGGCACAAGACGGCGCAGGAAGCATATCGGATCGTACATCAAATCGTAAAGGTTTCCGTAGAGTATGGAGTCAGATATTTGTTTAAAAAGACAGATTCCGCCCTCCGCGGAAACATCGGCTCAGAACTGACGGCTGTGTTGGATGCGTCAAATGGAAGTATGCTGCATTTTTTGCCTGCATTTCCTCAGATGAAGCGAATTACTGTGAATGGAATACATTACATAGACGGGCTGCCGGTAAAGGAGAGCGTATTCGGAGCGGATCCCTTTGAGCCGGTAATAACTTCGGATGTGGAGGAACTGATTCATCAGCAGTGTGATACTTGTGTGCAGCTTGTACACAAGGGAGAGCTTCCTTTACCGGGAAAAGAGAAAACGATTGCAGTTTATGATTGTTCTGCGGACGAGGAAATGAAAAGTATTGCGGAGCATTTAAAGGAAAAAGGAGAACTTTCTCTTATTGCCGGATGTGCGGGACTGGCTCAGATCATACCAGAACTTCTGGGGTGGAAAAAAACAAGTCGCAATGTGCCTGGGCTTCCGGAAAAATTCCTTGTTGTCTGCGGAAGCTTGAATCCCATCACCGCAAAGCAGCTGGATTATGCGGAAAAAAACGGATTTGCGAGGATTCGTCTATCCCCGGAACAGAAACTGGAACCAGACTATTTTCAGAAGGAAGCCGGAAAAATATGGCTAAACAAGCTGTGGGATGTATGCAGCAGAAATGACCGGATAATTATTGATACGAATGATTTTTTGCAGGACAATGCCACAGAAAAATATGCGGTGGAAAAAGGGATTTCCCGGGAAAAGATGCGGACGCAAATTCCAATGGCACTTGGAACAATTGTAGAGAACATGATTTGCAGAGGACTTTGCAGTTCTATGCTGATGACGGGGGGAGATACTCTGCTGGGGTGTATACACCGTATGGATAATGCGAGACTGACTCCCGTATGTGAATTTGCCAAGGGGATTGTGCTGTCGGAACTTGTTTCCGGTGAAGGAAAGACACATGTATTTACAAAGTCCGGCGGCTTTGGTGAAGAAACTTTGCTGACAGATATGGCGAAGCTCATTTGCTGCAGGGAATCAGCATGACTTAGGAGGAATGACATGAAATACGTAATGACAGAAGCACTGGTACCGGAGGGGATGAAACTTCTTCCGACGGAAGCCAGGGTCTATGTGGCACATAATGCAGAACCGGTGAATTATAAGGAAGAGATGAAAGAAGCGGACGTGTTGATTGTTCGCGCAGCTCCCGCAGGAGCGGTAAGCCGTGAGGTCATGGAAAACGCGCCGAAGCTGAAAGTGATTGGAAGAACCGGGGTGGGATATGATAGCGTGGATGTAAAGGCTGCTACAGAGCTGGGTATTCCGGTTGTGATTACGCCTGGGGCCAACAACCGTGCGGTTGCCGAGCATGCACTCGCAATGATGCTGGCACTTTCAAAAAACCTGGTAGAGGCACAGCTGGAGACAGCAGCAGGAAATTGGGGCATTCGTGATGCGAAAAAGCAGTTTGAGCTTTATGGAAAAAAAGCAGGGATTATCGGCCTTGGCCGTATTGGAAAGGACACGGCGGCGCTTTGCCAGGGGATTGGCATGAACGTGGCAGGATATGACCCTTTCCTTACAAGAGAACAAGTGGAGTCAATGGGGTACGAGTATTTTGAAAATTATGAGGAACTTCTGGAACAGTGTGATGTGGTTTCGGTTCATGTACCCCTCACATCGCAGACAAAAAACATGATTGCAAAAGCGCAGTTTGCAAAAATGAAAAAGACAGCGATTGTTATCAATTGTTCACGCGGCGGAATCATCAATGAAGCGGATCTGATTGAGGCATTGAATAGCGGAGAAATCGCAGGAGCAGGGCTCGACGTATTCGTTGGAGAAGAGCTTCATCCGGGAAATCCTCTGCTGACAGCTGAAAATCTGATCTTCAGTCCTCACAGTGCGGCACAGACCAGGGAGGCGGTTATGAATATGGCGTCAATGTGTGTGAATGGATGCAAGGCGGTATGTGACGGAAAGAAGTGGAAATTTGTGGCAGATGAGAAGGTTTATGAGCATGAAAGATGGAAGGATGCCGATTGGGCATAGAAGAATAAAGAATAAAAGATGAAAAGCAGGTGCATGCAAGCTAAATTTGTTGCTTGTATGCACCTGTTTTACTGCTTCGTGGATATAGAGCTGGAGATAACGATAAATCAGATTTTTGTGGACCATTCCTGGCAGTTCCACACCTGTGTTACCACATCCTGATAGAATTCGGGTTCGTGGCAAATAAGAAGGATACTGCCCTTATATTCCCGGAGAGCCCGTTTCAATTCTTCCTTGGCTTCCACATCCAGGTGGTTGGTAGGCTCATCAAGAAGGAGGATGTTGGACGGACGGTTAATGATCTTGCAAAGGCGGACTTTTGCCTGCTCTCCGCCGCTTAAAACCTGGATCTGGCTTTCAATATGCTTGGTGGTCAAGCCGCATTTTGCCAGGGCAGCCCGCACCTCGTACTGGGTGTAGGCGGGAAATTCTTTCCAGATTTCTTCGATACAGGTAGTGCGGTTGCCGGGAGCGGTTTCCTGCTCAAAATAGCCGATTTCCTGATAGTCTCCACGCGTTACCTTGCCTGAAAAAGGTGGGATCAGGCCAAGGATGCTTTTGAGAAGCGTAGTCTTTCCAATGCCGTTGGCGCCGGTCAGGGCGATGCGCTCACCTCGTTCCATGCGCAGGTTCAAAGGCTTTGTCAGAGGTTCATCATAACCGATTACCAAATCGTCTGTCTCGAAAATAACTTTTCCGGAGGTGCGGGCAGTAAGGAAATGAAACTCTGGCTTTGGCTTTTCTTTTGCAAGCTCAATCACATCCATTTTGTCCAGCTTTTTTTGACGAGCCATGGCCATGTTTCTTGTTGCGACACGCGCTTTGTTTCTGGCAACAAAATCCTTCAGATCTTTGATTTCCTGCTGCTGGCGGTTGTATGCAGCTTCCATCTGCGCCTTTTTCATTGCGTAAACTTCCTGGAACTTATCATAATCCCCGGGATAACGGTCAAGACACTTGTTTTCCATGTGATAAATGAGGTTCACGACACTGTTCAGGAAGGGAATATCGTGTGAAATGAGAATAAAAGCATTTTCATATTCATTCAAATAACGTTTCAGCCATTCGATGTGCTGCTCGTCCAGATAGTTTGTTGGCTCGTCCAACAAGAGGATGTCCGGTTTTTCCAGAAGGAGCTTGGCCATGAGCACCTTTGTTCGTTGACCACCGGACAGCTCTGTGACATCGCGGTCCAGGCCGATTTCCGTAAGCCCCAGAGCACGGCCGATTTCTTCTGCTTTTGTGTCAATCATGTAAAAGTCGTGCTGCTCCAGCAGCTCCTGATAAGTGCCGGTTTCCGAAAGAAGGCGTTCCATTTCCGTTTCATCTGCGTCCGCCATCTGATCAAACATCCTGTTCATTTCTGCCTCGATTTCAAACAGAAACTCAAAGGCTGATTTTAATACGTCTCGGATCGTCATGCCTTTTTCCAGGACTGCATGCTGGTCAAGATATCCTACGCGGACATTTTTTGCCCATTCTACAGTACCTTCATCCGGCATGAGCTTTCCGGTAATGATATTCATGAAAGTGGATTTTCCCTCGCCGTTGGCGCCGATGAGACCAATATGCTCACCTTTTAAAAGGCGGAAGGATACATCTTCAAAAATTGCACGGTCGCCGAAGCCGTGGCTTAAGTTCTGTACATTTAAGATCATAAAAATTCCCCGTTAGCTGTATTTGCAGACATGTCTGCTTGTCTATCTTAATATAGGAGACGGTTTTTCGCAACTGAATGTATGAAATATTTCTTCACAAATAAAATATTGTGGGCTATAATAGAAAAGAAAAGCACATGTGCAAAAATCCGGTACAGGCCGGATCAGGTACGAGGGCGATGTGATTTTGGGGGAGGTACCTATGAAAAATACAGTAACCATATGCTTTGCCAACAACAAAGGCGGAAGCGGCAAATCAACCACTTGTTCCAACGTAGGAGCGGCTATGGCGCAGACGGGCAAAAAGGTTCTGATGATAGACGGAGATATGCAGTTAAACCTTTCTCTTTCGTTTTTTCCGGAAGAAGAGGTTCTGGCTATGGCGGCAGGAGAGAAAAATCTCTATTATGCGGTAGGAAAGCAGCAGGATCTGACAGATTACATTGTACATACAGCGTATGAGAATCTGGACATGATACCGTCGTCCACACTGATGAGTTCCATAGAATATGAGCTGTTCACAAAATGGCAGAGGGAGTTTATTCTGAAAAAATGTCTTCAGAATATCAAAGCTTCCGGCAGATATGATTATATTTTGATTGATGCGCCGCCTACGTTGGGCGGATGGGTCATGAATATCCTGTGCGCATCCGATAAGGTACTTGTGCCGGTGGAAGCCAGCCCCTGGGGGATGTTCGGACTTGCGAACATGTTTGATTTTCTCAATGAGGTTAAGGAGATCGCGCCGGATTTGGAAGTGCTGGGTATTGTGATCACAAAAGCAGACACCAGGAAAAATTATTTTAAGCAGACGTTGGAGACACTTCGGGAAATGGATGGAATCCGGCTTCTGGATTCCTTTATTCGGGTTGACAGCGCGATTGAGTGGGCGCAGGACAGCAGCGCGCCTGTAGTGGAATTTAAGAAAAGCAGCAGAAGTGCAAAAGAGTATCAGGCATTGGCAGAGGAGGTTATGCGATATGGCAGTAGGTAAGGCGAGTATTCAGCGGGCGGTAAATGCAGGTACAACCGGGAAAACCGCGGGAACAAAAAAAACAGCCGCTAAGGCAGCTCCGACAAAGACGGTTGCAGTGAAAAAAACAACTGCAAAAGCTGCAGCGGCTAAGAGCACGGTAGTCAGTGAGGCAGTTCTCACCCCCATGAATTCTGAGGAGATCCAGGTAAAATTCATGAAGGCGACAACCGTACAACCAAAGCCAGGAGCTCCGGTGCGGCTCACGGAGGAGCTACCAACGCATCTGCTGTAAAGATAATACGCTATTTTTGTTCGTATGGCGGGTCTGCCGGATAGCCTCCTTTGGCTTTCTGCATGGCCCGCTGTACTGCGTCTTTCGAAGTTTTCCAATCCGCATCCCGGTAGCGATAATCAAATTTTTTCTGAAACCATTCTATGTCTTCGATGATTCGCTGGAGATTTTCCTTCATCAACGGAAATAAAATTTCCCGTAATTTTTCCTGATTTTTTTTACCAAGATAACGTTCTGAGGCAGCAAGAAGATCGCCGAAGTGAGGCAGACAGAAACCCTTGCCGTTTTGCAGAAGAGTCATGAATTCATTTTCGCCGTTTTGAAAAAGGTCAAAAAATGTAGCCAGATAGCGTTCATAAGCCGTTTCTATCTGCTCACAGATGTAACAGCTTTGATTTTGCGCAACAATCCAGGAACTGATGTTGTTTGCTTGTATGCTTGTATCCGAAGAAGTCTTTTTGATACGCTTGAATAAGGAAGGTTTGTTTCCGGCGCTGTAGTTGTCTATATGACGTTCAAGCTCTGCAGACAGATGCTTGAAATGTGTCTGCAGGATCAGAGAAGTTCCCAGGCGGTTGCCGTAGGCGAACATCTGGCGGTAATGTTCCCGGCAAAAGCCGGCTTTGTCCGTTTGCGCGCGGATGTCGTCTTCCATATAGGAGGCGCCGGAGCCGAGCGTGAAATCCATAGCGTGTTGTTCCAGTGCGCGGCGGGCATAGCAGAGAGGACACTCGTCCTGCGCGCGGAGCGCGTCCATAAGAGGGATGGTATAGAGTTTTTCTTTCATAGAGGATCTCCGTTCATATCGTAGGTATTTGTCGTGTTTGTTCTATGTATTCTGCGTATGTTGGCTTTGTATAAAATCAGGAGTCAGGTTCATTCATGATATAGGATAAGGGAAAGTGTGTGTCAGAATCGCAAGCCCGGCAAATCAGCCCGGCTGCATCGATACTTCTTTCTTCTGTATAGTGTATTATAAATCATTTGGGAAGCAGGTTCCATAAAAATATCAGGGGACTTGCTGGGAGCGGGAAAATACAGGAATAAAATAAGGTGAAAGCCCCGGTAGGGGAGCTACCGGGGCTTTCGAGGGGAGTATAAATAATTAAATAAGGGGTTATGTAAAAAAAATTTTTGAAGGGTAAATTCTTTTTACAAATATGATTATAACATAAAATGGAAAAAAATCAATAAGATTTTCACGAATATTATGATGGGTTTTCGGGATAATAACCAATGTAATTAAATTTTATTGCATTAGGAGGAACTTCAAATGGCAAAAAATTATGAAACAGACAGCAGAAACGCAGAAAACAAGAACGAGATGAATTCTCAGAATTCTAAAAACAAAGCGTCCAACAACAGCTCCAATAAGAATATGAATTCTTATGAGAGCAACAAGAACAGCAGCAAAAACGGACAGTACTAAGAGACTGTTCTGCCAATGACTTTAGCATAATTTATGCTGGATAAAAAGGGAGTGCAAGGCGAAAAGAAATTTTCGTCAGGCATTCCCTTTTTTCGAGAAAGTGAAAAGGGAAACATTGTCTGCCTGGTTACATATGATAAATAAAAAAGGAGCTTTTGCATGTTTCCCGTGGAGACCATATCAGCCAAAATGCTGGACTATTATGTCGGGCGTTTTGATACTGTGATCATAGATTTGCGAAACGAGAAGGAATATGCGGCCGGGCATGTACGGACAGCATACAACATACCTTATGAAGTCTTTGCGGAGGAGCCTGGGATGCTGGAAAAAAAACTGCCTGCAACAACAGACAAGATACTTGTATTCTATTGTGAAAGAGGAGGCGCCAGTCTCCGGGCGGCACGGATGGCGGCTGCCAGGGGATTTCGAACCAAAAGTGTGATTGGCGGTTTTATGGCTTATCGGGGAAGAAATCTTGTAATTTCCGGAAAGGCATGATAATGTAAAGAAAGAAAACATTCTGTATGAGATACGAAAAGGAGAAAACTTTATGAAATATATGTTTGCATCCGATATTCACGGCTCTGCTTACTATTGCCGGAAGATGCTGGAAGCATACAGGGAGGAAAAGGCAGAGCGCCTGGTCCTGCTGGGCGATCTGCTTTATCACGGGCCAAGAAATGATCTGCCGAAGGAGTATGCGCCCAAGGAAGTGATTGCCATGCTCAATGGCATGAAAAATGAAATTTATGCAGTGCGCGGGAACTGCGAGGCAGAGGTTGACCAGATGGTGCTGGAGTTTCCGGTGATGGCAGATTACTGCATTCTGGCCCTGGGGGATCGTACGTTTTATGCAACCCACGGACATGTATATAATACGGACAACCTTCCGCCCATGCGGGAAGGTGACATTCTGATCCATGGCCATACACATGTTCTGAAGGCAGAGCATATGAACGGCTATATATGGCTGAATCCCGGTTCGGTGTCGCTTCCCAAAGAGGGAAATCCTCATACCTATGGTGTGCTGGAAGATCACTTGTTTGCGGTTAAGGATTTTGCGGGGAATGTGGTAAAAAGCATACAACTTTAGAGAGGATAACAACGCGATGGAACGTTTGGAATTGATTGCCCCCTGCCATTTTGGATTAGAGGCGGTGCTGAAAAGAGAAATACAGGATCTTGGTTATGAAATTACGCGGGTGGAAGACGGAAAAGTCACCTTTGCGGCAGATGCCAGAGGAATTGCAGATGCGAACATGTTTCTTCGGACGACAGAGAGAATTCTTTTGAAGGTGGCAGAGGTAAAGGCTGTGACCTTTGATGAGCTTTTTGAGAAGACAAAAGCGCTGCCCTGGGAAAATTATATTCCAAAGGACGGGAAGTTCTGGGTGGCGAAGGCCAACTCTGTGAAAAGCAAGCTTTTCAGTCCTTCGGATATACAGTCTATTATGAAAAAGGCCATTGTGGAGCGCTTAAAAGAAGTATACGGAATTTCCTGGTTCCCGGAAGACGGGCCAAGCTTTCCCATACGCGTGGCATTTATGAAGGATGTTGCGACAATTGGTATTGACACATCCGGAGTATCTCTGCATAAGAGGGGGTATCGGCAAATGGTTGTGAAGGCGCCGATCACCGAGACACTGGCATCTGCGCTCATTATGCTGACACCCTGGAATAAGAGCCGTATTTTGGTTGATCCCTTCTGCGGAAGCGGAACTTTTCCGATAGAGGCTGCCATGATAGCGGCGGATATTGCGCCGGGGATGAACCGCTCATTTCTGGCAGAGGAATGGAAGCATCTTGTTCCGCGCAGATATTGGTATGATGCGCTGGAGGAGGCGAGAGAGCGAGTGGACTTGTCTGTTGATACGGACATCCAGGGATATGATATCGATGCAGAAGCGTTGAAAGCGGCAAGAGCGAATGCAAAAATGGCCGGTGTGGATAAGCTCATTCATTTTCAGCAGCGTCCGGTCAAGGAGCTGCGTCATCCAAAGCCCTATGGCTTTATTATCACGAATCCGCCTTATGGGGAACGTTTGGAGGAAAAGGCTGCGCTTCCGCAGCTGTACCGGGAAATAGGAGAAAGTTTTGCACAACTGGACAAGTGGTCCATGTATTTGATCACCTCCTACGATAAGGCGGAAAATGATATTGGACGGAAAGCGGATAAAAATCGAAAAATATATAATGGGATGCTGAAAACCTATTACTATCAGTTTTTAGGACCGCGTCCGCCGAAAAAAACGCGTCAGGAACAATAAGGAGAATTAACAGATGAAAAGAATCATATTTGCGACAGGCAATGAGGGGAAAATGAAAGAAATCCGGGAAATTTTAAAGGATTTGGATGTTCAGGTGCTCTCAATGAAGGAAGCGGGAATACAGGTGGACATTGTGGAGGACGGAACAACTTTTGAGGAGAATGCGATTATCAAGGCAAAGGCAGTGTGTCAGGCTTCCGGAGAAATTGCGCTTGCAGACGACTCCGGACTTGTGATCGACTATCTCAATGGAGAGCCGGGAGTTTATTCTGCACGTTATATGGGAGAAAACACTTCCTATCATATCAAAAATGCGAATCTTATAGAACGCCTTCAGGGGGTGCCGGATGAGCAGCGCACCGCGCGTTTTGCCTGTGTGATCGCAGCGGCATTTCCTGACGGGACAGTAAAAACCGTGTATGGAGCCATGGAGGGACGCATTGGCTATGAAGAAGCGGGGGAGAACGGTTTTGGATATGACCCGATTTTTTATTTGCCGGAATATGACTGCACATCTGCACAGCTTTCTATGGAAGAAAAAAACAAGATCAGTCACAGAGGAAAGGCTCTGAGAGCCATTAAGGATGAATTGAGATGAAGATTCTGATAGTCAGCGATACCCACGGGCGTGATACAAATCTGGAGTTTGTGGTGGAAAAAGAAGCCCCCTTTGACATGCTGATACACTGTGGTGATGTGGAAGGGCGGGAATTTTTTATAGAGGCATTGGCAGAATGTCCCTGCTGTATTGTTGCGGGAAACAATGACTTTTTTTCTGACCTGCCAAGAGAGGAGGAAATCACTCTTGGCGGTCGGAAAGCATTGGTCACCCACGGTCACTATTATGGAGTATCCATGGACTTGTATGGGATTACCGAGGAGGCGGCCTCAAGAGGCTGTGAAATTGTCTTGTTTGGTCATACGCACAGGCCGACAGCAGAGCGGTGCAACGGAGTTCTCGCGGTAAATCCGGGAAGTCTTGCCTACCCGCGGCAGCAGGGGAGAAGGCCAAGCTATGCGGTAATGGAGGCGTCCAGAACCTGCGGCGTTCAGGTGGAAATCAGGTATTTATAAGCCGAAGAAAAAAATGAAAAAAATTGCGTAGAAAAATAAAAAAGTTGTTGACATTTAAAAACGCTTATAATATAATATGACTTGCGTCAAGCGACGGAAATCGCATAGACTGAATATAAAATCTTAAAATAATGTCAGCGGGGTGTGGCTCAGCTTGGCTAGAGCGCCTGGTTTGGGACCAGGAGGCCGCAGGTTCGAATCCTGTCACCCCGACTGCTGTTGGAGATTACCGTTTCAGCGATATGCGGGTGTAGTTCAATGGTAGAACACCAGCCTTCCAAGCTGGATACGTGGGTTCGATTCCCATCACCCGCTCTCTGTGTCTGTAGCTCAGCTGGATAGAGCAACGGCCTTCTAAGCCGTGGGTCGGGGG
>CALBGI010000075.1 GCA_937893675.1 uncultured Blautia sp.
AATATGATAAAAGAAAAGCCCGGGCTTTTGCCTGGGACTTTGTCTACAGTCTGAGGCATCCCGGACTGTTTTGTCCGGGATGCCTTTTATTCTCCATGATAATACATCCTTACAATTGGATAAAGTCTCAAATATGATTTGTACAATTCATCGTAAACAATCGTTCTTTTTTTATCTGGTGTATAACAAACACTGTACTCTTTTCCTTGCAGCAGATCCGTAAATTCCTTATATCCACTAATTTTTCCTTGTTCCATTAATACAGATGATGCCAATGCAAATGCCGGAAGATACTCTGCATTTTTATATGCATATACTTTTTGACCCAATACATCTGCCAAAATCTGATTCCAAAGCTTTACACGCCCGCCACCTCCGATAACCGAAATTTTCTTTGGCTCATAACCAATACGTGCTATTCCCTGACGAATGGAAAATGCCACACCCTCCAGACAGCTTCGAATCATATCGCCTTTTGTTGTCTTCGGAGTAATTCCCAAAAAGCTGCCTTTAATCTGTGCGTCCATTACCGGAAAACGTTCTCCGTTCAGATAAGGCAGGCAAACAACACCATTGCTTCCCGGAACGGAATGTGCGGCCAGATCCTCTGCCTTCGCATAGTCGATTTTATTATCACCTTCCTCAGAAAATATGCTACTCACCCAACGATGAATATTAGCTCCATTTAAAAACGGAACCACATTAATGTAACAGTTTTTTTGGAATGCAGCCAAATTAAACACACCGTTATCCACTTCTCCTACCTGTTTGGAAATGGCGGCCACCCAGCCGGAAGTCCCCAGGTTAATATTGTATTCTCCTACATCAGAAATCCCACTCGCAAGCGTCGTCGCCCCTGCATCTCCAATCCCTGCATACACTTTTGTCCCTGTCGAAAGTCCTGTACAAGCAGCTGCCTCGGGCGTCACATATCCTACCACCTGCTCTGGATAATAAAGCTTCGGAAACAATTCTATTGAAATTCCAGCTGCATTGAGGATCGCGACATCCCACGAGGTATCTTTCAAATTCATTGCGCCTGCTGTAGAACATGCCGTCACATCTCCTACCGCTTTTTTGGAAAGACGATAAATGATGTAATCCTTTGCACTGATAAGAATCTTTTTTGTTTTTCGAAAACGTTCCGGATCATGTTTTTGTATCCACAGAAGTTTCGGAAGCGAAAGGGAACCATCATAGTGATTCCCTGTCCTCCTTTCCAATTCTCCTTCCTGCATAGATTTCCGGAGAGCTTCTGCTTCCTCTGCAGCCCTTCCATCAGAATACAAGACTGCATTTCCAATATTTTTTCCACTTTCATCTATAAGGATTAAATCCTGCATCTGACCGCTCATGATAACTCCGGAAATCTCTGCACATGGAATCTGTGCAATCATTTCTTTTGTCACTGCACAAAATGCCTGATACCATTCCTCAGGATCCTGTTCTTTTTGCTCTCCCTTCATATATGTAGTCAGATTTTTATCTGCAGCCGCCACCATATGTCCGTCTTTCTCAAGCACAACTCCTTTTACCGCAGTCGTACCGATATCATAAGTTGCAATGTACATACGGCTCAGCCTCCTCTACCACCTCAGAAACCGTTCGGATAAATGCATACATATCCTCCGGGGACTGATTTAACTTCTTCAAAAGCTCCGTTCCTATAATTGCACCGTCAAATCCCTTTTTCAACAATTCTTCAACTCTCTCAGGGGTACTGATTCCAAAGCCAGCAAACACAATATTATTATGAAGAACCTTTTCGTAACTAAGAAGATCTTTATAGTCATCCGACTCGTTTTTTACGCCCGTCGGTCCACTGTATAGTTTTTGGTAGATCAAGCTAAATTCCTGCAGTGTGCGGGTAATTTCGCCAAAACTGCTGGCTGTATCCACAAATCCCATGACATCAACGTTCATAAGTTTCAGTTCATCCCTCAGCTTTAGACGTTCCTGAAAATCCATTCTCGGAATCACCAAAACATCCACCAGCCTATTTCTGGCCAATTCTCTGTAAAATCCAGTTTCAATCAAATCTTCTCTATATCCCATGATCCATATGGGAATATCTATTTCTCTTCGCAGTCTTTTCCAAAAGGCGATTTTTGTACATAAATCTATATCCACCTTGCTGTGAGCCTCCTGAATCACCTCTCCGTCATCATATGGATTACGGGAAGGAAATCCAACTTCCAAAATCTGCATTCCTTCTTCACTGCATCTCTTGACAACAGAATTAAAGTTTTCCACATCCGGATATCCTGCTGTCAGATATCCTGCAAACAAATGGGAATGTTTTTCTGTATATTTTTGCATTCGGGCACTGTATATTTTCTTTTTTTCCATTATTTTGCATCACCCCTGCCTAATTTTTGAGCAATTACTGCAACCACAATGATGATACCTGTAATAATATTCTGCATATATGACGGCATCTGCAAGATAGTCAGTCCGTTTGCCAGAATAGAGAGAACTGCAGCCCCAACAAATGTACCCAACACATTCGGCGTACCTTCTTTTGAAACCGTACATCCAATATACGCAGCAGCATACGACTGCAGGAAATATCCTGCGCCGGCCGAAGTATTTGCAGATCCTACTCTGGATGCAACCACGATACCCGTTCCGCTAGCCATGGCCGCACAAAGCACAAATGCCAATATTTTATATTTCTTTACATTAATACCCGCAACCTGTGCTGCTTCTTCGCCACCTCCAATAGCATACATTTTTCTTCCTGCTGCTGTATGTTTCATAAAAAATGAAAACACCAGCACAAACAAAATCATAATCAGCGAAAGAAGCGGAATCATTCCTATTTTTTCTGTCCCCAACCATGAAAACGATTTTGGTATATTTTCAAAAACCGTTGCTCCTCCTGTCAACCTGTAAATCAAACCATCCAGGATCGTACTCACTCCAAGTGTTGTAATAAAAGAAAGCACTTTAAATTTTGCAATTATGTAACCATTCAGCCACCCGATAATCATACAGATTACTACGGTTGCTAAAAAACAGGCTCCTACCGGAATTCCGGCAACTGCCATAAGCGCAGCCATTACCCCACCAAGACTTGCCATACTTCCCACTGACAGATCAAACTCGTTGACTACCATCACCATAGTTGCTCCGATAGAAACAATTGTCAGTGCAGACATCTGGCGACTGATATTAATAAAATTCTTCAATGTCAAAAATGACGTTGGCCGCAAAATACCAAATATAAGAATGATAACAAATAATGCCAGTATCGTTCCATAAGACTGCACCATTTTCTTAAAATTGATGTTTTTCATCTTCCTACCTCTTTTACTCATCATAACAGCAGGAAAGAACCTCCTGCGATGTAAGCCCTTCATTTTTGAGAATCTTCCCAGTACATCCTCTGGACATGATCAGGATATTATCCGCCACCTCCAGTATCTCTTTCAAATCGGAAGATACATAGACAACCGCACTGCCAGAATCTGCGCGTTCTCTTAAAAGCTTATGAATTTCACTCCTCGTTTTTACATCTACTGCCTGCGTCGGTTCATCACAAAGAAAAACTTTCGGATTTGTCATCAGGGCCTTGGCAAATACTACCTTTTGCTGATTTCCTCCCGACAACTCTTTTGCACGCTGCTCTATTCCTGCAATCTTAATCCGCAGCGCTTTTATCTGTTCTGACACTTTCTCTTTCTCGCTTTTTTGATCCATAATTCCAGCTTTAGAAAAATCGTCAATACAGGACAACGTAATATTTTCCCGGATACTCAGATTTCCAATCATAGCTTTTCCTCTTCTGTCTTCACTGATAAGTACCATACCTGAACGAATAGAATATCCTGGCATTCTTTTTTTCATAACTTCGCCATCCAATTCCACTGTCCCAGATTTTACCGTTCTATAGCCATAAATACATTCCATCAATTCTGTCCTGCCGCTTCCTCCCAGTCCAAAAATCCCCAGAATTTCCCCACTGTGAGCCTCAAAGCCAGCAGATTTTACGCTACCGTCCTTGGAAACCAAATTTTCTACTTTTAGCATCGTCTTTCCGTATTTATCTCTTCGGATTGCCGCTTCTGCCTGCCATTGTTCGGTCATCATGCCAATTAATCCGTTTTTGGTAGTTTCCGAAGTTTTAACAACGCCAGCTTTGGTACCGTTTTTTAACACTGTAATACGATCTGTTAAACGAAATATTTCATCCATGCGATGTGTTACATACAAAATAGCAGTACCTTTTTTCTTCAGTTTCTCTATGATTCCGAAAAGAATTTCTGATTCCTTATCTGTAAGAGATGCCGTTGGCTCATCCAGAATTAAAAGCCGACAGTCTGACATCATTGCACGCACAATCTCCAGACATGTTTTCTGGGGCGGCGACATTTCTGCCGCCGTTTTTTTCAAATCCAGTTCAATCCCCAGCTTCTCTGCTTTCCGACACACATTGCGCTTCATCTCTTCCCAGTTCACGCGCCCATTTTTTTGCGGATATTTTGTTCCAAGATAAATATTTTCTACTGCACGAAATGAGGGAATCAGCACATGCTCCTGATGGATCACATTAATTCCGATATTCCTGCTTTCCACAGGATTCGTAATGCTCACGGGCTGACCGTTCCAGTAGATTTCCCCCTCTTCCAAGGAATACACTCCTGTCAGGATTTTGATCAAAGTGGATTTTCCAGCTCCATTTTCGCCTACCAAACCATGCACTTCTCCCGCTTCCACTTCCAGGCAGATATCTTTCAAAGCATAAATACCGTTAAACTGCTTTGATATGTTTTTTGTTTGTAAAAGCACACTTACACCTCCGCTCTTACTACTCTTCTGCATCCTCCGAAGTAATCAATGTTGCAGGTGCATATAGTTCGCCTTTTTCCAATTCTTCTCCACTATAATATTTTTCCATCTGCTCATAAACAATCTGCGCCATTCCCTCAAAGTTCTGCGCTACAGTAGCTTTTAAGTTTGTTCCTTCTTTAATCAACTCAATTGCCTGTTCATTTCCGTCCACACCTGTTACCAGTACGTTGTCCCGCCCTGCTTCCTGCAGCGCCTGTGTTGCTCCAATAGCCGGTTCATCCCATGCAGCCCAGATTGCTGTAATGGAATCCTCTTCCGAATTTGCCAGGAGAAGGTTTTCCACGATGTCCTGCGCATCATTAATCGGCTGCTCTGCCGGTACATGCTGTTCTGTAATCAACTCAATATCCGGATACTCTTTAATCAAATCATCAAATGCTTCACACCGTTTTACCACACCGGGATGCGGTCTGTGTGTCAAAGCAACAACTGTTCCTTTCCCTCCCATCAAATCGTCAAACAGGTATTTTACAATCAACTCTCCCATCTGATAATTATCACTGGTAGCATTAATCTGCATTCCTTCGATAAAACCGCTGTCGCATCCGAATACCGGCACATCATAGTCAAAAGCATCCTGCAGCTGATTTGCAATCTGATTCGGGTCAGCACTGACAAGAACAATACCATCCGTTCCGGAGGAAACCGTATCCTCTACACGGCTGGCCAATTCCGCAAAATCATTGTCTGTGTTAATTACAGAAACCTTTGCACCAGCGTCAGAAAGCTTCGCTTCAATATACTCTACCATCTGGTTTGTCGTTACGCTTCCAAGATAGGGCGTCATAATAGAAATATTTTTTCCTTCCAGACTGCTTTCTTCTGCCGCCACAGCTATTCCCATGGTCATTCCTGTGAGTATTCCCACTGTCAATATAGCTACTATTCTCTTTGTATACTTCATACTTATCCCTCCAATACTTTTTTTGCTGTTGAAAAGTCTGTAATCAAGACATCTACTTTTCCACTTTTCAAAACTGCAGTAATGGCTTCTACCTTTTTTTCTCCAATTGCAACTGCAATTACCCGGCTTCGCTTTAATTCTTCCAACGAAACTCCGATAAATCTTCGAGAAAGAGAATTACCTACTTCTTTTCCTTCTCTGTCCAGATATGAAGTACAGATAGATGCCACTGCACCTGCCATTTCAAGCTCCTCCATGTCTTTTTCATTAAAGCACCCCAAACGGATATTTGTGGCAGAAAAGTCAATTGTCCCAATCCCCACTAGAGCAATGTCTACTTTGCTTCCTTCTTTCAATACTCTTGCAATGGACTCTTCCTCCTTCAAAGATTGTGCAAGACTCTGTGTGGAAACGACTGCCGGTGCATTTAAGTTCCGTGCACTGGAACTATGCAGAGATGCCAGCTTTTGTGCCAATGTATCTGCATGAATACTCATATTTGTTGTAGAAATGCCTCCAATAAGCGGAACTACTAACTTCAATTTTTTGTTAGACGGTGTCATTGCGTCAATCACTGCTTTTCCTGTTCTTCCACTCATTACACCGACTCTGGAATCCTGAGGAATGTAGTCTTCAATTAATCTGCCTGCTTCTTTTGCAAATTCATAGAGCTCTCCGTCTTTTCCGTCATGCAAGCTATCTATAACCCAAACATCAGGAATAGAATATTTTTCAATAATTCTTTTTTCCAGTTCTGTCTCCCTGATATAAGGATTTGCAATAGTAATTGTTACTGCACCTGACTCCTTCGCAGCAGTGATCAATCTACATACCTGTGGTCTTGATATTCCCAGAAGAACAGAAATTTCTTTCTGACTTTTCCCTTGAATATAATATAGTTCACAAACCTTCAGCATTAATCTTTTGTTTCTAAGTGTACTCATCCGGATACCTCTTTGAAATTAATTTCATATAACGCAACGTTGTTTATGCACCTATTATACATATCGATAATCGTTTGTCAATATAATCAAAATCGAAATTAATTTCAGTTAATATATGGATATTTCAAAAATTTCAAGCATTATTTGCTGCCCCTACATTTTCTCCCGCAGCTTTCCCAGTATCTTTTTTTCCATGCGGGACACCTGTACCTGGGACACGCCCAGCCGTCCCGCAATTTCCGTCTGCGTCATATCCTGAAAATACCGCATATATATGAGCTGCCGTTCTTTGCTTCCAATCCCCTCCAGGATTTCTTTCAGAAGCAGACGGTTCAATGCTGCTTCCTGATAATCCGCTTTTTCCTGCAGCTTATCCTGAAGGCAGACCTCCGTCCCCTCCCCCTGAAAAATTGGTTTTTGCAGGGATTCCACCTCTGCCGCGGATTCCAGAGTCATCACAAGCTCCTCCATGGGAATCCCCAGCTCTTCAGAGAGCTCGCCCATAGTCGGCTCTCTTCCCAGGTTCCGCTCCACCTTTTCCCTTGCCTGGTAGACCTTATAATGATTTTCCCTCAAGGAACGGCTCACCTTCAGGATTCCGTCATCTCTCAGGAATCGCTTGATCTCTCCCGCGATCATGGGCACTGCATAGGTGGAGAATTTCACGTCAAAGGATGTATCGAATTTGTCCACTGCCTTCAAAAGTCCGATGCTCCCAATCTGGAACAGATCCTCCATATCCACGCCCCGGCCCAGAAAACGTTTTGCCACACAGTAAATCAGTCCTACATTTTCCTCAAACAACGTATCTCTTGCCGCCTTATCTCCCTGGTGCGCACGCCCGATGAGGGCAAGAGTATGCTCCATTCTTTTTCCCCTTACCGTCTGATAATCTTTTTCATATGCACGGTGGTTCCCTTGCCAGGCTCTGATTCCACCGAAACCTCATCCATGAAGGCTTCCATAAAGGTAAAGCCCATGCCGGAACGTTCTCGTTCCGGTTTCGTGGTATACAGAGGCTCCATGGCTTTCTCCACATCCGCAATCCCCACACCCTGGTCGATCACGTCCACAAAAAGCTCCTGCCCGTTCAGGCGGCAGTCTACCTGTATCTTATGTACCTTTCCTTCGTATCCGTGGATAATACAGTTTGTCACTGCCTCAGAAACTGCAGTTTTCAGATCCGCAACCTCCTCCAGCGTCGGATTCAGCTGCGTGCAGAAAGCGGCCACCGCGACTCTTGCAAGCCCCTCGTTCACCGGCCTGCTGTCAAATACAAGCGTCATTTCATTGGTGTTTTCCATGATGTTCTCCTTCCCCCTCCCCAATTTTTTCTGTTTCCTCACAGATGCCGATATATTTATGAACGCCGGACAAACGCAGCAACTTTTCCATATAGCTGCTTACATGGACAGCGCGCACACAGTCCTTCCGCATCCCAAGCGCCCGATATCGCCCCATGATCAGTCCGATCCCGGAGCTGTCCATAAAAGTCGTATCTGCAAAATCAAAGACAATGCTTCGGATATACCGGCGGTTCATGATCCGCTCCGTCTCTCTGCGGATACAGTCGGAAGCCGGATGGTCCAGTTCCCCCGGAAGCAGCACATAAAGACAACTTCCGTCTGTCCTGAAATCAGATTCCTTCATGTTTAGTAATCCCCCTTATTTCCTGATTTTATACAAAATTTTTCAAATCCTCTCAAAAAACGCAAAAAAGAAGATGTGCTTACGCACATCCCCTTCTCTGAGGTTTCTCTCATGTAATTTTGTCTCTTTCCGCTCTATTCGTAATAGCCGTCATCTGTGCCGCCGCTTCCATCGTCGTAGCTTCCGTCGTCTGTGTAGCCGCTTCCATCGTCGTAGCTTCCGTCGTCTGTGTAGCCGCTTCCATCGTCGTAGCTTCCGTCATCTGTGCCGCCGTTTTCTTCATAGCCGGCCTCGCCCGTGCCGCCCGCTTCTGTGTCAGGCGCTTCTGTACTGGCGTCATTCTCTCCTTCTACGCTTTGTCCCTCAATTCCGGTGACTCCGGTCTCGCTGCACACAGTGTCATAAATGCCTTTCATGCTGTCCGGCAGAACATCGGCATGCACATTCTGGACAGACAACGCCGCACTGTCATATTCTCCCTGCTGCAGAAATGCATAAGCCTCCATCAACGCCTCATAGCTCGCTGTTTTCTTCTGCTCGTCTTCCAGCTGCTGCGCCTGGGTCTCTGCCATGGCATCGCTCTGCTGCACAGCGCCCTGCGCTTTGGTGAGTTCTGCCCCCTGGCTTGCCAGAGATTCACTGTAGCGGATGATCTGATTGTTCGCCTCCCTGTAAATGCTCTGTCGGATCGCCGGGACTGCCAGAAGCCAGAGTGCCGCCGCGCCTGCCGCAATTCCGAGAAGAAGCGTTAAAAACAGCGGAAGCTTGGAATGCTCTCTGTATGCGGTGGCTGTCACACGCATTTCTCCCACCGGATTTTCGTCTTCCTGCCCGCCCTGCGCTCCCCGGAAAAATCTGCGGTTTTTCTTTTCCAGGCTGGTCGTCACACCGGTCTGCTCATCCACCTCCCGCAGAAAGCGCAGCGTCGTGGTATTGGTCTTGTCAATGCGAGCCGCCTTCTTCAGTGTTCGTCTCGCCCGGTTCCATTCCCCGTTCTTCATCTGGATCAGCGCCAGAAGATGATATCCCTTGATCAGCTTGGAGTTCTGGCTCAGGAGCTTTTTCAGCTGAATGGCGGCCATATCCTCATGTCCCTGACGGCACATAATAAGTGCATGATTGTATTTTTTGATGGTCTCGTTGATGGCCTCCAGCTTGTTCGGGTTCGCCTGAAGCTTTTCAATATACTCTGACGCAAGATTTCGGTTCGGCATCAGATTTTTGCTTATGACCCATTCGCTCAAAGCGGCAACCACTTCACCTGTCTCAAAATACACAAGCCCGAGAAGATTCCTGGCCTGAATATTCGCCTTATTGTATGTGAGACTCTGCTTCAGACAGCCGATCGCCCCCGACAGATCCCGGATACTGGCCTTTTCCAGACCTTGATTGTAATAATATTTGGAAAGATAATCTACCTTTCTCTGAATCAGCACATTGCTGCCGCAGTGCGGACAGTATTCCATATCCGCCGCAGTCAGAAAGGCGCCGCAGTTCATACAGTTCATTGGTATCTCCTCTTACACACGCCGGTTGTTCTTCGTCTCTTTTATCATTTCCTGGAGCAGATCCAGAATGTCTGTCAGCTCGCTGTCATAAATCGCGCTCTCCGCCTCTGTCACATCGAGACAGGGCTCAAACTTTTTCAGCTCTTCCTCATAATCAATCATGATCGTTTCTCCTAATTTCATCCTTGATCTCTCCCACAAGATAAAGAGAGCCCACACAAAACAGCATTCCGTCCTCGCCTTTTTTCTCCAGCGCTCTGGCAAAGGCTTCGGAGGTGTTTCCTATTGTCTCCACGTTGGAACATCCATTCTCACGGAAAATTTCTGCAAGCGCCTCTGCGGAAACCCTGCGGTAGCCGCCCACCTCCGTGACGATCACGGCGCGAAACCGCAGCTGACTGCAGATGGTACCTATCATATCCCGATAATCCTTGTCGTCCACAGCAGAAAACAAAAGCGTCAGCGGATATTCCTCCTGAAAATGGGCTGCAGTCTCCACAAACTTGGCAACACCGTCCTCGTTGTGAGCGCCGTCCACGATCACCCGGGGAAGCACCGTCTCCATACGCCCCTGCCAGCGGGTGTTTTTCACTCCCGCCCAAACAGCCGCTTTCGATATGGGAAGCACGTCTTTGAGCACCTCCACGGCGGTAAGTGCCAGGGACGCATTCATCACCTGATAGCCTGCAATAAAGGGAATGGAAAATTCCATATCTCCATAATACGCATTCTCCAGAGAAAAATCAATGCCTGTACTTTTGGTCCGGTGAATATGCGCATTCTCCCGCTTCACCTCAAAAGCAGGACACCCCAGCTCCTCTGCATGCTTTTGGATCACTTCGGCTGCCCGCCGGTCATTTCCGTCGTAGATGACCGGCACGTTCGGAACCATGATCCCTGCTTTTTCCGCTGCTATTTTTTCCACCGTGTCTCCCAGATACTGCATGTGGTCAAGACTTATGGAAGTGATCACACAGGCGATGGGATTCTCCACTGCCGTAGTCGCGTCAAGTCTCCCGCCAAGTCCGGTTTCCAGAGTCACGTAATCCACTCCGGCCCGGGCAAAGATCACCATTCCCATGAGAAACAGCATCTCAAAATAGGTGGGATGATAGTTTCCTTCCGCAACCAGCTCGTCCGAAAGCTTTTTTACCTGCAAAAAAGCCTGCAGAAAAGTCTCATTGTCAATGTTTTCCTCATTGATCTGAAACCGCTCATTGATCTCCACCAAATGGGGGGAGGTGAACAGTCCGCAGGAATAGCCTGCCTCCCGCAGAATGGAAGTCAAAAAAGCGCAGGTGCTTCCTTTTCCATTGGTTCCGGCCACATGGATCACCTTGAACTTCTCCTGTGGGTTTCCCAGTCTCCGAAGACACTCTTTGGTATGCTCCAGGCTGTTTTTGGTTGTAAATTTCGGCGTTTCGTCAATATAAGCAACTGCTTCTTCGTAGTTCATCATTTTTTCTCACCAGGTTTAGTTTTATTATATATGAGCGGTTAAAGATGTCCAGTACCAATCGTGCTCTTTTATCCGACAATTTTAACCGCTATTCTTTCGTAAGCTGCCAGGGGCTGCCTTTTAGAACTGCATATACCGCTCTGTCATAGCTTTTCGACAACGCTTTTCGTGTAGGGCTGTTGCTTCTCTGATGCACTGCAATCCGGTCAAAATCCTGAAGCTCCCTTCCCGTGATCATCAGCGTTGTGGGATTGAGATAAATGGTATCATACCATTCTCCGTTGATCTGCACCTGACTGGAAGGCGTAAAGTTTGTTCCGTTTATGTAGTAGGTGTGCTCTTCCTCAGAAATCAGCTCCATGGAATCCAGTGTCACATCATAAAGACCCAGCGTCATTTTTGTACGCTTGAACGGATTCTTTCCGCCGTAGGCATAACGGTCACCGTAAAGAAGGTCATACTGAAGCGTTTCCAGATCCACCTGGTAATTCTTCGTATTGCGCCTTGCCTGATGGTAACGGAAAATGGTTCCCTCGTGGATTCCCACCCGGTCCAGAACCTCCGCTGCAATCTGGTATGCCGACAGGTTCACATCCTTTTCCTCCAGGCCAAAATTGTCCCAGATCACATACTGGGTCTGGAAAAGGTAACGGTTCTCCACATCCTCCACCTTCAAGTCCATTGTGGGAAGATGATCTCCGTACAGCACCAGCACCACGTCCTCCGGATATTCCGAAAGTGTTTCCACCAGATCCTTGATAAAGTTGTCCATCTCCCGGATCTCATTCACATAGTATTCCCATTTATAGTTCTGCTCTTCCGTCGGAGAACCGGACACGGTAATCTCCGGATCCTCAAGAATGGGCTCCGTAGGATAATCCCCATGCCCCTGAACCGAAATGGTATACACATAATCCTTTTCCTCTGTGGCATCCAGGCATTTTACAATTTCCTCTGTAAGAATGCCGTCCTTCACCCAGCCAAGGGCATTCTGCTCATCCTCTCTCGGCATATATTCTTCCGAGGTAAAGGAATCAAAGCCCAGATTTGGAAAAATGCTCTTGCGCCCGTAAAAATTCGCCTCATTATTGTGGATGGCATGGGTCGCATAGCCCAGTTCTTTCAAAACATACGGCGCACTCTCGCAGGTGGTCTCTTTGAGGATGCTTTTGTAGGGATATTCTCCCGGGCCGAAATAATGCATACTCATACCGGTGATGCTCTCAAACTCTGTGTTCGCGGTTCCCGCTCCAACAGAGGGCACTTTAAAATATCCGGAAGAATACTCATCCATCAGCTTTCGGAAGGTGGGAATGGGATCCTCGGAAATCTCCAGATAATTCACAAGCTCCGGGTCAAAAAAGGATTCCAGCTGAACAAAAATAATGTTCGGATGCTCCTTCTCTGTAGTCTCCGGCAGATGCTTCTCCGTCCTTTGGATACGCTCAATTTCCTCCTCCGAGTAATCCCTGGGGCATCCGATCCCTGTATTGAAAACCGTGGTTGCCAGACAGTAGGGGTATCCATAGTCCTCGTAGGCAAACGCAATGTTTCCAAAATAGTTGGAAAGGACCCGTTTTTCCAGGGCAAGCTGCGTGATGCCTCCGAACGCCACAAAAGCGGCCAGGACCAGCGGAATATTATAGCGGTATTTCAGAGGACCTTTGTATTTCGGCCCCCTGATCAACAGCACCAGAAGCCCCAGCACAGCCGCGCCGATGATGATACATGCGATCACCACTCCGGCTGGCGGCAGATATTTTTTCATGATGCTCAGACCGTCTGTAAGCATGTGAAGATCCGGCCCGGTAAAGGGTGTCACTCTCGCGGAAAGGATAATTCCGTTTACTGCTCCCAGAAGCAGCCAAATGCCGCCGATGAGACAGCGCAGAAACACTCTGGAACGAAACAGATACACCACCAGCATGGTGACAAAAATAAATCCCGCATTGTAGGCAAACACCAACGGCTTGTCTGTCATAAAGGTCCAGGCCTCGACAAAGGAATGCCGGCTGATCGCCTCAATGAAAAAATACAGGACTGCGCATCCAATGGCCTGAAGGATCAGGGAAATCTTGTTGCAAAAGCTGCTCAACTTCATCTTACCGCTCCTTACTTCTTCTCAAGCTGATTCAACTGTACGTTTACCTTTTCTTTCATTTCTCTGTATTTCTGAAGCTTTTCTTTTTCTGCCGCAACCTTGGCTTCCGGCGCCTTGTTTACAAAATTGGGATTGCCCAGCATTCCCTCGCAGCGGGCGATTTCTTTTGTGAGACGTTCTGCTTCTTTCGTGAGACGCTCCAGTTCTTTTTCCCGGTCAACCAGATCCTCCAGAGGAAGATATACCACCGCGTTGGAAACCACAACAGAGACCGCGTCCTCGCCGATACCGCTCTTATCTGCCTGAACATGGATCTCTTTTGCCAGGGCAAGATTTACAAAGGATTTTGCGCATTCCTCATACATGCGGCAGATTTCCTCGTTTTTGCCCACAATGTAAAGGCTGGTCCTTCTGTTCTGCGGAACGTTCATCTCGGTGCGGATATTGCGGACTCCGCGCACTGCCTCCTTAAAGCTTTCGATCGCAAGCTCTGCCTCAGAGAAGCATCTGTCCTCGCGGTACTCCGGCCAGGAGGAGATCATGATCGATTCCTCTTCCGGCATCAGGGTGCAGAAAATCTCTTCCGTAATAAACGGCATGAAGGGATGGAGAAGCTTCAGTCCTTCGGTCAGCGCAGTGCGGAGTGTCCACAGAGCCGCGTTTGCAGCCTCCGGATTTTCCTCCGCTTTCCACAGGCGAACCTTGGCAAGCTCAATATACCAGTCGCAAAGCTCATCCCACAGGAAATCGTAAACCTTCTGTACGGCAATGCCAAGCTCGTATTTGTCCATATTCTCCGTCACCTCACGGATCACCGTATTGAGATGAGAAAGGATCCATTTATCCTCCGCGTCAAGCACATCCAGGCTCTTCGGCTCAGTCACGGTCTTGCCCTCCAGATTCATCATAATGAAACGGGACGCATTCCAGATCTTGTTGGCAAAATTCCGGCTGGACTCCACGCGCTCCCAGTAGAAACGCATATCGTTTCCGGGTGCGTTTCCGGTGATCAACGTCAGACGCAGCGCGTCTGCGCCGTATTTGTCGATCACTTCCAGCGGGTCAATGCCGTTGCCCAGAGACTTGCTCATCTTGCGACCCTGAGAATCCCGCACAAGACCGTGGATCAGTACATGATGGAAGGGTGCTTTTCCGGTCTGCTCCAGCGCGGAGAATACCATGCGGATGACCCAGAAGAAAATAATGTCATAGCCGGTCACCAGCACGTCTGTGGGATAGAAATATTCCAGTTCCGGTGTTTTTTCCGGCCAGCCCAGCGTGGAGAAGGGCCACAGAGCAGAAGAAAACCAGGTATCCAGAGTATCCTCGTCCTGATGGAAATGAGTGCAGCCGCATTTCGGGCATTTCTCCGGCATTTCCGCCGCAACCACAACCTCGCCGCACTCCTCGCAGTAGTAAGCCGGGATCCGGTGTCCCCACCAGAGCTGTCTGGAAATACACCAGTCACGGATGTTTTCCAGCCAGTGAAGATAGGTTTTGTCAAAACGCTGGGGCACAAATTCCAAATCTCCCTGCTCCAGAGCCTTGATCGCTTCTTTTGCCATTTCGCCCATTTTTACGAACCACTGCGGCTTGATCATGGGTTCCACGGTCGTTCCGCAGCGGTCATGGGTTCCCACGCTGTGGCTGTGAGGAACCACCTTTACCAGAAGTCCCATCTCTTCCAGATCCTGAACCATCGCCTTTCGGGCCTCATAGCGGTCCATGCCCGCATATTTTCCGCCCAGGGAGTTGATGGTCGCATCGTCGTTCATAATGTTGATCTCCGGCAGATTGTGGCGGCGTCCCACCTCAAAGTCGTTGGGGTCGTGTGCCGGGGTGATCTTCACACAGCCGGTACCGAACTCCTTGTCCACATATTCGTCTGCAATGACCGGAATCTCACGATCCGTCAGCGGAAGCTTCAGCATTTTTCCGATCAGATCTTTGTATCTTTCGTCCTCCGGATTCACAGCGACCGCCGTGTCACCCAGAAGGGTTTCCGGACGTGTGGTGGCAATCTCCACAAAACGGCCTTCTTCTCCCACAATAGGATAATTGATGTGCCAGAAAAAGCCGTCCTGGTCCTCATGCTCCACCTCTGCGTCGGAAATGGAGGTCTGGCATACCGGGCACCAGTTGATGATGCGGGAGCCCTTGTAGATATAGCCTTTTTCGTACAGGCGGATAAATACCTCCTGCACTGCCTTGGAGCAGCCCTCGTCCATGGTGAAACGCTCACGCTCCCAGTCCGCAGAAGCGCCAAGCTTCTTCAGCTGATTGATGATCTTTCCGCCGTACTCCTCTTTCCATTCCCAGGCATGCTTTAAAAATTCCTCGCGGCCGATCTCGTTCTTGTCAATGCCCTGAGATTTCAGTTTTTCGATCACCTTTACCTCTGTGGCGATCGCCGCGTGGTCCGTACCCGGCTGCCACAGCGCCTCATAGCCCTGCATTCTCTTGAAACGGATGAGGATATCCTGCATGGTCTCATCCAGCGCATGTCCCATGTGAAGCTGTCCGGTTACATTGGGCGGCGGCATCACAATGGTAAACGGCTTCTTGTCCGGATTTACCTTGGCATGAAAGTAGCCGTTGTCCATCCATTTCTGATACAGACGTTCCTCAATTCCTTTTGGGTCGTAAGTTTTTGCAAGCTCTTTGCTCATAATTTCCTCCTAAGATAAAAAAATGACGCCCCTCACACGTTTGTGTGAAGGGCGATGATCATCGCGGTACCACCTTCATTATGCGAAAAAGCCTTCGCACATCTTAACTCCCTTAACGCGGGACTGACGGAAAGACTTACTGATTTTTCAGTCTTCCGGCTCCGAAGCTACCTTCTGCTGTCTTTTCACCAAAGCACCTTTCAGCCTGCGGATGCTTCTCTCTGCGGGGCCAACAGCATACTCCTCTTCTTCTGTGCCGTTATTCTGGCTTCTACTATAATGAAATTTTATTTTTTTGTCAAGACAAAGTGCCCCGATTTCACATTTACTCCACACTTTTCAGCGATTCTACCATATCGATCTTTTTCAGCTTAAAATGCATGAAAAAGTTCACGACCGCCGCAAAGCCCACGGTAAAGAGTCCGCTGTACAAAAAGCTCATGGCTTTGATGTTTCTTCCGAACATCACCGCGTCCACCTCCACGGTAACAATGACGTAGCGGTGCAGGAAAATGCCAAAAATACCGCCGGCCAGCACCCCGATCAGGGTGAGCAGCACATTTTCCCGGAACACGTAGGCCGAAACCTCTTTGTCGTAAAAGCCCAGAACCTTCAACGTTGCCAGCTCTCTCTGCCGTTCCGTGATATTAATGTTGTTGAGATTATAAAGCACCACAAAGGCCAGCATTCCTGCAGAAACAATAAGCACTATAATGACCATGCCAAGAGAGTTCAGCATTCTTTCTATCTGCTCTGCAATGCTGCTGGTGTAACTGATGCTCAGGGCTGCCGGATATTTCAGGATTTCGTTTCCTATGCTCTGGATCTCATCCTTGTATTCTTCCTTCACCGTAAACACCGTTGTGGTATATTCCGGCTTTTCCCCAAAGGTCTTTTCGTATACCTTGGGTGTCATATAAATATAGTGTGCCATATAGTTTTCTGTTATGGATGCGATCTTCACCTTATATTCCTTGTTGTCCCGGACGATCGTCAGCTCATCTCCCACGGACAGTCCTGTGAGGCTTGCCGTTTTTTCACTCACAGCCGCACCCTCATCTGTCAGAGAAAACGGCTCCTTTGTTCTGCGGTCCTGCAGGGTAACATCCTTGCTGAAATTCTCCAGCTCTTCCGGCACATACACATAGGCACTGATGCTGGACCGTTCCCGGGGAACGCTGTAGCTGGAAAGCTGCACATGGGTATAGTGATCCAACTTTTCGTTTCCCTCCAGAAATTCCTCCAGCGCCTTTTGCTCCTGCTGCGTCGCATCCTCGTCGCCGATAATGGCCGCGTCATAGTGCTGCAGCTCTTCATACTGACGGACTCCGATGTCCATAATGGAATCCTTGATCCCATATCCCACCAGCATCAGAGCCATGCTTCCCGCAATTCCGAAAATCGTCATAAGAAGACGTTTTTTATAGCGGAAAAGATTCCGCAGGGTGGATTTCCAGGTAAAGCTCAAATGTCTCCACACAATCCCCACCCGTTCCAGAAGGATCCGTTTGCCTTCCTTGGGCGCGGGCGGCCGCATCAGAGAAGCCGGCGTCTCCGCCAGAGCCTTTGCACAGGAGAATATCGTTGCTCCTATGGTGCAGATAACCGCCGCTACAGATGCGATCAGCGCGAAGCGCCATTTATACTGGATATGCAGCGTGCTCGCCATATTGTGATACATCAGGCCGTAGGCTTTGATGATAATGTACGGAAGGATCTTCTGCCCGATGGCAACGCCCAGAACACTTCCTCCCATGGTTGCCAGAAACGCATAATTGAGATATTTGGAGGCAATGGCATACTTTCCATAGCCCAGCGCTTTCAACGTTCCAATCTGTGTTCTCTGCTCCTCCACCATCCGCGTCATGGTGGTAAGACTCACCAAGGCCGCTACCAGGAAAAAGATGACCGGGAATACCTGGCCGATGTTGCGGATACGGTCCGCATTGTCTCCGTAGTCCGAATACTCCGGCAAATCGTGGCGGTCACTCACAATCCATTCCGGTTTCTTGAGTTCTTCTATCTCCCGCTGGGCATCCGCAAGCTCTGTTTCCGCTTCCGCAAATTCCGTCTCCGCTTCCTTCTTGGCGTCGGCATATTCCTTTTTGCCGTTGGCAAGCTCTGTTTCGCCGTTGGCAAGCTCCTTTTTCGCGTCGGCAAGCTTCTGCTCGTTCTCTGCGATCTCGGCTTCCCCGTTTATCAGTTCCTGCTCGCTTGCTGCAATCTGTGCTTCCCCATCTGCCAGTTCCTGTTCCCCTGCCGCGATCTGGCCCCAGGCTGCGCTGATCTCAGCCGCATTGGCATCGATTTCCGCCTGCCCGGCATACAGCGTGTTTTTCGCCTCGTCAAGCTGTGCCTGTCCGGCGTTTAACTGCTCCTCACTTGCCAGAAGCTCTTCCTGCACCGGAACAAGCTCTGCCGCCTGCTGTTCCAGCTGCGCCCGTCCCTGATCGATCTGCTCCTGGGTCTGTGGGAAAGCCGCCTCCTGTGCAAGAATGCTCTGCTCCTGCGTGTTTAACTCAGCAAGACCTGCGTCGATCTGGACAATGCTTCCCTCAAGCTGGCTTCTGGCAGCTGCCAGCTGCGCCTTTGTCTCTTCCAGCATGGCCGCCTGGTTTTCCACTTCCGCCTGACTGGTAGCTGCGGTTTCCTCCGCCTGGACAGTCTCTGCGGTTTTTGCCTCTATCTCTTCCGGCGCAGCAGTCTCTGAATTCTGAAGCGCCTCAAGCTCTGCCCGCAATGCCTGTGCCTGCGCCGTCAGCTCGTCGGCCTTTGTCCTGGCGGCCGCGAGGGCTTCCTCCTGGGACGGGATCTGCGCTTCTTGGGCCTCCACCTCCGAAAGCCCGGCCGCGCACTGCTCCCTCTGCGCGTTCAGCTCCTGCCTTTTCGCTGCAATCTGCTCTTTGCCCGCTGCCGCCGCTGCGATTCCCGCATCCAGCTCCGCCTGACTCTGATCCAACGTTGCTCTGGCCGCCTCAATCTGCGCCAGCCCCGCATTCATCTGTTCCTTTCCGGCTGCGAGCTGTGCCCTTCCTGCATCCAGCTGTTCCTGCTGTACATTCACCTCATTCCAGCCCGCGTCAACCTCTGTCTGTGCGCTGTCCAGCTGATTCTGCCCGTCGATGGCCTGGGCTCTGGCGCTTTCCAGCTCTGCATAGCCATTTGAGAGCTCCTGCTTCGCGCTTTCCAGCTGCGCCCATCCGTCTGCAACCGTCGCCTTTGCATCTGTGAGCTTTTGGACGCCGTCATCATACTCTGCCTTGCCGTCTGCGAGCTCTTTTTCCCCGTCCGCCAGTTCTTTTTCTGCATCCGCAAGCTCTGCAAGCGCCTCTGCCTTGCCTTCCTCATATTCCTTTTTTGCATCGGCAAGCTCTGCTTCTGCTTCGCCCCGGATCTCTTCATAGCGTGCCTGACACTGAATCTCCTCAATGCCCTCCACCTGACCGGTAACCTTGTCAATGAGATTGTCATATCCGTCCGTATAACTTACAAGATCCTGCGCGCCCCTGGCCTTAAGATAAATCTGAGTATAAACCTCCTGCTCAAAGTCCTCCGGCATAACATAAGCGAACCCGCTGATCTCACCGGTTCCAAGCGTTGTGTTTCCTCTGCTGAAGGATATGTAAAGAGGAGCGGTTCCGATTCCTACAATGGTATATTCCTCCACCTGCAAAAGCTCGCTGCCCTCTTCCTGTGTAAATCGTATCCTGTCACCCAGCTGATATTTGTGCGTTTGCGCATAGGTTCTGTCCAGAAAAAGCTCACCGCTTTTTTCCGGAAGACGTCCCTCTGACACGGTAAGCTGATTTACCTTCTTATTCAGGGATTCGATGTGAAGTACCTTACTGGATTCCGTCTCCCCGCACACCACGTCCGTGGAAAAAGCCCCCTCCGCATAGACAACTCCTTTTAGTTCTGTCAGAGCTTCCACGTCTTTATCCGTAAGTCCCATGGTGCTCATGACCTTCATATCCATCAACTGGGTCTCATCAAAATAAGCGTCCCCGGAATGGCGCATGTCAGGAGAAGCCGCCTGGATTCCTGAAAAAAAGGCAACCCCCAGCGCCACAATAAAGAAAATAGAAATAAACCGGGCCTTATTCTTGCGAATTTCCATAAAAAAATCTTTCCGTATTGCTTTCATCCGATTCTCCTACCACTCGATCTCTTCTACAGGTGTTGGGGTTTCATTCTGCGTCATTCTGGAAACCTTGCCGTTTTTAATTTTTATCACACGGTCTGCCATAGGCGTCAGCGCTGAATTGTGCGTGATGACAATGACCGTCATCCCTCTCTGCCTGCACATATCCTGCAAAAGCTTGAGTATTGCCTTTCCGGTCTGATAATCCAGCGCGCCCGTAGGCTCATCGCACAAAAGAAGCTTGGGATTCTTCGCCAAAGCTCTTGCAATGGACACTCTCTGCTGCTCACCGCCGGAAAGCTGCGCCGGAAAATTGTGAAGGCGTTCTTTCAGCCCCACCTCCTCCAGCACTTCCCTGGCATCCAGCGGATTCCTGCAGATCTGCATCGCCAGCTCCACATTCTCCAGCGCCGTCAGGTTCGGAACCAGATTGTAAAACTGAAACACAAATCCGATGTCGTCTCTCCGGTAAGCAGTGAGCTGCTTGCTGTTGTATTTTGCCACATTTCTGCCATCCACCCAGACCTTGCCGCTGGTAGCTGTATCCATGCCTCCCAGGATGTTGAGCACTGTGGTTTTTCCGGCGCCGCTCGGCCCTACGATCACCACAAACTCGCCCTCCCCTATCTGGAAGCTGATTTCATCCACCGCCACGATCGGCATTTCCTTGGTCCCGTATATTTTTGAAACGTTTTCAAGTTTTACATAATCTTCTCTGTACTCTCCCATAGGCCGCTCCTGTCTGCTGTATATCAGCGGGCTGACGCCCGCTTTGCTTGGTCTTCTGCTGCATATTTTCATATGTTAGTATAGCATTGCGCTTATTTTTCTTCAATCACCAACACAAGCTTTGCCAAAAAGTTTTGCAGACAAAACAAAGAACCCTGCACTGCAGGATTCTCCGCCTAGCTCTCTTCCGTAAAATAAAACAATTCCTCCACTGTTGTTTCAAATATTTTTGCAATGTCCATTGCCAGCTTCAGAGAAGGATTATACTTCCCGTTTTCCAGATTTCCGATGGTCTCTCTTCGCACATTGACCAGATATGCCAAGTCGCTCTGGCTCATGTGATATCTTGCCCGATATTCCTTTAACCTTGTATGAAGCATCTTCTCACCTCATTTCCTGGCCCTGCTCCAGCTCCTCCAGCAGTTTCTTTTCCTTTCGCCGAAAGCGGAGCATACTGATGGAAAAAACCAGAATCATCAATATCAGACTGAGAATAATCAGCATAAAGCTCAGCATGTACTGTTCCAGGGTAAAAGCACCTACGGTCGCCAGATTCCCCTGGATGGATATTCCCACATATTCCTGCCCCATCCCAATTGTCATCCCGCGGATAAACAATATAAACATTCCTCCTGCAATCACTGCAAAAGCACTCCAGAAGCTCCGCGTGCTCGCCCTGCGCACATTCTCCCAAAACAGTTCATCTGCCTTCATATTCTTATAGGAAAAGAAGGTAAAAAACAGCAAAAACGGGATGAACACCGGTACAAAAAAGATTCCCAGGATTCCTAAAACTCCCAGCCAGCCAAGGTACGATAAGGGGTTCGATGGAAACAGCCTTTTCAGCATACTTCTAAAATTTTTTTCTCCCTTCATAAAAAAATCCCTCCTTCTGTTTGTGCGAAATACTTATCTTGTTGTGATAAATATATCACATCGTCAAAAGGAAGTCAATCCTTTCGTCACACCTCAGGTGCGGCAATTCCAACAAAAACAGAGGACCAATTTTATTCATACCTTACAAAATTCACTTTTTCATCTGTTTCCTCTTGTATTTTTTTCATAAATCGAGTATAAATAAATTACAAGTTTTGGGAATGTTCCCATTTCAATTTTTAATATGGCCTGAATAAAAATTATATTTTTTATTTCATTTTGGGAACGTTCCTTTTTTCAAAGGAGGACTTAATATGAAGAAAAAAGCAATCGCAACTCTGCTGAGTACAGCACTCGCCGCCTCTGCTGTCTGTGGTTTCACTGTAACAGCAAATGCCGCTGACTACTCAGACAAAACCTTTTCCATCATTATCCGCAATGCAGGCAATCCCTACGCGGAAAAAGAAGCTGCCGGATTCCAGGAAGTCATTGAGGCTGCTGGCGCAAAATGTATTGTCAAAGCCCCGGAGACCGCCACAGCAGACAAACAGATTCCTCTGATCCAGTCTTTGATTTCCCAGGAAGTTGACTGTATTGCCATTGCCAGCAACGACGTCAGCGCTCTGACTGCCGCTCTGCAGGATGCCATGGATGAAGGGATCAAAGTATTGGCTCTGGACTCCAACGTTATCCCGGAAGCACGTCAGACTTTTGTAAATCAGGCCGGCGTTCAGGAGATTGGTCAGGCACTGGCAGACGCCGTTCTCGACATTTCCGGCGGGGAAGGACAGTATGCGATTCTTTCTGCAAGCAGCCAGTCTGCCAACCAGAATTCCTGGATTGAGGCAATGAAGACCGTTATGGAGGATGAAAAATATTCTGGTCTGGAGCTGGTGGAAGTTGCCTACGGTGATGATGAACCGCAGAAATCCACAGATCAGACACAGGCTCTTCTTGCCAAATATCCGGATTTGAAGGTAATCTGCTCTCCTACCACAGTCGGCATCTCAGCGGCTGCAAAAGTGCTGCAGGACAATAAATCCGAAGTGAAGCTTACCGGACTTGGACTTCCTTCTGAAATGTCCGCATATATCGGAGACGATGCAGAGCATCCCTGTCCTTACATGTTTCTCTGGAATCCGGAAGATGTAGGACGCCTGTCTGCGTACACTGCAATGGCGTTGGTGGACGGAACCATCACCGGTGAAGTCGGAGAAACCTTTGAAGCAGGAGAAATGGAAAACAGCCCATACACTATCACAGAATGTGAGGACGGCGGCTCCGAAATCATTCTTGGGCCTCCCTTCCGTTTCGATTCTTCCAATATTGATGAGTGGAAAGATATTTATTAATCCTAAAAGAAGGCTTTTTATATGCTAAGATTACGAGAAGATATTCCTCTTTTTCCTCAGGGAAGAAAAAAAGCTTTTACTTTGAGCTCTGACGACGGTGTAACACAGGACGGACGGCTTATCTCTCTTATGAAAGCCTACGGCATCAAAGGAACTTTTTTCCTTAATTCCGGTCTTATGGGCGAGCGCGACTGGCTCGTCCAACCCGGAATCAATGCCAGCCATTACAAATACCGTTCCGAAGAAATCACAGAAATCTATGATGGTTTTGAAATTGCGGTCCACACCATGACCCATCCGGATCTTACGCGTATTCCAACTGCCATGGCAGCCTGGGAAATCTCAGAAAATAAACAGCATCTGGAATCCCTGGTAAAACACCCGGTGCAGGGCATGTCCTATCCCTTTGGAACTTACAATGACGAAGTAACCAACACTGCAAAAATCTGCGGTATTGCTTATTCACGCACAGTCAACACCACCGGCGCTTTTTCTCTGCCTGACAATTTTCTGGTCTGGAATCCAACCTGCCACTACTGCGACAGCCAACGGACGGAACTTGCGCAAAAATTTCTCAAGCCGGTAACCGCAAAAGAATATCAAGCCCCGCTTCTTTATTACGTATGGGGACACGCCTATCAGCTGGATGCTTATCAGGATTGGGAATCCATGGAGAAATTTTTTTCTCTTATTGGCGGACACGAAGAAATATGGTATGCTGACAATATAGAAATCTGTAATTACATGCAGGCCGTAAACAGCTTGATCTATTCTTCCTGCGGTACTTACATTGCAAATCCTTCCAGTCTGGATGTGTGGATGCAGATCGATAAAAAAACCTACCTCATTCCCAGCGGAAAAACCATTTCTGTAGACTGGAAGCATCTGGATGATTCCATATAAACTGACATGTGAGGAATGAAAATTTTGAAAAAGAACTATTACTCGCCAAAAACCATTCAAAAGGAGCAGGCACGTCAGCAAAGGCGGGCCTGCCGTCCACATTTATACGGAAAAAGAATTTCTTTTAAGGGACGCAATGGACAGCACATCAGCGCTCTGGTTTATAACGAGCGCAATCAGCATCCCGGCTATGTTATTGTGGAAGTACACGGCGGCGGTTTTATGTATAATTCAGCGGCCGATGACGATGACTTCTGTCATCACATCCACCAAAAGCTCGGTATTCCTGTAATTTCCTGTGATTACCGGCTTTCTCCACAGTATCCGTTCCCAGTCGGACTTTTCGATGTTTATGACTGCGTCTGCCATGCTTTAAAGCTCACAGCGCTCAAAGCTCAGCCGGATAAAATCATTCTCTGGGGGCACAGCGCCGGTGCAAATCTTGCTGCCGGTACCGCATATCTTGCAACCCGGAACACGGATTTTTCTCCCTGCATGCAGATACTGGATTATCCGTATATGGATCCTTACCGTGAAGCTTCGAAACGTGCACCCATCAAATACTCTGTTTCCGGTAAATTGATGGATACGTTTGCCTATTATTACACGAAAGAGCATCGTACTCTGAAAAATATCCTCATTTCACCGATTCTCTTTCCCGCTGAAAGCTTTGCTGCAATGCCCAAAACTTTTCTGCTTCTATGCGGGCGCGACAATCTGAATGAGGGCGGCAAAGCCTACGGAAAGCTTCTCCGAAAAGCCGGTATTCCCGTACAGTTCTATTACGTAAAAGAAGCGCTTCATGGTTTTATTGAAAATCATTATAATTATCCTTATATTTCACTTCTGACCAAACTGCAGATTACCAAAAAACAGCATACTCTTGCAGAACAGTCTGTCAAAGAAATTTGTCGTTGGATAAAAAGAGAGACAACGGAATAGGCACTCCGTTGTCTCTCTCATTCTCAGATTTACTTATATAGAGCTATTGCATATCTTTCGCCGTAAAACTCAACGGCAGTAATTCCTCCAGCTTATAGACCTTATAATCTGCCTCCGTCCTGGGAAGAATCACCTGAAAGCTCTTGGGATCACAAAATTCCGCCATCACCTGGCGGCATATGCCGCAGGGCGCGCAATACTCGAAGCTGTCTGCCCCCATTGGCTTGCCCACAATGGCAATGGCCACAAAATCCCGTTTGCCCTCGTACACTGCGCGGAAAAACGCGGTGCGTTCCGCGCAGTTGCATGCGCCGTAGGAAGCGTTCTCTATGTTACATCCCCCATAAATACTTCCATCGCTGCACAGAAGCGCCGCGCCGACCTGAAATGAGGAATACGGAGCATATGCTTTTTTCTGAGCCTCAAAGGCTTCTCTGATCAATCTCTCAATATCCATAGCCGCCTCCCTGTTATCTAGGAATTCTTGATCTGCTGCCAGAAGCTTTCGCCCTTGATCTCTCCGGAAACATCAAACATTTCCAGAACCGTTGCCGCGATATCTGCAAAAGAAGCCCTGGTTCCAAGATTGACTCCTGCTTTGATCGCCTGACCGTAAGCAAGGAACGGCACCCGCTCTCTGCTGTGATCGGTTCCCCGAAATCCCGGATCGCACCCGTGGTCTGCCGTAATAAGTACCACGTCGTCCTCGCGCATATTGGCCATAAATTCTCCCAGCTGTCTGTCAAATACAGTTGCCGCATTGGCATAGCCGTCTACGTCATTGCGGTGTCCGTACAGCATGTCAAAATCCACCAGATTCACAAAGCAGAGGCCTTTGAAATCCTCCTTCTGAATTTCCAGGGTCTTGTTCATGCCGTCCACATTATTTTCAATGGAAACCGTCGTCTGGATGCTTTTTCCCGCAAAAATATCGTAAATCTTGCCCACGCCTCTGGACGCAAGACCGTTCTCCACCAAAACATCCATCATGGTGGGCGCCGGCGGCATCAGAGAAAAATCATGCCGATGCGGCGTGCGGGTATAATTGCCGCTTTCGCCCACAAAAGGTCTTGCGATCACTCTGCCCACACTGTGCTCTCCTGTGAGAAGTTCCCTCGCTGTGCGGCAGGCTTCATAAAGCTCCTCCAGCGGAACGATTTCCTCGTGCGCCGCAATCTGGAACACACTGTCCGCAGAGGTATATACAATAAAATCGCCGCTCTTTACATGCGCGTCGCCGTAGTCTTTGATGACCTCGGTCCCGGAATACGGTTTGTTACAGAGCACTCCCCTCCCGGTCCTTCTGGAGAACTCATCCAGAAGCTCCTTCGGAAATCCATCGGGATAAACCGGAAGCGGTTTTTCGGAAATAACTCCCGCAATCTCCCAATGTCCAATGGTAGTATCCTTTCCTTTGGAGCTCTCTGTCAGCCTTCCGAACGCGCCAACAGGAGCTGCTTCCTCAGGCCCGCAGTCCACACCGTCAATATTAAAAAGCCCCATTTTGCACATATTCGGCGTACTGTACTTGGGGGATGAGGTAATTGTCTTCAGTGTATTGCTTCCTTCATCTCCGAAATCGGCCGCGTCCGGCGCATGGCCGATTCCATAGCTGTCCAAAACAATGAGAAATACTCGTCTTACATCCATATTTCCGCCTCCTTAAGTCTTTTCCCCATTTTAGCATATTCTCAGGTGGATTATCCACTGTATTATAAAAAAAACCGCCCTGAAATTCAGCTTCATTGAATCCCGGGGCAGTTTTTCTAATTTGTCTGCTTTTTCTTTCGTTTTTTTGTCATCAGCCCGCCAATCCGGCCGGTCTCTTTTGCAGAAAGGCTTTTCCAGCCGCTCTCCAGCACCTGATCCAAAAGTCCCAGCTCCTCTGCAATTTCGTATTTCATTTTTTCTTCCGGCGAAAGCTCGCCTGACAGATACGCTTTTACCTCTTTGTCCTTGTTCATGTCTCGCACTCCTTATTTTTGTTTCTTCTGGAGTATGGACAAAAAGAACGTCTCTTATACCTGCTATCTTGGAATGACAATGGCCGCTATGAGATAGGCCCAGATTCCCGCACCCCCGAAGCAGGTGAGAAGGATCCACGCCAGACGCACCAGGGTCGGGTCAATGTCAAAATATTCCGCAATTCCGCCGCACACACCGCACAGCATATAGTTTACCGAAGATTTATACAGTCTTTTATTACTCATAATAGCTCCTCTCTTTTGCCTGATTGCCGTTATGCCGCAAAATCCACCTCAACAGATCCTGCGCCGCACTCCAGTTCCAGATATTTCTTTGCGCCCTCATTGCGGATGTTTTTCTCCATGCCAAGCGCGCTGTAGCTGTCCTCTCCCAGGAGTATTTCGCCTGCTTTGCACTCCAGCTGTGCATTCCAGTCTGTCTGCGCCCCGTCAAGAGTCAGATTCATCTCGCCCATACCGCATTCGCCTTCCACGCTGTCAGCAGTCAGAGCTTCCACGGTAAGAGCGCCTGTGCCCACGCTGAAGCCCGCCTCACGAGCCACAATTTTTTCAAGTCCGTCAAAGGTTCCGGCTCCCACAGACACATCCAGCTCATCGGCCTCCACAGCACCCATCGTCACAGTCCCTTTCTCTACCTCGATGTCCAGCTTGCGAAAACGGCTGTCCTGCGGGTAGAACACCTGAATGACGCGGCCTTCCTCTGCCCTGCTGTTGCTTTCAATCTCCACACCGTTCTCGTCTGTGTGCACCCGCACAGCTTCCTCCGGATCATCGTAAATTTCCACACGGACAACACTTCCCTCGTAGGGCTCCATGCTCAGATCATCATAGCGGAGAGAAAGCTCCAATTCTTCCACATGCTCCAGCTCGTATACACGGCTTGCGTCTTCCCCGGAAGATTCCAGCACCTTTGCGGATGCATGTTCTCCATTCCAATCGTCTTCCTCCCAGTCATCGTCGTCCCAGTCATCGTCCCATTTATGCGTTACGGCCGTCACCGACTCTCTGCCCATATGCTCCAGCCTGTTTTTCATATGCCGCAGAAAATTCACACTTTCTGTCGTAGCCCCCATGGCAACACCGGCAGTGGTAAAACCAATTCCGCCTACAACCAGAACCAGGGTTAAGATCAGCATTATTTTCACGAATTTTTTCATATTTCTCTACCTTCCTTTCTCGGTCTGTGGAGAAGATTCCCACAGAAATCTGTTATTTTTCTCAACAGTTTCGGCAGAATACGCAGCGCCAGCCATACCAGAAGCGTAAGGATCAAAATTCCTCCCGCCAGCATCAGACAGCCGATTCCTATAGTGAGAAGTCCTGCTGCCGGATAGGTGAAGCAAAGGCCGATCCCTGCTGCCATGCAGGCAATGCCAGCCACCAGAAGTCCCAGCATACATGCTCCCGCTATAAACACCGCCAAAAACGGAGCCAGAAGAACCGCAGCCAAAACTCCAAAGATTCCGCCTGCGCCGCCGATGATCAGCGGTGAAAGGAATACCAGCAGGATCAGCAGCAGAATCGTTCTTGCGTTGCTGCGCTTCGGTTCCCGATATCCCCGCTCAGCACGGCTTTGTGTTTTTTTTCCGTTTTCATCATCTCGAAAATCGTTTCCCGGATACTTTACATCCTTTTCCTCTCTCGTGTCGCGATAACCGTTTTCTGTGTATTCGCCGTAATCTTCACTGCCTTCATTCAGGTCCGCTTTGATGATCGCGGCAACCTTGCCCGGGCTTCCCAGCTCCCGGATCACAGCAGCCTCGTTTTCCGGCCCTGCTTCATCGAAATAGCTCTCGTAATAGTCAAGAGCCTCCTGCCTTTCGGCTTCGGATATATCGGAAAGCAGTTTTTTCAGCTGTTCCATAAACTGCGTTCTGTTCATCATTGTATTCCTCCCTCAAACATCCTGGATATTTTTGTGGAATAATTCTTCCACTCAATCTTATACAAGTTCAGCTGTGCTGCGCCTTTCTCCGTCAGCTTATAGTATCTGCGGTTGCGGCCCGCATATGCCTGGTCATAGACCTCCAGGCAGTCATCTTTCTGAAGTCTGCGCAAAACCGGGTACAGTGTAGATTCCGAAACATCCAGTACACCTCGGACATCCTGGGTAATCTTGTAGCCGTAGGTTCCTTCCTCGTCCTGTGAGACCACCGCCAAAACAATGGCATCCAGAAGGGCGGCTCCTGTGTTAAATACCATGCCCTCACTCCTTGTCTGTTATAATCTGTATCTTATTTTTCCAAACAAAATAATATTGTTTCGTTATGTAATATTGTTTTGTTGATAATACTATATATTATATAATATAGTTTTGTCAACAGTATTTTGAAATAAATTTGCTTCCTGTATAATATATCCAAAACCAGAAAGGATTTTACCCAATGACACCAATCTGTCCCCCTGTTATCCCCTCCACCTTCCTTGCACGTATGCAGGAAATGCTTGGCGGGGATTATGACGATTTTATAAAAAGCTACGAAAACTCCAGAACCTTTGGCCTGAGAGTCAACACAGCCAAAATTTCCTGCGAGGAATTTGAACGCCTGGTTCCCTTTCCTGTAAAACGGATTCCCTGGATCAAAAACGGCTATTTTTATACAGAGGACGCACGTCCCTCCCGCTGTCCGCTGTACCAGGCCGGACTTTACTACCTTCAGGAGCCAAGCGCCATGACGCCTGCCGCCAGACTTCCGGTCATGCCCGGCGACTACGTTCTGGATCTGTGCGCTGCCCCCGGCGGCAAGGCAACCGCTCTGGGCGCTTCTTTAAATGGCGAGGGACTTCTTGTGGCAAATGATATCAGTGCCTCCCGGGCGCGGGCGCTTCTGCGCAATATTGAGCTCTTCGGCATTTCCAATGTCTTTGTGGCAAATGAAAAACCGGAGAAGCTGGCAAAACTTTTTCCGGAATACTTTGACAAGATCATGTTGGACGCCCCCTGCTCCGGCGAGGGAATGTTCCGCAAAGAAGAAGCGCTGGCCAGAGACTGGACGCCGGAAAAATCAAAGGAGCTTTCCCTGATCCAAAAGGATTTGATCCTGAAGGCCGCCGATATGCTCCGCCCCGGCGGTATGCTTTTGTACTCCACCTGCACCTTTGCCCCGGCAGAGGACGAAGAAACGGTTTCTTACCTGCTGGAAAAACGCCCCGATATGGAGCTTATCGATATGGAAGGATACGAAGGCTTCTCCAGCGGCATTCCCTCCTGGGGAAACGGCAGCGAGGCTCTGAAAAAATGCGTGCGGATTTTCCCCCACAAAATGGACGGAGAAGGACATTTTCTGGCTCTTTTCCAAAAATCCGGCCAGAGCACTCCCTGTGCCGCCTCTGCCGCGCCCCGCGCCAGACTCCCCAAAGACGCACGAAACTATCTGGAAACCTTTTTTGAAGAAATCGGCCTGAAAACCCTGGGCGGCAGGCCCTTTGACTGGAACCGCGTCGAGGTCCGTAAAGACAGCCTCTACTATCTGCCTCCGGCAGATACTGATTTTCGCGGTGTGACCTTTCTCAGAAACGGACTGTTTCTGGGGGAACTAAAGAAAAACCGCTTTGAACCCTCTCAGCCTCTGGCCCTGGCTCTGCACAAAGAGGATGTAGACAGCCGCATTTCTCTGGCTGTTTCTGACGAACGGCTCACACGGTATTTAAAGGGCGAAACCCTCTCCATTCTCCCGGAGGAGGCTGCCCACCCAAAAGGCTGGCAGCTGCTCTGTGTGGAAGGCTTTCCTCTTGGCTTCGGAAAGCTCGTCAACGGAATCCTGAAAAACAAATACCCTGCAGGCTGGCGTGTATAACACCGGCCCGCAGGGCTTTTTACTTTCTGCCTTTTGCCATGGAAAAATCATGGGCCTCTTTCACCCAGCACATGAGTTCTTCATCCACATCCTCCGGGGAATACACTGGAATGTGATGCGTCCAGCGACGAGGATACGGCTCGGTCGCCACGGCGATCCGCGAGGATTTCAGCTCACAGGGAAGCCCCAGCGTCACCAGAAGGAATTCTCCCGAAAATCCCGGGATTTTCCGCTGCGGCAGCGAAACTGCAGCAAAATTGTACCGTTCAGAATAAGTGATCTGCGTTTTCTGCACCCGCACCTGCACTCCTTCAAATGCCTCTGTCACTTTCTCGTCAAATGCCGCAAACACCGCAAAAAGCTCCGGCTTTTTCTCAAAAAACTGCATGGCTGCAAGGCTGCCTTCTTTGTTCATCTCCTTATCCCTTCTTTCTTGATATTTTCTTATGAAACTGCTGCTCCGTATGCCACGGATATGAAATTGATAAACGGGATTTTTATTCTTTGCCATTCAACAGTTGATTTACTCTTTCAACTGGAAATCGGTCTTCCATGTCAATTATTTCAAACAAATTTAGCGGCAATTCTTTTTCTCCGATCAGCGTAAGATATTCATCGACAGCCCTGCGGTCAATCATAATTTTTCCATGACCAGCCCAATGACGATTGCTCTCTTTCTTTTTCAAACCAGAAATCCAATATTCATCGCCGTTTTCAATATCCACATAGTTTGAATATCCACCATTATATTTTTGAAAAGCATGGTCATTAAAGTAAATCGTTTTCTTGGTTTTTGAAGTTTTCACATATCCAATCCATGCTGGGCCATCATCAGAATAGCCGGTTTTCAGTTCCACATACATTAAGTCTCTGATCATTTCTATCACTCCTGACTTTATATCCTGCACAATAACACGCACAGATTTCCCGCAACAGTTTTCCCCTCTTGACAACGGTTTCATTTCCCGTTAAAGTGAACCACAAACGCAGATTTTTATTTACGAAAGAGGAATTTTTTATGATGATTCAGTTATCCGACCATTTTGACTACAGGCGGCTGCTCCGGTTCGTTTTTCCCTCCATTATCATGATGGTTTTTACTTCCATTTACGGCGTAGTGGACGGGCTTTTCGTCTCAAATTTCGTGGGCAAAACCTCGTTTGCCGCAGTCAACCTGGTCATGCCCTTTATCATGATCCTGGGCGGTGTTGGTTTTATGCTCGGCACCGGCGGCAGTGCCCTGGTTGCCAAAACTCTCGGTGAGGGGCAGTCTAAAAAAGCCAACCGCTACTTTACTATGATGGTTTATCTGACCCTGCTTCTCGGCGTGCTGCTCTCCGTCATCGGCATTGTGTTTATGCGTCCCATTTCCATTTTATTGGGCGCAACAGACCGCATGCTCACAGAGTGTGTGATCTATGGCCGCACGGTTCTGTTTTTTAATACAGCCTTTATGCTGCAGAATGTATTCCAGAGTTTTCTCATCACCGCAGAAAAACCAAAGCTTGGACTGTGGGCTACCGTGGCTGCCGGCCTTTCCAACATGGTTCTGGACGCCCTGTTTATCGCAGGCTTTCACTGGGGCGTTGCCGGCGCGGCCCTTGCCACCGGACTCAGCCAGTGTGTGGGCGGCGTTCTGCCTCTCCTGTATTTTCTTCGCCCCAACAAAAGCCTTCTGCGGCTGACCAAAACAAAGCTGGAAGGCATCGTGCTTCTGAAAGCCTGCTTTAACGGTTCCTCCGAGCTTATGAGCAATATCTCCATGTCCCTGGTGAGCATGCTCTACAATTTTCAGCTGATCCGCTTTTCCGGGGAAAACGGGGTTGCCGCTTACGGAGTCCTCATGTATGTACAATTTGTTTTTGTGGCTGTCTTTATTGGTTACGCCATCGGAAGCGCCCCCATTATCGGCTATCACTACGGCGCCGGAAATCACGCGGAACTCAAAAATATGCTTCGCAAAAGTACGGTTCTCATGCTTGCGGGCGGCCTGATCATGACGATTCTGGCCGAAGTACTGGCCCGGCCTCTTGCAGGAGTTTTTGTCGGTTATGACGCAGAACTGTTTTCCATGACCGTTCACGCCTTTCGTCTGTTCGCCTTCTCCTTCCTCCTTGCAGGAATGAACATATTTGGCTCTTCCTTTTTTACAGCCCTCAACAACGGCGGCGTGTCTGCCGCCATCTCCTTCCTGCGAACGCTGGTGTTCCAGATGCTTTCTGTCCTGATCCTTCCGGTATTTTTCGGCATTGACGGCATCTGGTGGGCGATTACGGTAGCGGAGGTACTGACCTGCCTGGTGACAGGAATTTTTCTGTTTATGCTGCGCAGAAAATACCATTATATGTAAAAAACATTTCTTCTGTTTTCTGAACCTAACACCTCTTGCCCAGCTGCCAGAACGCCACCGCGCTGGCAGCCGCCACGTTCAGGGAATCCACCCCATGGGACATGGGAATCCGCACCGTATAGTCACAGTCTGCAATCGTTGCGTCTGCCAGCCCGTCTCCTTCTGTTCCCAGGATCACCGCAAGCCGCTCCTCGGCAAGCAGCGCCTGATCCTCAATGGAAACCGAATCCTCCCGAAGTGCCATGGCTGCCGTACGAAACCCAAGTGCACGCAGACGCTTCATTCCATCCTGGGGCCAGCTCTCCTTTTTGGAAAAATATGTCCACGGAATCTGAAATACCGTTCCCATACTCACCCGGCTGGCTCTGCGGTACAGCGGGTCACTGCAACCTCCGGTCAAAAGAACCGCATCCATATGAAGAGCTGCCGCAGACCGAAAAACAGCGCCTATATTGGTGGGATTTACTACGTTTTCCAGCACCGCGATCCGCCTGGCCCCTGCACACACCTCTTCCACAGAGGGAAGCTCCCGCCGCCGCATGGCGCAGAGCATCCCTCTTGTCATGGGGAATCCCGTGAGCTTTTTCAGCACTTCTGCCCCCGCAGTAAAAACAGGCACTTCCCCGCAGCGTGCAAGGATCGGAACCGCCTCGCCGGTCAGCTCCTTTTCTTCTGCCAGACAGGAAACCGGCTCATAGCCCGCGTCCAATGCCCGTACAATGACTTTGGGACTTTCCGCAATAAAAAGTCCCTGTTGCGGCTCAAAACAGTGCAGAAGCTGTGCCTCCGAAAGCCTTGCGTACACATCCAGCTCCGGCGCGTCAAAATCTGTAATTCTTCTGAGATTTTTCATGAATGGAACTCCTTTTGTTTCACATTTTCAGAAATTATGCCCGTAGCAATTGCCTTTGGTGAAACCACTATTTTGGCACAGTTTTCTCTAAGCCGAATGACCGCAGAAATTCTTTCATTTGTGCGATTTAAAACCATAAATACGATTTTACTTTTGCTCTGAAAAGCTGCTATCTCAAGCTTATCTGTATATGTACTTACCCCAATACGTACAGAATTTGGTTCCAAAAAATGACTAAAATGCCAAATATATCCAAATATATTGCTTTCTTTAATCTGTTTTTTCTTCCTGTCAAAATGGAATGGAGCGTCGCAGAAATTTCCCGCATGGTTCGGACCACCTTGCTCATCAAGGATCAGATTCCAATCCAAAAAAGTATTCATTCCATTATTAAAATTTCCAATCATATCATGTGCATACTTTTGCGCATTGTCAAGATAATTACATGCGTCAAATTTCCTATATTCAATACAGGCTTCTGACAAAAGAAGTTTTTTTTGCGGAAATCGCTCCTTTATCATCTGAAGCGCTTGAAAATGATCTCCACTATACCAATGAAAAGCAACTCCCGCAACCATCTTTTGAGTCTCATTATCAATGATAGTTTCTGCCCATTCAAAAGCTCTTTCTTTATTATGATCCCAAATATAAACCTCTACATCCTCCAAATGATGTTTTACTAACGACGGCCACATATAGTTTTTCAAAAACTCTTTTTGTTCTTCTGCCGTAAAAATACAAGAGTCCCAGGTCTGCACCGCTTTTGGCTCATTTTGCAGGCTTATCTTTGTAACTCGGTAACCTCGTTTTCTATATTCCTCAATATATTTACAAATATACTCTGACCATCTTTTCTTATAGTTGTTTTTCAACTTTCCTCCATGATTCCGCTTCCCATTTGTTTTCATATATGATGGAGGACTCCAGGGCGAAAGCATTATCTCCAATTTCCTTCCAGATGATTTTTCCGCATCATCCAACAATGGTAGTATATATTTTTCTACTCTCTCAAATGAAAACCTTTCAAAAAGTTCATCTTCCTCGCAAGATACCGCCTCATAATGTCCAAGCGAAAAATCGCAGCTGTCAATAGGAATTCTTACATAGCGATAATTCATACCCGATTTTTCAAAATATTTGCGTATTATTTCTTCCTTTTGTTCAGCCTCCATAAGGGAATAAATATATCCTGCTGACTCTGTAATCGCACCTCCGAAACCTTCTATCTGCTGGTATTGAACTTGAGGATATAAATTGACAAGTTCATTTTCTACCTCTTTGTTATTAACAAAAATTATTTCCTGTTCCGTTGTCTCTTTTACATTATTTGTATAAGTTGTTTCAATATATTGCAGTTTCACAAATATTCTTCCTTTCCTGTACCTTCTTAACTTTTTTCATGCTTTTTATGTTTTTCTTTTGAGAGTGAATGCCCATAGGTTTTTTTATAAATATTATATAAATAATGCCAGTCTGAATATCCTACTATTTCTGCAATCTCATAAATTTTCAAGTCGCTGTTTAAATAGAGGTTTCTAGCCTGTTCCAACCGTTGTCGAGTAATATACTCTACAAAGCCTATGCCCATACTCTCTTTGAAAATCTTACTGAAATAATTTTTACTTACGCCAATTCTGTCCGCTATCATTTGTAAAGAAAGCTCTTTATTACCCAGATTTTCATCTATATATTTTAGTGCTTGTAACACTTCTCTTTTCATGGAGCCTGAAATATTTACTGTCCCCGAAAATTGTATTCTATATGTGTTTACATCTGCTCTTGTACACAATTCTATTGCCTCTGCATATTGATTAGGTAAAAATTCTACTCCCTTTTTCAGAGTACTAATTCCTGCTGCCATTTTTACTTGATAATACAAATCTAAGAATGTAAAGCCCGAATTCAATCTTTCATATATTTTTTGGATAAAAGATTTTTTACTTTCCAATACATTATTCTTACAGCATACGACTGCGTATTCTTTATAATTTATCCGAAATACAAAGCACTCACATTCATTCTCCAAAACTTCCTGTAAAACATTTCCTATAGAAAACTGCATAAGGTTTAAATCATTTCCAAAAATACTTGCCAGGCATTCTTGATATTTTAATAGTTGTACACTGACAACTATATATTCTGTGCATTCCCACGACTTCCAATTCTCTTTTGCATCTTCATGCTTATCCTTCTGCATTTTTTCTCCCAGCAAAAATTTATATAATATTTCCTTTTTGGAAATTTCTTCAGGAAGCTTTTTTTCTTCTCGCTTTTTTTCCAAAACTCGTATCACAGCTTTCAAAATATCATCAGGCATCATCGTAGGCTTAAACAAATAGTCTTCTGCTCCCATCTGCATTGCACTCCGAACAAGCTCAAACTCATTGAAACTACTAAGAACAATTCTTCCTAGTGTCCATCCTTTCTCGTCTACTTTTTCCAGCAACTCCAATCCAGTCATAGAGGGCATCCGAATGTCTGTCAGCAACACATCAACAGAGTGTTCTTCCATAAATTTCAGCGCTTCTTTTCCACTGGCCACCTGAAAAACCTTAATGCCATATTCTTTCCATGGAATTGTATCTGCAATTGCCTGTCTTGCAAATGCTTCATCATCAACAATCAAAAGGACTTTCATCTAACTTTTCCCCTTTTCAACCGATGGAAATATCACTGTCACACAAGTTCCTTTTCCTATCTCACTATGAATCAACATCTTGGCCTCCGCTCCATAATTAAGAGCCAATCTGTCCTTTATATTATTTAGTCCAATTCCTGTAAGTTTATCTATTCCCTCATATTTAAATCCTCTGCCATTATCATAAATAGAAATTTTTATTTTTTTTCTTTCTCTCATACAGGAAAGTGTTATTAAACTGTTTTTCATGGAACCATCAAATGCATGAAGAAGAGCATTTTCTACGATTGGCTGCAGCAGCATTTTAAGTACCAGACATTTTTTGCACTCATCTTCTATTTGGTAGCGGACTGCGACGTTGCTCCCATAGCGCATATTCTGAATATAGATATAATCCTCAACAAATTGCAGCTCTTCCTCAAGAATAACCATATCCAAAGTATTTCTGCAGGAATATTCCAGAATTTCAGTTAATGCCACAATACTGTTTGCTATTTCCATTTGTTTTTTTGAAATAGCCTGCCATTTAATCGTGTTCAAGGTATTATATAAAAAATGAGAATTAATTTTCGCATTTAGTGCCAGCATTTCTATGCGTGTTTTTTCATGCTCCTTCTGGATATTCTCTTGCATCAAGATATCCACTTCCCGAATCATGATATTGAAGCTTTCTACAAGTTCTGCAAGATCTTTATTTTCTGGTTTTTTTACTTTAACACTAAAATCCCCCCTGCTGACTTGTCCCATGCTGCCAATCAGAACCGTGATTGGTTTTGTGATACTGTGTGATAAGCTAAGTGATAAACCCAAAGTGCATAACAGGCAGGTTGCAAATACCCACAGCCAGGTATTCTGAATTTTGTTTAATTCCTCATGGAACATAGCATTGCTATTTACCTGAATAAGATACCACTCCTTATTAGAAAGGGTTTTCATTGTTATCTGTTTTACATTCGAATTACTTGCATCAACTTCTTTTTTGCACAATTCTTGACAAAGTTCTCCCAAATTGTATTTTCCATAAGTCACATCAAAAACATTTTTTCCAAGTTTTTCTTGCTCCGGTGCGTAAATCAAACAGTTATTCTCATCTACAATAAAAGAAAAATCATCTTCTGTCATTTCAAGTAATTCTATTGCCTGTTTAATCTTTTCATAAGGAATATCAATCTGAATTAATCCGATTGCTCCGCTTTGTGTGTAACGGTTCAGATAAACCATAAAGCTGACCATGTAAGAAGAATTCTTCGAACTGTTTCGATATCGATAGGAAGCTTTATGCGGAGGACGTATCACTGTCATTCCCTGTTGTTCTGAAGACAACTGCTGTCCTAACTCATCACAAAAAGCTGCTTGGTTCCACTCGCTGTTGGAGCTAAATCCGTTTCCCTCAAAGTCCATCATATAAACATGATCTATAATATCATTTGAAATGCATATGTTTGTAAGCTGCGATGTGATTTTTCTATTTAAAAGTAACCGTTCATAAGCACTTTTTTGGGAATATCCTTCAAATTCTGAAGAAAGCACGGTCAATCCCAGCAGCTGCTCTGAAATGGTATCAATTTGGCGTAAAATATTATTGATGTTTGCAGTTATATTTTTTCTGTTATTGTCTTGAAAAATCTCCACCTTTTCTCTGTAAAATTTTTTTGTGTAACTGTAGTAAAATCCCAGAATGATGAGGCTTGATACAATAGGCGTAATAAGCATTGCAATGATTATTTTTTTGCATATAGATATTGCCTTGAATTTTTTTATCCATTTTTTCACTCTGGCTTCCTCCAAATTCCCACTATTTGCACAATCTCAATTAACTGTCTTTCATTATAACATGGCAATTTAAATCGGGAAATTCTTTTCTTATATCTGCTTTTACCTTTTCAATATCGTTCCAATCATTTTCATATCTTCCCGAAGTGGTCAAAATTTTTATTTTTTTCTCCACAACTACCAGAATACAGTTGAAATAGAGTGTTCCCTTCCTCATTATCCACAGAAGATATACTCCATCTTCTTTTATCCATTTTCTTAATGTCTGAAAAATATGCTGTGACTTTTCTCCCTTTCGAAATACTTGAATACCTTCGGTCTGCTCCAACATTTCATATTGATATTCAAGATATTCATCAATATCCCAATTGTAAATCTTTGCATTCTGTATCTTACAATCATATTCTTCCAAGCCTTCTTCCGTATAAATGCGAATTTCATCTATTTCTGGAAACCTTTCCCAAAACTCCTGCAGATTTGTAAAACTTTTCCCATCGACCTCAACCGGCAAGCCATTCTGCATGACCGCCTTAAGCCCATTCACCTGTTTCAGAATGTGAAGGATATTCTTCTGGGGACAGTAACTATCTAATATATCATTAAAATGTATCCAAATCTCTGGTCTCAAATTTTCTACCAATATGTTAGCATCTATCATTTTAAATCCCCTCCTGCTTTACTTTTAAAACTCGAATTTCAAAAGGTTTCAATACCATATTCATATGATTTTCTGCTATTTTATAAGTATGATTCCACATATCATAAAACTTTTGTTTCCCTTTAAAGCTTATCTCCACTTTTGTTTCCTCACTTATTGTATTCGCCACAAAAATAATACAGGATTTATCATGTTCTCTTTTGTGAACAGAAATCTCACAGCCTATTGCCCGATAATCTGCTTTGGGCAATAATATTTCAGAAAATTTTTCTGCTCTCGGCAGGATCTTTATTGACTCATTTTTTTGAAGAATCTCACAAATATTTCCTCTTCTGTCAATTTCAGGCATGTTTGGACCTAAATACAATTTTTTTCCCCTCTTTTCACTGAACTTCAGCAATTTTTCTTGTATCCAAGATTCCATAAAATTGTAGGAAGCGGCAAAGACAACCTCATATTGCTCCATTTTTTCTGTTCTAACATAGCAATCAGACACATCATATTCCATTCCCATCTTGTCCAGCATGCCCATGACATTTTGTATCCAGCTTTCTCTATCATATCCTCCTTGAGAATCATCTACCTGCAATCTAGCAGAATAATTTTCCGGTTTCCAAATAGTCTGTGGGATATCTGTTCCTCTAATCAAACAATTCGAAGAAAATATATTTCTATTGCGAGTTGCCAAAAGGGCTCTCAGGCGCCCCATGTCATAATTTTTTAATACGAGTATTTTAGGGGCTCTAACATATGTATTTAGCTCTGCTTCCTTCAAAAAAGTTAAAAGTTTTTGAAACATATCATACCATCTATTACATATACTCCCATTATTTAGGATGGGGCACCCTGTCCAACGATCCCTTTCTACAAGCATATAAAAGTTCACAGCCTTCATGCCGTTCATAAACGCATACAAATAGCCGAATAACTCTTCCTCTGGTTCTAATATCGTCCCTCTATCAAACCAGGAACCAGAACCAAATTCTGGCACAAAGGGCAATTTACTTCCGGCTGCCAAATAACGAATACGTTCTTTCAACATAGAGGTATTTCCTGGCTCCGGATACGCGTCAATTCCAGCGACAGACAATCCTGGAATAGCTTCATCCCGCTGCACAGAGATTGGTGTATAATTCTGATAAGCACAATTATGAAAAATCGGAATCGGAAGTTCTAATTCTTCCAAAATTTCAACCATTTTTTTTAACGCTTGCAAAATCTGATATTCTTTATATTCCACCCAGTCAAAATAATATTCCAGATGTTCATCTCCTTCTTTGTATCCAACAGGTGGATAAATATCTTCAAAACTTTGAAAATTCGAATGATAAATTTCATTCAAATTTTCAATCACATTATATTTTTCAACAAGCCAGTTCCCATATCCCGTAATCGACTCTTCTGAATAATCCATAATATATGGATTATCTCTAAAAAAATTGCAAGTTTCATTATCTGCCTGGATTGCAATAACCCCTCCTTGCGGAACACAATGCGTTTTTAAAATCTGCTTAAAGCTATTAAAATAATGACGTGTTTCTTCATATAATTTAGAACTCATGTAAGATGGAACAGGAAATGCCCCTGTCACATATGGATACACAACGGATGTTCCCTGTGGTGTTTTAGCCTGTATTTCCGGCATCCTCAAAAGCCATTGAGGATATCCAAACCATGTCATTTCTGCATTAATATGCGGACCTGGTCTTACAATTACATAAAGTCCTATTTTTTCACAGATACTCAAAAATTTATCTAAATCCTTCCGAGCATCTGTTTCTCCATAATCAAATTTGTTTTTTTCCGGTTCATGAATTGCCCATGGAATATAAGTTTCTACAATTGAAAATCCCATATTTTTTATATTTTTTAATGCTTCTTCCCATGTTTCAGGCGCCATTCTCCAATAATGGATTGAGCCACTGTACAACGGAAGCTCAATTCCTTGTCCATTTTCATCCATTTTTTCTACATAAATCCCTTGCCAGGTAAATCTTACATTTTTTTTCATAAAAATCCCTCTCTTATCCTTTCACTGCACCTGCTGTCATTCCCGCGATCACTTGCTTTTGAAAAAGCAAATACATTATAACTACAGGGATAATAGAAATTACAAAGCCCGCACATAAAAGTCCATACTTTGTAGCATAAGATCCTTTTAATGCAGAAATTGCAAGTGATAATGTTTTTTTATATGGCGAAGATATCAGAACCAATCCCATGAGCAAGTCATTCCAACAATTCAAAAATGCCAGCGTAGCAACTGTAGCAATTCCCGGTTTCGCAATCGGAAAAATGATACGTAGAAAAATTTGTTCCGTAGAACAGCCATCTATTGTTGCAGCCTCATCCATTTCCCTCGGTATGCTTTCAAAAAAGCCATTCATTATATACATACTCAACGAAATATTTGTAGCTGTGTACATAAGGATTAAGGATAACAGATTATCTGTAAGACCTATTTTTTTAAAAATTAAAACAGATGGTATTAACAACGCATGAATCGGAATCATGATTCCTAATGAAAAATAGGCAGAAAAGAATCTATTCCTCCATACTCGAGTCAATATATAGCACCCCATAGATGTTGCAATGATCAGAACTACAAGTGTTATCAAACATACAAACATACTGTTCAAAAAATTGCGGCCTACATCTACCCCTTCCCAAACCTCCTTGTAATTGACTAAATCTATTTTTATCGGCAAACCGAACGGATTTCCAAAAATAGCGTTATTATCTTTAAAAGAGGAAATCAACACCCATACAAACGGGTATAATGATATAATTGCTGCTAATGTCAAAAATACATATTTAATCACTTCTAATATTTGATATTTCCAGGATTTATGAAAAAATCTCATATCTACTCCTATCTTTCTTCTTTTCGTGAAGAAAACAAACGAAATAATAATGTAATTACAAGAGATAAAACTACAATTGTTACCGTGATCGCACTCCCCATTCCAAAATCGGAATTTACAAATGCGATTTTATACATGTATACCCCTAGGTATGCTGAACGGACTCCCGGGCCACCGCCAGTCATAATCCATGAATGCTCAAAGGCTTTCAGAGAACCTGTTACACATAAGATCACACAGATATTTGTAAAATTGGCAATCTCTGGAAGCACAACTCTAAAAAATATCTGTATCCTGTTTGCTCCGTCAATTTGTGCGCTCTCTATCAATTCTTGCGGAATAGACTGAAGCGCTCCCAAAAATATTGTTACGTAAAGTCCTATATACTGCCAAACTTGAGGAACCATTACAGAATATAGAAGCGTATGTATGTTCGAAAGCCAATTTGTTGCAAACCTTCCAAGTCCAATTGCTTCAAGAATTTTATTAAACACTCCTATTTCACTGTTATAAAAAAGAGAAAACATTAGTGAAATCGCAACTGGAGCAATTACCACCGGCAGAAAGAAAATTGTTCGATACAGTTTCATTCCTTTTACTTTAGAATACAGTAAATATGCCAATAAAATTCCTACTGGTATCTGAACGAATAAACTAATGACCAGCAATTTTATTGTATTCCAAAACGTAACCCAATAATCTTTGTTCTGAAATAGTGTTTTAAAATTCTCAAGTCCTACAAAAATTTTTTCTGTTACGCCATTCCAATTTGTTAAGCTATAGTAACCAGACTGTAAAAGCGGTATAAATAAAAACACCGTATAAATTAAGAAAACCGGAAGTAAAAAGCCTAAACAAACAAAAAATTTTTTATTTTTGTTCATGATTCCTCCTTATTTTGAGTACAAAAAGGCCGCCATTGTAGATACTCTTCATTGGCGGCCCTTTACTCAAATATCAAACACCTATTGTTCCATCTTCAATCTATTTTTCCTTATCCAACACTGCCTGTACTTTATCCACAAATTCCTGGCCTGTAAGAGCCTTGATAAATAACTCATCCAAGCTGGAATCCATCATAGTAATTGCTTCTGCACTTGGCATTGTTGTATAATGAACCTGGACAAGATTTTTATCGGCCGCATAATCAAGTGTTTTCTGCATAATTAATTTCTGTGAGTCCCTATTTACTTCAACTTTTTTGCATGGAATCATCCCACTCTCTGTAAGAGATTGTGACAACTCGTCAGATGCAAGCATATCACATACTTTCAAAACAGCATCATGCTTTTCAGGATCTTCATAGGAAGCTTTATTGATCATAAAACCATATACTGTGAAACCAGCTTCTATTGTTGCAGGATCTATTGTAGCATCAGGCATTTTCGGCATTGGAATAATATCACTGCACTCCTGGATTTCCTCTGGAATGGATTCATACATCCATGGATATGTGTATGTCATCGCTGCTTTTCTATCTGTATAAAGCTGAAGACTTGCTGACCAACCTCCATTTGCCATTGTATCTGCTGGAAACAGTTTGTTATCAATCATATCAAGAATTGTATCTGCTACTTTTACTGCATTTTCTGTATTAAAATTCCCACCTGAGGCAAGCGCTGTAATTTCTTCTTTACTCCCCTCATATTGATTATAAAGTTCGCTGAAGAAAAATTCAGATGGCGTTCCTCCATTACTCCCTATCGCCATGGGAATAATCCCCTTTTCATTTAAAACTTTTCCTACATTTAACAATTCATCATAAGTAGTCGGATATTCCAAACCATTCTCTTCAAAAATTTCCTTGTTTGCCAGAAGAACCCCTCTTGTAGACTCAAGCGGAATTCCATATGTATTCCCATCCCCTGCAATGTAATAGTCGAATGATCCATCATCAAAGTCATCTCTCGACACATTATCACTTTCCGCAAAATAATCATCTACATTCAGCAACAATCCTGCATCTACCATATCTTTCATCATACCACCGCCCCAGTATGTGAATACATCTGGAAGATCACCGGATGCCGTCTGAGTTTTAATTTTGGTTTTGTAGTCCTCAGTACTATAAGTTTGAAGAGTAATATCCATTGTGTCTGCATTTTCTTTCTGAAATTTTTCAAAAATAGGATAAAAATAATCGTACTTTGAATCACCTTCCCCCCAGTTTGTAGCAATCACAATCGAAACCTTATCATCAGCCTTAATCTCCTGCCCGCCGTTAACACTCAGAATTCCTACACATAACGCTGCCGCTACACTAAAAGAAATCACTTTTTTTACTTTCATTCTATAACCTCCTTCAAATTTCTATCCTTTTCTTTATGAGATCTATCGATAAATCTTTTTTATATTTACATTATTACAAAAATATCTCTATTTTGAAATATGAATATCTTCCCACAAATGTTATAGATTTTTACATTTATAAAAAATGCCCATTATCAATTTTATAACTGATAACAGGCAATTATCTTTATTCTTTTGGCTTTATAAATCTATATTTTCCTCTGCCCTGCTCTGCGGCACCTTCTATCAAATCCATTTTCTTTATCTTTCTCAACATTTTACCTGCAGAAGATGATGCTAAATCACATATTTTTATAACATCCGCACGTGAAAATGCAACATCATACTTAAAATGTTCAAATAACAAAAGCATATTTCTTTTAGTAGGTGAATTGAGTTTTAATTCTGAAATGGATTGTTGGAACGCTACTTTTTCACTCTCAAACGCTACTTTTTCACTCTCAAACGCTACTTTTTCCGCTCCAACAATTTCCTTTTCAACTGCTTCATAATTCAAATTGTACAGTGTTACTTGAAATGAAGTAATATCAGAGTAAAACTCTGGTTCCAATTCCTCACGATAGTTATAAGCTGTATGGTAGGCCTCTGTGATTTTCTTAAATCCACTACCTTGTCGTTCCATATATCCCAGCCTTGCGAAAATATCCGCCAGAACAGGATTCCGGCGTGTTGAAGAAATATTGGTTATATCTCGTTCCTGTATCCGCGTTCCATCTGCCATACCTCCAGGAGAATGAATTGTAAGACGATCATCGTATATATCAATGTGGACTTCACTACCTAAAATAAGATAATCTCGATGAATCAAAGCATTAACAAGAGCTTCAAAAACGCTTCGCTCACAGTAATCTGGCATTTCAATACGGGAGTTAGCTGTTTTTTTCCATAGTGTTTTTGTATTCCGCTTCACAAAACCGGTGCCTTCATTGAGCAAAATAATCAAACTCCCAGCATACTCTGCACTATCAAGAGCATCGACCATGCCTCCGCTTTTATCCAGGCCATTCCACCGAGTACAGAATAACCGAGAATGGTGGATGGGCGAATCATCCGCCAATAAAGCGCCCGCATTAGTCAATTTTCCGTGTCTATCCCTTATATCAAACGACTCAAACAGTTTTTCTTCCATACTGTTACCATTCCAAACCTTGTATCTCTCTCGCAGTTTAGAAAAAGCATAATCCTTAAAATCATATTCGGACTTCAAGGCGTCATAGGTTCGGTTCATTCCCTTTAGTATGAGTTGATTAAGAACAAAACTGGGGGCAAGCACACTTTCATTGCCAATACGAATATATGCCTCCATCACACCATCTGCTTTATAATAATAAGGAGTAGTATGTCCTGTAGAAATCGTCAATACAAGAATATCTTTATCGTCTCTCTGTTCCGGTACAAGAATAAAATTTGGATAGGGCGTAATACGTTCTTTAATCAATCGGCTGATTATCTCCGCATCAGCCTGTGCGTTGGCAAGACCAATTACATTTCTATTATCATCAATGCCGAAAACCAGAGTTCCTCCAATGCCATTTGAAAAAGCGCTGACGCTTTTCAACCAACTTTTCGGTTTTTTCACTTCCAAAGCAACCTTGAAATCACATTCTGTACATTCTGCAATCCACCTATCACTCATACTCTCTCCCTCTCTTTTATTTTACGATTTCCCAAGTGGCGTATATTTTGTCAGCCGCGCAAAAGCCTCCTTTACCCGCGCCAGAGGCAGCGCCAGATTCATCCGGATGCTGCACGGATGGCCAAACATTCTTCCGTCCTGCCATGCAACACCCACATCCCAGCCGGCTCTCAAGAGCTCGTCTACAGAAATGCCATGTTCTTCACACCATCCGGTGCAATCCCAAAACAGCATATAGGTGCCCTGGGGTCTGCTGACCTCAATGCCCGGAAAATGCTGTGCAATATAGGTGCAGGCGTAATTCACATTTTCTGTGAGCACCTGGCAAAGCTCCTTTACCCACTCATGTCCCTCCGGCTGATATGCCCCCATCAGCGCATACATGGACAGCACGTTCATCTCGTTATAATGGGGCTTGCTGCTTTTCGCCCGCACTCTATCTCTGAGATATTCGTTGTAAATAATATGATAGCTTCCCACCAGCCCGGCTAGGTTGAAGGTTTTGCTGGGCGCATAGACGGCCACCGTACGATTTTTTGCATCCTCGCTGACAGACTGCGTCGGAATATGCTGATACCCCTCCAGAATAATATCCGACCAGATTTCATCGGAAATAACAATACAGTCATTTTTCCGGTAAATCTCCATGGCTTTTTCCAGCTCCCAGCGCTCCCACACACGCCCGCAGGGATTGTGCGGACTGCAGAAAACAGCCGCATGGATGTGGTGCTCTTTCAGCTTTGCGTCCATGTCCTCAAAATCCATGCGCCAAATTCCCTGTCCGTCCTTTTTCAGCGGACTGTGGATAATCCGAAATCCATTGTTGGTCAGACTGTTGGTGAATCCGATATAGGTTGGGCTGTGCAGAAGAATCCCGTCACCCGGCGATGCAAAGGCAGTCAGCGCAGACACCACACAGCCCAGAACGCCGTTTTCGTAGCCGATGCACTCCTTGGCAAGTCCGGTCACATGATTTCGTTTTTCCTGCCATTGTATAATGGACTGATAGTATTCGTCTCTGGGCAGAAAATACCCGTACAGGGGATGCTTCGCCCGGTTGATGATCGCTTCCGGAATCGTGGGCACTGTGGCAAAATTCATATCTGCCACCCACATGGGAATCACGTCAAATCCGTCCTTCGGTTTCGCGGGAGCCATCCCCGTGCCGTCTCCCAGTCCGTCCACCGCAATGGCATCCATTCCCCTCCGGTCGATCATCGATGTAAAATCGTACTTCATGCTTCTGTTCCTCCTTGTCTCACAATACCATAACCAGTGTCCCGACTGTGATAAGCGCTGCTCCTATGAGTGATTTTGCCGTAACGCTTTCCCGAAGAAAGACAAAGGCCAGAATCATTGTGATCACCACGCTCATTTTGTCAATGGGAACCACCTTTGACGCCTCGCCCATTTGAAGGGCTTTGTAATAACACAGCCAGGATGCCCCTGTGGCAAGTCCTGACAGGATCAGAAACAGCCAGCTTTTTCTGCTGATTTCCTGTATCCCCCTCTGTGCGTTGGTAAGGAACACCATACCCCAGGCCATTGCCAGAACCACCACGGTGCGGATTGCTGTAGCAAGATTGGAATTTACTCCGTCAATCCCCACCTTTGCCAAAATGGACGTCAACGCCGCAAATACTGCGGACAACAGTGCAAATACCGCCCACATACTATCACCTCTTATCTTTTGACCTTGATTTTCAATGTGTTCAGATATTCCTTCTGCTCCGGCGTGATCCGGCAGCTTTCCCGGGCTTTCTGGAGCGCCTTGTTGTGCGTCCAGACATCCAGATGCTGCTCCTCAAAACAGGGCAAAACTGCCTCATACTGTTTCGCCAGAGCCGTGGCAAAATACCAGGCGATCATCATATTTACGTAATACTCCTGAGAACGCAGCGCTGCCACCATATCCAGGTACTCAGGCCGGAAATCCGCATCCAGATAAAACCGCATCAGCATCCCCACTCCAAAGCGAACGGTATAGGTTTTGTCCGATGCGAGCCAACGCCGTATGGCGTCCAGAAGTTCCTTTTTGTGCTTTCCAAACACTTTGGGCACCATCATGTCACAGGTTGCCCAGTTGTCCACAAAGGGCAAAAATTCCTCCACCTGCGCAAGACAGGTTTCATAGTCCTTTGTCTGCTCGATCAAAAAAGCGTGTACATTGTTTTCCTCGTAATATGTATGGGGCAGCTCCTTAAGAAACACCCCGATATCCGGATTCCCCGCCAGCTCCTTTGCCAACCTGCGAAGTTTTGGGACCCGTATCCCGATGATACGCTCTTTTTCTATGGTCGGCATCAGTGCTCCGTGAAAATCCCGGTATTCTAAATCCTGCATTTCCAAAAGCCTGGCTTGGATTTCCCGGCAAATTTCCTGCATACAGCACTCCCCTCTCTCTGCAGTCTTTCTGAATCGTTTTAAGCATATCATATTCTTGCCATTTCATAAACTGATTTCACAGGAAAACCGCTAAATCCCTCAAAAATAGCATTTGAAAAGGAAAACGAAATGTGTTACTCTGTTTCACCAGATTTCAAATTCTTTTCTTCCTCCACCGCCCTGGGCCGATAATGATACAAAGCCTCATAGGACTCCCGTTCCGCATCCGATTGCGGCTCACTGGGGATCAGCCCGGTGCAGTCCATGGAGGACGCGGAATTTCCCAGGTAATCATACCCCTCGATCACGATTCTGTTTTTCTCCTGCGGTGCCCTTTCTTTTTTGTTTTTCTCCATAACAAAAACCTCCTTTGGAGCTTATTTTCCCAAAAGGAGGTTTTTTTATTCATGCAAAAGACCCGGCGTCCGGTTCTTCCCCGTCCCCGGGAAGGGAACGCAGAAATCCTGCCAGCATAGGTATGGTGACAGCCGCCGACAACAGATCCGCTGTCATCTGTGAAATCTGAATGCCCCATAAGCCCCACACCTGGCTGAAGACCAGCAGCACCGGAATGAAAAACAAGCCGCTTCGCATACTCGCCAGAAATGCCGCCTGCCCGCCTTTTCCAATACTCTGGAACAGCATGTTCCCGCAAACCGAAACCGGCATAATGGCAAGCGCCACACACTGCGCCCGAAAAGCCACCACACCAATGCGGATCACCTCTGCGTCGTCACGAAACAGCGCGATCACCGGCCGCGCGAATAGCATGCCGCCAACGGCAGCTGCAAGCATGATCACTCCGCCAAACCACAGGGTAAACAGACAGGCTTTTTTTACCCGGCTGTATTTTTTCGCACCGTAATTAAAAGCGGAAACCGGCTGAAAGCCCTGGCCGATTCCAAGTCCCACACAGAACATGGCATTGATCACCCTGGATACAATACTCATGGCCGCAATCGCCGCATCCCCATAAGGCGCTGCGCACTGGTTCAGAAGCATGACAGAAATGCTGTTCAGCCCCTGGCGGAGCATACTTGGCATACCCACATACACAATATTCTTTATATCTGCCAGAGAACCCATATATCGAAAACTCATGCGGCTCTGCGTCTTTCCCCGAAGGAAGGGAAGCAGCAGGATAAACGCGCTCACGTACTGGGAAACCGCAGTGGAAATCCCCGCCCCCATAACGCCCATGTCAAAAACCTGGATGAGCAGATAATCTCCGAAAATATTCAGGATCCCTCCGGAGGTCAGGCCAACCATTGCAAAGACAGCCATGCCCTCGTATCGCAAAATATTGTTCATGACACATCCGGCAGCCATGGCCGGAGCGGCGATCAAAATCCCATAGCTGTACTCCCTTGCATAGGGCAGGATGGAATCGGTGCTTCCAAGAAGCTTCAGAAGAGGCGTCTGGAACAAAAGCCCCAGCGCCAGGATTAAAATTCCGCTTCCGATGGACAGAAAAAAACTGGTAGATGAAAACTTCCTCGCATTCTCCACATGGCGGTCCCCCAGCTGGCGGCTGATGTTGCTTCCCGCTCCGTGGCCGAACATAAAACCAAAGGCCTGGATGATCGCCATAAGCCCAAACACCACTCCCGTTGCCCCGCTTGCGCTGGTGCCAAGCGTACTGACAAAATAGGTGTCCGCCATATTGTAAAGATTGGTCACCAGCATGCTGACCGTCGTTGGGAATCCCAGCATCAGAACCAGCTTCGGCACCGGTGTTTTTGTCATTTTGTCATACTGCAGCTTTGCGCTATCTTCCATTTCCATATCTGAAATACGCCTCGATCAACTTTTTCGATGGGGAATAGAGATTTTCCGGCAAAGCCTCCAGGGAAAACCACTGCCACGCATCCTGTTTTTCCGGCTCCATCACCCGAAGCTCTCCCCCACATTTCCGCGCCAGAACGTGCGCCGTCACAAAATGGCGGTCCGGCTGAATGTCATCTGCCGCGCCAAATACCACCATATCTTCAATGTCCAGATTTGTTTCTTCTTTTACCTCACGGGCTGCGCCCTGAAGGATCGTTTCCCCGTATTCCTGCTTGCCCCCTGGCAGACACCAGGTATCCGGCTCATAAATCCCACCGGTGTCTCTCCCGCGCGGTACACGGTGCCCAAGTAAAATTTTGTTTTCCCGAAGGATCAGCACACCGATGCCGACCTGAATGATGTTTTTCATATCAGTATCCCAATTCCTCTCCGACCAGAATTACTTTGATCCTTCCCGGCACAATGGAAAATCTGGTCACCACCGTCTGCGCGCAGATGCAGTCCGGGGAGAGGCAGTCTCCGCAGGTTCCTGTCACCGCGCAGGGCGTCTTTTTGTTCAGACGAACAGTGTTCTTGGGAGAAGCTGCATTTTTCACCCGCTTCATGGCGCTGTCCACATCCGCTTCCACCTTGTTCATTCCCGCAACGATCAGCACCTGCTCCGGGCCATAGCACAGGAAGGCAACCCGGTTTCCCCGCCCGTCAATGTTTACCAGCTGGCCGTCCAGCGTAATGGCATTGGTACTCATCAAAAAGAAATCGCTGTTGAGGATTTTTGCGTACATCTCCTTTTGTTCTTCCCTTGTTTTTGCTGTTTCCCGGTCATTGATGACATAATCGCCAGCTTTTACAGCGTCCATGAGACCGCTTTCCGTCAAAGTCATGGAACCGCCCCAGCCCACGGAAGAGCCAGCCGGCATCAGCTCCAGCGCCTTTTTTACCGCCTCTTCAGAGGTTCTGCAATAATAGCCCTCCATCTGGCGCTTCTCCAGATTTTTGATGATGGTGCCGGCTGCATTTTCGTAATACTGCTCCTTTGCGTTCATGCTGATTTCCTCCTGTCAAAAAATTTTGTCGTAGGCAAGCTTCCTGCCGTCAAGCGCAATCTCGCCCCGATATGTAAAACCACATTTTTCAAACACATGCTGCATCCGTTTGTTGTGAAAATCCGTATCCACACGCAGCCCGTGGATTCCCCTGCTTTTGCACAATTCCTCTATCAGAGCAAACACCGTATCCGTAAGCCCCTGTCCCCGAAACTCCTGTGCCACCGCCATGCGGTGCATCACCCCATAGGGCGCTTTCGTCTTCCACTCTCCCTGAATTTCATCATATGCAGGTTCCCCGTCACAGTGTACACACATATAACCCGCAAGACGGCCGTCCACAAGAAGCCGATAGCCCCAGCCAAGAGAAACGTCCTCACAGACCGTGTCCCGGTTCGGATAGCTTTCTGTCCACTGCACAAACCCCTGCTCCCTCTGGAACTGCCTTGCATTTTCTATGATCTGTGCACAGGCGTCAATATCCTCCTCGCGGGCAGGAACAAGCTTGATCTCTCTTTTCATTCTGTTTCCCTCAATCTCTCTTTTATTTCGTCAAAACGCAGTACCGGAAGGGGCTGTTCCCCGTGCTCCCCCAGATGCTTTTCCATCCAGACCATATGATACCAGCGTCCAAACTTGTATCCGCACTTATGAAATTTTCCGACCATACGATATCCCATACGCTGGTGAAACCTCACGCTGTCCAGCGTAAGATACGCATCCTCCTGCTCCGGGTATCCGATGCAGGCATTTACGTTCAGGATATTCTGACAGGCAAGCGCTTCTTCCAGCGCCTCATATAAAGCCCGCCCGATTCCGGCTCTTTTGCAGTCTCTGCGCACATAGATGGTAGACTCCACACTCCAGCCGTAGGCAGCCCGTTCCTTAAAAGGCGCCGCATAGGCATAGCCCACAATTTCTCCATTCTGCACCGCCGCCAGATACGGATATTTTCCAAGGATATCCGTCATCCTTTTTCTGAACTCCGAAAGAGTCGGCGCCTCATACTCAAAGGTGATCACGGTCTCCTGCACATAGGGCGCGTAAATCGCAAGCAGCTCCTCCGCGTCCGAAAGGACTGCTTCTCTTATGACAATCTCACACATATTTTCCGGCCTTTCTTTGCGGCTTTTACCGCCTGTATTCTTCTCAGATCTTTGGCTGATAGCGCATATCAGACACCGTGTAGACCGTCACAAAGGCCTCCGGGTCCGTATGATTGATAAAATTCATCAGCTTCTGGTATTCTCCCTTGTCCACAATGGTGATGATCTCATTGCGCTTCTGCATATTGTAGGCGCCCACCGCCTCGTAGATCGTGGCTCCGCTGTGAAGCTCGTGCACAATAAAATCCCGCAGCTCTTTTTCTTTTTTGGTGATCATGCAGACTCTCCGCTTGATATTCTGCCCGAAAATAAAATGGTCCAGAACAATGCCGTTAAAATAGGTTCCCAGAACACTGAGTACCACTGACTTTTTGTCGTATACGAGAGCCGCGGAAAGAGCAATGCACATGCCGGAAAAAGACATGGCTTTTCCCAGATCCATATGCAGATATTTGTTCATGATCTTTGCCACAATATCAAGTCCTCCTGAGGAAGCATTGCGGTTAAACAAAATGCTCTGCCCCATACAGATCACCAGAATATAACAGATGACATCCAGCTCCGGACTCGCAGTCATGGAAGTATAGTCAGGAAACACCCGCTCAAACACACCCAGAAACACCGGCAGCAGGATGCTGGTGTAGACGGTTTTGACGCCAAATTCCCTGCCGCAGGTAAAAAATCCGATGATCAAAAGTACCACATTGAGAATCATGGTGATCGCCGACAGGCTCAACGGCACAAAATGTGTCAGTACCATACCAAGAGCGGAAATACTGCTCACAGAGGTCTGGCTCGGCACCAGAAAAAAATAAACAGCTGCGGCAATGATCCCCACAGCAACGGTTAAAATCGCAGTCTCTTTCAGAATACCTGCGTAGTCCAGTTGTTTTTTGCTTTCCATATGCGCTCCCTTTTTGTTTTTTTTATTAAGCATGTATTATTATAACACCAGTCCTCAATCACTTCTATAGCTATTTACCCGGGTTTCCGCAAAATTTCCGCAAAAATACCCCCGGAAACAGCCGTCTCCGAGGGCGCTTTATTGCTTTTGTATTTTATTTCCGCAAAAACGCGGCAACTCTTTTGTATACAAGAAATGTCACCGCACCATTGATTCCGGCCTTGATAAAATTGAACCCGATGATAAACGGCATCAGGCCCCACACTGCAGACCTTGGAACGCCCATGAAAAGCGGCGTGATAATGAGATTCGCTCCCAGCATCATCAGACTCATAACCATCATTCCCAAAAGAAGCCCCCCAAGCGCCATCTTTCTGGTTTTGTGCTTCTGATAAACACCGCCGGCTACCAGCACCAGAGCACCGGTTGCAATGACGTGCATCAAAATTCCATAAAGTCCGCTTCCTGCGCTGACCGTCAGTCCCTGAATCACAGAGACAAGAAGCGTCAGAAGCACTCCCGCAGCAGGACCGAAGGCAAAGGTTCCAATTAAAATGGAGATATCTGCCGGGTCATATTCCAGAAATGCTACCGCCGGAAAAATGGGAAAGCGCACAAGGTAGACGAGCACAATGGAGATTGCCACCAGCATCGCCAGCTTTACCATCCTCATGGTCTGGCTGTTCTGTACGGCCGCCCGCTGCTGTTCTGCTGTTTTCTGTAAAGACATGTTTTTTTCCTCCCTGATATTTTTTGCAAAAAATACGGCAGGAATATGCAAATACCCTGGGACACTGCGTCCCAGGGCATCTATACACATACGTATCTGTTTCTTTCATCCGGACTATACCGTTGGTATGGGATTCGCACCCATTCAACCCGAAGCATAAGCGCCGGGCTTGCGGACTTCTGACCTCTGTCATTTACCGCCAGTGAGGAATTGCACCTCGCCCTGAAACCGTTTTTTCTGCTGTGATTATCATAGCACCGCCTGTGCGGTTTGTCAAAATATTTTTAAGCTGCGCCTTAAATCATTCACAGCACTGTTTTTCCCGGTACAGCACACAGTCAGCCGCCCAGTCAAGCAGTCTTCCCATCACAACCGTATAGAGGGACGCCGCTGCATTTGTCACAATTCGAAGAAGAACTGCCCCCACTGCCCCGAACAGACCGGAGGCAATAGCCAACGCGCCAAAGGTATTAAAAACAGTCTGCCACGGGTACCCCGCTGAGAATCCCACACCGATGCCGCCAAGCAAACCGATCATGGAATGTGCTTCCTTCGGAAGCGCCACATACAGTCCCAGAAAAATAATGCCGCCCAGAATATTATAAATCCATCGAGCCTTGGCCCGCTTTACCAGATCCTTCTGAAAAGGCAGGCACACAGACATGCAGGCAATCCCCGCCCACATGGCCCGGGGAATCCCAAGCAGAGCGGCAAACAGCAGCACCGTGGACACACAGAAGGTCAGCTTCATGTACCAGCGGTTTCTTGCGGAACGAATATCAAATTCGCGGAACAGATCTTGAAACCCTCTCTTCTGCGGACGATTTCTCTGGTTTTTATAAAAAACCGCCATACATACCACCATACCAGCCAGCAGTCCGACCGAACGCATCACCCAGGAATGTCCCGTGACATCATATCCCTGCAGAATCAGGTAAGACAGCACAAACGTCGAATGATTTGACATGATCACGTTGTGACATCCCAGAAGCATCAATGTCATAATACAGACCAGGTTGACAAAAAATGCCGGTACCGGCGCAGCCATATTGCTTAACCGCGGCCCTATGATCAAAATAGAAAAAATCCCCGCAATGCACAGCAGACCGTGTGAAGTCCGGATCCCGAAATCTGCCTGCCGCAGTACAAGAAGCGCCAGCAGGATCACTACCCCCGCAATGCTGTTCTCATTGCCAAATGCCATACTAAAAAGAGTCACCGCCGCAAAACAGAACGCCACCACCAGATATACCTTGAAATTGTAAATTAAAATATGGCGGAAACGCTCTTTTTTGTCCTTTGCCGCACGAATGAGTTGTTTTGAACCTGCAGAATTAAGCTGCAGTTCCTGGTAAAATGTCATTTGTAAATCCACCTCCTGAAGTGTTCCAAATTTGAGACAATGGAACACATTATACTCCTTTCAGGAGATATCGGCAAGTAAAAGAATACACGACTCTATGAATACTTTTTCACACCTCAATCTCTTTCCCCAAAGCAAAGGAATAAATATATTTCTCCCTTACTTTCTTTCCTGTCATCCGCTCCAGGGCTTTGGCGTAATCTTCCAGCTGCACATGATAAAGCTCCACCAGACGGTTCTCTTCCCCCGGACGCACCCGGTCCGTCTTGTAATCCACCAGCACCAGCTCCTCGCCTTCGGAAAAATAGGCGTCAATGATTCCCTGCACGAGCACGGTCTCCTCTCCCGTCCATTCCTCGTTCAGCTCTGACGCAGGCACGGAGATCACAAAGGGCTGTTCACGGAAAAGCCCGCCCGAAAGAGCTGCTTTTTTCATCCTTTGTCCCACAGAGGATTCCAGGAATACAAGTACATCCTTCGTCCGAATACAGGCGGCTTCCGCATCCTTGAGCTTATTTGCCGCCCTCAGCGCTTCCAGCTGCTTCTCAATGTCATCGGCTGTATCTGCACAGGTGTAATCCAGCCATTCCATCAGCCCATGGTAGGCCGTTCCTCTGGCAGCTCCCACATATTCCTCTTCCTTTTCTTCTACGAAACGGGGAACCAGCGGAATAATATCCGGTTCGAAAAACATGGCCTCTTCCCTGTCGTACTCTCCCTGATAGCTGTGCTTTTTCAGCTCTGACACACTGACCTTGGCCGGTATTTCGGCCAGATATCCATAGGGGTACTGATAATCAAACCGCTCTTTTATCCGGCGGCGGATCTCCTCGTCATAAACTGCTTCGCAGTCCCAGTTCTTAAGACGCTCCTGGTTCATCTGCGCCTGTGCGCCCCGGATGACCGCCTGCTGCGCCATCTGCTTTGGCGTCACAACCTCTACCAAAAATTTTACAGCTGCGTCATAAAGCTCACTCTTTCTCCCTTTGCCAAAGCCATACTGCTCAAACAGCCCTTCCATGCAGCGGTGTCTGGCCAGCGCCGGCAGGATATAATCCCAGAATTTTTTTCCGCTCATCCGCATTCCCAGAGGCAGGAGCATTTCCTTTTCCTCCCGCACACGCTCCAGGGAGGCCAACGTCTTTTCCAGATCGCCCACAGTCCCGGTGAGGATCAGCTTTTCCTTAGCCCTTGTGAGCGCTACATACAGGACGCGCAGCTCTTCTCCCAGGCTTTCTTTTTTCAGCTGGCGGCGTATCATCTGTTTCCCCAACGTAGAAGCAATGATGCGCTTTTCCGGCAAAATGGCATCCGCGCCAAGCCCCAGCTCCGGATGTACCAAAAGCCCATTCATATCCCGGAAATTAAACTGTTTTCCCATTCCGGCGGCAAAGACCACGGGAAATTCCAGCCCCTTACTTTTGTGGATCGTCATGATCTGCACTGCTCCCGCACCGGCGCCCGCAACGCTGACCTCGCCAAAGTCCACCTCGTATTTTTGGAGCTGCTCAATATAACGAACAAAATTAAACAGCCCCCGGTAACTGGTCTTTTCGTAATCCATGGCTTTTTCCACCAGCATGGCAAGATTGGCGCCTCTCTGAGCGCCGTCCGGCAGCGCCCTGGCATATTTGCCGTATTGCGTAGCCTCCAGCACATGAAGAATCAGCCGGTGGACCGGCGTGTAAGAAGTCATGCTGCGCACAAGCTCCAGTTCGTCCAAAAAATGCCGGAGCTTTTCCCTCAGAGGCTCCTCTTTGTCCTCCCCGGCAAACAGCGAGAGCTGTCCGTCCCCTGCATAGGCGCGCACACTGTCAAAAAGCCGTCCCTCCCGGAAATCCTTCCGTATCAGGGCAAGCTCTTCACTGGTACAGCCCACCATGGGGGAGCGCAGCACCCCCGCCAGCGGAATATCCTGCAGAGGATTGTCGCAGACGCGCAGGTAATTGAGAACCGTGACCACCTCTGTGGCGGAAAAATATCCCGTCCGCGATGCCGTATAGGAGGGGATCCCCTGGCTGGAAAACACCTCAGAAAATACATCCGCCCATCCCTGGGAGGTGCGAAGCAGCACCACAATGTCCCCGTATTCCACCGGGCGGTACTCTCCGGTTTCCTTGTCCACAATTTTTTCTCTGCCGACCATGGCCTGTATTCTCTGCGCAATTCCCAGCGCCTCGATCTCCTGGGCAGAGCCTGCTGCCGAAGAAAGCTCCAGCTCCTGGCTTTCTTTTTCCATAAGCAGTACCTCCGTCACTGGAAAGGACGGATCTCCCCCTTCCGGGAACACTGCCCCCGGGTACAGCGCCGCCGCATCATCGTAAGCAATGCCGCCCAGATCCATCCCCATAATCTGCCGAAAAATGAAATTCACACTTTCCAGCACTTCCGCACGGCTTCGAAAATTTCTGCGCAGATCGATCCGCTGTTCCTTGCTGTCCGTAAGGGTATATCGACGGTATTTTTCCATAAAAAGCTCCGGTCTTGCCAGACGGAACCGGTAAATACTCTGCTTCACATCTCCCACCATGAAGGTATTTTTTCGCTCAGACGCCCAGCCCGATACGCAGTTGGTGAGAAGCTCCTGCACGTTATTGCTGTCCTGGTATTCATCTACCAGAACCTCGTCATATTTGTCGGAAAGCTCCCTCGCCGCCTGACTCATATGGCACACGCCGTCTTCCTTTGTCATGAGGATTTTCAGTGCAAAATGCTCCATGTCCGTAAAGTCCAGGAGATTTTTCTCCCGCTTCTTCTCTGCCAATCGCTCCATAAAATCCCGGGTAAGACGCACCAGCTCCCCAAGCGGCTCACGGCAGCACCGGGTTTCTTCCAAAAGTCCATCCAGAGAATTGGAAAAGCATTTTTCCTTCAGCTCCTTCAGGATGGCCTTTTCTTCTTCCCTGAGCGCTTTCACCTGATTTTTCTTCCACTCATCCACATCCTCCGCTTTTTTTGCGGAAAGGCGGGCAAAGCCGGGCGCGGCAAGAAGCGTTCTCACTGCCTCATAATCCTCTTCCTCCACTTTTTGCCCAAGATCCTCTGCCAAAAGCAGGTCGCTGTCAAGCGCCTCCTCGTAAAGATAAGGTCCTCCCGCCTCCAGACAGATTTTTTTTGCCTTGGAGGCAAGCGCTTTCGCCTCCCGGATATCCTCCTTTGTCTCCTCCCAGAGCATGGAAAACCAGGGTGTTTTCCTGAGCTCCTCCACGGACTCCACCTCATAATTCGACAGGCACGCATCCAGCCACTCCTGGGGATAAGGATTGCTCATGGCTGCATCGTAAAGCTCCAGAACCAGCTCTTTCAGTCCCTCGTCCGTCTTGCCGGGAGCATAGCGCTCCACAAATCCCAAAAACGCCTCCTCATCCTTTGCATAAGCATCCTCCAGAAGCGTTTTGAGCACATCCTCCTTCAAAAGCTTCAGTTCTCCCTCGTCCGCTGTGCGGTATCCCGGGTCCAGCCCGATGAGATGAAAATAATTGCGTATCACATAGGCGCAGAACCCGTCAATGGTCGTAATCTGCGCAGTGTGCAAAAGTGTCATCTGCCGCTGCAGATGTTCGTTTTCCGGCTCCTCATAGAGCGCCTGCTCCAGCACTTTTCCAATACGCTCCTTCATTTCCCCGGCCGCCGCGCGGGTAAAGGTCATGATCAGCATCCGATCAATATCCACCGGGCAGGCAGCATCCATGAGCTTGCTCAGAATCCGCTGCACCAGAACCGCGGTTTTTCCGGAACCGGCCGCCGCGCTTACCAGAATATCCCTGTCCCGCAGAGAAATGACCTTTTTCTGTTCTTCTGTCCATGCCACTGCCATGTCACTCTTCCTCCCCTGTAAACGCTTTCCACAGCTCTTCCTCTGTAAGCTTTTGCAAATGCCGAAATTCATAGCCCGGCAGTTTCCGGTCAAAGCCGCACACGCCGCTGTACGGACAGTAGGTGCAGGCGTTTTTCCTGCCAAGCTCATAGGGGGAAACCTCCGCCTCTCCCTCGAGAATGGCATTCTGGATCTGGGAAATCTTGCCCTTCACATAAACGTTCAGTGCCTCAAACTGCGCTCTGGTCGCCACAGAGGAACGTTTGCCCAACGTTCCGTCCTTGTTGATGCTCACCGGCAGAGACTGGCAGGTTCTGTCCATATGGCGTATCACTTCCGTGTTCGCCTGCACCAGACCGTTCATTTTTAATTCCTTCAAAAGCGCCGCGCTCACGGTTCCCACATCCGCGTCCATACGCTGAGCGATCATGGGGTCTTTGATATTGTAGTAAAAAACTCCCGCGGGAATGATCTCCTTGTCCGGATATTTTTCTCCTTCCACATTCAGCGCGCCGTCCAGATAAATCAGAAGCTGCAGCTGCAGACCATGATACAGAGACACCAGATCAAAGGTGGTGCCGCCGGTTTTGTAGTCGATCACGCGGACGTAAACCTTTTTGTCATCCTCCATGATATCCACGCGGTCAATGCGGCCGCCGCCGAAGGATACCTCAAAGCCCTCCGGCCGAAAATCGCCGTTCTTCAGCTGTTCCTGCAGCGCCCACACCGTCCGCCGCAAAATCCTGCGCACACGCTCGATCATGTAGCGGTTTCTCGCGCTGCTTTTCAAGATCGTATTTCCATAGTCCGCCGCAACTTCGTCAAGGCATCGGTCGATCAGGCGGTTCCTGCTTTCTTCCGTAAGCTGCGCCCAGCCTCCTGTTTTCTCAACAATTTCCGCAAAACGTTCCAGCGCGTGATGCACCACGTTTCCCATGTCCATAGCCTGAAATTCATACTCCACCCGCTCGCTTAAGCCAAGGCCATACTGCAGAAAATGCGCAAACGCGCAGGCGCAGAATTTCTCAAGACGAGTCGCGCTGTAAGGGGAAATTTCTCCGTACAGCACCTTCGCCACGCTTTTGCTGATGACATCCCGCGGCTTTGCAAAAAAAGCAGCCTCCACCAGCCGTTTCACGGTTTCACAATATACCGGACTTTTCAGATACCAGGAATACAGCTCCGCAAACAGCGGCGTCGGATGGCCTGCCGCCGCGTCGGAAAGCCCGGTAAGAAAACTGTCCAGACTGGTCCCCGGAAGCTCCAGCTTCTCAAGAACCTCCTCCTGCGCCTCTATGCGCTTCACCGAAAGTTCCGGATAAAGCCCGAGCACATTGCTGATAAGATAGGCCGGGCTTACGCCTTCCCCGCCGCTCCCCGTAAGGCTGTAGGACAGACACAGAAGCTCTCCCGGCTTTGTCAGGTTCAAATACAGGTAAAATCGCTGCATATTCATGCGCTCTTTCGGCCCCGGCGCAAGCTCAATCCCCTGTTCTCCCACAAATCCCCGGTCAAGCTCGGTCAGGATGCCGCCGTCCCCGGTGTTTTTTGCAATATTCCCCTCATTTACCCCTACAAAAAACAGGGCGCGGATATTTTTCAGGCGGGTACGCTCCATGTCGCCCACCTGCACCTGATCCATGCTAGGAGGGATCAGCGCCACCTTCGCCTGTGCAAGCCCTGTCTCCAGAAGCTGCTGAAATTCCCGGCGGTTCACGGTTTCCCCTCCAAGAATTTCCACCATCCGGTCCAAAAGTCCCATGACAATGCCGTATATCTGGGCATATTCCTTTTCCATGGCCTTGTCTCCCATGGCTTTAAAGCCCAGCTCCTGTTTTTTCAGCTTCTGCTGAATCCCGCTGTTCACAATAAACTGATACAGAATGCGGCAGTATTCCTCCACCGTATGTTTTTTCCCGGAAAAGCCTTCTGCCAGGACAGCCACTTCCTCCACAAACTGTTTTCTGCTCTCATTAAGGTTTTGCAGCTCCTCCGGATGCTGCCCCCGGTAGATGCGCACCCAGCTTTCTTTATAGCGCTCATAGCCCCGGATTCCCAGTGCAAGCACATAGTTCTCAAGGAAATCCGCCTCCTCTCCTGTAAGGCCGGACATCCCGCAGCGCAGATACCGGAATACGCTTTCATAAGAAAAGTTCTGCACAATCATCTCTATGGCAGAGCGCAGATACTCCACAAAAGGATTCATGAGTACAGAATGCTTCTCATCAATAAAATAGGGAATTCCCGCCTCGCCAAACACCTGGCGGGCCAGATTTCCATACCGCTCCAGGTCTCCGGTGATCACAGCCATTTCGCCGTACTTCATCCCACGGGTCCGCACCAGCCGCGCCATGCGGCGTGCCGTCTCCTCCATTTCCGCCAGGGGAGAGGCCGCGCAGAACACCTGGATCTCCTCCTGCTCCTTTTCATAGGCAGCTTTATGATAGCGGAAAATATGCTGTTCCAAAAAATCAAGCGCCGGCGCCTTGGCAAAACGAGACTTCCCGTGCCGCTCCAAAAGCACTGGCTCCTCGATCTCTTTGGTAAGGCCGGACAGAACATGGATCATCTTCCGGCTCATATAGAAGAGCTGATGGGGCTTTCCCAAGGAAAACGGGGATGCTTTGGCGTCCATAGTCACTGTAACCGTAACCTTGCTGCATACCAACAGGAGCTTCTGCAGCACAGAAACCTGTATGGGCGTAAATCCCGTAAAACCATCCAGCAGCACTTCACTGTCCCGAAGCTTTTTTGACTGGGAGAGCTTTCTCACCAGAACATCCAGCATCTCCTCTCCGGTCATGTAATGCCCGGAAAGATATTCCCGAAACTCCCGGTACAAAACGCTCACATCGGCAAGCTTCAGCTTCAGAAGCGTTCTCTCCTGTGCGCGGCGGAGGATGTCGTCCAATTCCTCCTCCCGGATATCATATTGCATAAATTCCGAGATCAACGATTTTACCTCATCCAGACATCCCGGCTTGTTCATCTGACTTCCCAGATAAGGAAGCTCGCGCCTGTGCGCCTGGGACAGCTTGCGAAGAACCATGCTTTTGCCCACATCATCCAGAAGCTTCCGGTTATCGCCGCCGGTCTCCTCCGTCACCCGATAAGCCAGACGCTCAAAGCTCAGAATATCAATATTCAGGATTCCTTTTACAGGACTGAGCTCTACCAGCGTCTTCTGCGTCTGCATGGTAAACTGTTCCGGGACAATGACATAGTAACGCTTTTCCGGATGTCTGCTCGCCTCTGACAGAATGCGGCTGTATGCATAATGGGATTTTCCGGCGCCTGCGCTGCCGATGATAAACTGTAAAGACATAATCTCCTCCAAATTTCATTTCTTTTGTAATTCTATCATATAATTCTGTTTTTCGTAATAGGATATAGAAAGTAAACCGGGAGGCGCATACCATGAATTCCAAAACAAGAATCGTCGTGCTACATATGAAAGAAGTCGTTTACACCATTATCTTCCTCGCTCTCGCCATTATTTTCGGAATCCTGATGTTTTTCATGTTCGGCTCCAAAAAAGGCGGCGAAAGCGGCACCACCGACGCCCGGTATACACCCGGTGTCTATACCTCCTCCATAGAGCTCAACAACAATACCTTTGACGTGGAGGTCACTGTCAGTTCAGACAAAATCCAGTCCGTCAATCTGGTAAACTTAAGCGAGAGCACCGCAGCCATGTTTCCCCTGGTAGAGCCTGCTTTAGATTCCATTGCTGAGCAGATCTGCGAAAAGCAGTCGCTGGAGAATATCGAGTACGCGGACGACAAGAAATACACCTCCATCATGCTCATGAGCTCCATTGAGGATGCATTGGAAAAGGCGGAGAATCCTTAACGGTCTCCGCCTTTTTCTGTTTACTGTATGTTTTCCAGCTCAGAAAGCCACACCCGCGCACTGGCGTCGCTGGGCATCCGAAGGTCACCTCTCGGGGAAAGCGCCACGCTTCCCACCTTGGGGCCGTCCGGTATGCAGGAACGTTTAAACTGCTGGGCAAAAAATCTTCGGTAAAAGCTTTTCAGCCACTTGAGGATCACTTCCTTTTCGTAAATCCCGGCAAAGGTTCTGCAGGCAATGCGGTAGATCTTCTTCGGGGAAAAGCCGGCCCGCAGCATGTAATAAATGAAAAAGTCATGAAGCTCATAGGGTCCCACCAAGTCCTCCGTCTTCTGAGCGATCTCACCGTCTTTCGGCGGCAGAAGCTCCGGACTTACCGGCGTGTCCAGAATGTCAAGCAGCACTTCTCTCAATTCCGCTTCTTCGCAGTTTTCCCCATAGCAGCGTACCAGGTGGCGTACCAGCGTTTTTGGCACAGATCCGTTGACGCCGTACATGGACATGTGGTCGCCGTTGTAGGTCGCCCATCCAAGCGCAAGCTCTGACAAATCTCCGGTTCCCACCAGAACCGCGCCCTCCTGGTTCGCCATATCCATGAGGACCTGCGTCCGCTCTCTTGCCTGGCTGTTTTCGTAGGTCACGTCATGCACCTGCGGATCATGTCCGATATCCTTGAAATGCTGGGTCACCGCAGCCTTGATGTTCACCTCCGTAAGCTTTGCGCCCAGACATTTGCTCAGACGGCAGGCATTGGTGTAGGTCCGGTCTGTCGTCCCGAAGCAGGGCATGGTCACACAGTGGATCTTGGCTCGCTCAATTCCCATCAGATCAAAGGTTTTGGCTATGACAAGAAGCGCCAATGTGGAATCCAGCCCGCCGGAAAGCCCCACCATGGCTCTCTGACAATGCATATGCTCCATGCGCTTTTTCAGCCCCAGTGCCTGGATATGCAGAATTTCTTCACAGCGCATCACGCGTTCTTCCGCCTTCGCCGGGACAAAGGGATTTTCGGAAAATTCCCGGGTAAGCACCGTTTCCTCTATTTTTACATCAAAGGGCACCCGCACATAGCCTTCCTGCCGCGCTGCCGGGTAGGTAGAAAGTCTCTGTCTCTCATCCGCCAGCCGCTGCACGTCAATCTCGCTGACGACAGTCTCGTCCTGAAAGCGCGCTCCCTCCGCCAGCACAGCACCGTTTTCCACGATCATATTCTGGCTGGAAAAAACCACATCCTGCGTGGATTCCCCGGCGCCGGCGCTGGCATACACGTAGCCGCACACAAGGCGTGCGGACTGCCCAGCCACCAGGCTTCTGCGGTAAGAGGCTTTGCCTGCAACCGCGTTGCTGGCCGACAGGTTTACCACAATGTGTGCACCGGCCTGGGCATGAGATACGCTGGGCGGAAGCGGCACCCACAGATCCTCACAGATTTCTGCCGCCACGGTAAATTCTCCAAGCTCCCTGCACGCAAAAAGCAGCTTCGCCCCAAAGGGGATACGCTCCCCTTCCACCTGAATATGCTCCACCGCCTCCTCCGCCGCTGCAAACTGGCGCTGCTCATAAAACTCATTATAATTTGGCAGGTGGGTTTTTGGCACAATACCAAGAATCTTTCCTCTGTTCAGGGCTGCCGCCCCGTTGTAGATTTTTCCGAACGCACGCACAGGAAGTCCCACGAAAATCAGCGCATCCACTTCTTTTGTCTCCCCGGCCAGCCATAAAAGCGTCTCCCAGGCGCTGTCAAGAAGGCTTCTCTGCAAAAACAGATCCCCGCAGGTGTAGCCGGTAATGGAAAGCTCCGGAAACACCATCAGCTTTGCTTTTTCCTTTTCCATTTCGTGTATCAGGCGCAGGATTTCTGCTCCGTTTGCTCTGCAGTCCGCAACTGTCACTCTCGGCGTCGCTGCGGCCGCCTTAATAAACCCCTGTTTCATTGTCTGCTCCTCCTGCCTTTATTTACATTTGCGAAGAATCTCCTTGAGCTCTTCCACGGTAAAGGTGTAGCTGGTGTTGCAGAAATGGCAGTTGAGCTCCACCGGCTTTCCTTCCTGAATCATGTCGTTCAGCTCTTTTCGTCCAACACTGATAAGCGCGCGTTCTACGCGCTGTTTGCTGCAGTTGCAGTAAAACTGCGCAGGCAGCGTATCTGTAACCTCCACATCAAAGCCATCGAGTACATGCTCCAGAATACTCTCTGCGGTATGGCCCTCCTCCAGAAGGTTTGTCACCGAGTCGATTTTTGCGATATTTTCCTCCAGTTTCGCAATGGTGCTTTCCTCTGCAAAGGGCATCACCTGCACGATAAAGCCGCCGGCCTGCCGCACTGTATTGTCGCGGTTCATCAAAACGCCAAGACCAACCGCGGAAGGAACCTGCTCGCTGGTCGCAAAGTAATAGGTCAAATCCTCCGCGATCTCGCTGGTCTGCAGGATTACCTGACCGGAGTACGGCTCCTTCAGCCCCATATCCTTGATAACGTTCAGAAATCCAACGCCAACAGCCCCGGCCACATCCAGCTTGCCCTTGCTGTTTGCAGGAATGCATACATCCGGATTCCCCACATATCCCTTGACATTTCCCTGAGAATCTGCGGTCACCGTAATACCGTTTATAGGGCCTCCTGCCTGAATCTGCAAAGTCAGGATGTCTTTTTCCCCTTTCATCATCACGCCCATCATGGCTCCGCCTGTGAGAAGACGTCCCAAGGCCGCTGTCGCCACCGGGCTGGTGTTGTGCCGCTGTCTCGCCGTCTCCACCATATCTCTGGTGTTCGCCGCAAATGCGCGGATCTGGTTGTTTGCTGCCATTGCTCTTACAATATAATCACTCATAGTTCTCTCCTGTTTCTTTTGTTCCGGCCATCATGCCGTATTTTTCTGCTTTCTGATATTCTCTCGCCACGAAGGTGAGCCGCTCACTGGTTTTCTGAGGCTCATTTCTGGTATAGGCATCGTACACCTTCAAAAGCTCGAGCCCCGCACCCGCAAGGGCTTCCGTAATCTCCTCCAGGGAATACGCTCTCTGATAATGAATCTCCTCGCTTTTTTCATAAAGGCCGTTTTCCTGCCGCAAAAATAACGTCAGCGCATACTCGTTGATGTGACTCTCCCTGTCGTACTCATTTTCCCAGATAAAGCTGCCCTCATCCCGATTTTCCGCAACTGTTCCTGTTCCCAGGATTTTCTCATACTTGTAAACGGTATTCATGTCAAAAAGGAACACACCGCCCGGGTCAAGATAATTATTTACAAGGGAAAACGCCTTCTGAAGCTCTCCCTCCTCTGTGAGGTAGTTGAGACTGTCGCAGACGCTCACAACCGCCCGCACGGTTCCGTAGAGCTCAAACTCCTGCATGTCCTGGCAGAGATAGAGAATGGGATAGCCGGATTCCACGCGTTTCTCCATCGCCTCCGCAAGCATTTCCTCTGAATTGTCCACACCAATCATATCGTAGCCGGCTCCTGCGAGAAGCTCTGTCATGGTTCCCGTTCCGCAGCCAAGCTCCAGCACCAGTCCGTCCCGGATACCATACTCTGTGAGCGTTCCCGACAGATACGCCGCCCATTCACGATAATTCACATTGTCCATAAAAACATCATAAATTCTGGCGAAATCGCCGTACGCTTCTCTCTCCATAGGGTTCTTCCTCCGGATTGTTTGATTTTCCTCTGTCTCACATCATATCACAGCATGGAAAAAGTTGCAAAACAAACTGCAAATACCCCGGGATTTTTGGAATTTCAGATCAAAAAAGCGGCGGTACCCAGCCAGTGTTTCCCCGGAGCCGTGCTCCGCACCAAGCTTCTCCAACAGGAAATCACGGGAAGTGTCCGCCGCAGCTATTTTTCTCTGTAAATCCTATTCAAGTCCATCCAGCATGTCTCTGACTTCTTCTGCCGAAATCCCGCATTGTCCTGCAATTTCTTCGCAGGTTCTTCCGGCGCGGCGCAGGAGAAGTATCTGCTTAAACATTTTGCGCTCAAGTTCCCGGCCTTGTATCAGGCCGGTTTTACGCCCCTCCGCCAGACCGGCTTCATGCCCCTCGACCAGGCCGGACTGACGTCCGGATTCATATCCCTCTTCGAATCCCTCTTCCTTTGTCTGCCGCATATGGCGTTCTTCATCATACTCGTAAATGCTCACTTTGATCGCCTCCGCTCGATTTTTCTCCAAGAACTCCGCCAGCACACCTCGCTTGATACATTCGTCCACCGCCTTTTCCACAGCGCCTGCAAGGGGCATATCCTGTGCGTGTTTCCGCACCAGGGCAGTGTACTCCGCATAGTCCCGCAAGGTCCTGCAGGCATCCAGGAGTTTCTTATTATGTCCTTTGTTGATATTCAGCATAGTCGCCTTCAGTTCCAGCTGCGGCTGGTCTTCCTTCACCTGAAACGTATCGGATAAACGCAGTTCCCGCTGGTCCGGCTGTTCCTCCGTCCCATTGTAAAAAATAATAAAATGGGGCGTAGGGATCTTTACCGCCTTGCTTCCGTACAAATTCATTTCTTTCGTGAAATCTGAGTATACATCCGCCACATAAAACAAAAACCTCAGGGGCAGATTTGGGCTGCAGGTGGACTGGTGCTCATAAAGATTCAGGCGTTTATCAATAAGAAAGGAAACATCATTGCGCATTGCCATATAAATGGCGTTCTCCAGTGTGTTCACCACCAAATCGTCCGGGTTCGTGTAATCCGTCCCGTTGATTGCATTGTAAAGCTCCAAAAGCTCTTTCTTATTGCTGAAAATCATCTCAAACATCCGGGACTTATACGTACGGTTAGGGGCAGGGGCTGTGTGCTGTCCAGTCATTGTCATAAAATACCTCCTATCTGGAAATGGCAGGAGGCCTCTCATGCACTCTAGCGTACAACTGACTGTTGTGAAACCTCTCTGCTTTTTTATAAGGGAAAAGCATGAGATTTCTTCGTCTTGCCGAATGGCTGAAATGATACCTTGAAACAGATAAACTGCCTAGAATAAAAGAAATGAAATGCTTTGATTTATCTTAGCACGAATTGGACTGTTGTGCCAGAGCTTTTTCGGGATTTTAAGGAAAATCGTTTTACAAATTTCGACACACAGCCGAATCCTTTCTTTTCACACAAAACAGATGCTCTGTCTGATTTTGGAAAAGGAAAAACCGGCCGGATTTCCTTGAAAATCCAGCCGGCAAAATGGCTCCCTATTCTTTTTGCGTACCGTCAAACCAGAGCCGCCATTATTCTGTCGGAACAGGCATATAATATACATCTGCCGCTTCCCCATGATAGTAGTAGTCTACATCGTTCTGGTCATAAACGTCCATTCCGTTGTCGCGGAAGTCATAGGTGTTGCCCGCATCATCTTTCCACACACCGGTGCCGTCATTCTTCACTACCAGCGGCTGCCCGTCAGAATTGCGGTAAATGGTCCTGGTCTGGTTGGTATCTACCAGGGCCTCATCGCTGATGCCGCCATTGGGAAGACCAGATGTGGCCTCACCTGCTGCGGCTCCGTCTGTTCCTGCAGCCTCGCCGCCTGTCGCGGCCTTCAGCGTGGATTCTCCAAGAATCTGTACGCTGTCCATGGCTGCCTTCGCAGTTGCAAGCGCTGCCTCGTCTTTTGCAACAACAGATGCGGTAATCTCATAATACTCCTGCGCATTGGCGATCACTCTCTTAATTGCATAGGAATATCCGCCGCTCTTTTCCGTATTCAGATATTCTACAACATAGTCGTACACACCAACCCCGTTTACATCATTGGCAGTAAACTGGCTGATCGCATAATCCACCGCCGGCTCAAAGCCTGCTCCCATCTCCAGGGTATTTGCAGTATCTTCGGTTGTAGGAACGATATAGGTAGAAAGCGCATCCTCTCCCACGCCGTGAAGGATGCGGATTTTTCCCTGCTGCGGAGACTCAAAGCTGATGGTAGAGCCATCGTCCATGGTGTTCGCCCAGGTTGCATCCGGAAGCTCAATGGACAGAGACTGATCTGCCGTCGTATAGGTCGTGTCCTGAATATTCGGGGCAATGGTCGGTGTGGGCTCCGGTGCTTCTGTCGGTTCCGGTGCCGGTTCCGGCGTAGGAGTCACCACAACCTCCTCATCTCCGCCGCCAAAGCTGCAGGCTGTCATGGAGAAAGACAGTGCCGCTGTCATAGCCACAAGTAAAAGTATCTTTTTATTTTTCATAATGTCCTCCTTGGTTTCACATTCTAATCCTCATATCATCGTATCGAACATATTTTACATTTTTATTACATTTCTGTCAACATTTTATTTCTGTTCTTTTATAAAAAATTTATTAATTATGCATGGTCATCGGTCTGTCCCTGGCAGGCGTCGGCGTCCTCATACCTTTTGTCACCATAAGCGTACATGGTAAGCTCATGAAGTGCCCGGGTTGCTGTTATATATTGTGCACGCTTTACGGATGCTTCATTCCGTTTTCCGGAGAAAACGCCAACCACACAGTCAAATTCCAGGCCTTTCGCCAAATAGTAGGCTGTGACTGTAATTCCCTTCTGAAAACTGCTGCTGTTACGGTCCAGGCAGGAAAAACGATGTTCCACATCAAAGCCTCTTTTCAAAAGTATCTCCCGCAGAAGCTCTGCTCCCTCCCGGGCCTCCTTCTCTGTGAGAAAAATCACTGCCGCAGTCTCATAGGATGCTGACATAAGGGAATCGGCAGTTCCCTCCAGCGCCTGCCCAAGGCTCTGGGCGCTTTTTTCCTGAACCACTGCCCCATGGCGGCAAAAAACCTCCATATCCCGGATTCCCGCCAGGCGGTTTGCATATTCCGCAATCTCCACAGTATTGCGGTAGCTCTTGTTCATGCGGATACGCCGAATATCCCTGCCAAAAATCCCCGGCAAAAATGCAAAGGCATCCTGCTGCCCTCCGTCCATGATCTGCGCCCGGTCTCCCAGGATGGTCATGCGGCAGGAAAACAGCATCTTAATAATAAGAAACTGCAGATAGCTGTAATCCTGCATCTCATCCACCACCAGATGCTTGATATCCCGATGCTGACGCGCCCCCAAAAGCCGGTATTTCAAATAAAGAAGCGGATACACATCTTCATATTGAATATAACGCTTCTCCAACGGCACATCCGGCAGAGTTCCCAAATGGTTCTGCTCCAGAAATTCCCGGTACAGCTTATAAATGTCTCTGGTGCGGTACATCACCTGAAAACGTTCAAGGACAGCGTCTCTCTCCTCCTGTGATAAATCACCGCCCCGAAGAGTCTCCACCTCATCAATGAAGTATTCCGCAACCGTCTCCATCCTCGAAAGCAAAGGCGTATCCGGAAATTTAAAATAAAAAAGCTGTATCAGCTCTGCTTCTGTTTTGGAATACCCCCGCCAGGAAACCTCCCGGAAATTCAGAAGACTATCCTCCAGTTCCAGGACAAAGCCTTCCAGCAGCTCCACAAACTCCCGCGACTGTTTGTAATGGTATTCCTCCCCCTGCTCCGGATGCACCAGAAGCCGCTCTATCTCATCATAGCGCTCTTCACAGTCTGCCGCAACATCCGTCAGATGCCGGTAAGCAAAAAGATCAAAGCTCATCTCCCGGATATTTTCTTCTCCCAGTTCCGGGAGAATATGGGAAATATAGTCCGAAAAAATCCCGTTTGGCGACAGGATCAGCACATTGGAGGATTTCAGATTCCGGTCATGGTAAAGAAGATAAGCAATACGGTGCAGCGCAATGGAGGTCTTTCCGCTTCCCGCCACACCTTGTATTACCATAATTTTATCATGGGTATTTCGTATAATTGTATTCTGCTCTTTCTGTATGGTTCGGATGACGTTCTTAAGCTGTGTCTCCCCGTGGCTTCCAAGTTCCGCCTTCAGAATCTCATCATCAATTTTCACATCGCTCTCAAAAGCGTAAACCATTTTTCCACTGCGGATTTTGTACTGCCATTTGGAAATCACCTCACCTGAAAGCACCCCGGCCGGCGCTTCATAAGAGGCCGGCCCCTTGTCATAATCATAAAACAGCCCGCTTACCGGCGCACGCCAGTCGTAAATCAGCGGAAGACTGCCTGTGCGCTCCGCAAAATTTCCAATTCCGATATAGAAAGTTTCCGCCTCGTCCTCTCCCTCATATCGAAAGTCCACCCTTCCGAAAAATGGAGAATCCAGCATCCGGCGGAAACGCTGCTTCAATAACAGTGCATCCTGATTGGCATTTACCTGCTGCAGAAGCGCCTGCTGATTATCAAAGTTTTCATAACCATACTGATCCATTTCCGTATAGTTCTCCCAGTAATAATCGTGCATGCTTTCGATTTCTTTCTGCCCCTCTGCGATGGAAGTGCTCAATTCCTGTATTCGTTTTTTCAGTTTTTCGAGAACATATTTCAGATATTCTGCGCCGTCCGTTATCGCTGTCATGAAGTACCTCCGCTTATGTTTTGCGCTTCGTATTCGTTCGCACTAACCTCCTGCTTCGCTCTGCTCGCACTCGCTAAGTGTACGGGAAATACCATGGTCACTAGTTTCCCCGTTCGCTTTGCTCCGGCTCTCCAAGTGTCCAGGTATGCATTCGCACTAACCTCCTGCTTCGCTCTGCTCGCACTCGCTAAGTGTACGGGAAATA
>CALBGI010000076.1 GCA_937893675.1 uncultured Blautia sp.
TCTCTGTCGGCGGAACCTCCGGTGCTTCCGTAGGCAAAACCTCCGGCGTCTCTGTCGGCGAAACCTCCGGCGTTTCCGTAGGCAAAACCTCCGGCGTCTCTGTCGGCGGAATTTCCGGTATTTCCGTAGGCAAAACCTCCGGCGTCTCAGACACGCCAGGAGTCTCTTCCGGTATTTCTTCCGGTATTTCCGTAGGTTCCAGTTCCGGCATCTCCGTAGGAAGGGCTTCCGGTTCCTCGGTAGGCAAAGCCTCCGGAGTCTCTTCCAAAGAATCCTCGATACTGTTTACCACAACCGTTATCTTTCCTGTAAAAGACTGGCTTTCACTGTCCCAGCCAGTAATATGAGACAGATCCACCTTGCCGGAAGACTCAAATATCACCTTGCAGCTCTGCACTCTCTTTGTTGGAACAAAGGATCCGTCTGCCCAGGAAAGAGTTCCATATTCGCTGGATGGAAGTTCCACATTGGAAAGTGCCGTTGGTTCTTCAATCGTAATATTGTCCGGAAGCAGGCTGCTGATTTCCACAGACTCCACAGACATTTCTGTCGCTTCTGCCAGGACTAAATCCCCGGCCTGACAGAAAACCATGGCCGACATAGCTGCCGCTGCCAGCAAAGCAACTCCCTTTTTCGATAGTTTTCTCACATTTTTCTTTTTCATTTCTCCACCTCCGGCTAAACGCCGTTTTTATTCTGAAATTCACACCCCTCCGGGTATGAAATGCGCAACAAAATAATTGTCGATTACTGTCACGTTTATACTATAACAACTTTTTACTATTTTGTAAATATTCCGTAATAATCTTTTTGTATTTTTGTCAAAACATTTCACAAAACCGACTTATATTCCTCTATTTACTCCTTGCTTTTTTGACAGAAATCCTGTATATTTTCCTATTAAGATAGCGTTTATAAGCGTACGCTAAACTAAAGCAAAAATACAGAAGGAGTGACTTTCATTTTGGATTCAAGCGTTATCATTCAGGCAGTTGCCATCTTCGTCATGGTGCTTCTCTCCGCATTTTTTTCCTCCGCCGAGACTTCCATGACTACCGTCAACCGCATCCGTATTCAGGCTCTTGTGGAGGAGGGAAACAAGCGCGCTGCAATTCTGGAAAAAGTAATTTCTGATTCCGGAAAAATGCTCAGTGCCATCCTGATCGGAAACAACATTGTCAATACGGCTGCCGCTTCCCTGGTAACTACCCTCACCATACAGGTTCTGGGCGATGTGTATGTGGGAATTGCCACCGGTCTTATCACTTTGATCATTCTGCTTTTCGGAGAGATCACCCCAAAGACTCTGGCTTCCATACACTCAGAAAAAATTGCCCTCTCCTACGCGAGAACCATTTATTTTCTGATGATCGTGCTCACGCCGGTAATCTTCCTGGTAGGAAAGCTTTCCAATGGCGTGATGTTCCTGCTGCGTGTTGACCCCAATGTAAAAACAAACACAATGACAGAACACGAACTTCGCACACTGGTGAACGTCAGCCAGGAAGACGGCGTAATTGAGCGGGAAGAAAAACAGATGATCTACAATGTGGTAGACTTTGGCGATTCCACTGCAAAAGATGTCATGATTCCCCGCATTGATATGAATTTTGTAAATGTAAATTCCACCTACGAAGAGCTCATTGAGACGTTTCGCAGAGAAATGCACACTCGTTTTCCGGTGTATGAGGATAATACCGACAATATCATTGGTATTATCAATATGAAGGATCTGCTCTTTCATCAGGCAGACGAAAACTTTTCTGTACGCTCCATTCTCCGTGAACCTTACTTCACCTACGAATACAAGGCCACTGCAGATCTGATGCTGGAAATGCGCAAAGCCTCCGTGAACCTTGCCATTGTCCTGGACGAGTACGGCGCAACAGCCGGACTTGTTACATTGGAGGATCTTTTGGAAGAAATCGTAGGCGAGATCCGCGACGAATATGATGTGGACGAAGAAGAGGATTTAAAAGAAATCCAGGAGGGCCTGGAGTATGTAGCTCTCGGTTCTGCCAAGCTCGACGATATCAACGAGCAGCTGCACATTTCCCTGATTTCTGAGGATTACGACTCCATCGGCGGTTTTATTATCGAGCAGCTTGACAGTCTTCCCACCCAGGGACAGGCTGTGACCATGAAAGACGGCATCCGACTGGTTGTAGACGAGCTGGACAAAAACCGTATCGAATCCGTGCATATCTGGCTTCCTCAAAAAGCCTCCAAAACAAAAAAAGATTCCTAAAACACCACTCGGGCGGTACCTGCTCCTTTAAAGCAGATACCGCCCGATTCTCATTCACAAGGCAGTCCCTTTCTCTGGTACAAAAAACGCATCCATATCTATACCCTCCAATGCAAGGAGCTTTACCTTTCTGTCTATGCCGCCTCCATAGCCGGTCAGACTGCCATTCGCTCCCACAACCCGATGGCAGGGAACAAGGATGGAAATCTTGTTGTGCCCTACCGCACCGCCTACAGCCTGTGCAGACATGCGGGAAATCCCTCTTTTCCCGGCAATCTGTTTTGCGATCTCGCCATAGGTCATTGTTTCGCCATATGGAATCGTACAGAGAATGTTCCACACTTCCTTTTGAAAGTCTGTTCCTATCAAATGAAGCGGTACGGAAAAATCCGGTTCTTTTCCGGAAAAATAAGTGTCGAGCCAACGTTTGGTCTGCTGAAACACCGGTATTTCCTTTTTCTCCTGTTCCTCCTTTGGACAATGGACAAAATATCTCCGTTTCTCCATCCAAACCCCGGTAAGACCAATTTCATCTGCTGACAAAAAAAGCGTTCCCAAAGGAGAGGAATAATCACTGATATACTGCATCGATATCCTCCTTATCGCAACGTTTTCTCAATGGCCCAGCATCAGGGAAAACTGACGGATGATCCGCGAAATTTCCCCGGTGACTGCCTCCACCCCTTCTTCCGTTTCCTTCCAGTTCTCCCTGGTTATCCCGTCTGTGCAGGACGGGCAGACTCTGAATTCTGTCTCAGGATAAAGAAGCTGATAGTACATGAGGGATCGTCTGGTATGATAGGTTTTGCAGCAGAGAATCGCCTTTTTCACGCAAATCCCCGCCTTGTCAGTCACCTGCCGGGAATAAATCGCATTTTCATAGGTAAAGGTGGCATAATCTTCTCTGAGAATCGCCTCTTTTGGAACCCCGTTCTTCACAAGAACTGTCTCCAAAAATTCCCATTCCGTCAAAAACTCTCCCGGATAACGTTCTTTCTTGGCCAGCACCCCGGAAAACACCCCCGTCACTGTGCTGAACCTCCCACTCGGCAGTACATATGGCGCATAGCCTTCTCTGTAAAGCTCAGCCGCCCGCTCTGCCATCTGCGGATATCCGTTTCCCGGCACAAAAATAACATCAGCCTTCTTGGGCTCATCTTCCACAAATATAAAATCGCTTATCTGATCGAGAAATCTCCGGTACATAACTTTCCTGCCTTTCTCTTTGGTATCTTAGGGATACTTCCATCATACTACATTCATTTCCAAAAGAAAACTTATTTTGTAACGATCACCGTACTGTACCCCGCATCCCGCAGTCGCTGCTCCATACGAATTGCATTTCCAATCTGCTGAAAAGCACCTACCTGTACTTTAAACAGACCGTCATCATACAGAAGAAACGCCGGATATCCATTATCCAAAAGATTATAGAGCAGCCGGTCTGCATTCTCCCGGTTGCGGAAAGCGCCGGTCTGCACCCGATAATAACGCTCCTGCTCCTGTGTCGTCTCTTCATCCAAGGTTCCCAGAATCGCCTCTGCAATCCCTCTTGCCATCTCCGAAAATTTTTCATCGAAAAGCGCATTGTCCTGCTGAGAATTAATAAAACCGGCTTCCACCAAAAGTGCAGGCATTTTTGTGCGCCGGAGCACTACCAGACCCGGGCGCTCCTTCACACCGATTTCCCGAAATCCAACCTCTCCCAATGCTCCCAGAATGTTTTTTGCCATTTCATACTTAATCCCCTCTTTGTTGTAGACCAAAACTTCTGCGCCGTTGTACTGATTTGCCTGAGGACTGCTGTTCCTGTGAAATGAAATAAAATAGTCTGCACCGGATTCATTGGCAATTCTGGCTTTTTCAAAAGGCGTCTGATAAATATCCGAGGTTCTGGTGTACAAAACATTCACACCGTTGGCCTTCAAAATATCTCCTACAGCCATGGTAAGCTTCAGTGTATCGTCCTTCTCCTGGCGCCCCTCAAACACGGCTCCCGGGTCAGAACCTCCATGACCGGCATCCAACATGATTGTATATGGCATTTCCAATATCATTCCCTTTGATTTTATTCTTTATTAGGATATGTCAGCACTTCCGGCTTTGTCACACAGGAAAATTTCTGTTCTTTTCGGCTGTAGCCGTATATATATGAGCTTAAATAGTCCTCCTTTGGCGTGGCATCGCGAATCGTGCTCCTTAAAACCTTTTCCAGCCCCTTCGGGTCTGTCTGACCTGCATTATGCACCATAACCTCATGAATGCTGGTAAAAGCAAGATACAGATCTCCGCCCAGCGCATCCGCCAAATGCTTCGCAACTCCCGGCAGAAAAATCGCAACTGCGCCGTTCGTTCGCCTGGAAGTGCTGAGACAATTTCCCAGCATATCCCCCCGAAGGCAGGAGGGTTTCTCTTCCCCCATCACTTCCTCTCCCTCATATTCATCGTTTCCGATCAGTTTATGCCAGAAATAGATCCGGGGAGGCGAGATTTCCAGGGTATTTTTAAGCGCATCCTCAAAAACGGAATCTTCATCCTCGCCCCAGCTTTCCAGATACTCCTGCCGAATTTTCAGGCTCGTAAGGCACGCATCCTTTTCCAGCACTTTCAAATAGAGCACCAGCGCAATTTCCCCAAATCTTCTGTAAACTGCGTTCTGTAAATCCGCCTCATTTTGTTCAAAATTCAAAAGACGAATAAACAACTCCGGCCTGGCAGTCTCATAGCGGGCAAGCTTTCTGGTTCCCTCAAACAGCGATGAATTTTGAACCTTACGTATTTCTTCCAAAATTTCCCCGCTGATCCGGTAAATATCTTCTCCCTGCCGGTAACGTTCGTACATCTCCCCCACGTACACACTACACATTTCCACGCCATCATCGTGAACGGCGCTCTCCACCAGAATCCGGTCTCCCGTTTTAGCAAGTGCGCTCCCTTCTCCGGCAAAACACACCTGCTTTTCCGTGTAGCCAGTCGTTTTGCGCAGCTCTTCCATCAGCTCTTCCACAAATACTTCATATTCTGTTTTCATATAGATTCCTTTCTTCGTGAGACACTCTGCGGGCAGATATTGCCCAGAAACATTAGAATTGTAAAAAAAGAAGGGAGCTCATCACTCCCTGTTGAGTTGCTGTAATTTTAGTATAGACAAAGATTTATTCCCTGTAAAGCATTTTTCATCGACAAATTTCGACTCGAAATTCCGCCTAAATTTCGGTTCTTATAGTTTTGTATTTCCATTCCATTTCCGCTCTTACTTGCGCACACATTCCCTTTCCGGTTTTCTGCTCTTACTTGCTCTCGCATTCCAGTCCAGGTTCTGCCTTCACTTTCCCTTGAACTTCCCATTCCGAGAGATGCCCACTGCTTCCACATACTGTGTCTCCATAGCACACCACGCCTCAACGAACCTTTTTCTCGCGCACCAGCATATCCAGAAAAGCTTCGCACCCCTCCACTACATCCCGGTAAGTGGAATCAAAATTCCCGGTGTACCAGGGGTCTGCAATGTCTCTTGGATTGTTTGAATAATCCAGGAGACGATGCACCTTTTTCTTCGGGTCACGCCCCAGGATCCGCATCATATTACGGATATTTCGCTGTTCCATTCCCAGAAGATAGTCGTATTTGTCATAGTCACTTTTTTGAATCTGTACCGCCCGCTTTCCCTCGCAGCTGATACCGTGGCGAGCCAACTCCTGCCTCGCCGGCGGATAGACCGGGTTCCCCTGACCATTCCAGATTTCCTCTGTGCTGGTGGCTGCGGATGCAATATAAAATTGATCTGAAAGGCCACAGCGGGCGACCATGTCCTTAAAAATGAATTCTGCCATGGGGGAGCGGCAGATGTTGCCGTGGCAGATGAATAATACTTTTATCATTATTTTTTCCTCCTGAAATGCCTCGTTTTGCCCTATTTTACGCACTTTTTTGAATTTCTACAAGACTTACAGTTTTCCGGAAACTGTAGTGAAAGTAGCAAAATATGGTAGTTTAAGACCAAGTGTAGTAGTCTGTAGTAGTCAATTGGTAGTCAGTTTAGGGGGGGGCAGACTACTGGGATTTTTGAACCTTTTAACGATTCGTGAAGTAGGGGTGTGCAAAAATCTTTATTTCTTTTCTTCCACTTCTTTAATCTGAGCCTTCTCTAATTGTTTCCACGAATTATGACTGCTAAGACTTTGACGTACTTTTTCCTTGATATCTATACCTAATACTAAACAAATATGATACTCCAATAAACTACTAAGCACAAATATTGCTTCTCTGAGATCATCACCTTTTAATGCTTTTTTCTCTTTTGAACTACCATAATGGGTATAGTAGTGACGTGTATCAGCAATTACCTGTCCATAATCCTCTTCACATCCCCAGTAATCATAGAATATGGTATTGTAATTCCCAATCAACAAATCATTCAAACGTGACACAAGAATTATGTAACTACAATTTTCATCCATCTGGGTAGGCGATAATAGTTTTTTCTCAAGTTGATCAAAAATTACTGCTCCTGAAAATCTCTCCATTACAGATTCGACATATTTCTTCTTTTTATCGCCATAGAAAAAACGTGAATGGAAAGTTTCTAAAGCCTGTACAATATTCAAAAATACCATTTCCAATGGCATATCACGATATTTAAACAGAGATAAATATAAATTAAAAATAGGAACTAATTTCTCTAATTCTTTATTAATATCTTTATCAGAAGAAAGTTTGTTTAATGTAAAATTATAATCCCATACTTTTGAATCATAAACTTCTAATTCTCTTTGTGCACTTAATAAATGATGTTTATGATATTGTTCTATTTTTTCTCCAATTAAATATGAATCCTCATAATCTAAAAAGTATTCCTCTTCGATATTAATATTATTTTTGATAGCAAAAGAAATCATTGCCAAAATTTTATCTCTAATTGAAAGAAGTTCATCAATCGTTCGTCCCGTCTCACTTGCAATAGTTAATTTAACTCTTTGAACAATTGTCTTCTCTTCACTATCGAATGGTCCCCAGAAAGTTTCATTTGAAAATACTGAAAAACTAACATTTACTCCAAACCATGAAAATTCTCGTACATCGAAACCATCTTTCATTTTAATTCCCGTATCTGTTGTTTCAAAAACTGATAACTGAGTCCAAGCAAATGCATTTTTTAATGTACATACTAATTCATTAAATAGTGCATCTTTTTGTATTTTTGATGACCAAACTAAATAATCACTTCTAAAGCAGATTCTCTGAGTTTGTCCAACATTTGTATGATTATTTATACATTTATTATTAAATAAAGTAACTGTCGCCCCGGAATTAATTTTTCCTGAAATGACTGGCATGTTAGCATAACGTTTTCCCATAAAAGTTTTTTCATCTAACTGTTTTGCTAAATCCAGAAAAATCACTCCTGTTTTTTTATTGTGAATGACTTCTCCATCAATTTCTTCACCTAATATATTGAACGTACCTATATAACGATTTTCATCCTTGTAATTCCTACTCATATGTAATTCCTTTCTAATCCATCTGACCTAACATTCACTCTGTCTCAATTATACTATCTTTTTTATTTCTGCACAATTCCCGAGCACAAAATAACGCTTATGCGGTGGAATTTACCTCCGCACAGTTGATATTTACTCTTTCATACAGAA
>CALBGI010000077.1 GCA_937893675.1 uncultured Blautia sp.
TTGATTTTTTCGTTCAAATCCTTTCAAAATATCAACTCCTTACAACTTCCAATTTATCTATACCAATATTATATCACGCTCTTTTAAGCGTTGTCATTTCTTTTCTGCTTTTGCATTGCTTACGCAACAAGTCCTTGACAAACCATACACAAATAAGTTTTGGTACAATCAAGCAGAAATGAAATAATCTGCTGTTTCATTGCATAGAAAAAGACTCTCTGTTTTAAGTGTCATTCTTCCATAACTCTGTATTTCTTCGTATAAGTCGTTAAATAAGACTCTTTCATTTGTTGTAATTTAACAGCAAATTGGTTAATATTTTTCCTTTTAAATTCCTCTAAACGCTGTATTTATGCAGATAATTTTTTTTGTTCTCTCTTTAGCAGAAAAAAGAAACCGAACAATACTTCCGGTTTCTTTTTCAATATTCCTTAATTATTTTAAGACTGTACAGCTACCAAAAGAGCACTCTCAGACAACACATCTGTTCCTCTCCGCAGTTCTTGACATATCTTTCCCTGCTTCATAATCAACACCCTGTCACATACACGCGCCAGATGATCGAATTCTGAAGATACAAGAATCACACCGCTCCCACTGTCAGCAATAGAACCAATAATTCTACAGATACTGTCTTTCGCCTCCACATCTACTCCAACCGTTGGATCATCCAGCATCAAAATATCCGGGTGTAAAAAAATACTTTTTCCAAAAACAACTTTCTGCTGATTTCCTCCTGACAGGTTACGAAGTTCCTGGTGGATTCCTGTGGTTTTGATATCCAGTCTGGAAACCAAATTTTCAGCCTCTTCATCTGCTTTTTTGTCATTGATACAGGTGTTTTTTACAAAACGTTTCCAGGCTGAAATAAAAAAATTCATTTTTACAGAATGGATATCTACGATTCCAGCTTTTCTTCGATCTTCCGGAATCATAAATACGCCTCCAGCTACTGATTTCCATGGTTTTCTTCCCGTAACATCCTTCTCACGCAAAATAACCCTTCCGCTTTTCGGTGTCATCAAACCATACACGCACTTTAGAAGCTCTGTTCTGCCACTTCCCATTAAACCGGCAATTCCCACAATTTCTCCAGGATATACGTCCATGTCGATCCCGTTTACTTTTCCATCCGTACTTTGTAAATTTTTAATATTCAGCAGCGGATCTTTCGTATAATCAACCGGATTTTCTCTCACAATGGATTCTTCCCGGACTTCCCGTCCAACCATCGCTTCTACCATCATGGGAATCGTCAGCTGCTCTACGGGTAAATCAAGGGCCACTGTCCCATTAAAAAGAATTACCGCACGATTACAAATTTCCACAATTTCCCGCATATGGTGCGAGATCAGAATAATAGCAACACCTTTTTTCTGTACCTTTCGCATAAATTCAAAGAGAAGATCAATTTCCCTCTGCGTTAAGGATGCCGTCGGCTCATCCAAAATCAATACATGAGGCTTTTTTAGCATTGCCTTTATAATTTCCACCACTTGCTGTCTTCCAATAGGCAGTTCTCCTGTTTCTGCATTAGGATCAATATCCGTAATTCCGAATTCCTCAAATGCCTCGCGCGCACGTCTCAGACACTCCTTTTCATCAATACAAATCCCTTTATAAGGTTCATCATTCAGAAACAGATTCTGTACCACAGTTAACGATGGAACCAGCGAAAGCTCCTGATAAACCATAGCAATCCCCTGCCTTGCAGCATCCTGAGCATTGCTGATTTCTACAGTTCTTCCATCAATCAGAATAGAGCCCGAATCCTTGGTATATATACCATTTACGATTTTCATTAAAGTAGATTTTCCTGCTCCATTCCCTCCAAGCAATCCCATGATTGCCCCTTTTTCTACTGCAAAAGAAACACCCTTTAATACCTGATTTTGATAGAACGATTTATAGATTTCCTTCAGCTCCAAAGCATTTTCATTCTTTAACAATTCGGCCACCCCATTATTTTGCCATCACTATCATAGATACCTTCCACCACTGGCTGTCCTGCAGAAATACCGGACACCGGAACCACAAATGCACGCGTCACAAAAGCCTGCGCCCGGAATCCAAACACTACGGTATCTCCCTGTGATACAGCAGCTCCTGACTCTAGTATTCCATAATAATCAATGGATTCCGGTTTCGGCATACTGCACGTCACAAGATTTTTCTTCGCCTCAGACGCCGAATTTCCTACACAGGCTTTTACATCATAGGGAGAAAATACCGGATCAATATACATCCCACCGCCATAGCAATACCCTTGTTCTTTATAAAAATGACAAACCTCTGAAACATAAACCATTGACGGCGTCTCTTCCAAATCCAAAAATGCATGTAAGGGTGTCGTTCCAGTCATACCGTGCCCAGGCTCTACCTGAGTAACTCCACTTTTCGCCATTTCTTCAAATAAATGTAAGGAAGTTGTGCCCGGAGCATTTATTTCCATGTTTAAAAAGCCGGCCTCTTCCAATCTCTTTTTTGCTTCCAAAAGCGTATAATAGTTATGAGTATGTTTCACTTCCATGCTGTTTTCATCAAAAAGCTGTGTTGGAAATGTAGTAATTCCGGCAAATTTAAGCCCCGGCATCTCATCAATCGCTTTCGCAATTTCCACAATTTTTTCCGCCGGAAATCCGCCTTCATGACCTGTGTAATAAATATCGCCGTCCGCATAAATCCGTGCCATTACCTTTTGCTTTTTTCCATTAGGAAGCGCGTCTGAAATTGCTCTTGCCTTTTCCAAGCTATATACTGTCCAGTATTCTGGTTCCATGGCCACGGCAGCAGCGGTTTCTCCTGCCGGAACTTGTACGAGATGACCCAAATGCCCAATTTTCATTCCTGCCTCATGAACTCTGCGCGCATCTGCCATATCCACGCAAACGCAGCCGTCTGCCCCGGCTTCTTTCAAAGCTTGAATAATAATCGGATTTCGTCCTATCTGTTTTGTCATAGGATATACTTTCATTCCATTTTTATGGGCAAGACTCACCATCTTCTTTACATTTTCTCTTATCGTGTCAACATCCAGAACGTATGCGTTAGCCGGAATTCTGTATGATTGATGTAAATCTACTGCCGCTGTAATTAACGCTTCATTTCTCTCTAAAATCTTTTTTAAAAACATACATTGTCCCCCCTAGTCACTTACTTTTTCTCTCAGACTTAGAGATACGGCCAGAATAATTACCAATCCCCGCGCAATCATCTGTGCATTCACGCTCAGTCCCATCAACAATAACCCATTGTTTAACATTCCAATGACAAGAGAGCCAAGAAATGTTCCAAATACCGTTCCTTTTCCGCCGCTGAAACTGGTCCCACCGATCACTACAGCCGCAATTATATTCATGTTGTCATTTTCGCCATATGTATAGCGCGCCCCATGCATACGCCCTGCATAGAGAATACCAGCCAGCGATGCGGTCAGTCCACAGATAACCATAGCCAGAAATTTTATTTTTCCAGTATTAATGCCGGAATAACGCGCAGCCGTTTCACTTCCTCCTACAGCCAGAACAGCCCGGCCAAAAGAGGTTTTCTTATAAACATATTGTCCAACTGCAGTCACAACGATGGTCCACAGAAACAACGACGGAATCACTCCAATATTTCCAGAACCAAAATAGTGATTAAACGTAGCATCTGTGATCGTCACTGCTTCCAAATCAGTCAGTGCCCTTGCAATTCCCACATAAATGCTGCTGGTTCCAAGTGTCACAATAAAAGCAGGAATACGGCATTTCACCAAAATCAATCCATTCACTGCCCCGCAAAGAAGACCGATACAGATACCTGCAAAAAGTCCAACAACGGTAGGCATTTTCTGGAGCACCAGGGCGGTTACCAGCGCAGCCGTTGCTGTAACACCCCCTGTAGATAAATCAATCTGACCTGCTGTAATTGCAAATGTCATGCCAACTGCTGCCACTGAAATCATTGCTGTTTGACGCAAAATATTCATAATATTATTGGCTGTCAGAAATTTTCCCGGAAGCAGAACAGAAAACCCCAGAAAAACTATGAAAAAGCTAATATATACAATAAATCTGCTAAAATTGATATTTTTTAATTTGTATTTTTCCCGCATTCTATAACTCCCTTCAGCCGGTGACGCGCTTTCCTTTATTTGCCCAATGCCTCCAGCACATCATCACTCGGCTTTGTATTCATAGCCGCCATCCAGCTTTCCTCAATATTGTCTTTTGTCATGCGAATACAGTCGCTTACCACATATGTAGGTGTTTCTTCGCCCAATAAATCCAATACTGCCAGTTTTACCATAGTTGCACCAATCTGGTACGGCATATCCGCTGATTTGCCATATACAATGCCATCTGTTGCCATCTCAAGATCATTGTTTCCTCCAAGGTCAATGGTAACAAGCTTTGTATCATAACCTGCGGAACGAATTTCAGCAACAACCGGTTCTGCCGCCACATCCCAGGATACATAAATTGCATCCAAATCCGGATTCTGCGTCAACATCGCAGATGCAACTTCCCCAGTAGCCGTCTCCTCTGCAAATCCCATCATGCTTGCAATTTCAATATCTGGATAATCTTCCAGAATACTGCGCACAAACTGATTATCCCTGTTGTTCGTCACCGTATAATCGGAGTCATAATAAATAATACCGATTTTTCCAGCACCACCAATGGATTCTGCAATTAAATCCGCACAGGTTCTTCCCATGCCATACTGGTCTCCTGTGCAAACAGCTACATACTGTTCTCCTCCAACATAATCATTCACTGAATTGTCAGCAAAAACAATTTTCACACCTGCATCCACTGCCGGCTGATATGCCGTTGTTCCGCTGACCGGATCTACTGGGAGAGTCAGCATAATATCAGGATTCAGAGAAAGCGCCGTTTCTATCTGTGTGGCCTGCTGCGCGGGATCAAATTCTGCATCTGCAGTCGTTACAATTTCAATCCCCATCTTTTCACATTCACTTTTTGCCCCATCGGTCATGCCATTATACCACTCACCAGCTCCTGCCCAGAGCATTGCCAGCGTTAAATCCATCTCAGAAGCTTTTTTATACTGTTCTTCTGTGAGTTCCACATCGACTGCGGGTACAGCTGCTTCCCCATTCGGCCCTTCCGCAAAAGTCCCCACCGCATTGTCATGATTGGGAATCATTGTAAGAAATTCGCTTTCCTCCTGCGCACCTACCGGTATTGCAAACGCTGATACCGCCATCATTGCCGCTACTGCCACTGTCCATCTTTTTTTCATCTTCATTTCCTCCATTCATTTTTGTTTTTGCTATTTATATTAAGTGTCCCCACCTAATCCCTATTCCGTACGATAAAGCTTTTGTGCAAACTGCAGACCATCTTCTGCCGGTGAATTTACGGGACTCAAAAATTTCAGCTGACAATCTGAAAGCTTTTTTTCCACACCTTCTATCACGCTCTGACGAAAACTTTCATTTCGAAAAATACCGCCAACGGTTACGATGGAAAACGGATATGTAAAGTTCACTTTTCGACATAACACAACAATCTGTTCTATTATGTATTCTGTTGCTTTATTTATAATTTCTCTGCACAAAGAATCCCCCTGTTGTGCATGTTTAAAAACATAGGAAGATACTGCCGCAACCTCAGATACCGAAAGAGCTGCCAACGTCCACGCAAGTTCCGTATGCGGCTTTTGAAATGCTTCCGCTATTTCTTTATACACTGGTCTTGTCTCTTCATTTATGCCATCATACCACCGAATTACTTTCTTTAAAATTTGTGCTCCTATCCAATAACCAGATCCATAGTCCGAAAGAGGACTCCCCCATCCGCCAACACGAGCCTTCAATCCAAATGCATCATACGCACATACAATGGAGCCTGTCCCTGCCACCACGCAAACCCCGTCTTCATCTGAAAGCGCTCGGAAAATTGCCTCTGTATCATTGCAAACAAAGAGCTTATTCTCGTCAAATCCTTTTTGAAGCATAATGCTTTTATAAATTTGCTTATCTCTCTGGGTATCACATCCTGCAATCGCCATTACAATCCCCACAATTTCTTCCTTTTTGCATCCCAGAACAGACAACATTTGTTCAAATGCTCCATGCAATGTTTTTGAAACAGCGTCCAGTCCTGAAGATTTATAATTTGAGCATCCGAAAGAATCGTCATACAGCTTTCTGCCCTGTTTATCACAAGCACAGATTCTTGTCTTTGTTCCCCCTCCATCTACTGAAACCCATATCTTTTTCGCTTCCAATTTATTTTCTCCTTCCCTAGCTAACATCTGTAAACCAATTTTTTTGCGCAACTCCTTCTTGACATAAATATATCAGCCCATCAATGCCAATTTGAGGATTTGAGGTATATCTTACCTGCGGAACACAAGTTCGCGGAATGTATTTTTCTATCTCTTTCTCAATTACTTTCGTAGTGTTTTCATCAATTTCATCACAATAAATTACTACGGCTTCCGGATTAATAACAGTAATACAGTAAACCAGCGCCTTGGAAATTTCTGTACAAAACTGCTTCTTGTACTCTTGATTTTCACTATTTTCTTTTATCTTTGTCCTTAAAAAAGTCAAACATTTTTCCAGATTCCCCCCGTTCATTCCTGATGGCATATAACCAAACTCTCCGGCAAAACTACCGTTTCCCTTATAAAGAGTCCCATTCAATAAAATTCCGGCACCAAGACCATTTCCAATATATAAAAAGATAATGTTATCCAAATTATTCAAACAGAGATTCCTGTAGCCAACCGTCATAAGCTTAACGTCATTTTCGATACACACAGGCAATCCGTAACGTTTTTTTATCATTTCCGAAAGATAAATTCCCTCAAAATCCGGCAGCAGCGGAATTCCTTCTATTCTTCCATCTTTTCGCACAATCCCCGGTACTCCCACTCCAATCCCCATACTTCGACTTGACTGTTTCAATAAAAGTTCCAATAAATTGAGCAAGGTTTCTACTTGTGAACCACATTCCGCATGAATTGCTTCACATTGGGTCTTATATGTAATGGCACCGGTTATATTCACTACATACCCCAGCCATTTTCCGCCCATATAATAGACTGCCGCAAACGTCCCAAAATTTTCATTTACAATATAAGTTCTTGCTTTCCTGCCGGCACCAGGACATTTTTGAATTGCATCTTCAACAGCGTATCCTTCTGCTACAAGCTCATCTGTAATTTTATTTACCGTAGGAAGACTTAAATGGGTTAAATGCGACAATTCCGGCTTTGTAATAGGTCCTTCTTCTTTGATCAGCTTTTGAATGAGATTTTTATTATGCTTTTTTAAGGTCCGCGGCCGTCCTGCTTTTTCCATACATATCACTCCTAAAAACAAATTCTCCGCAAAAATTAATTAATAAACTTTATTTATTAAAAATATACCATGTTTTGTTATTTTCTGTCAATTGATAATATAGCCATAAATTCTACTTCTATTTTTGTCAAAAACAAACAATTAATTAAATTTTAGCAATAAATAAAGCACCAGCCAGGATTTCTCCCTCTGATGCTTTATTTCTCTCTGATATCAACTTTACTCTACACTCACGACCTCATAACCGGCTTCCACTACTGCCTGTTTCAGCGCTTCCCTGTCAACCTCTTTGGAAGCGCTGATATAAGCCGCTTTCTCCTCCAGATTGACATCTGCACTGACGCCCTCAAACGCCTCAAGTGCCTTTTTTACTGCTGCCTGGCAGTGCGGGCACATCATTCCGTTGATCTTCATTGTAATCATAGTCTTTTCCTCCTTCTGCACTTCCTGTGCGGTTACATTTTCTGTATGTTCCTTGCTTTGAAGCACTGCTTCTCTTTCTTTATCTGTCTCCGGATGCTCCATTCTGCTCACCCGGAATTTGCGAAGTCTTAGCGCATTGGTCACTACAAAAATACTGCTGAGGCTCATGGCAGCTGCCCCGATCATAGGATTCAGCTTCAGTCCGAAAGCATGATAAAAGATGCCTGCTGCCACCGGAATGCCAAGGCTGTTATAGAAAAATGCCCAGAACAGATTCTGTTTAATGTTGCGAATGACTGCCTTGCTCAGACGAATGGCAGTTACCGCATCCAAAAGATCGTTTTTCATCAGCACCACATCTGCGCTTTCAATCGCCACATCTGTTCCGGCACCGATCGCCATTCCTACATCTGCCCTTGCCAGAGCCGGCGCATCGTTTACACCGTCCCCCACCATGGCAACCTTTTTGCCCTGCTCCTGAAGTCTTGCGATTTCCCGCTCCTTATCCTGCGGCAAAACCTCAGCAATGACCGTGTCAATGTCCAGCTGACGGCGGATTGCTTCTGCCGTCCTCTTATTATCACCGGTCAGCATCACCACTTCAATGCCCTCTTCCTTCAGCTGGCGAACAGCCTCACGGCTTGTCGCTTTCACTATATCCGCCACAGACAGGATTCCCAGAAGCTGTCTCTCATCTGCGAACAGCATAGGAGTTTTCCCCTCATCCGCCAGAGCATCCAACCGGTCCTTCACTTTTTCCAGGGAAATATTCTGTCCTTCCATCATCGCCTGATTTCCTGCAAAATACCACACGCCGTTCCATTTTCCTTTAACGCCACGCCCGGGAACCGAAACAAACTCCTCCATTCTGGCCGGAGCGATCCCTTTCGCCCCTGTGTATTCCATGATCGCCTCAGCCAGCGGATGCTCGCTTTTTTCCTCAAGCCCTGCTGCCAAAGCAAGAAACGCGCCTTCCTCCATCCAGGTATCCACATCCGTGACAACCGGTTTTCCCTCTGTAATGGTGCCGGTCTTGTCAAGAACCACGCTTTGGATGTTATGCGCTGTCTCCAGCGCCTCACCGGACTTGATCAAAATCCCGTTTTCCGCGCCTTTGCCAGTCCCCACCATAATCGCTACCGGCGTTGCCAGGCCAAGCGCGCAGGGACAGGAAATCACCAGAACGCTGATCGCGCAGGAAAGGGCAAACTCCACAGTTGCTCCGGTAAGCAGCCACACCGCTCCGGTAAGAATGGCAATGGCAATCACTGTGGGTACAAACACTCCTGCAATCTTATCCGCTGTTTTTGCAATAGGCGCCTTGCTGGAGCTGGCTTCCTCCACCAGACGGATAATCTGGGAAAAAGTAGTATCCTTTCCCACGCGGGTCGCTTTCATACGGATAAATCCGTTCTTGTTCATGGTGGCCGCAATCACCGTATCGTTCACCTGCTTGTGAACCGGAATGCTTTCCCCGGTAATGGCTGCCTCATCCACACTTGTACTTCCCTCCAGCACAAATCCGTCCACCGGAATGCTGCTCCCGGGACGTACAATTACAATATCCCCCGTCTGCACCTGTTCCACCGGAATCTCATACTCTGTGCCGTCCCGCTCCACAACCGCTGTTTTTGGAGCAAGATCCATGAGCTTCGTAATCGCTTCGCTAGTTTTTCCCTTGGAACGGGTCTCCAGATATTTTCCTACGGTGATCAAGGCCAGAATCATGGCTGCGGACTCAAAATACAAATCATGGTAATAACGGTGTACCAGCTCCATATCTCCATGCCCCAGCCCATAGCTCATACGATAAATGGCAAAAATCCCGTACAGCAGGGATGCCGCTGAACCAATTGCGATCAGACTGTCCATATTCGGTGCCAGATGAAACAACGTCTGGAAGCCCTTGGTAAAATATTTCCGGTTGACAATGAGTACCGGTATACACAGAAGCAGCTGCGTAAAAGCAAAGCTTACGCCGTTCTCCACACCGCTTAAAAATCCCGGAAGCGGCAGCCCCACCATGTGTCCCATGCTCACATACATCAGCGGAATCAAAAATCCAAAAGAAACTATGAGACGCATTTTCATATTTCTGAGCTGTTCTTCCATGACATTCCCCACAGACTCTGCCTTCTTCCCAGCATTCCCTTGGGAAGACACACTTGCATCTGCCGCCTGATTCCTGGCTCCGTAGCCCGCCTTTACAACCGCGTCCACAATCTGTCTCTCATTTAAAACGGTTTCATCGTATTCCACCTGCATACTGTTTGTCAGAAGATTTACCGAAACCCGATCAACTCCCGCAAGCTTCGACACACATTTTTCCACCCTGGAAGAGCAGGCGGAACAGGTCATTCCAGTCACATCATATTTCTCTTTTTTCATGCTCACACCACCTTTTGCCTGTTTTTTCTATTATTTCCATTACTTCAAAATCTTACCCAGCATGGAGACCAGCTCGTCAACCTTGGCCTCTCTCTCCGCTTCGCTGTCTGCCTCTGCCACACAGCATTTCAAATGAGCTGTAAGAATCTCCTTATTCACCTTGTTCAGGATTGCCTCTGTAGCCATGAGCTGCTGGGAAATGTCGATACAGTAGCGGTCTTCTTCCACCATGCGCAAAATCCCATCCAGCTGTCCTCTGGCGGTCTTTATCAATCTTGTGATCTTCTGCTTATCTGCCTTCATATGGATCTCCCTCTCTGAATGCCTCTTAACACCCCACCGGGGTATAGTATATATTATAAAAATATGAATGATTTTTGTCAAGAAAAAATTGCAAAATTTGAATATTGAAGCTTTTCGGACAATACAAAACTCCCACAGAATATCAGCAAAAAACACTGATTTCTATGGGAGTTTTGTATTTTTCATATGGAAACGAACAAGTTTCCGAGTGGGGAGCGGCGGCCAACAGGGGAGCGCGAGGGGAGTGCGGCCTTCGCAACTTTGAGCTCTCCCCTCGCAAATAATTTATTTTACACACCCAATAAGCTCGTGGATGTCCTCCACCTTCTGCTGCTCCATAAAATCGGCAATTCCCTGAATGATCTTCTCCGTTACATCCGGCTGATAAAAGTTTGCCGTTCCCACGGAAACTGCCGTGGCGCCCGCCATGATAAATTCAAGGGCGTCCTCTGCACTGGCAATACCGCCCATACCGATGACAGGAATTTTTACTGCATTGGCCACCTGGTACACCATGCGCACAGCCACCGGCTTTACACAGGGACCGGAAACACCGCCCGTCTTGTTTGCCAGGGCAAAGCTTCTGCGGCTGACATCAATCTTCATACCGGTCAGCGTGTTGATCAGGGAAACCGCATCTGCGCCGCCGGCCTCCGCAGCTCTGGCAATCTCTGCAACATCCGTCACATTTGGCGTCAGCTTCATGATCACCGGCTGTTTTGCAATCTTTTTGATTTCCCGGGTCAGTTCCTCCACATGCTTTGGGTCCTGACCGAAAGCCAGAAAGTTTGCGTTGACATTTGGGCAGGAAATATTGATTTCCATCATATCTATCGGCTCGTCTGCCAGGCGTTCCACAACTGCCAGATATTCCTCCGGCGCATGGCCGCACACGTTCACAATAATGTTGGTATCGTATTTCCTGAGAAAGGGAATATCTCTCTCGCAGAACACGTCGATTCCCGGATTCTGAAGCCCAATGGCATTCATCATGCCGCTCTTTACTTCTGCAATACGCGGCGTGGGATTTCCCTCCCAGGGCACGTTTGCCACACCCTTGGTGGTCACGGCCCCCAGCTTGTTCAGATCCACAAATTCACTGTATTCCGCCCCGGAACCAAAGGTTCCGCTCGCCACAGTCACCGGGTTCTTCCACTGCACACCGGCGATATTTACGCTCATGTTCATCAGATTTCCACCTCCGTGCTCAAAAATACCGGTCCGTCCTTGCAGATCCGTTTGTTATGCACATTGGAGTGCGCATCTTTCTCTTTGGTTTTGCACACGCAGGCCAGACAAGCGCCCACACCACAGGCCATCCGCTCCTCCATGGAGATCCAGCAGGGGATGTTCTGCTCAAGCGCATAGGCCTTCAGCGCCCGGAGCATAGGCGTTGGACCGCAGGCAAAAATAGCGTCTGCCTGAAGTCCATTCTCACGGATCGCGTCCAAAACGTTGCCCTTTGTTCCGGCAGAGCCATCCTCGGTAGCCATGTAGACCTTGCCGTAAGACTCGAATTCCTCATTCAAAAACAGTTCGTCCCGATAGCCCAGAACCATGATTTTTTCCGCCTCCAGCTCCTTGGCTGTCTGAAGCATGGGCGGAATACCGATCCCACCGCCGATAAGGAATACTTTTTTGCCTTTCACTGCTTCCAGCGGAAAACCGTTGCCCAAAGGTCCCATAGTCTCAATCCCAACCTTGGCATGATAGCGGGAAAATTCCTCCGTTCCGGTTCCTTTTCCTGTCACACGGTAAACAAGACGGATCCTTTCCTGTTCCCGGTCGATCTCACAAAGGCTTATAGGCCGAGGAAGCAGTTTACTTCCATCCCGGCTGTAAAGGGATACAAACTGCCCGGGCACTGCTTCTTTTGCTATGGTTTCTGTCTGCAGCCACATGCTGTAAATATCCTTGCCAATGCACTCCTGGCTGACAATGGCACAGATTTCTTTTGTCTTCTTGCCCATACTGTCCTCCTAGCGGCTGTTCAGCGCGCCGCTGATATCCTCGATCATGTCCTTCACTGCCGCGCGGGAAGCATCCGCGTAATTCAGCTCGCCAAAGGCTGCGTATGTTTCCTGCTTATAGGCAGCAATGATGCCGCGGGAAGAGTTGACAATCGCGCCCAGTCCATCCTCGTTAAAGAAGTGTACCAGATCTGCTCCCTTGCCGCCCTGTGCACCGTAGCCCGGAACCAGAATGAAGGTCTTCGGCATGATCTTGCGGAGAACCTTGCCCATTTCCGGATAAGTGGCTCCCACAACCGCGCCGATGTAGCTGTAGCCGTCGCCCATATGTTCTTCGCCCCACTGAGCAACCTTTTCGCCCACCCACTCATAGAGAGGACGGCCGTCAATGATACGGTCCTGAAACTCACCGCTGGAAGGATTGGAGGTTTTTACCAGAATAAAAAGTCCCTTATTCTCCTCTTTGCACACCTCGATAAAAGGCTTCACGCCGTCTGAACCAAGATAGGGATTCACGGTAGCAAAATCCTCATCAAAGCCCGCATACGTCTTGCTTCCTACCTGAACTTTCCCCAGGTGCCCCACCGCATAAGCGGCAGAAGTGGAGCCAATATCTCCCCGTTTGATATCACCGATGACTACCAGATCCTTTTCCCTGCAGTAATCCACGGTTTTCTTGTAGGCGATCATGCCTGGAATCCCAAACTGCTCATACATGGCAATCTGCGGCTTTACAGCCGGGATCAGATCGTAGGTGGCATCCACAATCCCCTTGTTATACTGCCAGATAGCCTCTGCCGCGCCCTCCAGCGTCTCTCCGAATTCCGCAAAGGCCTTCTCCTGGATATGTTTCGGAATATAGTTCATCATGGGGTCAAGGCCCACAACAATGGGCGCTCCTGTAGCTTTGATTTTTGCAATCAGTTTGTTGATCATACGTTTTATTTCCTCCTACTGTTCCTGATTTTCATATACAATTTTCCCGTCACAGATGGTGTACAGCACATTGCCTTTTACTTTCCAGCCATCAAAGGGGGTATTGCGTCCTTTTGACAAAAATTTCTTCTTATCAATGGTATATTCCTTGGATACATCCACCACGATCACATCCGCCGGATGTCCTTCCTGCAAAGTTCCGCACTCCAGTCCCAAAATCCTTGCCGGATTCCAGCTCATTTTCTCCACGAGCTGCATCAGGGTGATGACGCCCTTTTCCACAAGCTCTGTGTAGGTGAGCGCAAAGCTCGTCTCAATTCCCACAATTCCAAAGGCCGCTGTGCGCATGGAACCGCTTTTGTCCTCGGCCGTGTGCGGCGCATGGTCTGTGCTGATCACCTGGATGCTTCCATCCTGAAGTCCCTTTCTCAGAGCCTCCACATCCTCTTTTTGACGAAGAGGCGGATTCATTTTGTAGGTGGGGTCATCCCTCTCAATATCATCTGAGGTAAGAATGAAGTGATGCGGGCAAACCTCTGCTGTCACATTCTCAATGCCCTCCTGCGCAATGATCCGCATCATTTCAGCCACACCCCTTGTGGAGCAATGGCAAAGATGAAGGTGCACGCCCGTCTCCCGCGCCAGCACAATATCTCTGGCCGCGATCACGTCCTCCACAGAATTGGAAATTCCGGGAAGCCCCAGACGCTCTGCATTTTTATCCTCGTTCATACAGCCGTTTCCGCGGATGCTCATGTCCTCGCAATGAGCGAACACCGGAATGTGATGTTTGGCAGCCTCCTTCATGGCTTTTCTGCAAAGCCCTGCGTCCAGAACAGATTTTCCGTCCTCCGAGAGTGCCGGTACGCCCGCGGATGCCATACCTGCAATATCCGAAAGCTCCTCCCCCTTCTCTCCTGCCGTAATGGCGCCCGCCTGCAGAACATGGATCCCGGAAAGCTCCTTTGCCTTATTCTGCACGTATCGAAGCCGGTCCTGCGTATCGATCACCGGGCTTGTGTTCGGCATAGCTACCACCGTGGTAACACCGCCCCTTGCCGCAGCAGCTGAGCCGGAAGCAATATCTTCCTTCTGCTCCTGTCCCGGGTCTCTAAAATGTACATGAAGGTCAATGAGCCCCGGCAGCACCAGGCAGCCCTTGGCGTCAATTACCCTGTCGCCCTTGTCAGGGGTCAGGTTTTTACCCATTTTTTGAATTTTTCCATTCTTCAGATAGATGTCTCCAGTGACATCCCTGTTTGTGGCCGCGTCAAGCATTCGCCCTCCGCGTATCAGAATTCCCATAAAGCTGTCCTCCTGTTTTTCCATATGATGAAGCCTACTACAATCATACACGAAAAAACATTTTTTATAAAGCTTTTTTTCCTTTGGATGCTGCTGTTTTTTTCCCAAGAACCCTTAATTTTCCTTGACATTTCAAAAACCGGGGTATATACTCATAGCATACCTAGATTATAAATGTAAAATCACTAGTTTTTAGAGATTATATTACATCATGTAGTCTGTAAAATCTGGTGATTTTTTTCGCCAGAAATTCTTTTTAACTTTTATTTTCTATGGAGGTAACAACATGAACAAGGGAACTGTAAAGTGGTTCAACGCAGAAAAAGGCTATGGCTTTATTACTGGAGAAGACGGAGCTGACGTTTTCGTACACTTTTCTGCAATCAATGGTGAAGGCTTCAAATCTCTGGAAGAGGGACAGGCTGTAACTTACGATTTAACCGAAGGCGCTCGCGGAATGCAGGCTGCTAATGTTACAAAATTATAATTCTTCTCTTTCCAGATAATTATATTTGTGTAACTGTCCGGAACAGTTTTTCCGGCTTCAAAAAAACGGTGTAACCTTTCAAAAGGCTGCACCGTTTTTGTATTGCAGAAAGCTGCCCTTGTCATGTTCTGATCTTAAAGGTTTTCGGAGCCAGCCGATAAACCAGAATACTTGCAGCAATACAGTAAAGTACAACGAACACAATAGTCATGATCCCAAACACAAGGATCGGGAGCCGCTGCTGCATCACAAAGAAACAGATCAGATATGTCACACTCATCACAATGCGGTAGGTTCCGCTCTTCATCTCCGTCCCCGCATTGTAGGGCTGAAGCAGATAATATACCGTCAGATAATGCACAGAAAAAAACAGGCTCATACAGAGTACCGATACCAGCAGTATGACATAATCAAACCAGTTGTCTGTTCCTCCGCTGGTATAGAGTGTCAGTGCCATACCTCCGCCGATGACCAGAGCTGGAACTGCATTGATCTTCATGATCTCCCACAGACGGATCTGAAACAGCTTCAGCACAAAATCCGGCCGCTTGAAAAACGCGTAGGTGAGCAGGCTGTGGTCACAGTTCATGAATAACGCCTGGGTAAAATTCGTGCCCCGATTGATCGCATACATGATAAACACCAAATAGGGGAGCCAAGTCATGATCATTGCATTCACTTGTGCTTTCATCTCCGGCTGCACAAACAAAAATAACTGCACTCCCAGAACGAGAAAGAGACAGATATACGAAATCCTTTTGGTGGAATTCCAGAGGATTTTTTTATGCCGCTTCACAAACAGCTCGTTGAGATACTCAAAACCTCTGCGCTTGCTGGTGATCCCCGTGTCTCCGGAGATTGCGTTTTCGTTTGCCTTCTTCACGATCTGTACCGGCGTATCCATTTGACTGGTAATGTCCGCAAGAAGCGCCTGATTAACGGCGCGGTATTCCCGGAAAGAAAGAAGTTTCCAAAAACCCAGAACCCCTAGAGGAACACACAGCAAAAACAAGACTGTGGACACATAGGACGGCAGTGCGAAACCAAGCGCCGGCAAGCCGTAGGCCACAGCCAGCAGCAGTCCCATCGCTCCCCATGCGTATTTTGACAAATGATTCTCGTTATAGACAAAACCGCTTCTTTCATAATCCCACAGGAAAACCGCCGCCGCAAACAGTTTCATCCCCGCAATACAAAGAGGCAGAAGCACACAGAACCACAGCGGCACAGCGTTTCCCCTCCCAAAGAAAACGGTAAAGGGCAAGAAACCGACCACAACCTTGATAAGCTCATACCCGTAATTCACCAGTGTGTATTCCCGCGCATTCATCCCCAGCAGGAACATAGCGTAATACTTATCCTTAGACGGATTGAAAAGACTGAGGTTTCCAAAGCTTCCAATGACGGTCAGAAAGAACAGGATATGCAAGAATACCTGTTGTTCCGACAGCTCCCGGTACAAAAAAGCAATACCGCACACCATTGTGACAAAATAGAGAAGCTTTCCCAGAAATGTAGAGATAAGCTCCCACACTACCGACAGCACATGGGCAAACAGTTTGAGACCTCTCACCTGGTAGAGTCCTGCCGGAAGCAGCCTTTTCAGCAACGGAATCTGCTTCAATGAAAACAAAATGCCGTTGACACGATATGTATTTCTCAGGGAAAAGGAAATTCTAAGCGTCTTATTCATTGCCTTCCTCCCGCAGCGCCGCGATGATCTTATCCTTGAACTCCTTGCTGTCCAGATTGGATTTTTCCACTGCCTCCAGCTCGCCGTGGCTCAGAAGTACGATCTCGTCGCAGAGATCAAGCGCCAGATCCATGAGATGCGTGGAAAAAATAGTAATGCAATCTTTTTTCAGCGAACGTAAAAGCTGCTTCATCTCCTCCGCTACAACCACATCCAGAGAAGTTAAGGGCTCATCCAACAGCAAAATATTGGGCTTTGCAATAATGTTGATGAGCATCTGCATCTTGTTTTTCATACCGTGGGAGTAGTCCTTCAAAAGCTTATCCCTGTCCTCCCGGTCAATGCTCATATAGTCAAAATACTCGTCAATGCTCTTTGGCTCTTCGATATTTTTTTCGTTGATGTCCATGAAAAACCGAAGAAATTCCCTGCCGGTTAAAAACTCCGGCACAACAGGCGTTGAAAGCACATAGCCGATATCGTCGGGCTCCACCTCCCGGCGTGAGCCGTCCTCTTCCAGATAAAATTCGCCGCTGTCTGCCTTGATATCCCGGTTGAGGCAGTTAAACAGCGTTGTTTTACCTGCGCCATTCCTGCCCAAAAGCCCGTAGATCTTCCCCTCCTCAAAGGTAAAATCAACGTCTCTTAAAACTTTCTTTTTCTCAAAATTTTTGCATAAGTGTTCGATTACAAACTTCATAAACTCCCCCGTCACAGATAGCGAAAAGGAAGCCGTTTTAAAATCCAGCTTCCTTTTCCTTCTTTTTGCAATATAAAGTTATTCCGCAGCTGCATCCGCGGAATCTGTCACAAGCCCGTTCAGATAACTGTCCAGAGCTGCGGTGTCCAAAACCGTCTCTTTCTGTACTGCAGTATCCCCCTCTGTCACCTTGCCGTATATGGAGAATCCAACCCAGCACACAAGGACCAGACCAACCACCACAGCCAGAAGCTTCTCCAGCTTCAGAATTCTCTTTTCTTTTTTGATTATCTGCTCACGGTTTGCCTTTTCTTTTTTGTAGGCATCTACTTTTTTCTGACTCATCTGTGCATCTCCTTTTGCCCAAGTATCAATGTCTAATTATAGCACATAAGGAGCAAAATGAAAAGACCTTGTGCATCTTAAACTCTGCCGCCATCAGACAGCTACAATGATACCGCCGTCATTGGCATACATGCTGCTGACCCCAGCGGTGTCCAGCACTACAACACGGGCCGGTCTGATTTTTTCCAGAAGCGCTTCTTTGAGCATCTCTGCCCGTTCCGGGCAATTGCAGTGAGAAATTGCCAGCACACGATGTTCGCTGTCCGCGGTTCCTGCCACAATATACTCCACCATTTTTACAAGAGCCTTATTCATTCCTCTCGCCTGTCCCAGCTGGCAGATCGTACCCTCCGCGGTGGCTCCCATGACCGGTTTTATTTTGAGGGCAGACGCCACAAGCGCCTTCACATTGCTGAGACGTCCGTTTTTGCGAAGCGTTTCCAGATTCTCCAGAACAAAATACGTATTCTGTGTCTCAATATAATGCTCCACCACATCCACAACCGTTTCAAAGGGAAGCCCGGCTTTTTCGCACTCCTCTATCTTCATGGCAATGAGTGTTTCGCCGATAGACGCAGAGCGTGAATTAAAAATATGGATCTTCTTGTCCGGGTATTCTTCGTGCATAAGATTCTTGCCAAGAATCGCACTGTTGTAGGAGCCGCTCAGCTCTGCGGAAAGCGTTACACCATAAACATGATCTGCCTCGCAGTCAAAAGCCTGTCGGTAGCGCTCCGGAGACGGGCATGCCGACTTTGGGCAGTCCGGGCACTGTGCAACCTTTTTCAAAAATTCTGCCTGGTCAAAACTGCTGTCATCCACGATCTCTTCATTTCCCACCGTCAGCACAAGCGGAACTGACTCAAAGCGTGCATCCTCTTTCCATTCCTCCAGAAATTCTCCGCAGCTGTCCATTACTATTTTATAACTCAACTATATCGTCCTCTTTTCCATTATATCTAGTTTTAAATACCACATCTATATTACCATATGCCCTTGTATTTGAAAAGTCTTTTTATAAAATCTCTATTATTTTTTTTCATTCTACAGTATAATGAAAAAAGACTTCATTTTATTTATAAAAATGCCTGGAAAGGAAAATAATCATGCTGGCCTTAAAAATCACAGACCTGAAGGCTTTTACAAATTCTCTGTTTATCGGCGATACCTTTGACCGCTTCTGGCTTACGGAAGCATCTATCACTACCAGCAGCATCTTCACCATTGACGGAAAACTCCAGGAGGACTTTTTTGACTCCGACGAACGTTCACTGCTGCGCCAGAGTCACCGTACCTATGCCCTCTGGAAAGAGCTCAAGCCCTTCTGCCACTCTATTGTGCGAAGCCGCCATACACCGCTGCATTTTAAGATTGTCCTTCAGCTTTCCCACAACCAGATTCCCTCTGTGCTTTCCAATGCACAGATCGATCTCTCTCCGGAAATCGTAAACGGCTTTTATCTCAACCTGCAGTACAAAAACCATGAGCTTTTATGCACAACCGGAACCGCTCTTTCCACCTTTATTCCGGGAAAAGAACTCGACCGCCTGTGGGATTCCATGATCGAAAATTTTTTCACACAGCACAGCATCCCTTTTGAGAAAATGTAAAAACATTCATCCAAAAACCATAAAAAGCTTCCGCTCAGATGGTATTTTTCCTCCACCGAAGCGAAAGCTTTTGTATTTTGCCCTTATTTTTGTTTATTTTGTAAGCATCAGCAGAATCTCATTGCTTCTCTGAACAAATTTCGTCATTTCCTCCGGAGCAAGCGGCTTATGGCTCATCATGGCCAGATCGTACAGCTGTTCGCAGATAACCGGCGTTTTTTCTCCATCCGGATGCTCTGCCACATGCTGAACCAGCGGATGATTTGCATTCAGCACCAGAGTCTCTGCGCCTCCAAACATGGACGGATCCATTCCGTACATATTGTACATTTTCATCATGTCCTGCATACGGCGGCTTTCCTCAGACAATGTGATCATAGCGGCTACACTGCTGTTTTTCAGCTTCTCTACATGTACCTCCAGCTTGTCTTTGCCAAGGGCTTTGCGGAACGCTTCCTGCAGAGTATTTACCGTAGCCTCGTCAGCAGCGCCTTCCTCACGGAGCTCTTCTGTAAGGTCTGCGTCAATACGCTTAAAGGAAACGGTCTGCTCTCTCTGCTCCAGATGAGAGATAAACGCGCTGTCGATATTGTGCTTCAGGATCACCGCATCCTTCCCGGCTTCCTTAAACATATTGATATACTGACTCTGCTGCACCTCGTCTGTCACATAGAAAATCGTGGTCTTTTCCGGTTCTTTTTCTTCTTCGGACTTCTCTTCTGCCGTCTTTTCTTCGGAAGTGTTCTCCGGTTCGGTGTTTTCCTTGTTCTCCGCCTCTTCTGTTTTGTTCAGCTCAAGGCAGTCTTTCAAGGTAAGGTATTTACCTTCCAGATTCTTGAACAGCACATAATCTTTCATCTTGTCAGCAAACTTGTTGTCCTTAATGCAGCCATATTTGATGAACGGGCTGATGTCATCCCAGTATTTCTCATAGGATTCCCTGTCGGTTTTGCACATGCCGGAAAGCTTGTCTGCCATTTTCTTGGCAATGTATTCGGAAATCTTCTGCACAAAACCGTCATTCTGCAGCGCAGAACGGGATACGTTCAGCGGCAGATCCGGACAGTCGATAACACCTTTCAGCAGAAGCAGGAATTCCGGAATCACTTCCTTAATATTGTCCGCAATGAACACCTGGTTATTGTAAAGCTTGATCGTGCCCTCGATGGAATCATATTCTGTGTTGATCTTGGGGAAGTAGAGGATTCCCTTCAGGTTGAACGGATAATCCATGTTCAGGTGGATCCAGAACAACGGTTCCTTATAATCCATAAATACCTTGCGGTAGAATGCCTTGTACTCTTCGTCCGTGCATTCGTTTGGATGCTTCATCCACAACGGATTGGTATCACTCAAGGAAACCGGACGCTTATTGATCTTCACTTTATCTTTTGCAGGAGAAATCTCAACAACTTCTTTCTCGCCGTTCTCGTTCTCTTTCTCCTCGGTCTTCGCTTCCTCATGGATCCGCTCAACGACAACGTCATCATCCTTTAAATCCGCCTCGTCGATAGTCTCGTATTCCTGCGGAGCATTCTCCTTTGACAGATAAATATCCACCGGCATGAAGGAACAGTATTTCTCAATAATTTCCCTCATACGATACTCATTGGAAAACTCCACACTGGATTCATTGAGGAACAAAGTGATCTCTGTACCCACGGTATTCTTGTTTCCATCCTGCAGATCATACTCTGTACCGCCATCGCAGGTCCAATGTACCGGAGATGCACCTTCCTTGTAAGAAAGTGTGTCAATATGCACCTCATCCGCTACCATGAATGCGGAATAGAAACCAAGACCAAAGTGACCGATCATCTGATCGTCCGTTGTCTTATCCTTATATTTCTCCAGGAATTCTGTAGCGCCGGAAAAAGCGATCTGCGTAATGTATTCCTCCACTTCATCCGCCGTCATACCAATACCATTGTCAATAAACTTCAGAGTTTTCTCTTCCGGATTCACAACCACCTGAATTCCTGCCTTGTAATCATCCGGGAAGCTGTATTCACCCATGACCTCCAGCTTGCGGAGCTTCGTAATCGCATCGCATCCATTGGATACCAGCTCTCTCACAAAAATATCATGGTCGGAATAAAGCCATTTTTTAATGATCGGAAAAATGTTTTCGCTGTTAATTGATAAACTGCCATGCTTTGCAGACATTCTATCACACTCCTTTAATATTCTGTTGAATTTCTATTCAATATAATAATGCCGTAAAAGCAAAAAGTCAAGAGAAATTTAGCACTCATTAAAAAAGAGTGCTAACAAATTGACAAAAATATTCCTTCCGAACTTTTCATGACAGTCTGAGGCCCCGGATCCAAATGGATCCGGGGCCTTCCTATCTCAAGCTATTGCTTTTGCTTTTGCTTTTTATTTCTTCCTGCGGTAAATCAGGACACCTGCAATGCAGGCCGCTGCCACTATCAAAATAATGATGAACGGCACGATCACTGTGCTGTCGCCCGTCTTTACAGCCTTCTTCTGAGCATCCGTAGGTGTTGGTGTTATTGTCGTTGCCCCCACCTGTTTTACACGGAAATTCACCTGACGTGTTGCCTGGTTTCCAGTCTTGACCCATGCAGCGCCATCAAATTTCTGCTCATTGTAAGCAACTGTCAGAGTGTAATCGCCACCCTTGTTCATACGGAAGGTTGCACTGTAAGGAGCTTCATCCCAGTTTCTGGATTCCAGAACCTTCCAGCTTGCCGGTACATAGCGTACATCGCCTTTTCTCGGGTTCTGATTGTCCATGCCGCCGCCAACAGCTGTAAAGGTAATCTTCGTCTCTGTGGTATAATCTCCATCCGAAGAAATTCCTGTGATGGTTGTAGCAGAATCCTCCGGTACCTTCGGCACGTATGCATTCACACTGACCTTAACCGCTGTCGCCAGCGCAAGATTATCTGCATTTACCACGCCTTCCGGAAGCGTTACTGTTCCTTGTACTTCAAACGTCTGGGCATCCATAGATGCAGGATCGTACGCACAGGCTTCTACATTCCATACAACAGACGCATTCATGTTTCCGGCTGTCGTCTCAACCACAACTGTGGGAGGAAGCCCGAGACCATCCGCAGTCTTTGCGGCTCCGTTTGTCACATTGGCAATGTCTGCTCCCCGCTGAACTGCCGTCAGACGGACTGCCGAATCTGTCACTTTAAAAGAAAGTGCAAGCTTTGCAGAAGTATTGGGATCAGCCGGTATTACCAGCTGGTCTTTGTATTCTCCGACCTCAAGGCCTTCCTTCGGCTGTACCGTAAAGGTTGCGGTAGCTCCCGGTTCAATGGACACTGCAGACAAGCCGCTGATCACGTAATTCTCCGTACCCGCATATGGCTGTTTCAGGTTCAGCGTCTGATTTCCTGTGTTGGTAATCGTAACCGTCTTGGCATCCGGAACTGCTGCGCCTTTTTCTGCACTTCCGAACTCAAGTGTTCCAGGTGCGGCATCAAAGCTGTATACCGGAGTCGGAGTTGCTGTGGGCGCTGGAGTCGCCGTCGGTTCCGGTGTTGCTGTTGGTTCCGGTGGCGCCGTCGGTTCCGGGGTTGCCGTCGGTTCCGGTGTTGCTGTGGGTTCCGGGGTTGCCGTGGGCTCCGGGGTTGCTGTGGGCTCCGGTGCTTCCGTCGGTGCCGGTGCCACGGATATGCTCACGGGAACGGTCACCGTAGGCGCTTCCGGTGCTTCCAGAATGCCAAACACAAGACCTTCCCTATACGATACCTCAGATGCTTTCAAACCGTCTTTTGGCAGCACCAGGTACTCGTAGGCGCCTTCCTCTCCTGTTTCAGAAGAGTCTACCAAAATAATATCTACATATTGTAAATCTGCTGCATTTGCAAGAACTATGGTTCCCTTCGATTCTCCTGTATTGACAACGCGTACAACTGCCGGTTCCAATACAGACGTATCATAACCCTCTGTGAGGTTCTCAAAATTCACTTCCGGTACCGCCATATCCACCATCAGACCGAAGGGTACCGGCGTATCCTCTCCCGGGTTTTCCGGGTCAACGCCCATCTCCTCATCAATGTCACCCGGATTCAGCTCCTCACCGTCCGTTGGCTCCAGTTCGTCCCCGCCAAGATCATCCGTCGGCTCCAGTGCTTCCGTCTCTACGGTTACTCTGGCTATAAAGGAAGCTTCCGCACCCTCCTGGGTTGTATAGGTGATAGTATCTTCATATGTGCCGGCCTCAAGCTCTGCCCTCGGCTGCACCCATACATCAACAGACTGACCTGCTTCCAGAGGCTCTGTAATGTCGTGCACTGCAAAATGTTCCGGTGCAAGACTGTTAAAATTCAAGGTACCGGTTCCGATATTCGCAATCGTTGCGTACTGCGCCTCTGCCTCATCTGCAGCACCGGTATAAACGGTTCCGAAATCCAAGACTCCGCTTCCGTCCGCTGTCGCGGCAGAAACCTCAAAGGTATACGTCTGCTCATTGGAAATATCTTCATCTTCTGCAGGAGGTTCCTCCACTGATGGCTCCTCCACCGGCGGTTCTTGTACCTGCGGCTCTTCTGCCTGCGGCTCTTCCACCGGCGGTTCCTCTGCCGGAGCACTCTCCACATTTACTCTTGCTACGAAAGAAGCACTTGCTCCCTCGTTTGAGGTATAGGTGATGGTTTCTTCATAATATCCTGCCTCAGAAATCTCTCTGGGCTGCACAGCTACTGTCACAGATGCCCCGGCTTCCAGGGAAACAATATCATCTACCCGGAAATTGGCCGGCATAGTGCTTCCAAAGGTCAGGGTTCCTGTCCCGGTATTGTAAATGGTTGCGTACTGCTCTGCAGGAGTTTCTCCTGCATGGATCGTCCCAAAGTCCAGAACGCCGGTCCCGTCATCGGTTCCCGCTTCCGCCAAATAGGTGACTTCCGGAGCCGGCTCTTCTGCTGCGGAGTCATCTCCGCTGACAACGCCTTCGTCCATGGCGGTTCCGTCTCCTACCGGACCATCGTCCTCTACGGGAATCTCACCGTCCGGAACCACGCCGTCATCCATAGCAGTTCCGTCTCCCACCAGAGTTCCGTCCTCTGCCGGAAGTTCTCCCTCAACAGGCGGCTCTCCTTCTTCCGGAGCTCCGTTCACTCCCTCCGTCTCCAGAATCACCTGCGCATCTGCCTCTGTAGCTGCCACCGGCATCGTTGATGCCGTCAGGGTTCCGCTGAAGCCCATATCCTCTTTTCCTGTAATTTTCAAAACCAGTACATATCCCAGATCCTGTTCTGTCACCTTGTAGGTTTTTTCTGTACTTAATTCTGTCAAATCCGCAGGATCACCACTATTCTGACGGTTCCAGGAAAATGTTACGCCATCATCTGTCACTCCCGCGGGCGTCACCTGGGTGTAATCTGCACTCAAAGTGGTTCCCACCGCTGCCAGACCCTTGACCTGCAGTTTTCCTTCCAGCGCGGGCACTGCTGCCGCGAAAACCGCAGAAGGAAGCATGGATATCACCATCAGCAGTGTCATGATCACTGATAGAATTCTTCCTTTCTTCATGTCATACCCTCCTTTTTATATTGGAAATTGTCTGTACTCTGTTCACTGAACTGCCATCAAAGTGCAGCAGTAATCCAGATTATCTTTTGTTCATTTACATTATAACAGACACTGTATTTTTTCTGTAATCTCTGCTTTTCAAAAACATCAGCCCTCTACAATGAGAAATCTTCCGTCAGGCAGCGCAAACACTTCACTCGCCTCCATAAGTTCCTCTTTTGTCATGCCGTCCACATCTGCCCCCATAGCCTCCAGATATTTCCTGGCGTCTTTGATGGAATCTACGACAACAGCCATGCAGTCCTCCAGAAATTCTTCCGCTTCCTCTAGGGTTTCCGCTACCGGTTCATCAAAAAGCTGTGATTGATCTTTTAAAAAAGTTTCCAGACATTCTCTTGTATACATTATGCGATTTCCTCCATGATTTTTCTGATATCCTCCGGCTTTTCTGCCAGAGCCTTACTGTTGTTTTGCAGAAGCTCTTCTCTGGTGCGAAATCCCCAGAGCACTCCCACTGTGTACATATGCGCAGCTGCGCCCGTCTGCATATCCGTACCGGTATCACCGATGTACAGACACTCTTCCGGTTTTGCTCCAAGCTGCTTTGCAATATAGAGCGGCGCATCCGGAGCCGGTTTTCTGGCGATTCCCTCCTGCTGCCCCACAACCGCCTCAAACATGCCCGGAAACATCTGCTCCACCACCTGAACGGCAGCCTCGTGCGGCTTATTGGAGCATACCCCCAGGCAAATGCCCTGTGCTTTCAGATCGTGGAGCAGTTCCGTGATCCCCGGATAAGGTGCAGCCTGGTACAGGGGATTTTCCGCAAAAATCCTGCGGTACAGATCCCGCGCTTCTTCAAAATGCAGCAAGCCTTCGTCTCCCGCATCTTTCAGGCAGCGGCGCACCAGCATATCTGCCCCCTCACCGCAGTAGTACTTAAAATTTTCCACAGGAAGCTCTCTCAGCGAAAAGGTTTTCAAAACCAGATTTGCCGCATACGCCATAGAATCTAGGGTATTTGCCAGTGTGCCGTCCAGGTCAAAAATACATGCTTTTATCATCTGTCTCACTCCTTCAGGTCTATTCCATGTTTTTTTGCTTCGTAAAATAATCTGGCCACCGGAAGCCCTACCACATTATTGTAATCGCCCCGGATTCCCCGGACATAGATGCCAAAAGGCCCCTGTATTCCATAACTTCCCGCCTTATCCATCGGATCGCCTGTGGAAACATAATCTCGGATTTCTTTCTCGGATACAGGATAAAAAGTGACGTCCGTACATTCCGTAAAGGTATATCTTTCCCAGGAATCTCCCTGTTTCCGAAGAAGCGTCACACCTGTATAAACCTGGTGGGTGTTTCCCTGCAGCATGGCAAGCGTCTTTACCGCATCCGCCTCATCTTCCGGTTTCCCCAGTATCTGCCCATGATACACTACGATCGTATCCGCGCCGATGACCAGCGTATCCTCCTTTGTCTGCGCAGCCATCTGCTGCGCTGTCTGCCGGGCTTTTGCCTCTGAAAGTTCCTGTACTACTTCTTCTGGAATCTCACTGGATATTTTTTCTTCACCCCCTGCGGTTTTTACGCAAAAAACAACCCCCGCCTTTTCAAGAAGCTCCTTTCTTCTGGGGGAAGCAGAAGCAAGTATCACATCCATCGCAAACACATCCTCTCATCTGTACACTCATTCTATGACCTCAGTATACCTTCTCTCTTTTGACAGTGCAACCGTTTTCCCCGAAACTGTACAGATTACCCCTTTTCTTTTTACAATAAAAGTATTACAATAATACTATTACACAGATGTGCATACATCTGGAAGAAAGGAGTTTTTTCAAATGGCAAAAAAGAACAACTACTGGGGACTGGTCGCTGTTGGAGCCCTTACAGCTGCCGCTGCCGGTGCTGTTGCATCTATTATTTTAAAAAAATCCCACAGAGGCTACGCTGCCTTTGAAGATGATTTTGAAGACGATTATTTCGAAGACGACTTTTCCGTCCCGGAAAATATGGACTCTTCAGAAGCATATGCCCAGTGGGAAGAGCCGGAAAATACGGAGGAAGGGGATTCCGAAAAGGAAGAGGATTCCCTGTCTGATCCAGTGAAGGAAGAACAGGCCGCCGAAGAGGACGAAAAGGATTCGGCTCCGGACACCGAAAAGGACACCCCAAAAGCATAACCTATTATAGTTCCTTAACATGAAAAACAAAAACGGAACCACAGCTTCGGCACTTCTGCCAAATATGTGATTCCGTTTTTTGATTTCTGTTCTGTCGATATGTATTTATGCCTCTTTGATCTCCAATACATCCATAGGACAATTCTTCGCACAGATTCCGCAGGCAATACATTTGCTTGCGTATTCGCTTCCCTCATGCCATACGATCACGCCGAACGGACAGGCTTCTGCACATTTACCGCAGCTTACGCATTTCTTTTTGTTGATCATGTAAACGCCCTTCGCATTCTGTGTGATGGCGCCCTCCGGACAGGCCTTCGCACATTTGCCGCACTGTACACATACTGCCGGTTTCGGAGTCTCCCCATCTTTTGCCACACCAATGTGAATACAGGAAAGTTCCTCGCTGTATTCCTTGTAAAATGCCTCAGAGCAGGCAACTTCACATTCCTTGCACGCCATGCAGGCATCCTTCTTCGCTACGTTGAGCCTTTTCATATTTGTACCTCCTACTACGTTCTGATTTCGTTATTTTTGTATTTTCAGGCGGGCGGCCCGCTGGCAGCCCGCTCTGTAAACCATATAAAATCCAGTTCTTAAGCTTTTGGAAGCTTAAAGGAGCTCTTCAGGGATACAATGCGGTTAAATACCGGCGCTCCTTCCCTGGAATCGTGGATATCTGCGCAGAAAAAGCCGTTGCGCACAAACTGGAAGCTGTCATAGCCCCTGGCTTCCATAAGGGCAGGCTCCACATAAGCAGTTGTAACAGTAAGGGAATTGGGATTCAGATTCAAAGAACCGTCCTCCTTATTGTAAACGCCCTTTTCTTCATCCACAATATTCTCATAAAGGCGCGTCTCCGCTTTGCCTGCGTGGGAAGCTTCCACCCAATGGATCGTTCCTTTCACCTTGCGGCCGTCCGGCGCATTTCCGCCCTTGGTCTCCGGATCATAGGTACAGTGCACCACATGAACGGTTCCGTCATCATCCGCCTCGTAGCCGGTACAGGTGACAAAATACGCATTCATGAGACGCACCTCCGCTCCCAGAAACAGACGTTTATATTTCTTCGGCGGATCAAGCATGAAATCCTCCCGCTCAATATAAAGCTCTTTGCCAAAAGGAATTTTACGGCTTCCCAACGCCTCGTTTTCCATATTATTGGGCGCATCGAGATACTCTGTCTGTCCTTCCGGATAATTGTCGATCACCAGCCTGATCGGATCCAGAACTGCCATAAGGCGAGGACGTTTCAGCTTCAGATCCTCGCGGATACAGTATTCCAGCATGGCATAGTCCACAGAACTGTTGGCCTTGGATACACCGCAGAGGTCTACAAACATTTTGATGGATTCCGGGGTAAAGCCGCGGCGGCGAAGCGCTGCGATAGACACCAATCGCGGGTCATCCCATCCGTCCACGATGCCATCCTCCACCAGCTTCTTAATGTAACGCTTCCCTGTCACCACATTGGTGAGGTACAGCTTTGCAAATTCAATCTGCTTGGGCGGATGCGGATACTCCAGCTCACGCACTACCCAGTCGTAAAGCGGCCTGTGGTCCTCAAATTCCAGCGTACAGATAGAATGGGTGATTCCCTCTATTGCATCTTCGATCGGATGTGCAAAATCATACATGGGATAAATGCACCAGGTGTCGCCTGTATTGTGATGCGTCATGTGCGCCACGCGGTAGATAACCGGGTCGCGCATGTTCATGTTGGGAGATGCCATATCGATTTTGGCGCGGAGAACCTTTTCGCCGTCCGCGTATTCTCCGTTCTTCATTGCCTCAAACAGCGCCAGATTTTCCTCCACACTTCGTTCTCTGTAAGGACTCTCCTTGCCCGGCTCTGTCAGAGTTCCCCGGTATTCCCGGATCTGCTCTGCCGTCAGGTCACACACGTAAGCCTTTCCTTTTTTGATGAGCTTTACCGCTGCCTCGTACATCTGCTCGAAATAATCGGATGCGAAAAACAGACGGTCTTCCCAGTCTGCTCCCAGCCATTTGATATCTTCCTTGATCGACTCCACAAACTCTGTTTTTTCCTTGGTGGGGTTCGTGTCATCAAAGCGCATATTAAATTTGCCGTTGTACTCCTTCGCCAGTCCGTAATTCAGAAGAATGGATTTGGCATGTCCGATATGAAGATAGCCGTTTGGCTCCGGTGGGAAACGTGTATGAACGGTATCATAAACGCCCTCTGCAAGGTCTTTATCTATAATATTCTCAATAAAATTTTTGGAAACAGTTTCGTTTTCCATTTCTTTCCCTCCTAATTTCACTCTTAGCCTTTCTATTTTACCATAAACCCTGCAAATTTAAAAGTTTTTCTTTTAAACAATCTCTTTTTTTGCGAAACCCTGCCGATATTGAGCGAAATTTTATTTTTTGAAAAAAATCCGCATTTTGGTATTGACATTCCGGAAAATGTCTGGTAGTATAATCAACTGTGAGCGGCAAAAACGTTTCACAGACATAATTGCTGATGTGGCTCAGAGGTAGAGCACTTCCTTGGTAAGGAAGGGGTCACGGGTTCAATTCCCGTCATCAGCTCTAAAAAATCCCTTGATTTCTCAAGGGATTTTTTGTTGCGTATAACTCTGTAAGAAGCCCTGCGGCTGCCCGCCTAATTCCATACACTGCCATCCGGCCCTGTGAATCCGCCATTTCCATCGGGTATATATACACCGCCCGCTCCATTTGCCCAATTGCCGTCACTGTCCTGATAAAGCGTCTGCTGATTGTCCCCCGGACCGTCTGCTACCTGCACTTCATTTACTGCCGTATCTTCCGGTGCCTGCGGCGTTTCTTCTGTCCAGGTTTTTCCCTGGGATTCCCAGCTGCCGCTTTCCGTTTTTTCATATTCACGCCCGCTTCCATCATACCAGTTTCCGTCTGTGGCATGGTAGACATAATTCGCGCTGCCATAATCCTCCGTCCAGAGGGTGTACTGTTCCTCTGTCAAAGTAATGCCCTTTTGTTCCGCGGTTTCCCCCTGCGGTATTTCCGGGCCGTCTTCTCCCAACTCTTCTTCCGGATCCGCCGTGTTTTCCCACGCATCGCTTCCGGCCTCTTCGGATTCCTTCCCGCTTTCATATCCTGCCGGATCCGCCTGCGCATTCTGCTGCGTTTCCTGTTTTTCTCCGGCCTTTGCTATCGTCTCTTCCGGCTGTATTCCCGGAGTGTCCGACTGAAAAGAGACCGGCTTTTCCTCTTCTGCTTTCCCTTCCTTGAATTCCGGTCCGCTCTCTGGCAAATTCTCCGTCTTCGCTGGGGCACTCTGCCTTGCCTGTACCGGCTGCACTGCGCTTCCAATCAAAATATTCGACAGGAGCATCGCTGCCGCAAGAAGCACTGCCCAAAAGAAATTCTCTTTCATGGAAGACAAATTCCGCATATAAAGAATTCTTTTTTTGAAAATCCCCGGCCCATCGTTCAGACCGGCTGCCAGATACGGCACCTGGTTCTGTACCGCTGCAGTTCGCAAAAGAATGCGGTTATAATGCTTTTTTTCCGCGTTTGTGTACGTTTTCACAACTGCGGTATCACAAAGGCTTTCGATGTCTTTCTCCGCTTCCTTTTGCATCCAATAAAGGCAGGGATTAAACCAGTGAATGGTTGAAATCAGCAGAAGCAGCGTTTTGTACCACAGATCCTTATGTCTGTAATGGCACAATTCATGGCTGAACACAAACCGCAGCTCATACAGATTGCAGGGCTCCTGCGTCAGATAGAGTCCCGTATGGAAAAGTCCGGCCAAAACCGGCGTGGAAAGTCTTGCCGACACCATAAGCCTGGGCGGCTTTTTCACATGATTTTCCCTGCATATTTTGCGGTACTGCTGCAGCACCCGTTCGTCCGTCACCGGATAACTCCAGCGCAGCATATCCCTCATGGAAAAATAATACCGCAGAATTCTGGCAGCCGCCAGGATTACGATTCCTGCAACCCAGACAACAAAGAGTATTTCCAGCACATCCTGTGAAAAAACGCTTCTTTTCAACTCATCGGATACCGTTCCGCCTCTGCTCAAAAGGGTTTCCTGCTTTTTTGGGTAAAGTCTCACTTTTACCAGACTTTTCTTCGGAAAATCTGCCGGTATCAGCAAAAACAACGCCACCGCCAGCCACATAAAATATTTCCATCTGCAGGAATATCGCCTGGAGGTCATATGTGACACAACCATCGCAATCGCCACGATCGTTGCCGCAATGATATTCATTTTCAAAATCTGAAACATATATGCTGCCATCTTTGCATCCTCATTTTTCATTTGTCCCGATTTCCGGTTGCTTATTCGTCGCCTTCCTCCAGCTCCTGCAAAAAATCGCTGAGCTCCCGAATATCCTCTTTATCCATCTTTTTTCCCTGATAGAGAGAGGCCACAAACTGTTTCAGAGAATTTCCATAGAGCTTTTCCAGAACAGTCCTGCTCTCGTTTTTCTGATATTCTTTCTGAGACACCAACGGCGTATACAGATTTGTTTTTCCCTCTTTTTTCACTGAAACATAATTCTTTTTTTCCAGTCTGGTAAGAAGAGACAAAATTGTGGTGGGAGCAAGCGCCTTTTTTATATTGATGATCTTCTCGATCTCCATCCTGCTCATGGGCGGATCATTGTTCCACAATACCAGCATAATATCAAGCTCGGAATCCGGCAGACGGTTTGGTGTATCTTTTTTCATTCTGACACCTCCGTTGTCATGAAATTGTATTTACAATTTCAGTTTACACTTACCCGGAAAGTCTGTCAACTGTCTGTTCCTGCACTTTCTGCTGCTTCCTGCACCGCCTCCTGTGTTTCGCTTTCTTCCGGGGTTTCTTCCGCATTCTCTTCCACATGTTCTTCCACTGTACTCTCCGGAATTTCTTCCGTCCAGGTTTCCCCGCTGCTCACGCACTGCCAGCTTCCTCCCGCTTCCACGTACTCTCTCCCGCTTCCATCATACCATCTTCCATCTTCTGCGCGGTTAATGTAAGTTGCCGAATTTCCGTCCTGCGTGTACAGTGTTTTCTGTTCCTCCGTGAGCACAATGCCGCTTTGTTCTGCGGTAGGTGCATTCAAAGAAATATAATCTCCTGACACATACCCTTCTCCTCCGCTGTAGGAAATGCGGCGCCATCCCGTATCGGTTCCGTTTTCCTTCACGATCCCTGTTACCGTCACACCTTCCGCATAATAAATTGTGTCCAGTATCTGCGCTTCTGTGCTGTAGCTGGCGCGCACATTCAGACTGTCTGACACGACCCAGTTTGCAAAGCTGCACTCTTCTATTTCAAAAACATCCTCTGTCTGCGGATCCTCGCCGACGCTTGTCTGCGGCTTCACCAGGTTTTCCTCTTCCTGTACAGATTCTTTTTCCACAGCTTTTCTTGTGTCATATTTAAGAATTTTCAAGCTTTCCACCGTCTCCCTCATTTCTTCAAAATCCTTCATATCTGTCACAGAACCCGTAATAAGAATCACCTCGTTTTTTGTTGAGACAGACGCCTCATAAACTCCCGCATATGCGCCTTCTGCCACAGCTCGTTCCGGCAGTTCCTCGCCGTTGCTGCAGTGCATCACAGTTATGATGCTGTCGCCTTTTTTCAGCGTCATCCGGCCGGACTTGTCTTCCGTTTCTTCCCAGCCGTCCGCTGTTGTCTGCAAGGAAAGCGCCTCATCCGACGTAATAAATTCGCGGGCCATAACCGGTACACTCACCCCGAGCATGGCAACAATAGAAATCATCCATATCGCTTTCTTTTTCATAGTAAAAATCCCCTTTCTATTTGTTTTTCTACATCTGTAGTAGATATTTTTATTCTACATTTGTAGTAAGTATTTGTCAAGAGATTTTTCTAAAAAAACGGGAATGCACCGAAGTACATTCCCAAAAATCCTGCTCTAGGCTATTTTAATTTATCACAGAAGTCCTTCATCACTTCCGAAATTTTAATTCCCTGTGGACAAACCTTCTCACAGCTTCGGCACCCCACACAGGCGGAGGGCTGCTTTTCTTTTGGTACAGACTGCAGCGCCATAGGCGCAATAAATCCGCCGCCAGTAAAGCTGTGCTCATTGTAAAGAGCAATCAGCCCCGGAATATCCAATTCCTGCGGACAGTGGCTGGTACAGTAATGACACGCCGTACAGGGCTGCGTTCCCGCAAGCATTCCCTCTGCAACGGAAAGAAGCGTTGTCATCTCTTTCTCTGTTAAGGGCTCTTCGGTCTCAAAGGTCTTGATATTTTCCTTCAGTTGCACAAAATCAGACATTCCCGACAATATCATTTTTACATTCGGGAAGGTCTGCAGGAACCGAAAGGCCCAGGCCGGAATACTCTCCTGCGGCCTCAAATCTTTCAGTCTGCCTTCTGCTTTCTCGGGAAGCCTGGCAAGCCTTCCGCCGCGCAGAGGCTCCATGACCCACACCGGAATATGATACTGCTCCAAAAGCGCCATTTTTCCCTTGGCATCCTGGAAGCTGTAATCAATATAGTTTAACTGGATCTGACAGAATTCCATGCCGCCTCCGCAGGCCTCCAGGAAACGCTTCATCACCTCGCAGTTTCCGTGAGCAGAAAAACCAAGGTGCCGGATGCGGCCGTTTTCTTTCTGTTTCTTCAGATACTCATAAATGCCGTATTCCGGATTGAGATACGCGTCAATGTTCATCTCGCAGACATTGTGGAATAAATAAAAGTCAAAGTATTCCACCCCGCATTTTTCCAGCTGTTTCTCAAAAATCTCCTCCACCTTCGGCATATTGGAAAGATCATAGCCGGGAAACTTTGTCGCCAGATAAAAACTCTCTCTTGGATATTGTTTCAGCACACGCCCCATAACAGGCTCGGAATTGCCGCTGTGATAGCCCCAGGCAGTATCAAAATAATTGATGCCGTTTTTTATGGCATAATCCACCATTTCGGCTGCTGCTTTCTCATCAATCTTTGCATCGTTTCCATCGATCACCGGAAGCCGCATGGTTCCCATGCCCAACGCCGACAGCTTAAGCTCTTTAAATTCCCGGTATATCATAAGCACATCCTCCGTTTCTAAAACCACCCATGGGCCTCACAGGCGCGGTAAATGCCGTCTTCCACATTGGGGGCCGCCACATAATCTGCCCTGTCTTTCAGCTCCTGACAGCCATTTCCCATCGCCACACAGTAAAACTCCTCATCAAACATCACCAGATCATTATAGTCATCCCCGAACACTACCACATCCCCGGATCTTCCTCCTGCGTAGGAAAGCATCCGCAGAATGCCCTCTTTCTTGGCATCCGGCTGAAACATCAGATACTCCTTTTCAAACCGTAAATGCCCCAGGGTCTCCTTAAGCGTCAAACGTTCCTCCTCCGCTTCCGGGATGGACACATAAAGCTTATATATGGCTTCTTCATTTTGAGGATGGAAATTTTCGTCAATGATATAGGTTGTTTTTTCCTTTCGAAGCCCGGCCTGCTCATAAAACCGAAAACTCTCCCCGTACACATTCTGGGAGTCGTCAATGGCTGCCAGAACACCATACCCCAGCCCTACTGCCTCATTGTAAATAGCCAGCGCCTTCTCGTAATCCAGCGGACGGTTCTCCTTCAGCTCATTCTCATAAACAATACCATGACCGCCGTTGCACACCATGTGAGAAAACCCGTTCTGGACCCGGAACCCCTCTGCCTTGTATCTCGCACGCCCTGTGGCAATGGACACAAAATGTCCTGCTTCCTGAAGTTTTTTTATGGCCTCTGCCGCCGACGGTACGATAATGCCTGTTTCCCGCACGGTTAAAGTTCCGTCTATGTCGAAAAAGAAATATTTTTTTGTGCTCATACGCTGTCTCCTGTCTCTTGCATTCTCTTATCTATATACCGCTAGCATCTGTCTTTGTTTTTTATTTGCATTTTCATCTATTCACGTTTAACAATATTGTCTGTAAACAGTGATTCATATCCAGCATTGTATGCACTTCATGTCTGCAAACGAAACACATTCACCACCTATAATATATTCTCTCTTTTTATTTCAGTCAATGTTATCGCTGCCAATATTTATTTTTTAAGAAATAAACTTCATTCTTTTATTTCCAAGCACATATACAAAAAAGCGTATGCGAACAAACATTTCCGTTTCCGCACACGCTTTTTTTCATCTACCCATTATATACTTCGTCCTTCATCATTAAATGCACTGCACTCTTCTTGAATGTCAATGGCAATGCAAGAATATGTGGATTAGAACCAACATATTTCTTCTTTGCATCTTCTAACGCTTCTTCAATCGTAGCTCTGGTCTTCAGTCCCATTCCTCTTGCATACCCCGGTTCCTGTGCTCCGCAAATATAGATTGCAGAAGTATTCATTTCTGCAATATGACCACAGGAAATCATAGAAAATCCATGGAAAGGATGAAACGCATTTGTGAATCTGTATTTCCTAATATATTCTTCATTTGTAGCAAAATACTCACCCAAACGATTCATATCAGGTAAAATATTCATCTGATCTTTTTGGAACATATCATACATTTCTCGCAGATAAGGCCACAATTCATCATGAAAATATCCATTACAAATAGACGCACAAATAATAACACAATTATCGCTCATAATACGTTTATGACGAATAACCTGAGCTGAGAGCGCCTGCATCATCATAATGGGATTGGTTCCCATACCTTCCCCATAATGGAAAAACTGAGGCATCCCAAAAATAAGAACATCATACTTTTTTTCTGCATAAGGAACATATGTCCTTTTATCTGCCACTTTCCAAGAAATAGGCATCATCTCTTTTGCATACCCGCTGTACACTGCAATCTGTCGGGAATCCGTATCCAATACTGCATCACAACAAAAGAATTTTTTACCCATGCATTCTTCCATGTACTCGCCGATTTCATTAAACTTTGTTCGCATCATTGAATGACCACTTACCGGAACAAAATCTTTCTGATGCATCACTTTCGGTACGTGATGGGAGGCAATTGAACGCCAGTGTGTGATACCTGTTGCACAATGTTTATATCCTCCGGAATACCCTCCATAAGGATTCCCTTGCACATGCCCGATTAAAATAGCCACATCACTGTCATATACATACTTATTCATAATAACGGGATCACCTCGGCGAGTAGTACCTAAATCTACCAAATGTTCATAGTCCTCACTATCATGATTGATAATCTGCCCGCTATTCCAGAATTCGTAAAATAGCTCATCTCCGAGAACATTATGTATCTCTTTTTCCGTATTTTTTCTATGCAGACCGTTAGAGCAAATCAAAAGAATATCCTTCTTCTCCACACCGCAGGCATACAGTTCCTTCAAAATTAGTTTAATAGAAATTTTTCTATGAGCAGTTGGCTGTTCTCCTCCTTTTACACGATCCGGAAAAATAATTGTAACTTTAGATCCTTTCTTTGCCAACTTATTTAACGGCTCCATTCCTATCGGATTACGGATTGATTCTAGCGTTTTTGCTTCCAACTCATTTTCTGGAATATACGGGGGATCCGGCACAGTTACCCCGGGAATAAATACGTCCGTATCATCCGGTAAGTTGGCTCCCATAGTTCCCTGACCATATTCAAATTCCACTTTCATATGTTTACACCTCTCTCATTTTCTCTTCTTTACTCAGAATCAACGTCCAAATATTCATGTACAATTTCCAAGTACTCATCCGGGTAATATCCTATTTCTCCTGTAAACCTTGTCAAAGCAATCAGACCCCCACTGATTTCCGGAATAGAGGCTAGCATTTTTGCGTTATCTTTTTTCAATCCTCCACCATAAATAATATCCAAATGCGGATATTTTTCTTTCACAAAGCGGGCAATTTTTTGAATATATTCTTTTCCTGCAGGAGTTTTTCCCGGACCAATCGACCAAATCGGCTCATATGCAATAGTCACAGCTGATGTATCTATGCCTTCCAGGCCAACAGACAGCTGCTCGCCTAAAACTTCTTCCCATTTTTCCTGCTCGTCTGTATTTTCTCCAATACAGTACAGAACCTGAAGACCAGCCGAAACAGCTGCTCTTATTTCCTGATTCAGAATACGGTTCACCGCTACTTTAGCGGACGCTATCCCACCCGCTGCCATAATCTGCATTTTATCTTTCCGCTCTTCACAATGGCCAATAATAGTCGCGGTACACCCTAATGCTTTCATTGCTTTTGCCGTCCGGTTTGTTGTAAAGGCTCCAAAATTCCCACCAATTGAAACATCTTCACGAAAAACACCCTGACAACCAATTGCAAGATTTGAACAGTCGGTTACGGATTCCAAAGCTGGAATCAAGTGACTCTCCGGCATATACATTACAAACTCCACATCGTGCTTCTCATATTTCCCCAATTCTCTTTGCGTTCTCTCCACGATATGAGAACCCCAGCTACGAATAGAACTAATCCGATTTACGCCTCCAAACTCTACCGGAATATCAAATCGCTTCAAATTTAAATGTATACGTTTCATATTTACCACCACTTAATTTTATCTGTCACATATTTACGGATTTCAATAAATTTGGGATCTGTCACATCTCTGGGTCTTGGTAAGTCAACAGTAATCTGTTCCTTTACCGTAGCAGGTTTATTACTGAGAATGAATATTTTTTCTGCCAAATAAACCGCTTCCTCTATATTATGAGTAATAAAAATAACCGTCGTCCCCATTTCTTTCCACAAACGGATAACTTCATCTTCCAGATAGAATCTCATTTTGATATCCATCTGCCCATATGGTTCATCCATCAAAAGCAAATCCGGGCTGCTAGCAAATGCACGGGCAATTACCATTCTCTGTTCTGTAGATACCGATAATTCTCTCGCATAAGACTTACGAAACTTTTCTAATCCCATTAAAGAAATCATTCGTTCCACACGTTCTTTACGCTCCTTTTCCGGCATCTTTTTGATTTTCATCCCTATTTCAATGTTCTCCTCTACATTCAACCACGGGAATGATGAAGGTTCCTGAAAAACAAAAGCAATGTCGTGTTTCTTTGGGTTTGCCGACTCCCCGTCAATCAAGAGCTTTCCACTGGTCGGCTCAATCAAACAGGATAGCAGATTCAAAAACGTAGTTTTTCCGCAGCCAGTAGGACCTACAACACAGATAAAATCTCCTTTTTTAATATCAAAAGAAACATTATCCAGCACCAAAAGATCTCCAAATTTCTTTGTCAAATTCTCTACATGTATTTTTACCTGTTTTTCTTCGCTCATATTCTTTTGTCTCCTATCCGATATCTTACACAGACAAATCCATATTGTCTGAAATCTTTTGCCGAAGTGTAAGAAATTCTTCCGAAATCATATCTCTCGGTCTGGGGAGATTAATATCATAAATCTCTTTAACCTCTGCAGGACACCGGCCAAGCAAAACGATTCTATCTCCCAAATACAATGCTTCTTCAATATTGTTGGTTACAAATAGTATCGTTTTCTTCTCCGCTTTCCAAATTCTTAAAATTTCATCCTGCATAGAATATCTTGTCTGAGCATCCAGCGCTCCAAACGGTTCATCCAAAATCAACAGTTCCGGATTATTGGCATAAGCTCTTGCAATACCAGCTCTTTGTTTCATACCTCCAGAAATCTGATGAGGATACGAATTTTCGAATCCCTGCAATCCTACCAAATCAATAAATTTCTGAGCTGTTTCTCGTCTTTCCTTTTTCGATACACCTGCCATCTGCGGCCCAAATTCTACATTTTCCATAACAGTTTTCCACGGCAGCAACGCTTTTTTCTGAAAAACCATCCCTATCGCACGATCTGGACCACTCAATTCACGCTCATTTAATCTAATTGTTCCAGTTGTAGGCTCCTCTAATCCTGCAATCATATTCAGCAAAACTGTTTTTCCGCAAAGTCCTGGTCCAAGAAGTACAAGAAACTCTCCATCATAAACGTCCAAATCTACATTTTTAACAGCCATAAACTCCCGTCCTTTGTTTTCAAAGGTTTTGCTGATACCACGTAATTTTAATTTAATCAATTTGCTCTCCATGGACATACTTTCCTTTCAAAGAATGATGCAACTACTGACAGCACTGCACCAACCAGGCCAATAATAAACATGCATACAATAATTAATGCTGTGTCTCCAATCTCATTTCCCCTCGTAATCAAGAAACCAACACCGCTGGTCGCTCCCAGCATCTCTGCAGCAAGTACAACTGCCCATCCTGCACCCAACGCTGTTCGAATTCCTGCAAAAATCGCAGGCAAAGAAGCCGGAAGTACAATTTGCCATAATGTTTGAGCAGTATTAGCTCCAAAAATTTTCCCTACATCCAATTGTAAACGATCCACCATACGAACACCAGTTGCCGTATTTACTACAACATTTGCAAAAGTACCAATAAATACAATCAGAATCTTAGGAAGCTCGCCAATACCGAACCAAATTGTAATCAAAGGAATCCATGCCAATGGCGGAATCGGACGGATAATTTCAAAAAGTATACCAAAAGTTGCCTGAAATCTCCGGCTCCACCCAAGCATAACACCAAAAGCAATGCCAAGAATACACGCAAGACCTACAGAAATTCCTACTCTTCTAAGGCTATCTAAAATATGCTGTACAAGTGTAATTCTCCCTATCGGCTTTTCAAGAAGTAATTGAAAACGCTCCCAAGTCGCTGCTGGTCCTGGAAACAGATCTGGACGTTCTGCTGAAATCGAAAACCATCCCAGAAATAATATTCCAATTGAAATAATGGGGAGTATAAAATACAAAACTTTTTGCAGAGGTGTTTTCTGCATATCTTTATTCATCATTTTTTCTCCCTCCCTCTATCCAGTTTTTTCTCAAGGAAGCTTAAAGCACCAGAAAATACTGCTCCTATAGCCCCAATAATTACCATCCCTAACACAATAATATCCGGGCGCGCAAACTGTCTGCCCATTAAGATCATATAACCAAGCCCTGCATCTGCCGCTAACATTTCTGCCGCTACTAATGTTGTCCAAGATAATCCCAAAGCAATTCTTATTCCTGCAAACACCATACTAAGAGAGGACGGGACTCCCACTCTCCAAAAAATCTCAAAGCTTCCCGCACCATAAGTTTTCGCTACATTAATCAGCGTACGATTTGTCAGCTGAATACCTGTATACGCATTAATAACGCAAGGAACAAATGCAGAAAAGAAAATAATAAATACTTTCGCTTTCAATCCAATTCCCAAAAATAGAATTGTCAAAGGAATCCATGCAATTGGCGGAATCGGACGAATCACTTCAAATAGCGGTCTTACCAATCGATCGATAGGCTCAAACCACCCCATTATCAGCCCTAACGGAATTCCAATAACAACTGCCATTAAAAATCCAGTCAATGCTACTTTTAAACTTGCTAAAATATTCACCTGAAGTGTTGCTCCTTCCGGATTAGGCGAATTTACTTTTTCAAAAAAAGTCTGCACTATTTCAGACGGTGCAGGCAAAAAACTGCTGGATATTACTCCAGTTTTTACCAGAATCTGCCAAAGAGCGATTGCAACTACAATAGTAATCACAGACATCCCTAAATATTTCATTTTTGATTTTTTCTCTTTTGCAGCCTGTTTTGAAATCTGCTGTTGACTCATACTTTTTCTCCTTAACGCAATTCATGTCTTTTATCAAAAGAGTTCTTGCAAAATTGTCGCTGCTGCACCGATTTCAAATAATGCATCGCTAACATCTCTGCGCTGAATTTCAGGACAACTGATGCCCGCCGTAAGTCGTTGCTTCAGCTCACGAACTACCATATTATAATAAAAGTCACTGGCTTCAAATAAGGTACCAGATAAAATGATCAATTCAGGACTATGCATATTAACCACACTAACAAGTCCGCAGGCCATCGCATTCGCAGCTTCCATCAAAATAGATGCATACAAAGAATCTCCTTTGTCTACCATTTGGGCAATCTCAAGATATGATAACCGCTTTCCTGAATGTGTTTCTCCATCACTCGGCATCAAAGATTGTCTTAACTCTTCTGCTATATCTTCAATGGCATCCGTAGAACAAAATGTTTCTATGCACCCATATCCCCCGCAGCTACATCGTTTCCCATGCAAATCCACGGAAACATGTCCGAATCCGGCCGCAGTATCATTTACTTCATGGCAAATTTTACCATTACGCAAAATGCCGCAGCCGACGCCCTCACTGCTAAGAATAAAAATCGCATCCTGTTTATTTAAAGCGAATCCATTCCAACTCTCTCCAAACAACCATGTATTACAGTTGTTATCCACGATTACCTGCATTTGCAGTCTGGCTTCCAAAATTTCTTTCAGTGGAATCCCCATAATCTTCCCACCAAGTGCAAAGTTTTTTACAACTCCCTTTTTGCTGTCTACTAATCCTGGAACACCAACACCTAATCCTAATACACGATCGCGGCTCACATGATTCTCTTCAATCATCTGCTGAATTGTATGTTCTATATAGCTGACCAGCTCCTCTGCCATACTTAAACCACGAATAGATTGCTTTGTCTTCGCAAGAATATTTGTCTTCAAATCCACCATAACGATGCTAAGACTGTTTTTTGAAATATTAGCCCCAAAAGCATACAAAGCATTTTCACAAATATCCACGTTTACCGGATGTCTTCCTCGCTTTGTTTCTGTCACATCGCTTTCAATTAAAATGCCTTCCTTAATCAGATCATTTACAACCCGTGTAACGGTTGCCCTTGAAATCCCTGTTTTTTCTACAATATCAACTCGTGGGAGCGGTCCATAATTTTTCACGCATTTCATAATAATTGAGGTGTGTTTTTCCCTGATATATCCAATATTTATTCTTTTACTTTCCATCTGCATTTATAGATCGCTCCCCTCAGAACTATTTATTTTTCAAATCATACCATATTTGTTAAGGTCCAGTCAGGAACTTCTATTATTATTTTCCCTGAGCTGCAACAATATCTTCAATCGGCTTTGCCAAGAAATTATCTCCCTTGGTCAATTCATCCAACTGTTCTTGTGTATAATTTCCCATCTTAACAAACACACTCATGGCATCATAAGTTTGCTGCGCCATTTTATTCATCGTTCCTTCTTCATTCATGGTAACAATATCTTTGTCATACTCCAGAGAACAGAACGGATTATTTTGTAAAATTCTCAAATTTTCTTCGTCTGTGGAAGGATAACCATCTTCCTCATACATCTGCGTCATATAAGCTGCCGCTTCTTCCTGGTTCTCCTGTATCCACTCACCTGTCATAATACAAACTTCCAACCATTTTGTAATTGCTTCAGCTTTTTCTTTCCACGCTTCTGGATTTGCCACATAGTTCGTTACAATACCAGTCTTAACCCAAGCATCAGAGGATACCATAACCAGATCCTTTTTGTCTTCACTATAAACCAGCGGACCCCAAACGCCTACCAAATCTCCCTGTCCTGCCTTAAACGCTGTATTTGCACTAGAAACTTCCATATTTACAACATTTACATCATCTAATGTTAATCCCAAACTTTCTAGTGTTTTATATAATGTAAAATGATTTGTTGTCCCTTTCGCACAGAAAATTTCTTTTCCTTTCCAATCATCAGCAGTTCCATACACCTCCGGGCAAGTTCCATGTCCCTGTCCACTCGTTACAATGTCACTATCTTTTCTTGCGAAAAATGCCTGATGACCACCCTCATCGCGTGCTGCAGGTGCTAAAATTTTGACATCATGTCCAAGAACTCCTGTTATGACACCTCCTATACCCGTTGATCCACAATCCCAGGCTCCAGCGCTGCAGGCCTCCATCATCGCCGGACCGCTATTAAACAGTACCGATTCTATTTCAATCCCTGCCTCTTCCAACCAGCCCTTTTGCTGTGCAATATATGTAGGAAGATGTGGCGATGTACTTGCCATATTCCCAACTTTCAATGTTACTTTTTCTTTTAGAGGCTCAATTTCCCAGGGCATTTCGACTGTAGCTTCTGCTGATGCGCTGTCATCAGCTGTTTTTTCATTTTCTTCCTTTTTTCCGCACCCCACGACAGTTACAGTCATACTCAAAGCAAGTAATAATGCTAATGCTTTCTTTATCATGTGATAAATCCTCCTAATACATTTACATTCATATTCTTTTTGTTTTTTTCAGAAGAAGAAACCATCCACATATTTTATTTCTAGTTGAAATTATATCAATCTTTTTTCATCCTTACAATATTCTATTTCCACAAATATCACGCATCGTTTTTGTCTATTTCAACGGTTTTACGAGTGTTTTCCTTTTTATTTTTATGCCCTTTTTTACTTTTTAATATAAGGAACTCTTTTGTTTCAACCTTTTATTTTCTCTTCACCGCCAATAAAATTCCATATTGAAATTATATAACACTGGTGCTATAATGCGAATCAAGAAGAAGAACCAAACACAAAACAAAATCAAACAAAACTATCAAAACAAGAAAGGAATTTTCGCCATGAAAAAAAATTACGTTACTGAATACAAAAATGTACTTGTTGATATCCTCAACAAAATCGACTCCACCCAGCAGGAAAACATTGACAAAGTCGCACAAATGATGGCTGATACCATTATTGAAGGCGGCGATCTTTATGCATTTGGACCTTCTCATGCCGGAATGATTGTAGAAGAAATGGTGTATCGTGCAGGTGGATTAGCTTTAATGAATCCTATCCATTTGGCCAATCTGCTTCCCAATTGTCGTCCCATGAACCTGACCACTAACCTGGAACGACTTCCCGGATATGCATCTGCATATTTTGAAAAGCTTGGATTAAAAAAAGGTGACTTCTTATTGATTCATTCTGTATCTGCCCGCATCCCAGTCGTTATCGAAATGGCAATGCGTGCAAAAGAAGCAGGACTTAAATTGGCTGGTATTGTTAATTTAGATTTCGCTTCTAAAGTTACCTCCCTCGATCCCTCTGGAAAAATGATGCAGGAAATTTGTGATGTAGTAATTGATGACTGCGGCGAAGTAGGTGATGCAAGCATCCTTATTGATGGTGTAGATGCAAAAGTAGCTCCAACCTCTACTGTATCTGGTTGCTACATCGCAAACTCTCTTGTCATCCGGACTGTAGAAAAATTGCTGGAAGCAGGTGTAGAACCGCCTGTAATCCGCAGCGGAAATATCGATGGCTGCAACGAAAAAAATGCAGAACTGTTTAAGAAATACCCAGATCGTATCCACTATTTAAATTAACGAACTCGCAGGAGCGCACCAATGAAAAAATATAATTTACTCATTGCACACGGTGGCGCACCAACAGCGGTTATCAATGCCTCTCTTTACGGAGCTATCAAAGAGGCAAAACAACATCCGGAAATTGATAAGGTTTATGGAGCTATCGATGGAAGCGACGGTATTCTGCAAAACAATTTCATCTGCCTGTCTGACATCAACGATGAAGATTTGGAAAAACTTTTATGTACCCCAGCTTCCGCTATCGGTACCTCCCGTCTTCCTCTAAATTCAGAAGATTATCGAAAAATGGCTTGTAATATTTACAATGCTAATATCCGATATGTTTTATTCAATGGTGGAAACGGTTCGATGGACACTTGCGGAAAGCTCCAGAAAGAATGTGAACCTTTTGGTATCAATGTAGTGGGCATTCCAAAAACAATTGATAACGATATTGCAATTACTGACCATTCTCCTGGATTTGGCAGTGCTGCCAGATTCGCAGCGCAATCCATATATGAAATCGCTCAGGACATACGTGCCCTGCCTATCCATGTCAGCATCGTGGAGACGATGGGGCGTAACGCCGGATGGATTACAGCAGCAACCGCCTTAGCTCGTACAAAGCCAGGCGACGCACCGCACTTAATTTATTTATCAGAAGTTCCTTTTAATGAAGAACAATTTCTTTCCGATGTTAAAGAATGCTATGATAAATATGGGGGAGTTGTCGTTGCTGTCAGCGAAGGGCTTCATGATGAAAATGGAAACTCTATTGTTTCTCCCATTTTTCAGAGTGATCGAGGTGTCTACTTTGGGGATATCAGTTCCCATCTTGCAGAACTTGTAATCAAAAAACTAGGGATTAAAGCTCGTTCTGAAAAACCTGGAATTCTTGGAAGAACCTCCTCTTCCTGTCAGTCACCTGTTGACAGAGAAGAAGCTGTTTTAGCTGGCAAGGAAGCTGCCAAAGCTGCTATCGAAGGAAAAACAGGTATTATGATTGGTTTCAAACGTACATCCGATGATCCCTACAAAATTTCGATTGTGCACATTCCTATTACTCAGGTTATGCTGCACGAAAGAACTATGCCACCTTCTTTTATTTCGGAATCCAAAAATGATGTAACCGATGAATTTATCCAATGGTGCAAGCCACTAATAGGTCCTATTCAACGGAATTTTATATCTTTTAAAGATTAATAACTTTTATGACCTATTTTATAACGAAAAGCACCGTATTATTTTATGCGGTGCTTTCAAACTAGAAAAGGAGAATTTTTATGAATACCGAATCTGTTACTTATAAAGAAATATTTGAACAGCCACAGGCCTTTTTGTCTGTTAACAGCAACTTGGAAAAAATTCAAAGCACCATCCGCAGTGTATTTGCAAAAAGAAACATTAAAAGAGTAATTTTTACCGGCTGCGGAACTTCCCTTTATCTGGCGCAAACATCCGCTGCCTTATTCTCTCATTATAACACGGTAAAAGCACAGGCTGTCCCCTGTTCTGAATTAATTTTCCACCCAGAACTATATATTGACGATTCTGAGACTTTAGTTTGTCCTATCACACGAAAAAGTATTACCACTGAAGTTCGCATGGCCATCAAGCGTGTTCATGATTTTAAAAATGTAGAATCTCTGGCAATCACATGCTGTGAGGGTTCTTCTGAATATAATGAAGATTTGATTCTGTCTGATAACGCAGAAGAAAAAAGTATTGTTATGACTAAATCATTTACCAGCATGGTTTATCTAGCCGCTATTATGGCTATGACTGTCGCTGAACAAAAAAATGAACTGAAAGAAATGACTGATAAGATTCCTGATCTTGCAACCAAATTACTGGAAGATTTAAATAACCTCTCCAAAAAGATCATCGCAGAACATCCAGAAATTAACCTTCTGATCACTTTGGGACAAGGGGTAAACTATGGTATTTCCAACGAGTGCATGAATAAAGAAAAAGAGATGTCTCTTTCCAATTCTGAAAGCTATTATACATTGGAATATCGTCACGGCCCCATGTCTCTGGTAGATAAAAATACATTATTGGTACTCCTTTCCTCCCAGGACTGCAAAGATTACGAACGCAACATGATGGAAGAAATGAAGCGCAACGGCGGAATCGTCCTTATTGTCGGAGAAAAAGATTCTAATGACTGGTCCTTTGCTGATTATACCTATTTTACCGAAACAGGATTAAACGATTACCAACTTTCCCCTGTTACCGGTATTATCGGTCAACTATTGGGCTACTATGTTGCTCTTTCAAAAGGACTAAATTTAGATGCACCCCGTCATTTGGCTCAGGCTATCGTGATTTAATTTCATTTTGAGGAAACCCTATGAATTCATATGTTATTTCAAATGTAACCATAGTTACCCCCGACAGATGTATTGATCATGCAAATATACTGATTAGCAATGGAATTATCCAGAAGATTTCACAAGAATCAATTTCCTGCGAAACTGTTCTGGACGGTCATGGTGCCTACGCCATGGCCGGATTCATTGATGTCCATACACATGGTTGTATGGGCATCGATGTCAATGGTGCCACCCCTAAAGACTTTCAGACTATGGCATCCCACTATGCATCCTGGGGCGTAACAGGCTTTTTACCAACCGTTTTAAGCGATTCCGTGGAAGCTACGAAAAAATATCTTTCCAACATTGCAGATGCATCTCAAAATCTTACTACCGGTTCCAAAATAATCGGAATTCATTTGGAAGGACCATTTCTTTCCCCGGATTATAAAGGTGCTATGCCAGAATGCTTTCTCCGCCAACCAGATCTTGCTTTATTTGACACCTTCTATTCCGCTTCCCAAGGTATGTTAAAGCTCATGACCTGCGCACCGGAGCTAACGCACATGGAAGAGCTGATTCTTCACGCCACTAAAAAAAATGTAGTTATTTCCATCGGACATACTGGTGCCACCTATGAACAGGCAAAAAAAATGATCAAAGTCGGTGCAAAAAGCACTACCCATACTTTCAACGGTATGCGTCTATTTCACCAACACCAGCCCGCAGTTATGGGTGCAGCATTGGAAAGCAATATTTACTGTGAAGCGATCTGCGATGGACGCCATCTGCATCCAGGAACTGTTTCCATGCTGCTGAGCATCAAAGGCAAAGAACGTTTCATTGCCATCACCGACAGTATGATGGCTGCCGGAATGCCAGACGGCCGCTACAAGTTAGGCATCAACGATATCATAGTAAAAAATGGGGATGCCCAACTGGCTGACGGTTCTTCTCGGGCCGGAAGCACACTCACCATGATTCAAGCACTTCAAAATATTCTGAAATTTACAGGCTGCGACCTTTGCTGTGCAACCAGATTGCTGAGTTTAAACCCAGCTTCCCTTCTCGGTATCGACAATCGAAAAGGAAGCCTGGCTGTCGGAAAAGATGCTGACCTTGTACTGCTTTCATCAAACCTTGAAGTACTTCAGACAATTTCCGAAGGCACATTTATTTATCAGAAAAATATTTAGGAGTATTATTATGTCTATTACATCTATGAAAAGTATTCTGAATGCTGCTTTAAAACACGGCTATGCAGCAGGCGCTTTTAATGTACATACCCCTCATGAAGCAGAAGCCGCCATTCACATTCACGAAATCATGCGAGCTCCGGCTATACTTCAGCTGATTCAGCCTTCTGCCGGATTTATGAGCGGTAATCCCGATTATATGCACGCTGATCAAAACGAACAAATTAAAGGAATTCAAAATTTCTGCAGCAAAGTACTTCCCCTTATGGAAAAGGCCTCTGTTCCCGTCGCTTTAAATCTGGATCATGGGCACGATCCTGAAATCGTAAAAGCCTGTGTAGATGCTGGCTTCACCGCAGTTATGATTGATGGCTCTTACATGAATTTCGATGGAAATGCTGCTCTTACCAAAGAAATAGTAACTTATGCCCACGCACGTTCTGTAGATGTGGAAGCTGAATTAGGAGTACTTGCCGGACGAGAAGACCACACCGGTGCCACTAGGGAAATCTATACGGATCCCTCCCGTGTAGTAGAATTCTTCGAAAAAACCGGGGTCGATTGTCTGGCTCTTTCCTACGGTACACTTCATGGTCCTAATAAGGGAACAGATTTAAAAATCCGCAAAGAAATCGCAATTGCTTCTTACGAAAATATGCGCTACAACGGAGGTATCCGTCCTCTCGTCAGCCACGGTTCTTCGCTTGTAAAACCGGCTGTTGTTAACGAAATCAACGAATTAGGCGGAAAGCTGCAAAACACTGCCGGTGTTCCCCTAACGCAAATACAGGAAGTAATTCCCTATGGAATTGCCAAAATCAATATCGGAACCGATATCCGATTATCTATCTTAAGAACTTTTCGCGAATACTTTACAAAACATCCAGAAGCCAAATCCAGTGGAATTACCAAAGAGGTCTGGGAGCGGATGCAGAAAAAGCCTGAATGTATCGATGAACGCTATCTTCTCACACCAATCCAGAAAGATTTAATCGACTTCCGCAAACAGGAGGACTCTGCTATCTTAATCGATTTAGTACAAAAAGCGATAATGGAAACTGTTGGCGAACTACTAGTGCATTTCGGTCAGGCCGGAATGGCAGGTACTGTAAAATAATCCAACTGGAAACCACCACCAAACAGGAATACAAGGAGAAACAACATGAACGAAGCCGATATAACTCAATTATTGGAAAATGTAAAAAGTGGGGATATTGCCATAGCCGATGCACTACTTAAATTAAAAGTACAACCTTTTTCTGATCTCGGCTACGCTAAGGTAGATCATCATCGTGGAATTCGGCAGGGCATTCAGGAAATTATTTATGGTCAAAGTAAAAGCCCTAAGCAAATTTGCGGAATTGTAGAAAATATGCTGCAAACCGGTGCATCTAATATTCTGATTACACGTATGTCTCCGGAAGCTTCTAATTATCTAAAGAATACTCTTCCCCAAGAGTCTGATCTTTTTTACGACCCGATTTCTAGAGTCGGTGTGGTAAATCGACAGCCTACCCCCGATTTGCGAGGCAATATCATCATTGCCTCTGCCGGAACAAGTGATATGCCTGTTGCAGAAGAAGCTGCTCTCACGGCTGAATTATTGGGAAATCGTGTCACACGCATTTATGATGTAGGTGTTGCAGGCATTCATCGTCTTCTTTCCTACAGCGAACTCCTCATGACAGCACGTGTAATTGTTGTCATTGCCGGAATGGAAGGTGCTCTTGCAAGCGTCATCGGAGGAATCACTGACTGTCCTGTCATTGCCGTTCCAACAAGTATTGGATACGGTGCAAACTTTAGTGGTTTATCCGCACTTCTTTCTATGCTAAATTCCTGTGCTAGCGGTGTTTCTGTTGTAAATATTGACAACGGATTTGGTGCTGCGTATTGTGCCAGCATGATTAATCAAATGAAAGGATGGGATGAATAGATGCCTCCACGAATTTACTTACAATGCCATATGGGAGCCGCCGGCGATATGCTGACTGCGGCTCTGTACGAATTACTAAATCCAGAAGATCAAAAAAGCTTTTGCCAGCTTATGAATCAAAAGGAATTAGATATTTCTGTAATTCCAGAGTCTGTAAATTCACAAGGAATTTCAGGCACACGCATTCATGTTTCCATTCATGGTGAAGAAGAGCATGTTCATGAATATACTCATGAACATGCGCATGAACACTCGTCACTAAATGATATATATCAAATTATTGATCACTACCCTATCCAGGATTCTGTCAAAGAACAGGCAAAACAAATCTACCAAAATATTGCCAACGCTGAAAGTCAAATACATGGAAAAACCGTATCTGAAATTCATTTTCATGAAGTCGGAATGAAAGATGCCATCGCCGATATTATTCATGTATGTTGGATTCTAAGTTGTTTGCAGCCGGAAGAAATCGTTGTATCTGAGATTAATGTTGGTCATGGAACTTTCCATTGCGCCCATGGCATTATGCCTGTTCCTGCACCTGCAACTGCTCTACTGTTAAAAAATGCACCAATCTATTCTGATGATACCCCGGGCGAATTATGCACTCCAACCGGAGCTGCCTTACTCCAATATTTTCACTCTTCTTACAGCAATCTTCCCAAAATGAAAATTCATAAAATTGGTTACGGCATAGGGTCTAAAAAATTTCAAAACCCCAATTTTGTACGTGCATTTCTATACGAAGTATAATTCTTCTCAGTCAAAAAGGGGCTGTCAATATACTCCCAACAGCCCCTTTATATCAGATCCTATTTCTGTAATATATTTTATTCTTCTGACAAACTATACAAAGTCACTTCACCAGATCCATGATTTGCAGAAAAAACTTTAATAGTATTTTCCTCTTGATATACACTTATCTGTGTAGGTCCCACGTTACTTTCTATTAATGTATGCATATCACTTTCCACATCAATAATTTCCAAACTCTTCTCTCCACCGCGGCTTCCTACAATCAATGAAAGTTTGCCAAACAACTCTCCTAACCATATAACATGCCCAAAATCAATACAGTAACTTCTTATTTTTCCATAAGAATTATCTGTCATTCTGTAAACAGATACTTTTATCCTTCACTTTTTAGGCTCTTTGTCAAGTTTTGGGGTGGGATTCTTAGGAATCCTGCCCTATTACTGCATTTTGAGCCTTTTTTA
>CALBGI010000078.1 GCA_937893675.1 uncultured Blautia sp.
TTCCTCCGACGAGAAGTTCGATTTCATCTTCGCCTGCGGTGACCGTCACCGCAGAAAACAATAAAGCCATTTTTACGTCCCTCCCAGTCTTTCATTCAAATCTGTTTTTATTTACATTTGCCGCTTCATGCAATTCACCTCCGTCGTTTTTGTAAACACAACCAATACCACAATGACAGCGGAAAGTCTATCAGAATATTTACCGGGGGTACTCAGGTCATCTGCATATCAAATTGCGGCTCCGGGGACTCCATGATCTGTTCCAAATGCCGCGGGTCTACGATGGCCTCGCTTTCGTTCCTGCCAGTGAACAGGGCCAGGATGTGTTCCTTCCGAATCTGCGCCTCATACACCGTTCCGTCCTCACCGAAGCGGTGGGCGAACCTGTCCGCCGTTTTCCGATCCAGTGTCCAGGACAGCGCCCTGATATTTTTGGCGTTGTAGGGGGTAACGCCCCGATAGACCGTCACTGTATCCTCCAGCGCCTGGTGTGCGGTGCGTTCCTCCTCATCCATCAGGAACTCCGGAGAGACAGATCGGAACAAGGCCACCAGTTCTCGTTTGCTCACATTGCAGTCCTGATTGGGGCATTCCTCCTGGGTCCAGGCGATGGATAAGAGCTGCCCCAGATCCTTCTCCGAGAGAGCAGAGGCGGCAAACTTGATAAAAGTCAGATAATAGGGCGGGTTGAGCAGTACGAAAATCTGATGGACATTTTCGGCGCTGTCGATCTGCTCTCCAACCTTTCTGCGCCACCTTGTGCAGTCATCCGAATTGTTGATCAGGTCGACCATGGAGAGGCTCCCATCCTCATTCCGAAGCGCGGAGATCCCGGAGTTCGTGAAGGGGTGGCTGACGATCACCGGGGAGAGAGCGGTCTCCTGAATCTGCACATCGAGGAAGGTGTGCGCCACCAGCTTTACGCGGAGCAAATCGGTTTCACGGGGCATCAGGAAAGGCCTCCCATGGTTCCCTCATTGTCCTCAATCAGCAGGATGGCGGTTTCCTCTCCGTCCAACTGCTCCAATTCTTCCATGCTTGCACAGCCGCCGTGGATGTTCATGTAGTGGTCACGGCCAACTTCTTTTAAATTTGTGAAGTCCGTAATCACCGTTGCCTGCTGACAACAAAAGGTCAGGTTGATGAGCGCCTTCATGCTGGTGAGATTCAGTTTTTCAGCCATCACCTGAAACTGCGAAGACTCGCCCACATCAAAGCTGTCCAGTCGCTTTGCCAGATAGTCCAACTCATCCAGGTTGACCTTGGTGCATACCAGCTGATTCAGCACAGGCCAGGCACTGTCGAGCGAGTCCAGGCGGCAGTCAGCTTCAGAAGCATCGCCGATCTCCAGTGCTTCCAACAGCGCAACGCAGTGGTCGTATTGATTTCTGGGAACGGGAAGAGGGATCGTCGCAACACCGTATTCCGGGTGGTCGGCGTTGCTCAGAACTGCTTTCATCATCACATTGCATCACCTTCTTTCAAAATTCAAAATCGCATCTCCGTACTTAGCCAGAAGCAGAGCGCAGACAATCAGGTGGAACGCCTCATCTGTGACCAATTCCGGGGATGCGAGATTGGCAAGAGTGATATTGCGGCTGCCGGTGGAGATGGCTTTGGCCGCCTGATAAACACTGTACAGTTCCGGCTGGATACCGGAAAGCTGGACGGACTGGAAGTCAAATCCGCAGGCATCAAACTTCCAGATCATCCTGCGCCAGATATGTAGAGTACTAAAACGACACGTAAAAACAGCAGAATTGTGGTTACAATGACAATCCCGATGCTCAATCCCTGTATGCGGCTCATCACAGCTTCATATTGTGTTTCGTTTCCTACCGAAACATGGCTCCAATCGTTAATTCCGACGGGGCAGTGATGCAGCAGCAGTTCCTGATTATTCCCACCGCAATTAAAATCCCCCGACTCTCCTTCAATGTCATTAAGACAATATGAAATGAGCTACCTAACGAAAAAAAGCGGGGAACATCTGGCTCTGCCGCCGATTGCCCCCCGCTTTTCTTTGTGTATTTGGTAATTGTGTGTGCCTTCCTTCCCCCTGGTCTATTTATGCAGACCGCCCCACGGAAATATTTCCGCGGGGCTGTTACATCAGCATTTTTTATATCCGGTTATCTGCATTTCATCTTCCGACACAATTTGTCTTGTTACTTTTATTTGACTGTGATATATTTAAACTACCAGTTATCTTTAATCTATATTTGTTTGGAGTGTTATTTAATGTCTGAAGAAAAACGTGTCCGGAGAACCCCGGAACAAATCGCTGCTGATTTGGATGTCCAAATTGAAAAACTGAAAGATTCCATTTTAGAATTGGAAAACAAAAAAGCGGCGTCTGCCACCGAATTTGATAACAAGATCGCCGCTGTTAAAGAAAAAATCGCTAAACTGGAAGCCAAAAAGAAAGACGTGCTTACGCCGAAAAAACGCAAACCGCGTAAAAGCAAAGCCGACCAGATCAAACTCCTTGTCAGGCAGGCACAGAAATCCGGTATGAAGCTGGACGAGATCGCTGATAAGCTTGGCATGGCGCTGCCTGAATAACCTGATATCCCGCTTTTCCTCTGTCCCGCTGCCGAAAGGCTGCGGGATTTTTTATTTTCCTCCTCACGAATATCCACACAGCTGCTATTTCTTCAGAAATTCGTTTGCCCATTTCACATCAATCATAAATTGATTCTCCTCTTCTGCTGCAAGCCTTTCTGCAAAATTATTCTCAATGTTTTTATAGAGGTCAAGCGGAATTTCAGCCTTTAAAAACTTCTCGCCTATAAACTCGATGATGTATTTACCCTCAAGTACCAAAAAGTATGCTTCTACTATATTTACCTCTGGAAATTTATCTTGCACATCTAAAAGATAGAGAAGCTTTATCAATTCTACTACTCTATCATCCAATTCATTTTCAAAAATGATCGCTTTTTCGCGTAGTGCATTCTGATTTGTTACAATACGCTTTCTGTATCCCGGTATCAAAAATCCGCTTTCTCCATCTTTATTTGAACAGCATTATCGCAACTTTATATCTCACATTATATGAAGCTCGTCGTTTATATCCATGATATCTTCAATCGGAATCTCTGTGCCATCTTCCATTTTTACGCAGTTCCCGTACTCATCTATCTTTTTGATGATACCTGTTT
>CALBGI010000079.1 GCA_937893675.1 uncultured Blautia sp.
CCAGGTATGCATTCGCACTAACCTCCTGCTTCGCTCTGCTCGCACTCGCTAAGTGCTCATAGTATATCCCAAACAGGCGCAAATGTATAGATTTTTTCTCTTTTTTGGAGAAAAAGAGAGCAGACCTTTCCGGCCCGCCCTCCATTTTCTATACCGCCTCTGCTTTTTCAAACTGGCTGTTATAAAGCTCCGCATAGAAGCCCTGTTTCTTCATCAGCTCGTCGTGACTTCCCTGTTCCACAATATCTCCGTCTCTCATATAGAGAATCAGATCCGCATCCCGGATCGTGGAAAGACGATGCGCAATGACAAAGCTGGTGCGTCCTCTCATCAGATTGTCCATGGCTTTCTGGATCCGTACTTCCGTTCTGGTATCTACAGAAGAAGTTGCCTCATCCAGAATCAGGATCCGGTTATCTGCAAGAATCGCTCTTGCAATGGTGAGCAGCTGCTTCTGCCCCTGAGAAACGTTGCTGGTCTCTTCATCCAGAACCATCTGATAACCGCCCGGCTGCTGCATGATGAAGTTATGGATATGAGCCGCCTTCGCCGCCGCAATAACTTCTTCGTCCGTAGCGTCCAAACGGCCATAACGGATGTTTTCCATAATTGTGCCGGAAAACAGCCAGGTATCCTGAAGCACCATACCAAACATTTCACGGAGCTTGCTCCTGTCGAAATCCCGGATATCGTGACCGTCCACCTTAATGGCTCCGCTGTTTACATCATAGAACCGCATCAAAAGCTTCACCATGGTGGTTTTGCCCGCACCTGTGGGCCCCACAATGGCGATCTTCTGTCCATCGTGCACTTCTGCGGAAAAATCATGGATGACAATACGGTCCGGACGATAGCCAAAACTTACATGCTCAAACTGCACATTCCCGGCAAGATTTTCAATATCCACCGGCTGCTCTGCATGCTGGTCCTCCTCCGGCTCCTCCAAAAACTCAAACACACGCTCGGAAGCGGCTGCGGAAGACTGCAGAAGATTGGTAACCTGCGCGATCTGCTGGATGGGCTGGGTAAAGTTTCTTATATACTGGAAGAAGGACTGAATATCGCCGACCTCAATGCTTCCGCGAATTACAAAAACTCCTCCCAGCAGGGCCACCATGACATAACCCAGATTTCCCACAAACTGCATCACCGGCATCATCATACCGGAGAAAAACTGGGATTTCCATGCGGATTCGTAAAGCTTTTTGTTGTCTTTTTCAAATTCCTCCACAACGGCCTCTTCTTTGTTAAAAACTTTTACCACATTGTGGCCGCCGTAGTTCTCCTCGATCTGTCCGTTGACCTTGCCAAGATATGCCTGCTGCGCCTGGAAATATTTCTGGGAGCGTTTCATCACCTGTCCGATGATCGCCATGGATACCGGAAGGATCAAAAGAGCCACCACCGTCATCCACACATTGATCGAGAGCATCATCACAAACACACCGATCAGGGTTGTCACTGAGGTGATGAGCTGCGTCATACTCTGATTGAGGCTCATCTGCAGCGTATCGATATCATTTGTCACTCTGGAAAGAATTTCTCCGTTGGTCCTGCTCTCGTAGTAGTTGAGAGGCAGGCGATTCATTTTTTTGGAGATGTCTTTCCGGAGATTATAGGTCACATCATTGGAAATTCCCGTCATCACATAGCCCTGGATGAAGGAGAAGCAGGCGCTCACCACATAAAGTCCCAGGGTAAATAAAAGGATGCTTCCGATTTTTCCAAAATCAATGCCGCCGGTGCCTCCCACCTTTGCCACCAGACCGTTAAACAGCTCTGTGGTTGCCTTGCCGAGGATCTTCGGTCCCACAATATTAAACACCGTTCCGGCTACTGCAAAAACGAACATCAGTCCGAAACGCAGCTTATAGCGGTTCATATAGCGAAAGAGTTTTGCCATGGCGCCCTTAAAATCCTTGGCTTTCTCGCCGGCCATCGCGTGACCGTGCCCGCCCATAGGGCCTCTTCTTGTATGTTCACTCATGCCAATTCCTCCTCTGATAACTGAGACATTGCGATCTGACGGTAAACCTCGCAGTTTTGCATAAGCTCTTTGTGCGTTCCGATTCCCGCCATATGACCCTCGTCCAGCACAATAATCTTATCTGCATGAAGAATGGTGCTGATACGCTGCGCCACGATAATGGTCGTTGCCTCTTTTGTGTGCTCCTTCAGCGCTTTGCGAAGCGTACTGTCTGTCTTGAAGTCCAGCGCAGAAAAGCTGTCGTCGAAGATAAAGATTTCCGGTTTTTTCGCGATGGCTCTGGCAATGGAAAGACGCTGCTTCTGTCCGCCGGAAACATTGGTTCCGCCCTGGGCAATGGCAGACTGATATTTATCCGACTTTGCCTCAATGAAATCAGAAGCCTGGGCAATCTCTGCCGCCTCGTGCACCTCAAGCTCAGAGATATCCTCCTTGCCGTACCGGATATTGGAGTCGATGGTTCCGGAAAACAGGACACCCTTCTGGGGCACATAGCCCAGGCGGTTTCGCAGATCTTTCTGCTCCATGCTGCGCACGTCCACACCATCCACACGGACCGTCCCTTCCGTCACATCATAAAATCTGGGAATCAGATTCACCAGGGTACTTTTTCCGCTTCCCGTACTTCCGATGACAGCCACTGTCTCGCCGCGTTTTGCGGTAAAGTGAATGTCTGTAAGAACCTTTTCTCCCGCATCCGGATAGGCAAAGCTCACATGGTCAAATTCCACCGTTCCTTTTGCATCCTCAGAGGGTCTCTCCGGAACCTGCGGATCCAGAATGCTTCCGTTGGTGGTAAGTACCTCGTTGATACGAAGCGCCGCTACGTTTGCTCTTGGAAGCATAATGGAGATCATGGTGATCATCAAAAAGGACATGATGATCTGCATGGAATACTGAATGAAGGCCATCATGTTTCCTACCTGCATGGTTCCGTTATCCACCGCATAGGAGCCCTTGTACATGATCAAAATCGAAACACCGTTCATGATCAGCATCATAAGGGGCATCATAAAGGTCATGCACCGGTTGACAAACAGGTTGGTCTTCGTCAGGGTATTGTTCGCTTCCTCGAAACGCTCTTCTTCATGTTTTTCACGACTGAAGGCACGGATCACCGGAATACCGGTAAGAATCTCTCTGGTTACCAGATTCAGCCGGTCAATGAGCGTCTGCAGCTTTGTAAATTTCGGCATTGCCACCTGGAACAGCACAAAAATCACCAGCATGATCAGAGCAACCGCCACACCCAGGATCCAGGTCATGGAAGAGTCTGTCTGGAATACCCGGATAACACCGCCAATTCCCAGGATCGGAGCATACAGGACGATGCGGAACATCATCACCATCACCATCTGTACCTGCTGCACATCGTTGGTGCTCCGCGTGATCAGCGACGCGGTTGAAAATTTATTGTACTCATTGCTGGAAAAGCTCATAACCTTGCGGTAAATGCTGTTTCGCAGATCATGGCCAAGGGCCGCTGCCACCCGCGCGGACAAAAATGTAACGCAGATGGAGGCCGCCATGATCACAAAAGCCAGAAGCAGCATTTGGATTCCCGCTTTTTTGATGTAATCCATCTGCACGGCGTCCATATCCGTTCCCATGGCTTCGTACTCTGCCTGCACAAAAGCGACCGCTGCCTGCGTGACAATGGAGTCCGGCATTTCATCGACCTTTTCGCCGGCCGCCTCCAGCATCTCTGCCTGCATCTGCGCTGCCGCCTGCGGATCCTGTGCCGCCGCAGTCTCGGCTTCGCTCATATCAAGCCCCAGCATACCTGCCACATCCTGAGATTCATCGCCCTGTACCTGCGTCATTCCCAGAAGCAGCATCGGTTTGCTGAGAGTATTGTTCAGTTCTTCTCTTTCTTCCTCCGAGATATCTGCCCGGAGCTCATAAATGTTGTCGCTGTTGAGTGTATAGTCGTCTTTCACCTGCTCCGCTGCATCTTCTTCCATAAAAGACAGTAGCGCGTCAAAGGTACTGGCGCGCATTTTTTCCGGCACGCCGTCTTCAATTCCTTTCTGCTGGATTCCTACATTGATGATCCTTGATGTATAATCCGGCAGGGACAGATCGCAGTAAGCCTGTAAAAACAAAAGCGCCACAATAACTGCAATATATCCGATGGATTTCTTTAGATATTTCATCAGTTTCAGCATTGGCTGCATTCCTCTTTTCTCAAAATTTCTTTCATCGTCGGTCCCGGGATTTTCTGGATATTTTCCAGGATCTGCAGAAAAAATCTGCGCATCAGGCAAAGCTCCGCCTCGCTGAAATCTCCGAACAGAATCTTCTCATGCTCCGCAACCGCCTGCGTGGCCTTCTCCATGACCTGACGCCCTTTTTCGCTGAGATAAATGCGCGTCACCCTCTGATCCTTTTTATCCGGCCTGCGGATGACCATTCCCGCTTTTTCCAGACGATGGACCGTCACGGTCACCGTAGGAGGCTTTACATGCATCCTGGCTGCCAGTTCGCTCTGACTGTATCCGTCATGCTCTTTCAAAAGCCCCATGATCGGCATCTGCCTTGGATAAATCCCGATCTCCATAAACTGGCCAAAGCATTTCCCCGTATAACGGCGCGCGATCTCTGTCAGCAGTTCCTGAATATCCGAATCCTTCCCTGCTTCTTTCTCCGTAAACTCTTCCACCTCTTCACCTCCACCTTTCATTAGCCGTCTAAGCTTTTATTATATGGAAATGCACAAAAAATGCAAGCGATTTTTGGTGGTTTTCACAGTTTGTTCAAACTTTTTTGCATGGAAAAAGGAGCTGTAAGTTTCCAAACAGCTCCTGTCTTTTAAAATTACTTACCCAGCTAATCAATTGTATTCCTGTTTTTCACACAAACTGATTCTGCTCTGTATCGTAGTAGTAATCAATGGAAGCCAGCTTCTCCACCAGCTCCTGTTTTTTCATCCCACGGCAGGTACAAAGGGCCTCCAGGGATTCGTAGTAGTCTCGAAGCTGCGTGTTCACATAGCTCAGCAGCATTACCGGGTCTTTTGGTATCATTGTCCTTTTTCCTTTACCTGTATTTTGAACTCTCCATTGTCCACATCCAGTATCAGCGTGTCCTGCGCATGCACGTCTCCGGAAAGGATCTTGCGCGCGGTAAGCGTCTCCACATATTTCTGAAGATAACGCTTCAGCGGGCGGGCTCCGTATATTGGATCGTAGCCGTTTTCAATCACATGCGCTCTGGCTGCGTCTGTCAGCACAAGGGAAAGCTCCTGGTCAGCAAGCCTTCTGTCCAGCTCCTGTACCATCAAATCTACTATGCTTCCAATGTTCGCCTTTGTCAAGGGCTTAAACAGAATGATTTCATCCAGACGGTTCAAAAACTCCGGCCGGAAGTGGTTCCGCAGATCGTTCATGACCAGCTCCTGTGCCTCCGGCTTAATTTCGCCGCTCTCGTCGATTCCGTCCAGCAGATAGGGCGACCCAATATTGGAGGTCATGATAAGAATGGTGTTCTTAAAATCCACGGTGCGTCCCTGGGAATCTGTGATCCGTCCGTCGTCCAGCACCTGCAGAAGCACGTTGAACACATCCGGATGCGCCTTTTCGATCTCATCAAAAAGCACTACGCTGTACGGTTTGCGCCGCACGGCCTCCGTCAGCTGACCACCTTCCTCATACCCCACATATCCGGGAGGCGCTCCGATCAGACGGGACACAGAGTATTTCTCCATATATTCGCTCATATCAATGCGCACCATATTCTGCTCATCATCAAAAAGCGTCTGTGCAAGGGTTTTGGCAAGCTCCGTCTTTCCCACGCCGGTCGGCCCCAGAAACAGGAAGGAACCAATGGGCTTCGTGGGGTCTTTGATCCCCGCCTTGGAACGCAGGATGGCATCTGTCACCATACTTACGCCTTCGTCCTGGCCAATGACTCTCTTATGAAGCTGCTCTTCCAGACTGAGAAGCTTTGTGCGCTCTCCCTCGGTCAGTTTTGCCACCGGGATTCCGGTCCACCGGGAAATAATGCGGGCAATCTCGTCATCCGTCACGGCCTCATGCACCAGGGACCGGTCGCCCTCTTTTACCGCCCGCTCCTCAATCTCCAGCTGCTGCTGCAGACGGGGCAGTTCTCCGTACTGAAGCTCTGCCATTTTTTCCAGATCATAGCTCTGCTGCGCTTTCTCGATCTGCTTGTTTACGTCCTCGATCTGCTCACGCAGCCTGGAAAGCTTCTCCACTGCGTGCTTTTCATTATCCCACTGGGCTTTCTGGGTGTTAAACGCATCTCGAAGCTCTGCCAGCTCCTTCTGAAGCGCAGCCAGACGTTCCTTGCTCAGATTGTCGGTCTCCCGCTTCAAAGCCGCCTCTTCAATCTCCAGCTGCATGATTTTCCGCTGCTGCTCATCAAGCTCCGCAGGCATGGAATCCAGCTCTGTCTTAATGAGCGCGCAGGCCTCATCCACCAGATCGATGGCCTTATCCGGCAGAAAACGATCGGAAATATAGCGGTCGGACAAGGTTGCCGCAGCAACCAGCGCACTGTCCGTAATCTTTACGCCGTGGTAAACCTCGTAGCGCTCCTTGAGACCACGAAGAATGGAAATGGTGTCCTCCACCGTTGGCTCATCCACCAGGACCGGCTGGAATCTTCTCTCCAGAGCCGCGTCTTTTTCAATATACTGCCGGTATTCGTCCAGGGTCGTGGCTCCGATACAGTGAAGCTCGCCTCTTGCCAGCATGGGCTTCAGCATGTTGCCCGCATCCATGGCGCCGTCCGTCTTGCCGGCCCCCACAATAAGGTGCAGCTCGTCAATAAAGAGAATGATATTTCCTTCGCTTTTTTTGACTTCCTCAAGAACCGCCTTTAAACGCTCCTCAAATTCTCCCCGGTACTTTGCGCCTGCTACCAGCGCGCCCATGTCCAAGGCAAATATCTTCTTATCTTTTAATCCTTCCGGCACATCCCCGCGCACAATACGCTGCGCCAGTCCCTCGATCGCAGCTGTTTTTCCCACACCCGGTTCTCCGATGAGCACCGGATTGTTCTTGGTCTTACGGGAAAGGATGCGGACGATATTCCGGATTTCCGCATCACGACCGATGACCGGGTCAAGCTTCTGGCTTCTGGCCTTTTCCACCAGATCCTCGCCATACTTATTCAGCGTATCATAGGTGGCCTCCGGATTGTCGCTGACAACCCGCTGGTTGCCTCTCACAGTGGAAAGTGCCTGCAAGAACCGCTCTCTGGTAATGCCGAACTCTCCGAAGATCTTCTTCATGGAAGGACTTGGATTGCTCAAAAGGGACAGGAACAGGTGCTCCACAGAAACATATTCGTCTCCCATGGCTCTGGCCTCGTCCTCCGCGCTCACCAGCGCCTTGTTCAGATACTGGCCGAACCGCAGCTCCCCGCCGGATACCTTCACCCTGGCATTCAGGGCATTCTCCACCACATTCATAAAATATTCTTTATTGATTTCCATTTTCTCAATCAACTTGAGAATCAGGCTGTCTTCCTGGGTCAGCAAAGAATAAAGCAGATGCTCCTGCTCAATCTCCTGATTACCGTATTCGTATGCTATCTTTTCCAGATTCTGGACAGCCTGCATTGATTTCTGCGTAAATTTGCTGATATTCATATAGGCTTTCCTCCTTTATATAGCGCGGCGAAGGGTTTGTTTTCTCCGCCTCTATTTGTTCTATCCGAAATATAACATATCACAACCAATTAGCACTGTCAAGAGGCGAGTGCTAATTTTTTTATAAAAGTTTGTATATAGCAAAATCAGATTATACAACTCAAAATGCTGAAATGTTGTTCCTTTCCAGACAGAAAAAGACACAAGCCACATTTCTATGACTCACGCCTTTTTGTACTTAATCAATATTGTTCTAAAAATTCTTTCATAGTAAGTATTTCTGGAGTTTCTACATCCAATACAAAAAAATCCTTATCACCTGTCAGAAATACATCTATGCTTTCCATAATTGCAGTTGCAAGTATCGGAAAATCTTTTATGTCCCTCATTTCCGGGAATTCATTCAAATCCAGCTCTTTCGGAGTATAGACCAATTCAAATGGCAGTTCCATAAAAAATCTGTCAAGAAACTTCCTTTTTGCCGGAAATTTACGTTCCGTTACAAGTCGTAATTCCTCTATCACATAATCGCACACTACAATCTGGTGGCTTTCTGTTAATTTTCTTGCCAGTTCTTTGGTTTGTGCCGAAGGAAAAAAGATCATCGAAATAAAGATATTAGTGTCAAGCATTACCCTCAAATCAACGCCTCCTTACTTCCTTTCGGATTTCTTTCATATACTCCTGCATATCATCTTCTGTTTCAAATCCTGCTTTCTGTGCTTCACCTGCAAAAGCTTCTTCTGCCCGTTTAAATGCAAGCATTGCAGAATTTTCAAAATAAAATCTTCCATTTTCCTCAAGAATGACAATTTTATCACCAGTTCTCAATTTTAACTTATTTCTTACAGATACCGGAATGGTAATTTGTCCCTTACTGGAAATTTTTGCTACTTCCATAATCATCATCCTTTCATTGATTGCTTGGTTTTCTTTACTTTCTTTACATTTTTATTATACGCAATCCGCAAAAAAATATCAATTCAAATATAAATAACTCCAAATGGGTATGTCTGCTCTCAGGATTTCGTATACGCCCAGCTTTGCTTCATCTGCGCCGCAACGGTTTCATACTCCCATTCCTTTTCTGTATTGGCCTTGCTGAAGGGGTCATTGATCAGAATCTTCCCGGCATCGGAAATCCCGCGGATCACAATAAAATGTCCGGTATCCGTAAAATCCCCCGGTCCCATGGAGCAGATGATCAGTCCTCCCGCACTTGTATATTCCGCGATTTTCTCCGGAGTTATGATCTCGGTCAAAGTTGCTTTTACCCCGTAATCCTTACACACATTTGTCAAAAATGTCCATGAGGTTCCCACTCCTTCCACATAATAGCCCTCATTCATGGCACGCTGCGCCAGAAAATCCGGGGTAAGACTTTTGTCTCCCGTCAGGCTGTACAGCACCATGGAAAGACAGGTGGGACCGCATCCGGAAATGCCGATGTTGTGTTGTCCGTAGGGAACATACCCCCATCTGGCATCCCACTGCAAAAACAGTGGAACCGGTGTCGGCGCCTCCGCCTCCGTGATTCCGCCGCTCACCTCCGGTTTCGCGGTAAGATATCCCTCCACAAAATCCAGAATCTCCGGATTCCGCTCCAGATCCTTTATAAGCACCTCCGGATACTGGTCTGCATTTGCCAGAATCATCTGCTCCTTTGTCGGAGGCCCGAATACTTCCTTCGGCTTGTCTTCCTTTTCCGCTGTGGGAGATGGCGTTACATCCATATCCTTTTTGTCTTTTTCATCCGCGGAAGCCACGTTTTCATCATCTGCGTCTTTTTCTGCCTGTGCTGATGTCTCCTGCGTTTTCTGTCTTGTGCCGACATACAAGGCCGCGCCAAGAACGCAGACTGTCAGCATGGCGTATATCTTCAGCCTGAGTTCTCTATGTCTCCTTGTCGTCCGGGTAGGTTTCTTTTTTTCTCCGCTGCCCACTCTGCGTTCTCCTTTTCCTCATATTTTCAATATTACCACCGTTTCCCAGGAAAGCTGCTCCTCTTTCATGGCTTTTTTCAGTCGCGCTTCCTCCTGGGGCTCTGTCTTCCACGCAAGCCCGCACCCGGCTGTAATTTCTCTCGGTACCGGGATCAGACGGCCGGGGAGTCCTCTCTCCATACAGAATTTTTCCATCTGCATGGCCTGCGTGGTGGTGGCGAACGTTACGATCAAGGTTTCCTTTTTCTGTCTCATTCCACTTCTCCTGCCAGTTCCCACAGCGCCTGTATCGCCGCATCGATCTCCTCTTCTGTATTGTAGTGGGAAAAGCTGAACCGCACGGCTCCCTGTTCCCTTGTCCCAAGCGCTTCATGCATCAGCGGCGCGCAGTGCGCACCCGGGCGTACCGCAATCTCATGCTTTTCCCAGAGCCAGTCGCTGACTTCGCCGGAATCCAGGTTTCCAAGATTCAGCGCCACTGTCGCCACACGAGCGTCCAAATCCGGATTCCCGTACAGGATCATGCCCGGAATCTCTTTTATGCCCGCCAGAAAACGCTTTGTCAGCGCCATTTCCCTTTCGCGAATGCTTTCGATTCCTTTCTTTTTCAGATATTCCAGCGCTCCGTGAAGCCCGGCAATCCCATGACCGTTCAAGGTTCCGGCCTCAAGAGCTGTGGGCATCTGTGCGGGATGCTTTTTTTCAAAACTGCGCACACCGCTTCCGCCCACGATAAGCGGCGCAATCTCTGTTCCGGGACGCACATAAATACCACCGGTTCCCTGCGGCCCCAGAAGCCCTTTGTGCCCGGTAAAGCAAAGCACGTCAATTCCCATGCTCTGCACATCTATGGGCACCACTCCCGCAGTCTGGGACGCATCTGCCACCAGAAGAATTCCATGCTTTTTCGCAATGGCGCTGACTCTCCGCAGATCGGTGAGATTTCCCGTGAGATTGGACGCGTGCGTGATCACAATGGCGCGGGTGTTTGTTTTAACGGCCGCTTCCAGCGCATTATAATCCAGGATCCCCTCTGCTGTTCCGGTGGTTGGCACCAGGGTTATCTCCACGCCCTCCTCCTGCTTCCGATACAAGGGCCGCAGCACTGAGTTATGCTCGCACACCGTGGAAACCACATGGTCGCCTTTTTTGAACAGGCCGTGAACCGCAATATTCAAGCTCTGCGTCGCATTGGCGGTAAAGGCAATCTGTCCCGGATCTTCTATTCCGAAGGTCTGCGCCAGAAGAAGCCTCGTGTCAAAAATCATCCGGGACGCATCCAAAGTCGCGCCGTGGGCGCCCCGCCCGGAATTTCCCATATGCTGTATGGCCGCTGTCATGGCTCTCTCCATTTCCGGCGGTTTTCTCACAGTGGTTGCCGCATTGTCAAAATAAATCATGGTTTTACAAGCTTTCCTGCCTTTGTCATAGTCTCTGCGATCACATACATGTTTGTCACTTCACCTACCGCCAGCTTGTCCGTAAGTCCGTAATAATTCAGACAGGTCCCGCAGGTAAGGATTCTGACTCCCTGTGCTTCCATGGATTTTAAATCCTCAAGTGCCAAAGAACCTTCACAGGTAAGTGTCGCTCCTCCGTTGTAAAACAGGATGGTTTGCGGCAGCTCGTCCTGCTGGGTCAGAGCGTAAATGAAGCCTTTCATCAAAACTGCTCCCAGCTCATCGTTTCCTTCTCCCATCCGGGGTGAGGAAATCACCACTACCATGTCGCCTCTGCTGTCTGCATTACAGGAAATCTCTTCCTCTTCTGCTGCAGCCGTGTTTTCTACCCGCACCTCAATGATGACCTTGTATTCCTTTTCCCCCAGCTTTTGAGATTTTACCGCAAAGCCTCTGGAATTCGCAAGCTTTGTCAGATTCTGCACTGCAATTTCATTATCCACCAGTGTTTCCAATATGTCCGACCGTGTCATGGCATCCATGGCCTTTTTTGTTTTTACCACAGGAATGGGACAGGCATCGCCCATTGCGTTTATCTGAATCATGATCTTTCCTCCTGAAATTTCGGTTGTTTCGGTTATAATTCCTGCTTCGCTTGCGCTCGCACTCATTAAGTGTTCTCTCGGGTAATACTCTGGTCACTATGCTCGGTCTTCGCTTCGCTCGACCTCGCTAAGTGTCCAAGTATAAATTCTCACTAAATTCCTGCTTCGCTTACGCTCGCACTCATTAAGTGTTCTCTCGGGTAATACTCTGGTCACTATGCTCGCTCTTCGCTTCGCTCGACCTCGCTAAGTGTCCAAGTATAAATTCTCACTAAATTCCTGCTTCGCTTACGCTCGCACTCATTAAGTGTTCATATTATATCACAAAACTACGAAATACAAAATACCCGTCCGCTGAAAGCTGCTGCCCCAATCGTCACCACGCCATCCTGATCTGCCAAGAAGCTTTCCTCTTTTACCGGCGTACCTCCGCCGTAGATTTCCCAGTCTGTGTCAAGAAGCAGCGACAGCCTTTTCCCGCCGCCTGCCTTGGCAAGCTCCAGCGGATACCTGCTCTGGCGTTCCGCAGAAAAATTAAACACAGCCAGAAGACGCTCTTTGTTATCGCTCCGCACCATGACATACAGGCAGCGTTTTTCCTGCGCGCAGTCTGCCCACCAGAAGCCGGCTCTGTCATAGTCCAATGCCCACAGCGCTTTGTGCTCCAGATAAAACCGGTTCAGCTCCTTCATAAACCGGGCAAAGGCGTCGTGATTGGGATATGTCTTCAGCTCCCAGTCCTGCTGCCGTTTCTCATCCCACTCCCGGAGCTGGCCGAACTCACTGCCCATAAAGTTGAGCTTTTTTCCCGGGTGAAAATACATATACAGATATAGTGCCCGACCCTGGGGGAATTTTCCTTCGTACTCTCCGTTCATCTTCTGGAGGATGGTGGCTTTGCCGTGCACCACCTCGTCATGGGATAGCGGCAGGAGATATTTTTCCCGGTAAAAATATTCCATGGAAAAGGTGAGCTTATGATAATCCCGGCTTCGGTACATCGGCGCTGTCTGAAAATATTCCAGCGTATCGTGCATCCAGCCCATATCCCATTTATAGTCAAAACCAAGGCCGTTCGCTTCCCAGGGATCTGTCACGCCTGCAAAATCCGTAGAATCCTCCGCCGCCAGAAGAATCCCCTGATTTCTTTCCTTTAATCCCCGGTTCATATCCCGCAGAAAATCCACCGCTCCCCGGTTCACGCCCCGGGCCGGATCTCCCTGCCAGTAGATCATATTGCTGATGGCATCCATGCGCAGACCGTCAAAATGATACTCCCGCAGCCAGTAGTTGGCACAGGACTGAAGAAAGCTTCGCACCTCGCCCCTGGAATGGTTAAAATTCTTGCTGCCCCACTGGCTGTCCCCCACATCGGTGTGGGGATATTCATAGAGCGCGGTCCCGTCATAATCCGCAAGTCCATAATCATCCACCGCAAAATGCACGGGCACAAAGTCCAGGATCACACCTATCCCTGCCTGATGACAATCGTCCACAAAAGCCTGCAGCTTTTCACAGGAGCCGTACCTGGAGGTTGGACTGTAAAACCCAGTCGTCTGATAGCCCCAGGACGCATCGCTTGGATATTCCCCCAGCGGCAAAAGCTCAATATAATTGTAGCCCATGTCTTTTACATAAGGAATCAGCAGTTCCCCGAGCTCACGATAATCATACCAGCCGTCCTCTGCCGTTGTCTTCTTTTTCCAGGAACCTGCATGCACCTCATAAATATTCAGCGGACCGTTTTTGCAATCGGTACGTTTCTTCATCCACTCTGTATCCTGAAACGCATACTCCCGCAGATTCCGGATCACCGACGCACTGTTGGGACGCAGCTCCATTCCAAAGCCGTAGGGATCGCAATGATCCAGCACGCGGCCGTCCCGACGGTAGATCCGGTATTTGTAAAGCATTCCCGGCTTTGCCCCCGGTATCCTGCATTCCCAGAAATTCCCGTCATAGATTTTTTCCATGGGGGTGTCCTGCCACTGATTAAATTCTCCAATTACCGAAACCTTCACCGCTGCCGGGGCAAATGTCCGAAAACAGGCTCCCTTCTCTTCCACATGGCATCCCAGATACTCATACGCATCAAAACATCTTCCTGTGTAAAACCCATACATATCCATAACCAACCATCCTTTCGCGCCGACATCATTTTTACGACTGCCGTTGTATTTCTTCTGTCTTCAGTTTATAATAAGACACAGAAAGATACTATCCGCAGATTCCCGCATCCGTCATCTTATGCAACGGATTTGCAGAATCGTCGGAAAAGCCGAGAGGAAGCCTGCCATGGATTTACGAAAAAAACGCACACAGCGCAGCATTATCAATGCTTTTATTGCACTGCGTGCAAAAAAGCCCCTGGAAAAAATCACCGTCAAAGAGCTTGCGGATGCAGCGCTCATCCACAAAGCTACCTTTTACCAATACTATCCGGACATTTATGCCCTGTCCGACAGTCTCGAAAACGAAGCTCTGGAAGCGATCCTCCGGGACATCCGTTCTCCGGATGAATTGTTCCTTGCGCCAAAGGAAGCCTCTCTTCGCCTCTATCATGCCATTCTGGCGCAGGGCGAATTGTTTTTTATCCTGTTTTCCGGAAACCGTCAGCGTGTTCTTCTGGATAAGCTGGAAGATCGGCTCAAAGAAAGCATCTGCTCCCGCTTTCCCCAATATCGCAACAACCTGGAATTTGATATCCTCATGACGGTTCTGATCCAGGGCTGTTCCCATGCCTTTCTCAACTACCGTCTGCAGGATCCGGAGCAGGTCATTGAAATTCTCGGGCAGGCATCCGAACGGCTGCTTCTCAAGTAGATTTTATATCATGGGAACATTCGATCGCACCTTTCTATGATACAAAAAGACACGAACCATTTCACCCATGATCCGTGTCTGTCCAAACATTCTTATGTACGTACGCCTCAGCGTGTTGTATTCCGATTCAGTTTCGCCGCTTTCGCAAAAAGCAAAAAGCCAATGACGAACAACACCGCGATCACGCCCACACCCGCATTTGCCACACCGGTCAGCTGAGCGATCACACCCACCAAAGTCGTCCCCATAAAAGATGCGCCCTTGCCGCAGATGTCGTAAATTCCAAAGTATTCGCCGGATTTCTCTGCCGGAATGATTTTTGCAAAATAGGAACGGGAAAGCGCCTGGATTGCTCCCTGAAACATTCCCACAAAAACTGCCAGCACCCAGAACTCCCACTGCCGGTCAAGCTGGATGGCAAACAGGGCAATGCACAGATAGGCGCCGATACAAATCTGCATCAGACGGTCTGTGGGATATTTTCTGGAAAGGCTCCCAAAAAGCAGTGCAAACGGAAACGCCACGATCTGCGTCACCAAAAGCGCCAGCAAAAGCCCCTGGGTATCAAGGCCCAGTGCGCTTCCGTAGGCAGTTGCCATTTCAATAATGGTGTACACGCCGTCAATAAAAAAGAAAAAGGCCAGAAGATACAGAAAAATGTTCTTTTGTCCCTTGATGTCCTTCAATGTAGCTCCCAACCGCCGAAAGCTGTCCCTCACCGGATGATCAGGCATTTCCGCATAATGCGTCTGCTGGTATTTCCGAAGAAGCGGCAGCGTCACCAGAAGCCACCAGGCTGCATTGAGGAAAAACGCAACAGCCATGGCCGCTCCCATGGTGATGCCGATTTTGTCATAAAAAAGCACAAACACCAGGGAAATCACAAAAGGCACACAGCTTCCAATATACCCCCAGGCATAGCCGTGAGAAGACACAACATCCATACGCGCATCGGTCGTCACGTCCACCAGCATGGAATCATAAAAAATAAGACTTGCATTATAGCCCACTTTTGCAATGACAAACACTGCCAGAAACAGGATCCAGGATTTTGGCAGGGAAAGCGCCGCACATCCCACAACGCCAAGCATCATGGAAATGGCAAAAAGAGGTTTTTTGTAATTTCTGGTATCTGCAATGGAGCCAAGCACCGGCCCGATAAGCGCCACGATCACAGTAGAAACCGAGGCCGCATATCCCCAGTAAGCCAGATAATCCACCTCGGAAAGACCTGCCTGTCCTGCCAGATAATTGAAATAAATCGGCATGATCGTTGCCACCAGGAGCACAAAAGCAGAATTCCCTACATCATAGAGTATCCAGTATTTTTCAAGCTTCGTCAGTTTTGTTTTTTCCATTTTTCTCTCTCCCCCGCAGACAGAGCTGCGGTTCCTTTCCCCTAAATCATCTCCTCCTATCATAACCTGCTGCAAATACTTTTACAACCAAAATGTTTGTAAAATATTTGATATATGGCTAATGGCCGGACCTCACAGCCGCACCCGCTCCCGTGCTTTGTTTTCCCTGCGGAAGGCCAGGGGCGTTTTGTGAAACCGTGCTTTAAACACCCGGTGAAAATAGCTGTTGTTCTCATATCCCACCGCGGCAATGATATCGCTGATCGGCAGATCCGTATCGCACATGAGCTCCACCGCCTTGTTAAGCCTTCTTCTCTGCAGAAGCTCCTTAAAGTTGAATCCCGTGTTCTTTTTTATCATCTTGCTCAGAACATGCATGGGCAGATGCAGCTCCTGGCACAGCTCCGTGAGCGTTGCGGTCCTGTAATGCTGCTCAATGTGTTCCAGAACCTTCATGGCGATCATGTTTTCGTACTGATTGGGAAGGCGCATTTCCACATGCTGAACAGAATCGATCAGATAGAGAAAGATAAGTCCCATGGTGGTCTGATTGATCCGGTTGTCATCCCCTTTTCCGGTCACCAGCGAATAGATCATGTTTTCCAGAAGATTCTGTATCTGAAGCACATCCGCCACCCGGAAATGGAGATACTGCCCCCGCTCTTCATCCTGACGCAGGATATTGACCAGAAAATCCCCGGGCACATTGTTGTTTCCGGTCATGGTGTAGGCCACGTCAAAAAACTCCGGGAGCACCATAAAATTAATGGCAATATCGTTTTCTCCTGCCGGCAGGATCTCATGATGGGTAAACTGATTTAGAAACAAAAGCTCCCCTTTATTCACCACGACTTCCCGGTCTCCGATGATATTGGTCAGGGAACCCTCACAGACATACAGCACCTCGATAAAATTGTGGCGATGCGATGGAAAATGCACAAACCGGGTGTGCGTGCGCACAGCGATCAGCCTTCCCTCCTTGAGCATCTTTTTGCTGTCCACCGTAAAATCCTTGCCCGAAGTGTAGATATCCTTGTCCACCTTGGCCACACCGTCCAGGATCCGCTGCTCCTCTTCTGAAATTTTCCGTAAATGCGCCAGTAGCTGCTCCTGCATGAAACCTGCACCTCTTTGTTTTTTCTTTTTTTCAGAATAACACACATTGCTCCCTGATGGAATCGCAATTTTATAAAACGGGGACGAAGCATCCGCTCCGTCCCCGTCTCTCGGGATTATTCTGTTAAGTAATTACAACGCTTCTGTATCTTAGTACAGTTTTGCCATCTCCTCAATATTCTCGGAGTTGAACTGAAGCGGCTCGCCAAGAACGACTTCTGTACCGCCGTCATCAGCCTCAGTGATGGTGTATTCTACATCATCTGCTGTGAAGGTCTCATCCAGGGCACCAGTGATGTCACCGTTAATGAGTGCGATTGTAGTGTTGGCACTCAGAGCACCAAGGCCTACCATATCCCACAGATAGAAGTACGGGCAGGAATGTGCATCGTCATCGCCGGTGTACTCGATCATTTCAGAAGGAAGTCCAAGACCTGTCAGTTTGCAGGTGGATTCGTTGTCCTGAAGGTATTTTGCTGCTGCTGCAATACCAACGGTAGTCGGAGCGCAGATAACTTTCAGATCCGGATAGTTCTGAACAAGTGCTGCAGTCTGGTCTGTGGATTTCTGAGGTTCGTCATCGCCGTATGCAACTTCTACAAGCTCAAGTCCTGCGTAAGCTTCATCAGACTCCAGAAGGTCCTGCATAACTGCGATCCATGCGTTCTGGTTTGCTGCCTGAGAGGTAGCGGAAAGGATTGCAAACTGTCCTTCGCCTCCGGTGATGTCAAGAACTGCATCCATAAGCGCTTTTCCTACTGCCTTGGTACCAGCCTGGTTGATGAAAACCTGACGGCTGTCTTTGTTGGGAGCAGAGTCAAAAGAGGATACTTTGATTCCGGCATCCATAGCTTCTTCCAGTTTTGCCTGGAGAGCGTTTACGTCGTTTGCCGCAATACAGATTGCATCCGGCTGCTGGGAAATCAGGTTGTCCAGAACCTTGATCTGTGCGTCAGCGGTAGCGGTTTCCGGATAAACAACATCAACGGTAGCACCTGCTGCTTCAGCAGTCTCTACGAAAGATTTTGCTGCTACTTCAAAGAATGCATTACCAGCGGATTTTCCAACCAGAGCGATTTTCTTTCCTTCTGCTGCTGCGAATGCCGGAGAAGCTGCTCCAACAATCATTGCTCCACAAAGAAGCGCACTTACTACTTTTTTGTTCATGTTTTTTTCCTCCCTTGGAAATATAGTTTTTATTTGCAACTGCCCCATGTTTTCACAGAACAGCTACCTTCGTATTATGATAGCAAAATTATTTTTTGAGCTTTGCTGCTCTCTTGATCTGTCCTGCAATATTGGGAAGCGCAACCGCTCCGATAAGCAGAAGACCAAGGATCAGAAGAATTACCTGTGCATGCACGTTCTGCTGGCCAAGACCAACGCGAAGGCACACAATGATGAATGCAGAAATCACGCCGCCTGCCAGATTGCCTTTGCCGCCTGTGGAAGAAATTCCGCCGAAGACTGCCATGGCAATGGCATCCATCTCAAATCCGTTACCGGTCGTGGTGTTTGCGCCGTAGGAAGAAGATACCAGAAACAGCGCGCACAGTCCGGAAAAAGTTCCCATAATGGTGTAGATAATGAGACGGATTTTCTGTACATGAATTCCGGAATAATAAGCGGTCAGTCTGTTTGTTCCAATCGCATATACCCTGCGTCCGAAAGTGCTCTTGCCGAGGATTACGGCAAAAATCACTGCCAGGATCAAAACAAGGAATAAAATATAAGGAATATTTCCAATCTTTCCGCCGATCATACGGAAACCGTCTGTGTTGGATGCGGAGATACTTCCGCCGCTTCCCAGGACAATCTCAGCGATACCGCGGAAGATAATCTGTGTTGCCAGTGTCACGATCATCGGCGGCAGTTCCTGGAATCTGGTGAGGATAAAGCCATTTACCAGACCGCAGGCAGTTCCCACTGCCAGCGCAGTAAGCACAACTACGATGAACGGTGCTCCTGTATTGCAGACAATACAGCTCATGGTTGCGGAAAGACATACGATAGAACCTACGGAAATATCAATTTCACCGAGGATCAGAATGTACGCCATAGGTATCATCAGAAATACTTCCGCCAGATAAACCGGCATCTGACGAAGCAGACTGTTCAGATTATAATACTCGGAAAAGAATGCACAAAAAATATTTACTGCGATAAATACAAGGACAAGAATGCCTTCCCAGCTGAAAATCATCTGTTTCACGGGACTTTGCGGCACATTGTTAATACTTCTTCCAGATTTTCCAGCCATGATCACATCTCCCTTCCTTTTAATGCATTTCTGTCGGCAATGCGCTGCAGAACAACGTTGACTACAACGACTGCCAGGATCAGGACACCCTTAATTGTATTCTGGGCCAGAGCGTCAATGCCCACCAACGGAAGTGCTTTTGCAATGGTTGCCAGGATCAGAGAACCAAGAAGCGCTCCGACTACCGTACCGCGTCCGCCGCTCATGCTGACTCCGCCGATAACGCAGGCAGCGATAACATCCATTTCACCGCCGAACTGCATATCCGGCATGGCAGAAGCATAAATGGAAACCTGAAGTGCTCCGCCCAGACCGGCAAGGAAGCCCATGATCATATAAACCATCAGTTTTACGTTCTTAACATTGATACCGGAAACCTCTGCCGCATTGGCATTGCTTCCCACTGCATAAATCTTACGGCCGGTTCTCGTCCATTTCATAAAGCAGAAGAAAACAACATAGCACAGAATGGTTACCCAGATTACAAGACTTATTCCCAAAAACTTTGTCGTAGCAAAATCTTTGAAGCTTCCAAGAGCTGCTGCGCCGGCCCATTCCCCACCGTTGGAGATCAGATAGCCCATGGCGCGGAATACATACATGAAGCCCATTGTTGCTATGATCGGCGGTACATCTGCTCTTGAGATGACCAGACCTACCAGCAGGCCACATCCGGTACCGATGGCAATGGCAATAAGGAAAGCCAGAGCCGGGCTGGAAATATGCTCATATTTCAAAAGCATACCGATCGCCATACCAGACAAAGCCAGGGTAGACATAATGGAAATATCAATTCCTCCGATAAGCATCACACACAGCATACCCAGCGCCATAACCATGGTAACTGCATTGTTTTTCAGCATATCCAGCAGAGATTTCGGTGTCAAAAACGAGGGGCTTATCACGGTAACAACCGCAAAGAGCAAAATCAGAATCACTGCCAGCAACGCTTCACGGGAACCTGTCAGCTTTTTGATAAACGATTTCTTTTCCATTTAGTTGGCCCCCTTTCCGGTGTTTTTAGAGCTTTTCTCCATAGCAAGCTCCAGAATTCTCTCCTGTGTGGCCTCTTCGCGGGAAAGCTCGCCGGTCTTGCGTCCGTTACACATAACAATGATCCTGTCACTCATTCCCAGGATCTCCGGCATTTCGGAGGAAATCAGGATGATCGCGTATCCCTGCAGAGCCAAGTCTCCCATGATCGCATAAATTTCAGCCTTTGCACCAACGTCCACACCTTTGGTGGGTTCGTCCATGATAACAACCTTCATCTCCTGGCTCAGCGCTTTGGCAACAACGACTTTCTGCTGGTTACCACCGGACAGAGAGCTTGCCGGCTGGAAGATATCCACAGCCTTGGTGTCCACTTCCTCCAAAAGCTGTTTTGACAGCTCGCGCTCTTTTTTCTCGTTATTGATCCCATGCTTCGCATATTTGCTGATCGTTGGTAAGGTTACGTTCCGTCCCAGCCCCCAGCTCATAATGAGTCCTGCTTTCTGACGGTCCTCCGGAAGAAGGATGATTCCTTTTTCCATAGCATCCGAAGGCTGTTTGATATGTATTTCTTTTCCTTCCAGGAATACCTTTCCGGAATCCGGACGGGTAATTCCGCAGACTGCTTCCACAACCTCGGTACGACCTGCGCCAACCAGACCGGTAAGACCTACGATCTCGCCTGCATGTACATTAAAGGATACGTTTTTGAAATAACCGGTTCTGGAAAGACCTTCGATTCGGAGCATTTCCTCTCCGGGCTTTACCTCCGGCTTCGGGAACAAATCTTTGATCTCACGGCCAACCATTGCTTTGATCAGGTCTGCATTGGTGATGCCGTCCACATCATAGGTTCCGATATACTGAGAATCACGGAAAACAGTAACTCTGGAAGCCAGACGGTACATATCCTCAAAACGGTGTGAAATAAAAATAATGGAAACTCCATCCGCTTTGAGCTTGTCAACCAGTGTGTACAGCTTCTCAGATTCTGTTCTTGTCAGTGCTGCTGTCGGCTCATCCAAAATGATGATGCGGGCATTGGTAGACATTGCCTTGGCAATTTCAACCATCTGCTGCTGTGCCACACTCAGTGTTCCCATCTCCGCAGTTGCATCAAAATCCGCATCAAGCTGAGCCAGAAGTTTGTTTGCCTCTGTATTCATTGTTTTCCACTGGATCATATGATTTTTAATGATCTCATGACCCATAAAAATATTTTCCGCAACAGTCAGATGTGGATAGGATGTCGGGTGCTGATAAACAGCGGCGATTCCTGCTGCCGCAGCATCCTTCGGTCCTTTGAAGTCCACCTTCTGCCCATTTAAAAACATCTCGCCTTCTTCCGCCTTATGTACGCCGGTGATAACTTTGATAAATGTGGATTTACCAGCACCGTTTTCACCCATAAGTGCATGAACCTCGCCAGGCTTAAGCTGGAACTGCACATTGTTAAGTGCTTTCACGCCTGGGAAAATCTTAGTAATGCCTTTTAATTCAAGAACATATTCAGACACGGCTTTCTCTCCTCCCTGTATCATTTCTGTCTTTATTTTATCACCGGATTTTTTTTTGGAAAACGGGAATATTTTTGGAATCTGGGTAAAATCTTTTTTATTTATGTGCTATAATAAAACCACTTTACATCTGAAAATAAAGGAGCAGCCCATGAAACTATTAATCGTAGACGACGAAGCGCTTACCAGGACCGGCCTTATCTCCTCTGTGGATTGGAAGGCTCTGGGTATTCATGAAATTTATCAGGCCGATGACGGCTATCATGGTCTTGAAATGGCGCGCCTCCACTCGCCGGAAATCATCCTCTGCGATGTCCGCATGCCCCGAATGGATGGCATTGACATGCTGCAGCGCATTGAGGAATTTTTGCCGGACAGTGTCGCCATTTTCATGAGCGGTTACTCGGACAAGGAATACCTCAAAGCCGCCATTCGTCTCAAAGCCATTACCTATATCGAAAAACCCTTAGACCCCAAAGAAGTGACGGCAGCGATCCAGGAAGCCTGCAAAAGCTATCAGCAAAAGATCCGTTCCCACCGGGGCGAGGCTCTGCACTCCCTGGCTACGGCCTCTCTTCTGGCCCAGCAGCTTACAACCCCCTACGGCGCCAATCAGAAAGAGATCGAGGCTCTCACCGGGGAGCTTTCCCTGCGCATTATGCCGGGCACCGTTTTTACTGCCTTTATCGTCAGCCGGCCTGCCGTTTTTGACATCAGCGATGTCTCAGAAAACGAAATCCTTCATTCCCTGGAGGAATTTTTGCGCTATTACCATATGAATTGTGTTTCTATTGAAAAACGGCAGTATCTGGTATATTTTGTGTTTGGCTCCACCCGCCCTTCCTCCTCTGTTATCCGCTCTATCGGAAAATTTTTCAGCGAGCAGTACGCGCCGCTTGGGAAGCATTATATCATTGCAGGAAATACCTTTGCCGGCATCTCCAAAGCCTACCAGTCCTATGCCTCCGCAGTGGTGCTCCTGCAGAGCAGCTTCTTTTTCCCGGAAAATACGTTTCTCACACCGGAAATGTTAAAAACGCTTCCTTCAAAACCTGCGGATGCGTTATGTCTTGCACCGGAGGATGCGTTCCATCAGCTCCTGACCGACAAAGACCAGACCGGCTGCACTGCATTTTTCTGCCGGCTGTGGGAGTTTTTCAGCGAAAACTGCACGCTGCTGCCAAACCAGGTCAAAGATATTTATTATAAGCTTTTTATCTCGCTGGAGGACGCCCGCAAACAGCAGCAGCTTTCCTCTGACAGCTCCGGCGCCATTGTAGACGCTCTGGAAGCATGCTTTTCTTATGAGGAACTGCACCGGACTCTGATTTCCAAAACCCAGGCTTATCTGGAGGACGCGGCGAATTCCACCCAGGAAAATGCAACGATCTTCCTTATCAAGGACTATATCAGCAAAAACTATATGAATGAGTCGCTCTCGGTAAAGGACATCAGCGCCCATGTATTTCTGTCCGCTTCCTATGTATGCACCTTTTTCAAGAACGAGACCAGCCAGACGCTGAACCAGTATCTTACGGAATATCGAATGGAAAAGGCAAAGCAGCTTTTGAGCGATGCCCGATACAAAATCGCAGACATTTCTTCCCGCGTAGGCTACAGCGACGGAAACTATTTCGGAAAAAGCTTCAAGAAATACACCGGGCTTTCCCCGTCTGAATACAGGGAGAAGATATTATAATGAAACAATTATTCAAAAAAATCGCACAGTCTTACGGAAATATGAAGCTCCAGTCCAAATTTACGCTGGCTCTGCTCCTTGCCGTCACGGTGCCGATCCTTATGCTTGGACTTTTTTTCTATGGACGTCTGTACAATATGATCGTGTCAGATACCATCCGGCAGGAGCAGGACGCTTCTGCCCATACCGCGCCTTTGATCGAGGAAACCGTAAAAAAAGTGGTAAACGTCAGCAGCGCCCTCACGGAGCTTCCTTTTTACAGCAGCCTGTTCCATATGCCGGTAGGCGATTCCCTGAACGAGCTTGTGGAGTCTGCGGATGCCATGGAGTTTCGCCAAAAAGCCAACGAGCTCATAGACGGAAGCCTTATTACCGGTATCCGCATTTATACAGATCTGCCTGCTGACGCTCAGGTTCTCTACAACAGCGAGGCTACCCGCAATCTTTTTTCTCCTATTTCCTCCATACGCGGCACTTACTGGTACGGCATTTTCCAGGGGCAAAGCACGCTCTCTGAGCTGTACTGTCCTCCTTTTTATCTTGGAACACAGGAACAGGAAAAGAACGGCAGTCTGGCTTATATCCGCTCCACCACCATGTATTACCGCCAGAAGCCCTGTGATGTCTACGTGGCTGTTTACTATTCCGCAGATGCGTTTCAGAAAATCCTGTCCGAGAATCTTTCGTCCACAGGAAGCGTTTCCTATATTATCAATGAGCGCAACAATCTTGTCGCCTCCTCTGATACCTCCCTGTCCGGCATTTACTGGCTGAACTATGATATCATCAAGGATGCGTTCATGTCCTCCAACAATTTTATGGAGCGCACACTTTTGGATGAGAAGGTATACGCCGGATTTTACAGTATCGGCAAAACCCAGTGGTTTATGGTGACCATTCTTCCCTCCACTCCCATGATCGAGGAAAGCAACCGCATCATGTTCCGCTTTGCCCTTTTGTATCTGGGCTTTCTGGCTCTTGCCCTCGTACTGGCAACGTTTCTTTCCCGCTCCATCACCGGCCGGATTTCTTCTGTCATCAGCCAGATGAATCTCGTCAAGCAGGGGCCGCCGATTCCCATGGAAAGTCCCAGCGCTCATGATGAGGTGGGTGAGCTTATTGACACCTACAACTATATGACGCGAAAAATGCAGACGCTCATGGAGAATCAGGCGAAGAGTGCGGAAGATTTACGTATTGCAGAATTTAATTCCCTTCAGGCGCAGATCAATCCCCACTTTCTCTACAACACCATGGATATGATCAACTGGCTGGCTCAGCAGGGGCGTACTTCTGAAATCAGCAGCGCCGTGCAGAATCTTTCCCGCTTTTACAAGCTCACGCTCAGCCGTAAAGGAAGCATCAGCACCATCGCCAAGGAAATCGAGCATGTATCGATATATACCCAGATCCAAAATATGCGTTTTCACGACAGTATTGAGTTTATTACCGACATTCCCGATACGCTTTTGGATTACCAGATCCCCAAGCTGACTCTGCAGCCTGTGGTAGAGAATGCCATCCTGCACGGAATTCTTGAAAAAAGCACAAAATCCGGAACCATAGTCGTGACAGGATGGATGGAAGATTCTGATATTGTACTCCTGGTATCCGATGACGGCGTAGGGATCCCGCCGGAAAAAATGCCCACAATCCTCACCGGCACCGGCCAAAGCACTTCCGGCGGCACCAATATCGCTGTATTCAACACCCACCGCCGGCTTCAGATCCTGTACGGCTCCGAATACGGCCTCACTTATACAAGTGAAAAAGGAAAAGGAACGGAGGTACAGATCCGGATCCCTGCCCAGACGGAATATCACAGTCCTTATATGCAGCGAAAGGCCTCCGACGGGCACCTGCCCGTCTATCCTCTTGTAGGTGTTTCCGAAAATCCAAAGATTTCCTGCGCCATGGGGTCCACGCCGGAAAAGCTTCTGGAATACAGCCAGAAGCTTGCCCAGAATCTCTACAGCATCCAGAACCTGCACCAGATTTCCCCGCGGCTTCCCCAGGATGAAAGTATTTACATTCTTTCCCATGAAGTAACGGCAGATTTTCCGCCGCATGTGCACAGTCACTTTGAGCTGAACTATGTGTGCAGCGGCTCGGTCATCAATGACATTGACGGCAACGAGGTATACATGAATCCGGGAGATCTGATCTTTTTGAACCGAAAGGCAGTCCACTCCCTTCAATACTGGCAGCCGGGTTCCCTGCTCATTAATTTCTGTCTGAAGGAAGAGGCTTTTCAGGGCACTCTGAAAAGCTTCTATTCGGACAACAACCTGCTCTCCTCCTTTTTTCGAGAGGAACCCAATGACGGAACAAATTATATTTTCTTTTCCCTGGGACACAGTCTGGAAGCACAGTCCATCCTTGCTTCTGTGATACAGGAATACGCGCAGCATGATTTTCATCATTCCTATTCCCTGGAAGCTCTGCTTTTGCTTTTGTTCCATTATCTTATCAGCTCCAGGGAGTACAGCTGCCATGGCACGGATCGTCACACCTATGAGGTCCTTCAGTATCTGAGAGAGCACAGTCTCTCCCATGACTGTATTTCCAGAACAGCACGCCATTTTCATTATCAGGAGGAGGCGCTTCGCATTCTGGTAAAAAAACATACGGGAAGAAGTCTGGAAAGCTTCATGGGGGAATCCAGACTGGAAAATGCTCTGGAGCTACTGGCAGATCCCAGTCTCAATATTTACCAGGTTGTGGAGCAGTGCGGCTATGAAGACGCTGAGGAATTCTTCCGCGTATTCCGCAAAAAATTCCATATTTCTCCCACCGAATACAGGGAACAATTCCTGTAGACAGCGCGGTTATATCGCAAGTGATATCCTAGGAACGTAAGATTTTTCCTGCGGGAAGTTTTTATGAAGAAGCGAGAGGAAGCTCCATAGGCTCCCCATAAAAGGGAGTCAGGTTTTCTGATTGCTGCCGCGCAAGCCCTTCCCAGTCGTCATCATCTGCTTTTGGCAGATGCCTTTGCAGGCGCAGGGTAACGCTTTTCTCCTGCGCCGAGGGCAGCTGGCAGGAAAACCAAAGCTGAAGGCTGTCCAAATAATGACTCCCTGCCCCCTCCTCTTGTTCAAAAAGCCCGAGACCGGCAAGCTCCTGGCCATTCTTTCCAAGGACGCAAAGTCCCGCAATGATATCTTCTCCTGCGGCCTCGTAGCGCCTACGCTGCTCCTGATCCATCTCTACCTCAACCAAGCCTTGTACAACAACCGATGATCTCTTTATATGGCTCGCTCTGACAGTGAAATCCTCAAACTTCCACTCTATCTCCGGCAGGGACTGCACCTTCGCTTCGACATTCACAGTGTAGCGCAGCTTCCGATTCTCATACCGTTTGTTTTCCCGGTACACTCTCACCTCCTGCCTCACCTCAAAAGGCTCAGCAACTTCTTTTTCCGCAAGATTCGCAGTAAATACAAGGTTTTTTCCATATTGCCGGGTCAATACCGGAGAAATTTCTTCGCCGTCTATTTCCATCTTCAGAGTTTCCATTTCATAAAGCTTTCCTTCCTCTGTGGGCACAGCCCAGACCATAAGCCGCATTCCGTCAAAACAGAGTTCCTTTATTTCCAGCAGCTGGCTTGCCGTTCCCGCCACTGCGACCTCCTTTTGAAAAATTTCTTCCGGCACCCAGCCCGCATTAAGCCCTATAACTTTGCGAAAATCAAATTTCCCTGCAGCTCCTACCAGCATGCTTCCAATAAGAAGCATAGCCGAAAGGGCTGCCGCCAGCAAAATACAGCGTTGCCCGGACAGACGACGCTGCCTCTTCTTTTGGATTTGTTCCGGTTTTCTCATATATTCGTCTACTGTCTTTGCCACGGCTTTATGGAAGCCTTCCGGCATTTGCGGATATTCTTTTTCCCATTGCTTTTTATCCATGGCTATTCCTCCTCCAGCAATTTGCGCAGCTTTTTGCGTGCTCTGTGCAGACGGCTTTTTACCGTTCCTAGGGAAAGCTGAAGCATCTCTCCTGTTTCCCTCAAATCAAATCCCTCCAGATAGTGAAGCACCAACACCACCCGGAATTCCTCCGGCAGCGAAGCCAGCGCCTCATAAAGACCGCTGTAGGTTTCTTTTCCTGGCTGTCCCTGCAGCCACGTCTCATCAAAGCTCACTTCCCTGCTTCTTCTTTTGCTCAGATTGCAGCATTCATGAATCAAAATACGGATAAGCCAGGTTTTTGCGTATGCATCGTTTCTGAGCCCGGGCAGTTTTTCAAATGCTTTGGCAATCGCCTCCTGGGCTGCGTCTGCACAGTCCTCATCTTGCCTGAGAATGGATTTGGCAATCCGGTACAGCTGCTGCTCGTTTTCTAAAATCAGTTTTCCAAAAGCCTCTTTTTCCATATCCTGCCCCCTCCGCCAAAGCTTTTGTGCCCTCCCCCTCTGTGGAGGATTTATTTTCTTTTGTCTATTAGACTGCGTACCATGGAAAAAGGTTCCCCGCAAAGAAAATATTTCCATAGAAATTTCCCATATGAAAAACAGAACCACGGCAAAGCTCTGCTCTGCTATGGTTCTGTCTTTCGTAGCATTTTAGTTGACATCATGCGCGCCGCGCGTCTGTCTGACATCCCTTCGAGCCTCGTCCCCGGAAAGCTTAAACTGTTCTGTAATTCGTTTCTGAATATCTTCCTCCGAAAACTTCATTTCCCGGCACACGCAGGAGAGGCTCCCTTTTCAATATATTGACGGATCTGATAAATAAACTGCGAATACTCCATAAGCGGCCTGCAGTTTTCCATAAGCTTTTGATTGCTGCCATAATTGATATTGAGCACCAGCGCCTGGCACTCCAGTGTCGTAACTGTCAAAAAGTCAATATCTTCATAATCTGATCCGCTGAGGGCATTATAAAGTTGCAGTAGCTTCTTTCTGTCCCGAAAAATAAACCGAAACAGTGTATCCTTGTGTGTTCTTTGCGCAGTTGCGTCTTTATCTGGTGTGAAGGTGGCGTAAGCTTTCTTTTTGCTTCGCCCATGATTTTTAGAATTTTAAATCTGCAAATCTTTAGCGTACGTAAAAGAAATCACATCTCGTGGCTCCGTTTCTTTATACGCCCTTTCTTCATGCATAAAACTTATAATCTCATCTTTTGTCATACGGCCAAGCTTGTGTATCACTATATCCAATATCTTTTTTTCTTCCTCACACAGGGAAGGGAATTCCGGCCGTTCAGGCATATAAAAGCGATACGCCAAAGCTTCTCCCATCTCTATCTCTTCGCATGGCACTCCCTTCAGATCAATAATAGATTCATGGGCGATCGGCACAGCTCCCATAGGCAGCGCCTGATAAGCCAATCCGGTAATCGCCTGATTTCTTTTTTTATATGAAAGCGCATCGCTATACCACAACAGCTTCATCAACTTTACTTTATACAAATTCGTAATTTCAGAAGAACTCGCAAAATACCGGATCACATCTACAACTTTATCAAGAGACAGAGAAGTATTTCCCTGCATTGTCAGATTTTTAACCATTCCGGCATATCTCGCCCGCACAGCTTTTCGCAGATAACTGTCTCTCTCGCACTCGTACAGATTCGTAGCTGTAGTAAAATATCTGTCATATGATGTTTCTGGCAGCAATTTCCGAGCCCCTGAGAGAAGAATCAAAAACCATTCCGGATCTTGTTCTAACTTTCTCAGTATCGTATCATGCGCCCGATCCTGCACCTGATGACTTTCATATCTGGTAATCGTTTTCGCTCCCCAGCCAAGCAGCAGGCAAAGATCTTTCTGACTGATTCTGTATTTTTTACGAATTGCACTGATTTCGTCAGAAGTCAAAAGCCCCTTCGCTCTGCGATAAGCATCTTTCATTGCAATATCGTTCCTGCAGATCATATCTTCTTCCGCATATAGTTCTTTTGCTTCGTCACAGTAAAGATACTCTGCATCATAATCTAGCGGCACATTTTTAAAGGTAGTATGTTCTTTCACTCGGACAGTCTGCAGCATATGCTCTTCCATACAACACAGACACAGCTTATTCTGACTGCTGATCTGCTTCATTTCCATAAAAACACCTCCTAAGCTTTCCCCCTGCGATATGGAAACATCTCCGCCCTAAACGCCTTTTCCGCCAAATGAAATGACATTACAAAGGTCGTCGCCCTGACATAAGCTCCCAGAAGCTCCACTCTAATCTTAATGTATACCTCATCTGTTCCATGATAAATTTTTCCAAATTCCCGCATTTCACTTCGTTTGGGAAATCGTAAATCTCGAACAGTTCTCATGTATTCTTCCACTGTCAGTGTTTTTAATTCCCGTTTGAGCGCTTCCACTGGATTTTCTCCCGGAAACAGTACGCTCATTGCATATCGGTTTGTGTACTTTTCTTCTCTTTCTTTATCTACCAGTCTGTATTCCTGGAAGTAAATTTCTGCTCCATTAGACAGGGCATATTTCAGATTCTGAAGATATGCCTTCACTTCCTGCTCGCTTTCAATTCGTGAACTGGCTTCTTCCTTCAAATCGTCCCTCCCCTCAAAGTATCATTTGATACTTTTATAATATAGCTCACCGACCATTTTGTCAATCTATATCGTTCGACAAAAGAAAACGCCGCCCTTACGGACAGCGTTTTCTTTTTGAATATGTGTGTATATAGATAGTATAAGTAAGATGGCAAGGAAATTATCTCTTGGAGAGAACTTCTTCCTCATATTTGGTAACCTCGGAGAACCATTCTCTGTCGCCCAGAACACCGCACTCTTCACAGTAGTGCTGCCATACATCACCAAACGGCATGGTCTTCATCTCATCCTGACGTACCATAAGCTCGGTGAGCTTATTCTCATCCTGCAGACCTTTCAGCACTTCATTCGGTGTACACAGCGCATTGAGAAGAGCCTTCTGCATACTTCTCATGCCAACTGTCCATGCGGAAATACGGTTAATGCTTGCATCAAAATAATCCATAGCGATATATACGCGGTTCAGAGCGTCATTGCGGACAATCTCTTTTGCGATTTCTTTTGTCTCATCGTCCAAAAGAACGGTGTGATCGGAATCCCAGCGGATTGCACGGGTTACATGAAGCGCCAGCTCCGGGAAGAAGCACAGAAGCGCCGGAATCTTGTCGGAAACCACCTCTGTGGGATGATAATGACCGTTGTCCATCAGCGGCAGGCATTTATCCTTGTGCGCTGCGGCAAAGCTCAGTGCAAATTCCGCACTTCCTGTAGTGTAAGCTTCCACGCCGATACCAAAAACTTTGGACTCCACGCAGGGTTTTACTTTGTCAAAATCATACGGCTCGGAAAGGATCTCCTCAATCGCCTCTTTGTAACGCATTCTCGGTCCCATTCTGTCCGCCGGAACATCTTTATAACCATCTCCGGTCCAAATATTCATAACACAGGGAATACCGGTCTGCTCTGCAAAGTACTGAGAAATACGGATGCAGGCTTTGCCGTGAGCGATCCAGAAATCTCTGGTAGCCTTGTCCGGGCTTGACAGTGTCAGGCCATCTTTTACCTTGTCATGAGAGAAGAAGGTAGGATTGAAGTCAAGACCCATGTTGTGCTTTTTCGCAAAATCCACCCATTTCTGGAAATGCTTCGGCTCCAGCTTGTCTCTGTCAACAAACTCGCCGTCCTCAAAAATAGCGTAGCATGCATGCACATTGATCTTCTTCTGTCCGGGAACAAGAGTAAATACTTTTTCCATATCAGCCAGAAGCTGCTCCGGTGTCGTTGCCTTTCCGGGATAGTTTCCGGTCGTCTGGATTCCTCCGGTCAGCGGTCCGTCATGGTCAAATCCGGTGACATCGTCACCCTGCCAGCAATGCATGGACACCGGTACTTTTTTCAGTGTCTCGATCGCTTTGTCTGTGTCAACGCCGATAGCCGCATACAGTTCTTTTGCGGACTGGTATCTCTCCTGTGTAGTCATGTTGCTTTTCCTCCTTATTTTTCACGCTTATGCGTGATAAATTTTGATGTCAAATGATTCGTGGATGCAGGTACGTGCTTCCGGAACAGATTTGAACTCGCCGGATTTGAGCATCTGCGCAGTGATATTTCCAATGGCTGTTGCCTCTCCGGGACCTGCATGAACCTCCTTGCCGGTGGCCTTTGCCGTCAGCTCGTTTAAATAGCCGGCATTGGAACCGCCTCCCACAACGCAGATACGGCTGTAGGTACGTCCGGTCATCTCCTCCAGTTCCTTCGCGGTCTTTGCATAGCATTCTGCAAGGCTGGTGTAAATAACCGTTGCCAGCTCGCCCAGAGTCTCCGGAACCTGCTGTCCGGTTCTGCGGCAGTAATCCTTTACTTCCTCGGTCATGTTATCCGGGGAAAGGAAGCACTCATCGTTTGCGTCCACTCTGGACGGGAAATTCTTTGCCTCTTCTGCCATTGCGCAGATTTCCGCAAAGCTGTACGCGTCATTTACCTCATGGCGCACAGACTGGATCATCCACAGACCCATGATGTTCTTCAGATAGCGGAAACGGCCTGCATAACCGCCTTCGTTTGTCAGGTTCATTTCACAGCTCTTCCTGGAGCAGTCTGCAGTTTCTCTCTCCAGTCCCATTAAGGACCAGGTGCCGGAGCTGATGTAGATAAAATCATCATCATTTGCCGGAACCGCAAGAACTGCGGAACCAGTGTCGTGAGTTGCCGGAGCAACCACTTCCAGGTCAAAGCCAACCTCTTCTTTGATCTTGTCGCTCAGGTTTCCGATCACGGTTCCCGGCATAATCAGCTTCTGGAAAATCTTCCGCGGATAGCCCAGCATATCGATAAGCTCATAATCCCAGTCTTTTGTATGCGGATTTACAAGCTGTCCGGTAGTAGCCTCCGTGTACTCGCAGGTTCTTTTGCCGGTGAGCAGATAGTGGAAATAGTCCGGTACATGAAGAAGGGTTTCTGCCTGCTCCAGATATTCCGGATGTTTTTTCTTCACTGCCATCAGCTGATATACAGTATTAAAAATCGCCTTCTGGATACCCGTACGTGCGTACAGATCTTCCAGAGAAATAATCTTATATACTTCCTCATCCATACCTTCGGTACGATGATCACGATATCCCACGGTATTTCCAAGAACGTTTCCGTCCTTATCAAGAAGCACAAAATCCACGCCCCAGGTGTCCACGCCCATACTTACCGGAATCTTTCCGATTTCCTTACATTTCTTAAGGCCGTTGACTACCTCCTGAAACAGACGGTCAAATTCCCAGCAAAGCTCATCGCCTTTTTTTACCATGCCGTTTTCAAAACGGTATATCTCCTCCAGGACCATTTTCCCATTCTCCATGTGTCCCAGGATGTGACGTCCGCTGGATGCTCCAATGTCTACCGCCAGATAATATGTTGCCATAACAATACCTCCTCAATATGTAAGTTTTGTCTTCTGTGAGGCCCTCAAAGCCTCTTCAAAGGTTCTCTGCTTTCATATTTGATGATACCATAATACTACAGGCATCATCAAGTGGTAAGAACCTCTTTTGTCCAAAAAAGGGTCCTTATTTGCAAGGTGTCCTCTTCTTAATTCAAATAACAGATTTTCTTCTGTAATTCTCCCACGGAGCCCGCAAAGCCGGCAGATGCCAGGGACTGCATCGCTGCGCCGCAGGCTGCCTCCTCCTCATACCGGGGGATTTTAACCGGCATACGGAATCTCTCTTCCACCAGCTCCCGCAGGAGAACATTTCTGCGCAGTCCGTTTCCGGATCCCACAAGCTGCACTGCTTTGCTTCCTGTCATGCTGCACATTTCCCTGTACATGTCGTAAAGCTCTTCCACAATACCGCCAAGCATGCCCAGCGTCATTGCGCCCGGATGAAAGTTTTCTACGCCAATTCCACTGATGCAGCCTCTCTCTTTCGGATTGCTTCTGGTACCGGAAAAGGTAGTGCGGATTTTCCAGGCAGCTTCTTTTCCGTAGGCTTCCATAAATTCTCTTGCCTGACGTTCCATGAAATCGTAAAGTGGATCTTCTTTTCCGGAAGCTTCCCGGTAAAACTGTTCCAGCATGGCATAGGCTCTCCCTCCGCACAGACCGGAGCCGGCCATAAGGTAAAGGCCATCGCAATAGGGCCTCAGCTCTATGGAGCCCGTTGCCTCCACAAAGCTTGCCGCACCAAAGGACACCTGGCTTCCTGTTCCGATGTTCACCAAAACCGTATTTGACAAATCCTGCACTGTCCCAAGAACGCTTGCCTGGTTATCGCCAAGAGATACACATACCGGAATACCGCCCGGAAAGCTGCCCGCAGTCGTCCCTATGATGCCGTGGCCAGGAAGAATCCTGGGCAGACAGGAAAGCTCCACGCCAAGTGCCTCCAGCTCTTCCCTGCAGAAATCTCCGATTTCCAGATCATACCCGCCCCAGCTTGCTGCCATGTCCCGGGCAATGACTGCATCGTTGCTTTCGCAGAGCCGCATTGCAACATAGTCGCTTATCGTCACCATCTTTTCGGCCGTGTTTGGAATCAGGCCTTTTTTCTGAAGATAATAATGGGTAGTCAGACCATAGCCGGAAGCCGCTGTTCCGGTTGCCTCGCCAAGAATCTCCGCGTAGGTTCTCCCGTCCTTGGTGAGCTCATTTCCGTTTCCGTCCTGCCAGGTGTAAAGAGGGCTCACCGCCTCTCCCCTGTGGTCCACATAGAGCATGCCATGCATTTGTCCGGTCATGCCAATGCTGTCGGGCCGCCCCTGTTTTTTTATCATGTCTTTTGCGAGCTGCATGCTCAGCTCCAGAATCTTTGCCGGATTCTGCACCCGGCTGGCTGCTGTGGGGCCTTTTGCAAAGGAATTATGGGAAAGCGTCCGGCTGTCCAGAAGCGTTCCGCTGTCTCCGTCCAGCATCACTATACTGATTGTTGTTGTGCCAATATCAATTCCCATTGCACGCATAGAAATTCCTCCTGTGCAGATGTCGATATAAGTATATCGAGATATAAGTACACCCCCAGGGTCTACCCTGGGGGTGTAAAATGAATGATTACTGTCCTCATTCATATCCATGAGCGCCACCTCAAAGCTTGCAGCTTCTCGGTGCTCGTTGCACTCCACGAATGCCACTTCGTGTGCTTCGCACACTCAGTGTTCGCTGCGCTCATATAGGCTCGTGCTGCACTCCATGTTGTACTATACATGAGTGCTCACCTCAAAGCCTACGGCTTTTCGGTGCTCGTTGCACTCGCATAGATTCGTAAGAAAAGTCTTTTTGCCTGCAAGCAGTCAACAGCCTTTTCTTACGAATCTGCACTCATTAGTCGTACAGGTTCGGAGCGATGCTCTCGTCTTCCATGTTGTTTACATCATACCAGTAACCAGCGGTCGGGATGTCAGAAACTTCTTCGCCGTTAGCTGCTGCGGTCAGAGCGTAGATTGCATAGTAGCCCATCATCAGCGGAGACTGGGTAACAGCACCAAGGAAGGTACCATCCTGTACAGCTGCTTTGATGATAGAACCAGCGTCGAAACCAACACCGATCACATCGCCTGCTGCTGCGTCAGAACCAAGAACGTTCAGGTTTGCGTTAGCTGCAAGAACACCCTCAGCTGCAACCTGGTTGGAACCGAATACTGCGATACAGTTTTCTTTGGAAAGGATTGCCTGTGCCTCTGTGGAGCAAAGCTCTACAGTTGTCTGTGCCGGAACTGCAACCTGGATTACAACGTCTGCGTCAGCTTCTTCTGCGTCAGCACCTTCTGCACCGTTTACATAGAACTCGTTACCAGCTACTGCTACCGTTTTGCCGTCAGCTTTTACAAGCTCGATCATCTTGTTGATGAATCCAAGACCACGCTGCTGAATGTTCAGACCAGTAGCATCCTGGTTAACTTCGCCAACGATAACCTGTCCCTCAGCGTTTGCGATAACGTCTTTGATTGCTGCATACATGTTCTCTGCTGCTACGGCACCAGCCTGAGTATTGTCAGTAACAACCTCAGCTACTACAGCACCTTCCGGAGCATCCGCAACACCGGTATCGAAAGTTACAACCGGGATTCCCTGATCAGCACATGTCTGAAGTGCATCGATTACGGAAGAGGTATCGCATGCTGCAAGACCCATACCAACCGGTTTTGCTGCGATTGCAGTATTGATCATGTTTAACTGGTCAGCGATATCAGATTCGCTGTTCGGTCCCTGAGCCTTGAAGGTAACACCCAGCTCATCAGCTGCTTTCTGCATACCTTCTACGGCTGCCTGCCAGTAAGTAGACTGGAAGGATTTAACCATCATCGGGAACTCGTAAGCTTCTTTTGCTTCCAGTCCCTCGAACTGTGCTGCGGGATCTGCTGCTTCTTCAGCAAATACCGGAGCTGCCATTCCAGCTACCATAGCTGCGGTAAGACCCATTGCGATTAACTTTTTGATTTTCATTGCATTGTCCTCCTTTAAATTATATAGGTTTTGTTTTATGTAAGCCGCCAGGCAAAACGCCTGGCGTTTCACATACATGAGAAAATAGTGTAGCTGCTGTTATACTGCTGCGGCTTTCTTTTCTTTGAGAATATCGATCAATACCGCAACGATCAGTACGATACCGGTGATGATCTGCTGCCAGTTTGCCTGAAGTCCGATATAGGGAAGTCCGGTCTTCAGAAGCATGATGACATACATACCAACAAAGGTTCCCAGAACAGATCCGTATCCGCCGGAAGCTGCAACGCCGCCTACGAAAACACCGCCGATGGCATCCATCTCAAGACCAGCGCCTGTACCCGGCTGTACCGTAGGTGTAACTGCCGCATACGCGATTGCTGCAAGACCTGTGAACAGACCGCAGACAACATATACCATTACATGGTAGAATTTTACATTGATTCCGGAAAGAGCTGCTGCTTCTTTGTTGGAACCGATTGCGATAGTATAACGTCCGAATTTTGTATGATTCAGCACAAATTCCATCAACAGAACCAGAAGAACCATCCACAGAAATCCAATGGGATAACGGTCAGCGCTTCTTCCGGTACCAACCGTAAGCTTGAAGATGGAGTGGAACCATCCGCCTTCCTGCGTAAGACCCGGCCACGGTGTCGCTGTATACAGGGAACCAAGTCCACGGGTGATCATACAGGTACAAAGAGTTGCCAAAAACGGCGGCAGGTTCATTATTCCGATAAGGGTACCATTCAGAGCGCCGATCACAACACCCAGAAGAACACATACCAGCATTGCAACAACAACCGGAACCCCCTGATTTCTGATAAGAGTTCCACCGATCAGTGCGTAACAAACCATACCGGTTCCGATTGACAGGTCTACACCGCCGGTGATCAACGGGAAGGTAACACCAATCGCCATCAGAAGATCATAGTAGGAAAAGTCCAGCAAACTCAGCATAGTGTTGTACTGTCTGAACTCCTTGCTCATAAATGAGAAGATTGCTGTCAGGGCAATAACAACTAATAAAACAATAAATCTCTGATCACTTAAAATACTTTTTTTCTTCTTAGTCATGACTGTCCTCCTTAATCAATGTTCCGTGTGGCCTTATCCATGATACTTTCCTGGGTTGCCTCGGAAATATCAATATTTCCGGTTACTTTACCCTCGCACATGATGATGATACGGTCACTCATACGGAGAACTTCTGTCATTTCAGAGGAAATCATAATGATCGATTTTCCTTCTGCAGCCAGTTTGTTCATTAATTTGTAAATTTCATTCTTGGCACCAACGTCGATACCTCTGGTAGGTTCATCGAAGATCAGGATATCACTGTCTCTGGTCAGCCATTTTGCAATAACCACCTTCTGCTGATTACCACCGGAAAGGTTGACAACAAGCTGCTCCGCATTGGGAGTCTTGGTAGCCAGATCCTTAATGTACTTCTCTGCAACCTCTTTTTCCTTGGCTTTGTTGATCAGAAGACCGCTGGAAAACTCTTCCATAGTTGCCAGGGTGGTATTCTCAATAACCGATTTCTGAACCACACAGCCATATCTTCTTCTGTCCTCTGACAGATAGCCGATACCATATTTTACAGCGTCCTGCGGGCTGTTGATCGTCACCTCGCGAAGCTGTCCGCTGTTCTTGTCCATAATGGAAATCTTTCCGCTCTGCTTCGGGTCTGCTCCGAACAGCGCTCTGGCTGTCTCGGTACGTCCTGCACCCATCAGACCGGAGAATCCGAGGATTTCTCCCTTGCGAAGCTCGAAGCTTACATCCTGCACCATCTTGCCTGCGTTCAGGTGTTCTACCTTCAGAACCACCGGAGCGTCCGGCGCAACCATGCTGTGCTGCTTCGGGTCTTCGTAAATAACACGACCAACCATCATGTTGATGATGTCTTCCTTGGTACTGTCTGCTGTGATCAGAGTTCCCACATATCCACCGTCACGCATAACGGTTACACGGTCTGTGATGACCTTGATCTCGTCCATACGGTGAGAGATGTAAACAATACCCAGATTCTTCTCACGAAGGTCGCGGATAATGTTGAACAGATCTGCGATCTCCTTTTCTGTCAGCGCTGCAGACGGCTCGTCAAAGATAATGACCTCTGCTTTGTGAGAAATTGCTTTTGCGATCTCGCACATCTGCTGTTTTCCGACAGTCAGGTTGTGCATTTTTTCTCTGGGGTCAATGTCGATGTTCAGATCCCTGAACAGCTTCTTTGACTCCTCGATCATCTTTTTGTCATCAATGCGGAAGCCTTTTTTCGGCTCACGTCCGATGAAAATATTCTGTGCAACCGTGAGGTCGCCCACCATGTTAAGCTCCTGATGCACGATTACCACACCTGCATCCTGTGCTTCTCTGGTGTTATGGAATTCTGTTTCTTTTCCTTTATAAGTAATGGATCCGGAATCCTTCTGATAAATACCGGTAAGCACTTTCATCAGAGTGGATTTTCCGGCACCATTTTCGCCCATAAGTGCATGTACTTCGCCGCGTCTTACTTCAAAATTAACGTGGTCAAGAGCATGAACTCCAGGAAAGGACTTATCAATGTCCTTCATAGTTAAGATAACTTCACCCATTGTTGCATCCTCCTTCCCATTAATTCTTTCTGCGTCTTGCAGAAACATCGGCATAAACTGCTACGATTACGATGATACCGGTGATGATCATCTGCTGTCCTTTGCCAAGGCCAAATGCCATGATACCCTGCTGCAGAAGAGAGATGATAGCCACGCCGATCACAGTACCGCCGATGGATGCAAGTCCGCCGACCATGGATGTACCGCCCATAACGCAGCCTGCAATCGCCTCGTTATTGTACTGGTCGCCATATCCCGGCTGAACGGTTGTGTATGTAGCAACAAAGAACAGCGCTGCGATACCTGCCATCAGACCACAGATCATGTAAGCAAGCATACGCCATTTTCTGGTGTTGACACCGGAAAGGCGGACAGCCTCGCTGTTGGAACCAAGACAGAGAATGTAGCGTCCTGGTTTTGTGCGGTAAAGAACAATGCCGCAGAGAACGGCAACCCCAAGGAAAATTACCAGGCCTACCGGAAATCCGTTGTAGGAAACGATATTTCTGAACCAGCCATTTACCGGATCGCTGTTCTGCGGCCAGCTTACAGACTGGGTCTTGGTAAATACAGATGCAAGACCTTTGGCAATATTCATGGATGCCATGGACACGATGAACGGCGGTACAGACATATAAGATACCAGCCAGCCGTTAAAGATACCAAAGCAAAGACCGATGAGAATGCAAAGCACCATAGAAAGTACAAGCGGAACGCCGTAGCTGTTCAGGCAGTAGCCGGAAACCAGTGCACAGCAGAACATAACTGGTCCGATGGAGAAATCGATTCCTCCGGTCGCAATTACGAACGTAACGCCCAGTGACAAAAAGCCCAGGAAGTACACGTAATTCAGAGTAGATTTAATACTGTCCATGACCGGGAATTTTGCTCCCAGAGCCACTCTGAAAACCACAAACATCAGAACCAGAATACCTACCAGCAGGATTCTGTTCAGGCCGAGCTTTTTCACAATTGGATTTTGTTTCAGCTTTTCCAATTTTTTACCCTCCTCACGTTTTTTACACATTTTTGTGTTTTCTTATCATCGTTACAATCATAACGTGAAATCCGCGGAATTGTAATGGAATATCTTCCAAAAAAAGGTTAAATATTTACGGTAATGTAAATATTTAACCTTTTTTGTTTGTCGCTTTTGCCATTTTCAGGATGTTTCCTGCAGAGCTCCTGTAATGATTTGGGTATTAAAGGGAAATAAAAGCTTTTCAATCTCACTGGAATACATATTCTTTGGTGTTACCAGCTCGCAGCCGGAATTGATATCCGGATCATAGCTCTGGCCTCTCAAAAGCCTGGAGGTCTCCTCCACTCCCATATATCCCATCTTAAACGCTTTCTGGATCACAATCCCCTTGAACACGCCCTGCTCCATAAGCCGGACCGCCTCTTGCGAGCTGTCCACGCCCACAACCTGGATCCTGTCTTCTGCACCCACTGCCTTTACGGCTCTGGCCGCGCCTACGGAAGAATATTCATTCATTCCCGCCACCATCTTGAGGTCCGGGTATTTTTCCATAAGCTCCATGGTAAGATCATAGGACTTGTCATAATTGGAATCGCAGTACACCACATCCACAATGTTCTTCTCCAGCTCGCCCAGTCCCTGACGAAAGCCCTCTTCCCTCTCCACTGCCGTGGAAACGCCTTTGACATGAACCACCACTGCGATCTTGTCATCCGGCTGAAGAAGCGATGCCGCAAATTCACCCAGCTTCTGCCCTGCTTCCACATTGTCTGTGGCCACCGTGATATCCTGGATATTCTGTTCTGTATAGGAGTCAATATACGTGATGCGGATTCCCTTTTCCCTGGCCTCCTCCAGAAGGCTGTCCGATTCCGTAAAGCTGGACGGCGAAATCAAAATGGCATCCGGCTGTTTCCCGATCGCTTCTTTCAGGAGAAAGTTCTGCCGTTTTACATCATTTTCATTCTCCGGAGCCAGAATCTCCAAATCTGTATTATATTCTATGGCAGCCATCTTCACTCCCTGGATCAGGGACGACCAGAAATCGTTGCTGTCATCCTCCACCTTGGGAATATAGATCATGGAAAGACGGCGCTCCCCGCCAGTTGCATTGCGGTAATAAAAGATTCCTGCCATGGCTGCCGCCGCCAAGAGAGGCAGCAATATGGCAATCCATTTTTTATACTTTTTCATTGCTGTCCCTCCTGATTTCCCGGTATGGTGATCGTGGCTGTCGTGCCCTTTCCCTTTTCACTTTCGTATGTGATGCCATACTCGCTTCCATAATAAAGCTGAAGGCGTTTCTGCACATTATAAACACCCACGCCATTGGAACGGTAGTTGACCTTGTGCTTCTCAAAAATATGCTCCAGTACCTCCGGCTCCATCCCCACACCGTCGTCGATCACCTGGATAACCGCGTTTCCGTCTTTCAGGAATCCCTTCACCAGAAGAAGTCCCTTGCTCTCCTTGTACTTCAGACCATGATAAATGGCATTCTCAATAATCGGCTGCAGAACCAGCTTAATGAGACGGATATTTAATATGGAAGGTTCTACGTCAATCCGGAACTCCATTTTGTCCTTGTAACGCATTTTCTGGATGGTGAGATAGCCTCTGGCATACTCTATTTCCTGCCCGATGGAGATCACCTCGTCCTCATTGCTGATGCTCTGCCTGAGAAGCCGTGCCAGAGAAGCTGTCATGAGAACGACCTCTTCATTCTTTTTCCCTTCGGCCATCCAGATAATGGAATCCAGCGTATTGTAAAGAAAATGCGGATTGATCTGAGACTGGAGCGCTTTGAGCTCACTCTTTCTCTTTGCTTCCTGCTCCCGGATATTCTGCTCCATCAGCTCCTGTATCCGGTGCGTCATCACATTGAACGATGTCGTAAGGCTTCCTATTTCATTGGCGGAATCTACCACAATATCCGAGACGGAAAAATCCCCTTCCTGCACCCGCTCCATGGAATCGCAAAGCTTCTGAAGCGGCTGCGTGATACTCTTGGCGATAAATCTGGAAAAAACAAGCGCTCCTGCCATCAGTCCCGCCGCCACAAGAATGTAAAGACTCTGTGCCTTGTTGCTTTTTCGCAGAAGCTCCTCCACGCGCACACAGTCCACTACCGTCCAGCCTGTTTTTGCAGAACGGGAAATGGAATACAGCTTCTCGGTACTTCCTTTCCCGGAAAGAATCGTATCCGAATCCGCCTCCATGATCAGACGGATGTTTTCTGTCTGCAGCTCATTGTAGAGCTGCTGCTGCTGCGGATGATACACAATATTTCCATCCGCATCCAGAATAAACGCATACCCCTGAGTTCCCACCATCCCCTGGTTGCAAAGCTCACTGATCGCGCTGTAATTCAGATCTATGAAAAAAACGCCCTCTTTTTCCCTGCCGGAGCCGGAGTTCAAATTGCGGATCCCCCGGCTCAGGGTGATCACCCAGGGACGCTCCCCGCTGATGATATGCTGCACATGGGAGGACGTGAGATAGGATGCTTCTGTTCCGTTCAACGCATTCTCATACCATTCCTGGGTATGGATATCCAGATACGGATTCGGAACCTCTCTTCCGTCATTAATGAGCATTTTTCCGTTTTCGGAAATGATGCCAAGATTCAAAATGTCGCTGCGGCTGTCCAGAATCGTCTCAAACTGGTTTAAAATGCGCCCTTTTGCCTCCTGGTCTTCCTCATCTCCGAACAGATACTTCTGCACATCCTCGTTGCTGGATACCAGATAGGAAATATTGGTCATATAATCAATATAAGAATCAATATTCTGGTTCATCTGCTGGATGATCTTGTGGGTATATAAGGAAGAATTTTCAAAAATGGACTGTCTTGTGTAGCTCATGGAAATTACGGTCACAATTCCTACCGCGCCAAGGAGCAGCATAGACACAAAGGCAAAAATAACGCTCTGGAGGCTTTTGAATCTGCGCATCAAAAAACCTCCCGGACTGTATTTTTTCATTTTCTTTTCCCCCTGGCATACTCCGTCGGGGTCACACCTGTCATTTTTTTGAAGGAAATACCGAAATAATGGGGATCCGAAAATCCGACCTTTTTGGCGATCTCATAGTTTTTCATAGTCGTCTTCTCCAAAAGCTCCTTCGCCTTTTCCATTCTTGCCCGTATGAGAACCTCCGTAAATGTCTCCCCTGTCATTTTCTTGAAAATATTGCTGAAATAGCTGGTGCTGATATTCAAATAAGAACAGATGTCGTTAAGCCCCAGATCCGGCTCCATATAATTCTTCTGAATATAATCCAGCGCAAGGCGCGCCTGCCGCTCCTCAGAAGAGCTGTTCATGTCGCTGAGCATGTTGAAGATCTTCATGATATAGGCTTCCACGATCTGACACGCGCTGTCAAAGGACTTCTGCTCTGTGATCTGATGCAGAAGCTCTTCCCGCCCCTGCCGCACGCAGTGCATATCCGCAAAAACATCCTCGCAGATCCGGTCCATGGTTCGGATGATCTGCTGCAGATACATGCAGGCGCGGCTTTTTTCCACCAGCGCACTGCGGATGGCGTCTTTCATTTCCTGAAAAGCAGCTCCCACGTCCTCTCGCCTGCCCGCCTTCATCGCTTCTGTAAAGGTTTCCAGGAGACTGTCGATCGGCACACTTCGGCCGCCCGGCTGCTCCGCCATATCGAGAAGGAGCCTTCCTCCCAGAAGATAACGGTACTGCATGGCCTGGGCTGCCATATCGTGGGAAATCAAAAGCTTGTCCGGCGTTTTTACCCAGCCTCCGATCCCCACAGAAACCTCAATCCCCATAACCTCCTGCATCTTGTCCTGGATCTCCCGGCAGATCTCTCTTGTCTTGGCCGCAAAATTCCGGCTCCATTTTTCCTGGAACAACAGGCACACTCGATTGCCGCCTTCCTGATACGCCACGCCCGCCTGCTCTCTGGTTATGATCTCATCGCTGATATTATAGAGCACAAATGCCATAAGCGCGCTCTCCTGTCTTTTTTCCATATCCAGCTGATACATATCCGAATACAGGTCAATGTCAAACATGGCCACCCGATACCGCACCGCAGAAAGCTCAATTCCCATGCTTCTCAGCTTTTCCAGACTCTCTTCCACATTTGTGGTACAGTTCACCAGCGCCTCGATCGCCTTGGAACGGATCACCTGGGCATTTTTGCGGTAATTCTCTGAGGTTTTGGTAAGCTCCTCCATTTTCTGCTTTTCTTCCCGCTTCTGCTCCACCTTCTCCTTCATGCGGTTGATCACCTCCGCCAGCTCCACCGCAGTCACCGGCTTCAGCAGATATTCGCTGACATTGTACTGAATCGCTTTTTTGGCGTACTCGAACTCACCAAAGCCGCTGAATATCACGATCACAATATCCGGATAATTATCATGCAGAAAATGGCTCAGTTCCATCCCGTCCACATAAGGCATGCAGATATCCGTGAGCACAATATCCACCGGATGCTCCTGCACAAATTCCATCGCCTGCCGGCCGTTCTCGCAATCCCCCACAAGCTCACAGTCAAGTCCCGCCCAGTCTATATTCTCTCTTATGGCATCACGTACCAGAATCTCGTCATCTACCAGTAAAACACGGTACATGGATATTCCTCCTTGAGTTTTCGTTATACGGATATGGTATCACGAAAACGCAGGATTTACAATTGTCTAATATTGTCTAATATCTCCTCTTTTTTGCATGATTGAGAATCCGGCAGCCTGTTTCTGTGACCAGGACAATGTCCTCAATTCGGACTCCTCCCATTCCCGGAATATAGATGCCCGGCTCAATGGAAAATGTCATTCCCGCTTTCACCACTGCCTTATTTTTGGCTGACACATCCTCGCATTCATGCCCTTCCAGACCAATGGAATGCCCAAGACGATGTGTAAAATATCTTCCAAAGCCCGCCGTCTCAATGATATCTCTTGCAATTTTATCCAGAGCACAGAACAAAACTCCCGGACGAACCGCCTGTATCGCTGCCTTCTGCGCCTCATATACGACTTCATAAATCTTTTTCCATTTTTCGTCCGGCTCTCCGAAGAAAAAGGTTCTGGTGATATCTGAACAGTAGTGCCCTTTTCTGCATCCCAGATCCACCAGAACGCCATCTCCTTTTCTGAGCACTCTCTCCCCTGGGCTGTGATGTGCGTCTCCTCCATTTTCTCCGAAGGCCACCAGGGGAATCTGACAGGAATCCTTGTCTGCTCCCAGCTCCTTCAGATATTTTGCGATCTTCTCTCCCAGCTCCAGCTCTGTGATTCCTTCCGCAAGAAATTCCGGAATTTTATCCGCACATGCGTCCGCAATGGCCGCAGATTCTTTCATTAACCGAATTTCCGCCTCCGTCTTGATCGCCCGCACCTGCCTGACACAGGCAGAATCGCAGCATATATTCCCTGAAGGAACCACGGAAAGAAGCGGAATGAGCCATTTTGCCGGAAACCCTTCATCCACTCCAAGAAGCTCCTGCTCTTTTATCAGATTTTTCAGAAGCGCCAACTCGCTCTCTCCGTCCTCATACCAGAGAATCCGAAAATTTTCCGGATGCACCAGATGAAACAGGCGATTGCTGATCAGCACCCCCTCTCCTTCTTTTGGAAGATAAAATCCCCAGAATCGTTCAAATGGCTCTATCATCTCTCCTGTAAGATAAAAAACAGACATCGGATTGGTGATCAGAAGCTGGTCTATCTTCCGCTCCCTCATGACCTGCTGAACATTTCTGCACCGCAGTATCGTTTTTTCCTTATGCAAGGTTTCCTACCTCCTGTACCTTTAGTTCTCCCGGCATAAGCGTTTCCGCAAAATCCCGGTCGCTCACTTTCACCACAGCCCTCTGCTGGATTTCACTGTTATTGATCCACACAAGCTTGTTGCTTTCCGGAAAATAACTGCATTCTGTCCACAAATTATCCGGCACCAGACTCTGCTCCTCCACATTTTGGCAGATAAGGCGCAAAAGCAGACGTGTATTCTGTGGATTCGTCTGAAAATCGGACAGATAAATTCCTTTTCCTTTTCCGAAAGCATGCTCTGTCAGAAGGGGCTTTCCCTCCTTCTGCATCAGCACATCCACCTCCGGGCTGCACACATAGACACCTTCCGCCGTTTTCCAGTTACAGCCCTCAAACACACGGGCATCTTCTTTTGTTGCCATTTCCCATAGGCCATGGTTGGCTCGCTTTGCCCCTGCCAGGTCCACACCCAACACCTGCGACATTGCAAAGGTATGAAAAGCACCTTCCACTGCTCCCGGATGACGGACACCTATAAAAATACCTCCCTGTTCCGTCCACTGCGTCAAGATTTCTACCAGACGGATGTTCTTCCACACTTCACCGCCGCTCCAGGCCGTTCCCATATCTCCGCCGTTGATTATGACCTGATATTCATCGGCTGCTCCGTTCAATACCTCCTCAAAGGAAAGGAATTTCACATCCAGCGGCATTCCCGCCAGGCTTTCATTGACATGGATCAGCGGATGACTGTCGGATTCATGAAAATGTCCGGAAAGCGTCCAGGGACGCAGATTTCCCCAACTGTGAAGAACCCCTACCTTCACAGGCAGAGTCTGCGGCCTGCCCTCCTCATGCAGTGCTCTCAAAATGCGGTGCTCCCTGGCGACCTGCTCTATATAGTCTGTAAAATCCGGAAAGCTTTCCGTAAGGTGCAGATATCCGCCAAGTCCGATCCGGTCAATTTTGCACCGCAGCAGCGCCCTGCGGACCTGGTGCCAATATCTTTTGGCATCTGCTGCAGGATCGCCGCCCTCCATAAAGGTGGGTTTTCCTCCCAGTCCAACCGGAAACAGGTACGGATGAAGCCGGATTTCATGGACCTTTGTGGGCACATCTGCACACATTCTGGCCTCATATGCAGAAAACACACATTTGATCATTCCGTCAAATCCCATGGAGGCAAACTCCGGTCCATAGGGCTCTGCCCCCACCCAGCTGTCATCGTAAAACAGATATGCCTCTTTTTTATACTGATGAACAAGATCCACCAGTTTTTTGGCAAATCCGGTTACAAAATGATGGATAAACCGCATCCAGTCTCTCTTTTTATCATCCGGCGGCATATGTGTCACATGCCGGTCTCCCTGATTGATAAAGTCTTCCAGCGTCAATGCGTAGCCATATTCCTGTTCAAATTCTTCCAGCGCTCTGGGACTCACCGTAAAATCATAGGAACCCCAGTCTGTGAACAGATTCCGGTTCCTGCTGTCCTCCCCCCAAATCCAGACAAAATTATAGAACAGGGATGTAAAACGTACCACCGTAGTTGCCGGATGCTCTTCGCACCATTGCTTCAGCCACCGGATCAGATATTCCTGCACCTCAGGATAGCGTGGGTCAAGCTGCATCAGGTGCTCCTGCTTCCAGTGATTCGTGACATGATTGTACATGGAAATTTCTTCCCACACACGCCACGCAAAAAAGTTCACCGTATATTCATGCCACAGCTGCGCGTTTTTTACAGTCACTTTTCCGGAACCGTCATAGCTCCAGTTTTCTTTTGCAACCATCGTCCCCGCTGTTCTGTCATAAACCTGCCAGTATTTCTGAGAATCCGGGCTTTCGTTGACCTCAAACTGTTCCCGAAAATACCCCTTCAGCAGATCGATGCAAATCTGTTCCGAGCGGGCAGGCACCGGCTCTGACATCAGAACCGTCTGCTGGAGACAGTCCCTGTGCTCCCGTGCCCAGGCATTGTGATCTCTGATAATACAGATGGTGGAATAAATTCCGTAGCCGGCATTCAGAATATCCTCCGAAAGCTGGGTTCCATCGCTGTCACGAATGACATCTGCTCCCCACTTCTCTGCAAGCTGCAATGTCAGCTTCTCGTACCCTGCTTCTCCCGGAAGGGTAAACCCGCCTCTTTTCTCTGCTTCCATATTTTTTACCTCTTTTCTTTTTTCAGCTGTTTTCCATATGCATTTTGTGCTATAATAATTTGAAAATTTTTCTGTTCATTCGTATCAGGAGATGTATATTGTATGATCGAATTTCATAACCAATTTGTGGATTTAGAATACCGAGAGTATCCTTTAAATGAAAAATTCCCCATCTATGCCTTGCTAAATGGAGAATTTCTGCCTCCTCCCACCCCGCTTGCGGAACTTACGTTTCTGCATTTTCATAATTGTGTAGAAATCGGGCGGGTTTACGAAGGCTCTTATCAATTTTATGTGGAAGATACCTGCTTTACGCTGAACAAGGGAGATGTATTTCTTTTGTCGCCTTACACCATGCACATCTCTCTCCCGGATACTGCCGACAGTGTCTGCGAATATTTATATCTGCTTCCGGAAATCCTTCTCAAAGATTTTTTTCCGGAGCGCATTCCGGATGTTCTTCTGCCGTATCAGTTCCAGAATTTTCCTATTCTGTTTTCCTCTGCAGAGCATCCCTGCGTCTGTGACATTACTGCTGAAATTTTATCTGTGCTCAGGAACAAGGCTGTAAATTACGACATTGCCGTAAAAGGGCTGACCATGTCCCTGATGTCCGAGCTCAGCCACAGCCTCCCGGAGCACCCCTTGCGAAATGCAGGCAACAAAGTTCTTCCATTTCTCACGCCCGCATTCCGTTATATCAATCAGCATTATGATGCGCATTTGTCCATTGATGAGCTTGCGCAAATGTGCCATTGCAGCACCAGCTATTTTCAGAAGCTGTTCAAGCAGTCCACCGGAACTTCGCCCACTTCCTATATTCAAAGAGTCCGGCTTTCCAAAGCCTGCGATCTTCTGCACAGCACCGAGGACAGTATTCTCGCTATTGCGCTCTCTGTGGGCTTCCAGTCTGTTTCAAACTTTAACCGGCAGTTCCAGAACCTATATCATCAGACGCCGCGGCAGTGGAGAAATACCCGGCGAAGTGTTCAGAAAAAGAATCTTCGCCATTCGGTATTTCCTATTCAGCCATGATGCACCGCGTTCCGGTCATCCCTTGATTCCGCCGGCTGTAACCATGCCCTTGATAATCTGCTTCTGCGCAAGTATGTACACCAGCACCACCGGTATCAACGCCATCAGCGTACCTGCCATCAGCAAGGCAAACGAAGTGCTGTGCTCAGCTTGAAAATATTTCAGTCCCAGCTGCAGTGTACGCAGGTTATCCGAATTCAGGAAGATCAACGGAGCCAGATAATCATTCCAGGTTCCCATAAAGGTGAAGATCACAAGTGTCATCAAGCCGGGCTTTGCCATGGGCACAATGATATTGAAACAAATCCTCAGATCAGAGCACCCGTCAATTTTCGCTGCCTCAGAATATTCGATGGGAATTCCAAGAAAATACTGCCGTAGCAAAAATACACCGAACGGGGTAAAGCATTGCGTCAGTATCAACGACAAATGCGTGTCTGCCAGGCCCAGTCTGGTGATCACCATAAACTGCGGTATCATGATGACCTGCCACGGCACCATCAATGTTGCAAGATACAAAAGAAACAGCTTCTCTCTTCCTCTGAAGCGCAGCTTTGAAAAGGCATACGCCGCAAGCGTACTGGTAAGCAGCGTCAGCGCTGTTATGATGACAGAGAGCTTGATGGAATTCCAGTAATAGGTAAGATATGGAATCTTCTCAAACACATCGCTGAAATTTTCCCACCGGATTTCTCTGGGGATCCATTCAATCGGGAAGCGGAAAACATCCTGTTCAAATTTGAATGCCGTAGACGTCATCCACAGAAACGGGAGCACGGTAACAGCCGCAAATATAATGAATACCAGATAAATGATTCCGTTAGAGCCTATCTTTTTCATATTCAGTTTCTTCATTTTTCCGCCTCCTTTCTAATAATTTACCCATTTTTTCTGCCCTCTGAACTGTATCAGTGTAATCACAAAGACGATCAGGAACAGAACCACTGCGTAAGCAGATGCATAGCCAAAGTCATAATTACGGAATGCCTCCTGGTAAATGCGGTAAACCAGCACATTCGATGACCGTCCCGGTCCTCCGTCCGTCATGATATTTACCAGATCAAATACCTTGAAGGAATTTATCAGACACATGACTGTACACAGGAACGTTGTAGGCGAAAGCATGGGCAGCGTGATGTATTTGAATTTTTTCCACATATTCGCCCCATCCAGAGATGCTGCTTCGTACAAATCCTCCGGAATCCCCTGCAGACCTGCGATAAACAAAACCATGTAATAGCCAAAATTTTTTATTACCGATACGATCACAATCGTCGTCATAGACCATGCCGTGGAGGTGAGCCACCGAGGCGGATCCACCGCGCCAAGCCATTCCAATACACCGTTTACCGGACCTTCTCCGCGAAACAGCGCCATAAAAATAATACCGAAAGCCACACTGGAAGTCAGCTGCGGAAAGAAAAAGATTGTTTTGAAAATTTCGCTTCCCTTCAGCTTCTGCTGCAGCAAAACTGCCAGCGCCAGTGCAATGATCAATGTAAGGGACACACTGAGCACCGTATAATAAATATTATTCTTCAGAGCGGTATAAAAATAGTCGTCCTGAAACAGGCGGGTAAAATTTTTAAGGCCGGTAAATTCCATCTGTCCAAATCCGTCATAGTTGGTAAGAGACAGCACCAGTCCCACAACCACCGGAAGAAAGGTAAAAACCAAAAATCCCAACAGATTGGGGAGCAAAAATCCAAACGCGATCCAGCCCTCTCGCCGGGCGGCCTTTGATGGTTTCTGCTTCGTTCTCATATACAGTACCTCCTTAAAAACAGGGCGGCAGCTTCCGCTGCCGTCCTCTTCTTTGTTTATTACCCGATGACCTCAGCTCGTCTCTCTTCAAAGTTTTTCATCGTAGTATCCAAATCCTGTTCGCCAATCATATACAGCTCCATCTCTTCTGTCAGAATGGTTTCCACTGCTGTGTAATTGGGATCGTATTTCTGTTCGATCGCATTGTTCTCAGAGAACACGATCTTGGAAAGAGTGTCATCTGCCTGATCCACTGCCTCCAGGTAGGTTGCTTTTACATCATCGTCACTGTAGGCAGTCAGCGTTCCGGTTTCTGCGATAATGTTCGCGCCTTCATAGGTGCAGGCAAATTTGATAAAATCATACGCTTCTTCCGGATGCTTGGATGTCTTGGATACGGAAAGGAAATTCATTCCGCAGGGAGCTGTGTAATCTTCTGCACCTTCCGGAATCGGCATCGGCATTACACGATATTTGAAAGGCATTTCTCCGCTCTCATATTTCTGGTTATAAGAAGTTACACCCCAGGTTCCGTTCATAAACATTGCCACTTTTTCAGCCGGAGCTGTTGTAAACATGGAGCCTGCATTCTGTCCCATTTCCAGCTTTTCTTCAAAAGGCACATGACTTCCATCTTCGTGAAGCTGCTTCCAGAGTTCCAGATTCTCGCGGATCACGGTAGTGTCCTCATCCATGACACTGCCGCCAAGCTGCTGCATCAGAACATAATTGTCCATGCCAACCAGTCCGCCGTAGGTCTCGCCATCGGTAAGCTCCTTGGCAAGCTCACGATATTCATCCCAGGTCAGCTGCTCTGTCGGAATCTCCACTCCTGCTTTTTTGAACAATTCTTCATTGACGAACAAGAGCCATACAGACTGGCGGTAAGGAAGACCAAAAATTCCGTTCTGGTTGCTCTGCTCAAATACTTTTCCATAAACAGAGGTGTCCAGGCCGTCTGCTTCCACATAATCGGTCAGTTCCTGCAAAACCTTTTTGTCCTGATATTCCCCGTAAAAGCTGACACCGTTTACACCCAGAATATCGAATTCTACGCCGCTTGAAAAAGATGCCAGGATCTTTTCCGCATACTCTGTGGGAGCAAAGTATTCCACCTTGACTTCCGCCACATCGCTCTGTGCATTGTAGGCTTCTACCAACGGATCCAGATAAGCCTGCTCATCGCTCCAATCATAAAATGTCAGCTGTACTTTATCATCCGCTTTTACTGTAGATGTAAATCCAACGGTTCCAAATACCATTGCGCCGGTCAGTAATAATGCCATTAATTTTTTTGCTTTCATGCTATATTCTCCCTTTCCATCTTATTTTACCTGACTATTATCCGCACTATTCAGAATATTGTCAATACTTTTTAATTCTTCTTCCGTAAATTGACAATTTTCCAGAGTTTTCACATTATCTTCAATCTGCTGCGGACGGCTGGCTCCCAGAATAACAGAGGTCAGCCTGCCTGCTTCCAGCGCCCAGGCCAGCGCCATCTGCGCCATTGTCTGATTCCTTCCCTCCGCAATCTCGCAGAGCTTTTTCACTTTTCGATTATTTTCTTCCCGCAGCTCGTCTCTGTTGAAATACATGCTTCCTCCGGCTGCTCTGGAATCTTTCGGAATTCCGTTCACATATTTTCCCGTGAGAACACCCTGCTCCAGCGGACAAAATGCGATCGCGCCGATTCCCTGCTGTTCCAGTACCGGGAAGAGCTTTTCATTCTCGCGGTGCAGCATGGAATAGCGATGCTGATGAATGATACAGGGTGTGCCCAGATTTTTCAGGATCTCGGATGCGCGCGCAAGCTCATCCGGCTCATAATTGGAAAGTCCTATGTACAGCACCTTTCCCTGCTTTACCATCAAAGACAGAGTCTCCATGGTCTCCTCCAGCGGCGTCTCTCTGTCCGGTCTGTGATGATAAAAAATATCCACATAATCCAGTCCCAAACGTTTCAGGCTCTGGTCAAGAGACGCTACCATGTGCTTTCTGGATCCAAAATCCCCATAAGGCCCCGGATAAGTATCATATCCCGCTTTTGTGGAAATCAAAAGCTCATCCCTGTACTCCTTCAAGTCTTCCCGGAGAATTTTTCCCAGGATTTCCTCCGATGCCCCGTAGGGAGGCCCATAGCAGTCCGCCACGTCCAAATTTGTAATCCCCAGATCAAACCCTTTCAGCACAATTTCGCGTGCATTTTCATAGTTGCTGCTTCGGCTGAAATTATGCCACAATCCCAATGACATTGCAGGCAGTTTCAAGCCGCTTTTTCCGGCTCTGCGATACTGCATAGTGTCATACCGCTTTTCACTTGCCTGATACCCCATGTGTTTCCCTCCTTATTTCTTTGTTGTTAGTATGAGTATAACATTCTGTCTTTTCTATTTCCTATTCATTTATCCTCTATACTGTGCAAAAACGACTTTCTTAACAGGACATTTCTTTCAGCTTTTCCACAACCCAGCAAATGCGGTTCAAGTCCGTTCCTCTGGGAAGCGTACAGTCTGCGCCCAGTATCACACCTGTTTTTCCGGCTTCTGCAACAAGCTTTTCTGTCTCCTGCTCCACCTGCTCTTTTGTTCCGCTCAAAAGAACTCCGCCCGGCCGGTTGTCAAACCCGCCGATAACACATTTTCCGCCAAAGAACTGTTTTCCCTCTGCAAGATTCATATGCTCCACATAAACCGCCCAGTTTACTGCTTTTGCCGGATAATCCTGCCATACTTCTACTCTGTTTTCATCTCCGGCCCATCCGCAGCAGTGAAGGATGTTATTTTCACTGTACTTATTTGCTTCCTCCAAAACATACAAATCTGACGGTGTTACAAGATTCCGGTATTCCTCATAGGAAAAGCGGAACTTCTCTGCATTCTGCACACAATAGTAAATCCCGTCGCAGCCCGCCTCCTCGATCAGCAGTCTGGACAGCTCTGCCGCATCCTTTGCAATCACAGAAAAGGCATACTTCACAGCTTCCGGATCTTCTTTGATGTGCTGCATCAAAAGCTCCTCTGATGTTCCAAATCGAAGGTAAGACATGGGACAGAACACATTATAAAATGTGCAGCATTCTCCATTAAGCTGTTTCACCAGGCTTTTTGCCCGTTCCACCTGTTCCCGGATAAATGGATGCTCCGCGCCCAGAGGTTTCATGTTGTACCATTCTTTCGGGCTGGCGATGTTTTTTGCAACCGGATTGGGATAGTCAAAATAACCGTCGCACATAATTTTCAAAAAATCCACATCACAGGTACGGTAATAGTCCAGATGTGCCTGCACACACTCCTTATCCAAATCCATATCCTCCGGCATATGATACCAGAAGCTCACCGGTGTCTTGTCCGTCTCCTGATTGTTAAATGCCCGCAATACCCGTTCTTTTTTATTCATGACTTTTTCCTCCTTATACACTTTTGTCAAGCTCTGCCAGACAGGCGATCAGCAGAGTGATTGCTTTCATATATTCTTCTATGTTCAATGATTCGTTAGGCTGGTGGTAGTCCCCTCCGACGGAAAGCTCAGGATAGAGCTTTTTCTCCGGCAGGGCCATGCCAAAGGCAAACGCCTGCGGAAGCGCGCGCGCGTAGGTTCCTCCGCTCATACAGTAATTGCTGTCTGTATATCCTCCAAATTTCCGGAACGCGTTTTCCAGCGCCTTTACCTCTTTTTTGTCCGGCGGATAATAAGACGGGCGCTGATTTTTGCACCGGGTCACCAAAAGACCACAGTCCGCTGCTCTCTCTTCCAGACATTTCTGCAGTTTCCCGCCATCCGTCAGCTGTCCGTTTCCATCCAGAATAGGATAGCGGATATCCAGATGAAACGTAACTTTTCTCTCTTTCATTCCAGCAAGAGTAACGGCTCCATGCAGCTTTTCCCCGCTGTTCATGAAGCAGTCTGAAAACAGTTCCAGATCCTGCAGCTCCAGCGGAAATTTCAATGGAAGAAATTCTCTGTCCTTCTCCGCTTCTTTTACCCTCTCCAGCAAAGAATACAATGCATTTTCCCCGGTTTCCGCCACACCTGTATGCACTGCTTTTCCTGATGCTTTCCAGGTCTGTATCTCTCCGCTGTCTTTTTTCAGCGTGATTTCCGCATATTCCGGAACCGTATTTCCAGCGCTTCCCGCCCTGATATCCAAAAGCCATTCCGGTGCTTCCTCAAGCGCTTGAAATTCCATATCCAAAATCCCGCTTTCTCCATAACAGACCGGAAATCCACAGTCCACCACAATGGATAAGGGCGGCAGCGGATAATGTTCTTTTATATAGTTCACATCATACATCCCGATTTCTTCTGCACAGCCAAAATACGCGTCAAAAACACAATTCTTGGAAAGCCCCAGCTCTTCCATGGCCTTCAGCACATAGAGAATTGCTACTGCTGCCGACTTGTTGTCCTGCACGCCTCTTCCGATCAGCCATCCCTGCCTCTCTGTCATGGAAAACGGCGGAAATTCCCAGCCCTCTCCCTCCGGAACGACATCCAGATGCGCCCATAGTCCTACATGTTTTCTGTTTTCTTTCGTTTCCTTTCCAAAAACCGAACCGCCGTAATCATCATAATTGCGGCAGCAAAACCCCTTCTTTCTGCCTTTCTCCAGAATACATGCCAATACCCTTCTGCAAGGTTCACCAAACGGCTGCACCCTGGCTTTTGGGTCTGCCACACTTGGAATGTTTACAAGGTCTCCAAGGTCTGCTATAATGTCATCACGTTGTTTTTGCACCCATGCGGCAATCCGTTGATACTGCGGATCCTCATTCATGGTTTTCACCTCCCCGTCAATGTTATCTTACGAAACAACAACCTCGATTTCTTGTCATTTTGGAGCAAATACTATGCAAATTCAATCATCTGGAGTTCCGGAAATTCACTATCGTCCTTATAACCTGCCCAAAAATCTTCCGGCCATTGCCTTTGTCGGAAACAACTGGGTTCCCCTGTCCAACCTGGATCATATGCATTTCCACAACTGTCTGGAAATCGGCATCTGCCACAGCGGTTTTGGCAGCCTCTATGTGGAGAATCAGATTTTTCCTTTTCATCCTGGGGACATTTGTCTGATCCCGTCCAATACTCCGCATATGACTGTGCGCAGTACCGAAGACAGTCACTGGGAATATTTTGCCTTTGACCCGCAGCTTCTGTTCCCGGAAAATCTCTGGACGCAGTTAAAAAACAAGGACACCCTTACGGACTACAGTCCGACCTTTTCCAACATCCTGTCCCCTGAAATCAATCAGGAACTGTCCCCACTGATCCACAGTATTTTTGCTGAATTTTCCACCCCAAAGCCGTTTTATGAATATTCCCTGAAGGGACTGCTCATTTACCTCTGCACAAAGCTCACTGCAATGGATTCGCCGAAAGACTGCCCAAATGTCAAAAATTCCGGTTTTTCCATACGCCCTGCCCTGGTCATCATCCACCGGGATTATGGACAAAAACTGTCCTGTGCAGACCTCGCAGATGCCTGCCATTTGAGCGAGACGCATTTTCGGCGGATTTTTAAAAGCATTACCGCCCTGTCTCCCCTGGAATATCTGAACCGTTTCCGTATCCGCAAATCCTGTATCCTGCTTTTTGAGCGTATGTATTCCATCCACGAGATTGCCCTTCTGTCCGGTTTTCCCACCCTTTCCAGCTACAACCGCAACTTTCAGAAGGTTCTGGGACTTTCCCCCACGCAGTGGATGAAACAGCAGGCACACTTAACCGATGTTCATCAGATCCTTTCCCTGGATACACCGGAGGTATCTTCTATTTTTCAGTTTTAAATTCATTTTTGCCAGGAATTTGCTTTACACTTTTTTCAAACCATGTATATTAAGTATATACAAAAGACAGGCATTCCGAATCCGGGGACATTCCTTCCCCCCCTTCGGAAATGCGTGTTTTTTTGCTTTCCCGAATATCTGTATTCTGCATCAGCAGGGAAAGCGAGGCAATATGATGTGGCGTTTTCCGTAGAGGTCCAAAGCATTGTACTGAGCGAGCATCAGAGCACCATGAATCCTAACATGCCTGTGCGCGATCTCCTTTCCATTGCCAGGGAATACGAAAAAGTCATCCCAATCAGAAGCCGCTACAAAATCACGCTACTTAAGATACCCACGCCAAGGTTTCTGGTATTCTATAACGGAACCAGAAATCAACCGTTGGAACAAGTATTGCGACTTTCAGATGCCTTTATGGAAACAGCACGAAAACACCAGAATGATGAAAACCAATTAAAAAAAGCTGTGCGTGAATGTATAAAAAACGACATTCTGGCAGACTATCTTTCAAGAAAAAGCCGTGAGGTGATCAATATACTGATGGCTGAATACGATTACGAAACAGATATAGCGGTACAGAAGGAAAAAGCAGCCGAAAACTTTCAGCTGCCCATAGAAGAAGTATGTAAGAAAATGGAACTTCCTTACGAAGAATATCTCACACTTAAAAACCACAAATCTTAACCCTTGTCTTTCTCCTCTCTTGCGTGGCCAAGAGGGGGAGCGTGAGGGGGACGTGCGGCCCTCGCAACTTGGAGCCCGTCCCCCTCACATCCTTATTTTCAACGTTTTCTAAAAACCTTTACTCCACAATCACCCCATCTTCATCCCACAGATCATGCCAGTCATTCGCACCCGGCCACAGGAACACCTGTCCTTTGATCAGACGGTTATTGCGGTCCAGACCTTTGATGATTTCCATCTCTTCCTCTGTCAGCGGATCCTCCGTCGTACACTGAAGATTTTTGGTGTAGTTTTTCTCCTTGAGAGAGAAGGGGATCGGAGTCTGCCCTCTCTGCACCGCCCATTTCAGGCACACAACTGCCGGATGGATTCCATGCGCCTCTGCAATGGCTTTGAGCTCCGGAAGCTCGATGTCTGCCACATCCTCCGGAGTCTTGTCGCGCTCCGGACGTTCCGGGGAGCCGATCGGACAGAAGCCGACTACCTCGATCTTGTGTGCGCGGCAGTAATCAAAGAGCTCCTGCTGCTGGAAGCAGGGATGCAGTTCCATTTCGATCGCTGCCGGCTGGATTCTGCAAAGAGGCAGAACCGCCTCAAGCTTCGGAATGGTCATATTTGACATACCGATATGCTTTACCAGTCCCATGTCCACCAGACGTTCCATCTGTCTCCAGGTTCTCATGAAACGCTCCGCGGTAAATGGCTTGGAATCGGGATTGCGGGAATCCACGTCACAGCCCGGTGCATGATAGTTGGGGAAGGGCCAGTGAACATAGTACATATCCAGATAATCAAGCTGCAGATCCTTCAGTGTCTTTGCGCAGGCGAGAAGCACATCTCCGTCTCCGTGCATGTCATTCCACACCTTGGAAGCAATAAAAAGCTCTTCTCTTTTTACAACGCCCTCCTGGAACGCCTCCTGAAATACCTTGCCGATCTGATCCTCGTTTCCATAGCAGGCCGCGCAGTCAAAGGAACGGTAGCCCACGCGGATCGCTCCTGCCACGGAAGCGGACACCGCATCCGGGTCAGCGTGGTCACTGCCGAAGGTTCCCATACCTACTGCCGGCATTTTTGCCCCTGTGTAGAGTGTTCTCTGGGGAACTGTTGCTGGGTCAATGAATGTCATATTGATATCCTCCTTAAATTTTTATCAATTCTGAAATTTTTTTATCTGTATCTGAGGAAGCAGAGCCTCCATATCTTCTTTCACAAAAAATCTCGTCTCCATACGCATGGCATTGGCTGCCGAAACCGCGCTGGCCAGACGAACGGTGTCCTCCAGGGAAAGCCCGCGTGCCATTCCCACCGCAAAACCGGCAATCATGGAATCTCCGCAGCCCACAGTGTTCACAGCATCAATCCGCGGCACCTTCACTTCAAAAACTCCCTCTTTTCCTATCACCAGAGAACCGTCTCCTCCAAGAGAGATCACCACATTTTCAATGCCATCACAGTGAAGCTCCCTTGCCGCCTGAATCAGGCTCTCTCTGGTATCCATGGATCTTCCGGTAAGCGCGCGGATTTCGTCAATATTGGGCTTGATCAGCGTGGGCGCTTCCGAAATGCACTCTTCCAGAAGAGTTCCGCTGGTATCCAGGAGCACCGGCTTTCCCGCTTCCCTCGCCGCACGTATCATACAGCGGTACAACGAGGAGCCCGCCCCTTTTGGTGTACTGCCGGAAATCGTCACCACCTCGCATTCCGGCAGAAGGGAGACAAACTTTTCCAAAAGTGCTGCGCAGTCCTGCTCCGTCACCGCGAAGCCCGGCTCCAGAAATTCTGTCTGCTCTTTTGCAGCTTCATCCCAGATGTTAATGCAGGTACGGCTTTCGCCTGCACACCACACAAAGTCGCTTTTGACGCCCAGCTCCTCCACACGCTCCGAAATAAATCTTCCCGCGTGTCCGCCCAGAAATCCTGTAGCTGTGATATCCGTTCCCAAAAGCGAAGCCACCCTGGACACGTTGATCCCCTTTCCGCCCGCATTGGCGGCACAGGACTTCACACGATTCACATTTCCTGTGCCAAAGCGCTCCACCACATATCGTTTGTCGATAGCCGCATTGGCTGTCACTGTCAGTATCATTTCAAAACGCTCCTCACTCTTCATTCATCAGCAGGATTTTTCCTTTCACAAGGCCCGGCGTCTTAAAGAGCTGGAATGCTTCCTGCGCCTGGCTCATGGGCATTTTTCTGTAAATAAAGCCCGGATCAAATTTCAGCTGTCCGGTCGCAAAATAATGTGCGGTCAGTTCCCATTCCTTTCCCGGGAACGGCGAGCTGTAGGACATCCAGGAACCGGTGAGCTTGAACTCCTTGCGGTTCATGTTCTCCCACTGCTTCGGCGTAAAGCTCAGATCCACATGGGGGGTTCCGATAAAGCATACATGCGCCTTATTTCCCGCCAGCTCAAAGGCCATGTGCATGGTTGGAACCTGTCCGGCTGTCTCGTAAACATAGCCGTAACCTTTGCCGCCGGTAAGCGCCAGCGCTTCTTCCATATAATTTTCTTTTGTGGTATTGATGACGGCGTCTGCGCCAAGGCGCTTTGCCAAATCCAGGCGCTCCTCGCTGATGTCAAATACGACCACTTTTCTGGAGCCGAAAATTTTTGCCCACTGCATGGTAAACATGCCGATGGTTCCGCCGCCAAGGATCGCCACATACTGACCGCCCTGATAATCGTTCTGCAAAAGTCCGTGCAAAGCGACTGTGGAAGGCTCGAACATGGCTCCCTGCTCATAGGAAATGGAAGGATCAAAGGGAACGGCATTCTGTTCCGGAAGCACCACATAATCCGCATTGCTTCCCTGCTCTCTGGAACCGATGAAGCTGTAATGCTTGCACAGAGAAAAATTTCCGTTCTGGCAGTCGTCACATTTCATACAGGGCAGAAGCGGCGCGCCGGAAACCCGGTCTCCCACTTTTACCTTGGTAACGCCTTCCCCGACTTCCACCACATCACCGGAGAATTCGTGTCCCAGAACAATGGGATAAAAATGTACGCCATTGTGGAGAACTCGCGGAATATCAGAGCCGCAGATCCCGGAGGCTTTTACCTTTACTTTCACATAGCCCGGCCGAACCTTTGGTTCCTCCACCTCCTGATAACGAACGTCTTCATTTGCAACTACAACTGCTGCTTTCATAATATCTCTTCCTCCTTATGGGAAAGCCAGTGCTTATCCCTCTTTTTTCATCATATCTTTCAGAGATTCATAAAGTCTTCTGTACTGATGGTAGGCCTTGTCGTAAGCCGCCTGATTCTCCGGATCCGGCGCATGCCGCCTGGTCTCTCTCACGGTCAGGGACACCGCCTCCTCATAGCTTTCATAAAATCCAACGCCCACACCGGCCAAGATTGCTGCTCCCAAGGTGGTTGCCGTATCGGACGAGGGCACCACTACCGGTTTTCCGGTAATGTCGGACTTTATCTGTGTCCACAAAAGAGAATTCGCAGAGCCTCCCATGGCGCGAAGCACCTTTGCCTCTGCTCCCGCCTCCTCTGCCGTCTCCAGATTGTGCCGCAGAGAGAACGCCACACCCTCCATCAGGGCGCGTACCATGTGCCCCTTGGTCTTGGAAAAATCAAGTCCGTAGAACACACCTTTTGCATCCGGATTCCAGACAGGGGAACGCTCGCCTGCCATATACGGCAGAAACACAACGCCGTCGCTGGCCGGAGGCACCTTCTCTGCGATATCGTTCAGCTGCATGAGCGAGGATCGCCCCTCCCGGGAAGCAATCTCCCGCTCATAGTCGGCAAATTCCCGCTCAAACCAGCGCATCGTACCTCCGCCGCCGGTGGTTCCTCCCTGTAAAAGCCACTGCCCCGGCACTACGTGAAATCCCAGGATCAGCCTTGGGTCTGCCTTGTAGGTATCCATACAGATACTCATGCCGCCGGCCTGTCCGCCCTGCTCCTGGGTTTCTCCCGGATGGATTACTCCTGCGCCCAAAGTTCCGCAGGCCGCATCCAATCCGCCCGCAACGACCGGAGTTCCAGCCGCCAGACCGCTCTCCTTTGCCGCCTGCTCCGTCACCGTTCCCACAACCGTATCGCAGGAAACGATCTCCGGCAAAAATCCTCTCGGAATCCCAAGGGCCTCGCACATCTCTTCATCCCACACGCCGTTTCTCATATCAAAACAGTGCAGGCCGTAGCCCTGAGAAACTTCCTGTGTGACGGCGCCGGTCAGCTTATAGGCAATGTAGCTGTTGGACTGCAGGATCTTATCAATTTTTTCATAAACCTCCGGCAGATTCTCTTTGTACCAGAGAATTTTGGCAGTTGTGTAGGAAGGCTGCAGCGAATTTCCCGAAACCTCGAAAATGCGCTCTGCGCCCAGTTTTTCATTCAGCCGGTCGCAGATATCCTGGGCTCTGGTGTCCATCCAGATGGGTGTGTTGGTAAGCACACGCCCCTCCTTGTCAATGGCAATGGCAGACCAGCTCTGCCCGTCAATGCCGATTCCCGCAATCTCCTCCGGGCGGATACCGCTGTTTCCTAACACCTGTCTGGCGGCGCCGCACACAGCGGTCCACCATTCCTCCGGATCCTGCTCTGCCCATCCGGGCTTCGGATAATACACCGGGTAATCTCCGGATGCAGCGGCCTTTACCTGCCCGTCTCCCGCAAACAGAGCTACCTTGCAGGCGCTGGTCCCGATATCGATTCCTAATAAATATTGTTTTTTCATATGCTTCTCCTCCCCGCCTTACTCAGCAAGGTTTTTGATGGATTTTCCGGGGATGATCTCGGTCTGGAGCTTTTCTGTCACAGGCTCCCCGCCTTCTTTTTGGAGCCGGCTCAAAATAATACGCGCCACCTCCCGGGCAATGCCCTCCGTGGGCTGGGACACAATGGTGAGCTTTGGACTGCAGGCCCTCGCAAAGGAAAGATTGTCAAATCCGATCACCGACAGCTCCTGGGGAATGGAAATCCCCATTTCGTTGCTTCCGATCACCGCCCCCATAGTCATTTCATAGTTGGTGACAAACACAGCCGTCATGTGCGGATTTCGTCTGTGAAGCGCTGTCAGACCCTCCACACCGCCCTGAATGGTATAATCGCCGTGGTAGATCAGCGATTCCTGCACCGGTATTCCGCGCCTTTTGTGTGCCTGGAAGTAACCGTCCAGGCGCTCCCTGGCCGTAAATACATCCCTGGGACCACCGATGATCCCGATGTTTTTGTGACCGTTTTCCATAAGGAGCTCCACTGCCTCCTGTGCTGCCCGGTGGTTGTCCACCAATACGCAGTCACAGGCAAGTCCCTGGATGCTCCGGTCTATGAGCACGATCGGTTTTCCTGTCTGTCCAAAGGCCTCCAGATGTTTCCCCTGGGTATCCACCGGCATGTTGATGATGCCGTCCACACGCTTCCGCATGAGAAAATCTACGGCTTCCTTTTCCAGCTCCTTATCCGTCCGGCAGTCGCACACGATCGTGGCATAGCCGTGATTGCGGAGCACATCCTCCATGCCCGTGATGATCTCGGTACAGAAAATATTGTTCAGCTCCGGGATCACAACGCCTATGGTCTTGGTGGCGTTGGTCTTTAATCCCCGCGCCACCTCATTCACTTCATAATGAAGCTCCTCAATGGCTGCCTCGATCTTCACTCTGTTTTTTTCCCGCACATTCCCCCCGTTAAAATAAGAAGAAATGGTGGCAAGCCCCAGGCCTGTCAGCTTTGCAATGTCTTTCATAGTCGCCGCCATAGAAGCACTCCTCTCCGTCCATGCGGATTTTTATTTTGCTTTGCCGTCGCATCCACAGACTTTCATACGGTTCATCACCAGCTCTTTGACCGCTGCGATCCCGGCTTTGCCGTAAGCCTTTGGATCAATGGTGCCGGGATTTTCCGCAAAGGTCTCCTGCACTGCCCTGGAATAAGCCGCGCGAAGCTCCGTCGCAAAATTCACCTTGCAGATGCCGCGTTTCACACAGTCGCGCACATCCTCGTCGGTAAGACCGGAAGCGCCGTGAAGCACAAGCGGGATCTCCACAACTGCACGGATCTCGCTCAGGCGCTCTTTGTCAAGCACCGGTGTTCCCACATAAAAGCCGTGTGCGGTTCCGATGGCAACTGCAAGAGAGGTCACACCGGTGCGCTCTACAAATTCTTTTGCCTGCTGCGGGTCCGTATTGGTATCTGCCTCAGCCTCAAGGTCATCCTCCTTGCCGCCCACTTTGCCAAGCTCCGCCTCGCAGGGGATGCCAAGCGCTGCCGCCGCATCCGCCACTTTTTTGCTCACAGCGATATTTCCTTCAAATTCCTCATGGGAACCGTCGATCATCACAGAAGTGTAGCCTTCCTTCATAGCCTGCATGGCAAGCGCAAAGCTGCTGCCATGATCCAGGTGCAGGCACACCGGCACGGTTGCTTTTGCCGCCTCTGCCGCCACAATAGCTGCATAGGTCTCCAGTGTTCCGTATTTTACTGTGGACGGTGTGGTCTGAATCATCACCGGCGCGCGAAGCTCCTCCGCAGCCTGAATGATCGCTTTCACCATTTCCATATTTTCCGCATTGAACGCTCCTACTGCATATCCGCCTCTCTGTGCAGCCAAAAGCATTTCCTTTGATGTAACCAATGGCATATCTTGCTCCTCCTTCATCCTCTCGAAACCGAAACGTTTCTGTTTGCCCTTATCATATATTACCGAAACGTTTCTGTCAACCAGAAAATATTTATCTTTTTTCATAAAAATTTTCCTTGTTTTTCGTTCAAAAACACGGTATGGTGTAAAGAGGAAAAACTGTCTGACCGGCAGTATACAGAAAGGAGAACTTGGATTATGTTAAAAGGAATCCCTGCAATTTTATCCCCGGAGTTATTAAAAGTATTATGCGAAATGGGCCACAGCGACCGTCTTGTGATCGCTGACGGAAATTTCCCTGTGGAGTCCATGGGCAAAAACGCAATCACCATCCGCTGCGACGGACACGGCGTTCCGGAGCTTCTGGACGCCATTCTTCAGGTATTCCCGCTGGACACCTATGTGGAGCATCCGGTAAACCTCATGGAGGTTATGGCCGGTGACAATGTAGAAACCCCCATCTGGGACACCTACAAAGAAATCATTGCCAAACACGATGAGCGCGGTGCCGCTGCCGTCGGCAACATCGAACGTTTTGCATTCTATGACGAAGCCAAAACCGCATACTGCATCATCTCCACCGGAGAAAAAGCGCTTTACGCAAATATCATGCTTCAGAAGGGTGTCGTTGTTGACAACTGAATCCCTCTGATTTTGCACGTTTTTAAACCCCGCAGACAGCTTCTGCGGGGTTTTCAAAATTACAGGAAGGACGCTCTCATATGCTATAATAAAGACACTAAAAAACACGGGCTGCGCCAGCCCGAAAGGAGGAATCCCTATGAAAAAGAAAGTAAACCGTCTGCATTTTTTCCTTCCGCTGCTGGGGTTCATTTTCTGTCTGCTTCTTCCCGTATGTACGCAGGCAGGCAGCGCTGAAGAATATCTTCTTCCCGACGGCAATTTCCGTTATTACGAAGACAGCGAGATCGCAGATATGTCTCTGCAGGTGGTCTGCTATGCCAAAAACGAAATCTACGCGCGGCACGGACGCACCTTTGTATCCCAGGAACTTCAGGGATATTTCAACCAGCAGGCCTGGTACGACGGCTTTGTAAGTCCCCAGGACTTTTCGGACTCCACCCTGAACAAATACGAGACGGCCAATATCCAGCTTCTCTCCAACCGGGAAAAAGCACTGCGCTCCGGCGGTTATGCGCTGGACGCTACGGGCTACAGCTATACTCCGGTCTATGAATATCTGGATCAGCTGTACGGAAGAGGCAGCTCTTTCTATTTTTTCCCGGACAGCGACTCCCGCTATCTCACCAGCGATGACACTCAGCACCTGACTCTGCAGGAAATCTGCTACGCCAAGAACGAAATTTATGCACGCCGGGGACGTCTGTTTGATTCCCGGGAGCTCCAGGATTATTTCAACACACAGCTGTGGTATTCGGGCACGATCGCTCCAGAAAACTTCCAGGACAGCGTATTCAATTCCTATGAGGCCACCAACGTACAGTATCTCACCAAACTTGAAAATTCTTTGAGCGATGGCAAGGGATATGTCCTTGACGCTGACGGATATGACATCCATTCAGCCGGAACTAATTCCTGGGACGATTCCTGGATCTGGAATGTGGATTATATTTTCCCGGACAGCGATTCCCGCTATCTCTCCAAAGAAGAGCTCTCGAATTTGTCTCCCCAGGTTCTGTGTTATGCCAAAAATGAAATTTACGCCCGCAGAGGACGCAAATTCAATTCTCAGGAGCTTCAGAACTACTTCAGCTCCAAATCCTGGTACAACGGACAGACAGACGAAGCAAGCTTTTCCACTGACATTTTTAATCAGTACGAAGCCAATAATGTTCAGCTGCTCAAGGACTTTGAGTATGCCCGTGTTCCCGGCGGCTACCAGCTTTACTGAGCCGCTGCTCAGAATTTACAGACAGGAGTTTTACCAATGCACCCAAAACTGATCACCATTGACCTGGACGGCACTCTTTTAAAGGGCGACTGCACCATCTCCGCACGCAGCCGCCAGGCCATTCTTTCCTGCATGGACGCCGGCTATCTGGTCGTTCCCTGCACCGGACGCAGCTACGAAAACAGCCGCTTTGTCCTTCAGGATTTTCCGCCTTTTCCCTTCTACATCAACGGAAACGGAACCACTGTCACAGACGGCCAAAGCGGCAGGCTCCTTTACGCAAACACCCTGCCCCTGGAAATCGGGCGCGCCATTTATTCCCTCTGCTGCGAATACCAGACCTTTGTGGAACTCTATCACGGCAGCACAGCCTACGACAGCGCCATTGGCCGCGAAAACATGAGACGCAGCCAATGTGATCCCGCTTACCAGGTGCAGCTTATGCACACCAATACTCATCTGGAAAGCCTGGATGATTTCGTACTGAAAGAAGAGCATCTCGTCAACAAATTTCACATTGTATGCGTCGATCCGGACGAGCGAATGCTGCTCAAGGAGCGCATCTCACAGCTTCCCGGCATCTGCCCCATTTCTACCACGCCTTTTAATATTGAGGTATGCAGCACCGGCTGGAGTAAGCGCGAAGGATTAGCGTGGCTATGTGATCATCTGAATATTTCCCGGGATCAAGTGCTGGCCTTTGGAGACAGTGAAAACGATTTGGAAATGCTCACCTGGGCCGGAACAGGTGTTGCCATGGGCAACGCCGCTTTCTGTGTCAAAGAAATTGCAGATATGACCGCCGCTTCCAATGAAGAAGACGGGGTAGCTCAGATTCTGGAAAAACTTGTTCAAAAAAAATAAGGCTCCGACGGTACCCTTACAGCTGTTTCCCCGGCAGAGAAGCCTTGCTTCACACAAAGCTTCTCTGCCGAAAACATACTGCAAATCCGCCGGAGCTGTTTTTTCTACAACTCTAACAATTCTATGCCGCTTCGTCTATTTCGGCTTCATCATAAACCTCTTCCGCACCGTCCTCTGCGGTAGTTTCTTCCCCATACAGAGCGCTCACGATCATGGCATCCACATACTGTACCAGTTCCTCCGGCATACCTGCATCCATGAGTTTCTGCAGGAGCGGACTCCAATCCAAGCCTTCCGCGAAAGCAACTCCATCCTCTTCCACATTCAGATCATATATCGGCTCCAGCTCTCCCAGCTCAGGAACAGTAGCATTCTCGCCATATACCGTAATCAGAGTCAGACTTCCCAGGGGTACTTCGTTCTGAACCAGATGAATCTCTATGACTGCATCCTTATCTACTGTGCTGCTCTTCATATTGAGCACCAGCTGATATGTGCCCAGGACAGTATACGTTTCCTGATCACTCATAGCCGGATCCAGACTCAGCGTATAGGATCCAAAGAAATCTGTATCCGTTTTCATATAATCTGCCACTGCGATATTCAGGATAGGCTCCCCGTCAAATGTCAACCGGTAATTTCCTGCCAGGCTGCCATCTGCTGTCACAGCTCCGCTTCCGGATAACAGGAACTCCTGCTCTCCATCAGAAAATTCGACGCTCAGCGCTGTTTTGTCATCCTGCTGCACACTGTACCAGGAAAAAAGTTCTATGGTTGTAGTATCATCTGACATTCCAAACTGTCTTCCTGCCACATTGCCTTCCGCATCCAGCCACAGCCGGGAGAAGAAGTAAACTTCTGCACCTGCATCCTCTGCCGCGTCTTCCGCCAGAGAGGCCAGTCCGTTGTCAATCGCAGTCTGGAACTGCGCATAAATGTCCGGTACCTGGCTAAGCTCGCCAAACTTTTCTACAATTGCTTTCAGCTGCTCATCTTCCCGGGCCGTGTTAAGAATTTCTTCTGCTGTGCTGTAGAAATTTGCCTCGTATATACGACCTTCATAAAGCGTACAGCTTTCGCTCACTCCCTCAATCACCAGCTCCTGCTCGCTCGCTTCTGTTCCGTCCTCTATTCCAGCAAGAATAATATCTTTATAGCGATTGATGAGCTCTGTCATGGTCGCTGCGTCCGGCAAAAATGCGCTCACATCAGACATGGCGGTTAAAAATTCCTGTGCCTCCTGCGGAGACATTTCCTGTGTGGTTCCATCTGCCGTAGTTACATTCCCAGTTACCTCCATGGGAACTTTGATGCTTCCATCAAAAAGTTCCGGCACCTTCATATAAATTTCCGCATCGGAAATACTCACCTGTTCTAAAAGCTGCAGCACCTGGCTGCCATTTAACTGCAGGTTTATATCAATTCCTTCGCTGTTCTCATTCACTGCCGAATTCATAGAAAGAGCAATATTGTTCAGCCAGGAAAAATCCATTGCTGTCAAAAGATTCAGAAGATACTTGGTGGTGTCTTCCAACTTCAGATCCACAAGCACGTTGGCAGCCTGTGAGTTATTCTCCATCTCTGCCATCTGTGTGCCCCATCTCTCTGTCATGGAAGCCACATAAGAATCCAATACACTCTGCTCCGCTTCCTGATAAGCGGATTCTGCCCACGCGGTGGTTGTGCCTGCTGTCACCATAACGGCGGCGGTCAACAGGGCTGCTGCCTTTCTTGTTGCATTATGAAGTATATTTCTTTTCATAGCACAAAACCTCCTGTTTTTTGTCTGTAAGAACAGATTGATAGGACTATTTTACGATAAAATTCGACAAAATGCAAGATTTTTCAAAATTATCGGCCACGTATTTGTCGATTTTTACGATAAAAGCCCAGTGGAATGATATCCACCGGGCTTTTGTAACGTACCTGTATTTTCTTATTTGTAAAGCGGTCCGTAGTTCTTGCATGCTCTGAAGTCTGCGCCTTCTTTGTCCATGCCGAATGCATTCCATGCTGCCGGACGGAAGATCTTTTCTTCCGGAACGTTGTGCATGCAAACCGGAATTCTCAGCATAGAGCACATGGTGATAAGATCTGCACCGATGTGACCGTAGGAGATTGCACCGTGGTTTGCGCCCCAGTTGTTCATTACGCTGTAAGCGTCCTTAAATGCGCCTTCCTTGCCGTCGCAGCGAGGTGCGAACCATGTACACGGCCAGGTATAGTCTGTACGTTTCCAAAGAGTATCAGAAACCTCATGAGGCAGTGCTACTGTCCAGCCCTCTGCGATCTGCAGAACCGGTCCAAGGCCTTTTACAAGGTTCAGACGGATCATGGTAGCCGGCATCTGGTCTTTGGTCTCAAATCTGGAAGAGAATCCGCCGCCACGGAAGTAGCCGTTGTCTGCTGCATTCCAGGTAGTAGCTTCCATGATTGCTTTCTGGTCTTCTTCTGTTACGTTCCACCATTCTTTCATGACTGCGTTGCCGTTTTCATCCTTAGCGCCGCCGTTTGCATCCAGACAGCAAGCACCGGAGTTGATCAGGTGGATGATACCGCCGTTGTCTTTTGCAACGCCTTCCAGGTCGTATCCGGTTACTCTCTTAACCGCATCCGGGCTCCAGTAGGTACGAACGTCTGCGAACATCTGTGCACGGTTGGTAAGAAGCTTCATAAACAGCATTCCAAGACCGTTCAGTACGTCGTTCTCTGTTGCAAGGATGTACGGCTCTCTTGCGCCTTCCCAGTCAAAGGAGGTGTTAAGAACTGCCTCTGCAAAGTCGCCGTTGGGATAGAAGTCTGTCCACTGTCTCTGTCCCTGGAAGCCTGCTGCGATTGCATTATGTCCGATTGCTTCCTCGGAGAATTTCGGATCAAGCTTGTCGCATCCGTTCATAAGCTCTTTGACAATAACTGCCATCTTTACAACAAACTCAAACTGCTCTTCCTTCTTCTCTTCAGACATCTGAAGCTCTTCCGGATTCTTGTCAAAGCCGATTGTGCAGGTCTTCTTCGCCCATGCGAGAGCTCTTTCAAACTCTTCATGATCGTAGATGCCCTCTGTCATACGACGGATGATCTCTACCTCATCAACAGACTCTACACGCATTCCAAGATAGGACTCAATGAAGTCGGAATCTACGATAGATCCGCCGATTCCCATACAGATGGAACCGATCTGCAGCCAAGATTTGCCTCTCATGGAAGCTGCTGCAACTGCTGCGCGGCCGAATCTTAAGATTTTTTCTTTTACATCATCCGGAATTGTAGTATCGTCTGCATCCTGAACCTCATGTCCATAAATACCAAATGCCGGAAGTCCCTTCTGTGCATGAGTAGCAAGTACAGAAGCAAGGTAAACTGCGCCAGGTCTTTCTGTAGCGTTAAAGCCCCATACCGCTTTGATGGTCTGCGGATCCATATCCATAGTCTCAGAACCGTAGCACCAGCAAGGTGTAACGGTCAGAGTGATGTCTACGCCTTCTTTTCTGAATTTATCTGCACATGCTGCAGTTTCGCCTACACGTCCGATCGTTGTGTCTGCGATGACAACCTTTACCGGCTCACCGTTGGAATATCTCAGATTTTCCTCCAGTAATTTTGCAGCGGATTTAGCCATATTCATGGTCTGCTCTTCCAGAGAACCTCTGACATCCAGAGCACCGCGACGTCCGTCGATGGTGGGGCGAATACCGATAACCGGGTAGCTTCCAATTAATCTGCTTTTTGCCATAATTATAATACCTCCGTTTTGTTTTTTGATTCCTCCTGGTCAAGAGGAATTCTCCGCGCAGAACTGCGCTCTCTGTTTCTACGACTATTATATAATTGCAATATGGAAATTACTTGTGTTATAATAGCAAAAAATAGTATAATATTCACTTTTTTAAAGGATTTCCTAAAATTTCCATAAACAACAGAAAGGACTGAGGCTTTTTGCACGCATTGGACCAGAATGAAGACCGTCCCAGAGGGACTTACGATTTTCCCTTTGAATTTCATCATGTCGAAAGCAGCCATCCCAGCTATGTCATGTCCTATCACTGGCATGTAGAATATGAAATCATACGCATCCTGAGCGGCACACTGACCATCACTTTAGACGAAAAAAGCTTTACTGCCATGCCGGGAGATGTCATTTTTGTCCACAGTGGAATCCTTCACTCCGGAATCCCCAGTGATTGTGTCTATCAGTGTATTGTATTTGACATCAATGCGTTTCTGAAGCACAATTCCCTGTGCGCAGGCTATATGCAGAAGATCATACACCAGGACGTGATGGTATATCATCATTTTACTCCCCAGTATGCGGAACCCTGCAAGGTTCTCTACAGTATTTTCGATGCCATGCGGCAAAAGAAAGAAGGTTATGAGCTGAATGTCATTGGACAATTTTACCACTTTTTCGGTATTATTTTTGGTAATCATTACTACCTGGATGGAGTGAAACAGGCCCGCAGAGATTACAAGCGAATCCTTCAGCTGAAGCAGGTTCTGGAATTCATTGAACACAACTATGCCCAGCCCCTGACACTGAAAGAGCTTTCTGCTTCTGTATCCATGTCGCCCAAATACTTTTGCCGTTTTTTTTCCGAAATGACCCACCAGACCCCCATGGATTATCTGAATCACCAGAGGATCGAACAGGCCTGCTACCAGCTTTCCACCACCTCCGATTCCATCACGGAAATTGCGTATCGCAACGGTTTCAATGACCTGAGCTATTTTATCCGCACCTTCAAAAAATATAAAGGGATCACGCCCGGGAAGTATAAACGCACTTAACAACATTCCCTGGCAAAAAACACGGGCGATGCCGGGATTGACTCTCGGCATCGCCCCAAAAAGCTTAGCTTTCTTACACATCAAGATATTCTGCAATCAGAGATTCCTGATACTCTGTGAGAGGAGTCTCTTTATATGCATCCAGCCGTTTCTGCACAGCTTCCTTCGCTTTTTCCACTGCCGGCCTGGAGCCTTCCCGGCTCCATACTGCATAGTTGTTCTTTTCCAGAAATTCCGGAATATACAGCATATCATACATATGATCCAGAGTATGTTCTTCCGTCAGAAATTCTCCGCCATGCTCCACTTCCATAATCGTATCTACGGCAAGGGTTTCTTCAGTTACCTCCACTCCGTTTTTCATATACATACACATTTTTGTCATCTCTTCGTCCATCAAAAATTTATCATAGCTGATGACATTATAAGAGTCCAGAATTCCTCCTCCATGAAGGATAAAATCAATCCCTGCAAGTATGGACGGAAGCATTACCATAGTAGATTCAATCCCTGCCTGCATATCCGTACATTTGGAATCCGCAAGAGCTCCGCCCGCACGACAGGGAATTCCATATTTATCGCCCAGTCCTCTTACGTAAATTGCAGTCAATCCTGCTTCCGGCGAACCAATCGCCGGAGTTACATAGTGCAGATCCGTGGATCCAGCTGCATTTCCAAAAATAACCGGCACTCCCGGATGCACCAACTCCGCCAGCACGATACCGGCAAGAACCTCTGCACTTGACATCGCAATGGCTCCGGCAAGCGTCACAGGCCCTGTTGCTCCCGGAAGAACTGCGCTGGCAAAAAACAACGGCTGATTTTCTTCTGCATAAGCGATGACAGCATCCAGCATTTCCTCATTATAACTCATAGGTGAAATCGGACTCACAAGACCCAGACATACATACTCCCCGTCTTCTTGAATCCCATAAAAATCCCGTGTAAGCCGAATGGACATTTTACACAGCTCGTAGCTGGCTGTCAGACCCAAGGTCGGTTTTGTGGAATATTTCAAAGTCACCGCATACTGATATGCCAGTTGCTTTTCAATGGGAACATCATTTGCCGTTGCAACCCATGGCGTCACCATATCTACTGTCGGGCTGCTCTCGGTCAGTTTCATAAAATTAATCACATCCTGTTTTGTGGATGCCCAATATTTATCCCCAAGCTTTACAAAAATCGGCCCGTTCGGCTGGCAGAGACACGGCTTTTCACCGCCAATTTCAAAATCCCTCTCCCGCACCCGCCCGCGAAGGACAAATTTAGGCGGACATTTTTCCAATGCACTGTTCAGCATTTCTTCACTAATATATACAATCTGGTCTTCCACACGCGCCCCGGCATCCTTAAATATTTTCAGAGCCTTCTCATTTGGCATATAAATTCCTTTTTCGTTCAAAAGCTTTACCGTTGCTGCATGAATCTGATCAATATCTTTTGGATCGTACAAATCATCTCTTAATCTCATCTTATATCCCCTGTCCTTTCGCAGATTTTTCATCTGTATTCTTTTCTTTTTCATTCCGGAAAACGGATTCGTTCATGATCACTTCCGAAAGTTCACCGGTTACTTCATCATAATTCGTGTACGTAAACTCTGCCGTACATTTTTTCTCCGGCGCTTTTCCTTTTACAAAAAACATGATAAATCCAATACATGCCGCCAATTCCAGAATAAATACCGGAAAACCAGTAATGGCTTTTACGGATTTTGCCCCGTCCAGACCGCCGCTCCAGAGGAAAAGAATTGCGATTGCAGCCATCAGGATCCCCCATAAAATCTTCATAAACATGGGTGCTTCCTCGGATTTGTAATTCTTTCCGGGCACAATGGACATTTTGGAAATCGTGGATGTCATGGAGTTTGCCAAGGTGACAAAGGAAATCACCTGCGTCAGTAAAAGAAGCGGTTTCATAATTACATCCAGCGGCAGATACGACATCGTAAAAATTTGCATATAAGAAGATCCATGCTGCTCCATAACAGAAAGAAGATCTTCTCCCATCACATACTGTACATGAGCAGCAAAACCGCCGAACATTCCAAACCAGATCATAGCAAAAACAGACGGCAAAATCATGTTCACAACGACAAATTCCCGAACGGTTCTTCCTTTGCTCAGCGTAGCCATGAACATACCGGTCATAGGTGCAAAGGCAATCCAGTCCAGCCACCAGATATTATTCCACCACTGTGGCCACAAATCGCTTCCCGGCATAAAATCCTGTACGGTAAGCATCGGAATATAGTCTCGCACAAACTGTCCAAAGGCTTCACTGGTCAGATTAAACAGATAGCTTTTCGGTCCAAACAATATCACAAATGCCAAAAACAGGAAGAAAAGATAGGTATTCCCTTTTCCCAATACTGCAATTCCTTTTTTTAACCCTGACACGCTGGTCCCCGTATAAACAACGGTAATGACGATGGCTATTGCTATCCAGGAAATCAGCCCTGTTTGAATATCGAACAAATACTCCAAACCGCTTCCAATCTGAAGCAGACCATATCCCATAGATCCGGCCACACCGCCTACAATAGAAAAGAGGCAAATAATGTCAATAACTGTTTTTGATTTTGATCCGAGCTTTTCCCCCATCAGCGGATAAAACGCAGAACTTGCCGTATACTGTTTGTGCAGATTATAAATCGCATAAGTAACCACAATGCCAAATGCCGTATATAACGCATAGGGTGTAAATGCCCAGTGGAGCCATTCAAATTTCAATCCGTCAATGATAGACTGGTAGCTTTGCGCTTCTACTCCAAATGCCCTCGGCGGTCTTGCTGTGTACTCCAGCATCTCCGCAGTCGGCCACAAAATAAATCCCGTCGCCATACCCGCGGTCAAAGAGAGCGCAAAATATTCAAAAGTGCTTAATTCCGGTTTTGCCTTTGGACCGCCAAATCTTATTTTTCCAATCGGCAGAAACATGATCACCAGACAAAATCCTACAAAAAACAATGTGGAAAGACTGATAAACCACCCCATGTCTTTCATGATCAACATAACACCTTTGTTTACAATGGCATTGAACGTATCCGGTATCGCAATTCCCGCGATCAAAATGATCAAAAACAATACGACCGGAATTACAATAACGTTCCACCGGATTTTAAAATCTCTGGCATTGTGCTTTGTTTCATTTCCTGTCTGTCCCATAAGATCCCTCCCTTTTCTTTTTCCTGAGATAGTTAAGCATCTGAAGATTTACACCGATGATGAAAAAAATGAATGCCAGCTGTGCTCCGGATACCAAGCCTACCAACCCCCGCATCTCAATATCCCTGGTAAACACATACATCATGAAAAGAATCCCGGCTATCACTCCTGCAAGAGACCAGCCAAACGCAAGCTTCAAGTCCGCATAACCAAAGCCGCAAAGAACTGCCGCTGCAATCCCGGACAGCAAACACCAGACAACAACATCAGCCGAGCTTACCGCAATGGAAAGCATCATTTTACTTGTCGCTGCCAAAATCAAAAAAAGAGCAAACGCAGTTGGCAATATGAAAACAAGCCATTGCTTATCTCTTTTTCCCGGCAGACGAATCCTTTTTTTGAAATTTGTCATTTTTTCACCTCCGTGCAAAATTTCATGCTTTCATTTTATATATGTATAAATATTTTGTCAATATTTTTTATATATATAAATATTTTTCATCGGTTTTTCACAAAAAAAATGCTTCCGTTTTGTCGGAAACATTCTTTGTTCATTTTGTTTTTCTCTCTATATTTCTTTTTTTACCCAATAGCTGATACAACGCTCCTCTGTATTATTGCTAATGCTGTGAAGTACTTGGGCATCTATATAGAAAGAATCGCCCTTTTCCAGAAGATACTCTTCATCATTCATGGTCAAGGTCAATTTTCCCTCCAAAACCAGTCCGATTTCTTCATATTCATGTGTCCACTCTTTCTTATAATTACAATGAGGCTCTATCGTAATGATAAGGCCGCTTAAGCGTTCCTCGCCATAGTTAATGGATTCATAGCGGATCTGGCCTTTTTTTTCAAATACAATCTCATGCTGCCCCGCACGGCTCACATAATCGCTTCCTGGCTTTTCTTCAAGAAGCTTGATCAGAGATATCCCCAGCGCAGCACAGATTTTCTGCAGGTTATCCAATGTGGGACTGCATGCGTTCCTCTCTAAATTGCTGATATAACTGGCAGATAACCCCGCATGCTTCGCAAGCTCCGTCAAAGTCAGCCCTTTTCTCTTCCTGACATTTCTCAGTCTTGCCCCTACATCATCCGTCATTATAAAACCTCCGTTTTTCATGATCCTCTTCCATGTTTATAATCCACATTATAAAATACCTCTTTTCTTTTTGCAAACAAAATTTTATATTTTTAAATTCTCTCTTTGTATTTTTATATATATAAAATTTTTCTTGATTTTTTTATGTATGTATATTATCATCATAATATACTAAAACTCGTGAAAACAAAAGCATGGAGGTATTTTTATGAAAAGACAGCATCCAAGTATTTTTAATGACATCGTAGGCCCGATCATGGTTGGACCATCCAGCTCCCACACCTGCGCCCCATCCCGCATTGGCTTTCTCTGTCAGCAGCTGATTTCCGGTCAGCTGAAACGGGCTGTAATCGCCTTTGCCAAAGAGGGAGCTTATACTTTAATGTATAAGGGCCAGCGTTCTGATATGGGATATGTAAACGGCCTTCTCGGCCGACGCCCGGAAGATCCACGTCTTCGGAACGCCTTTTCTGATGCGGAAAAAGCAGGTGTAGAAGTTCTTTTTACCATCGAAGATTTTGACCCCATTGTGCCGAATATTTCTCATATCACTCTGGAAAACGCAGAGGGAGAAAAGGTGATCATATATTCTGATTCTACCGGCGGAGGAACCGTAAAGCTTCTGGCAATTGACGGATTTGATGTTGCCATTTTAGGAGACTGCTATGAATTGTTGCTCCGGACCGACTGCGGAGAAGCAGAAAACCAGTCTATTTTTCAAAAAATAAATGCTCTCCTCCCTTGCACCGAAGGACACAGTATTTCAACAAAGGGGAAGCAGGGACTGATAAACCTGAAATACCGCACCGCCTGTCCAAAGGAATTTCTGCAGCAGCTGCAGTCAATGGAACACATCACGGATGTGAAGCAGCTGGAACCAATCCTCGCCGTTCCTTCTAACCGTCAGGCAAATATTCCCTTTGAAAGCGCGGAAGAAATGTTACAGCTTGCTGAAAAAGAAAATAAGGAACTCTGGGAGCTTGCCATAGAGTATGAAATGGCTCGAAGCGGATGGAGCTATGAACAAGTATACAGCTATATGGAATCCGTGGTAAAAACAATGGAGTACAGTTCCACAGAAGCTTTAAAGGGTGATATTGATATGTCCGGCATCCTATCTCCTACGGCCGGAAAAATTGAATCCTATGTCAAGAAAAATCCCAAAGCGATCGATATGGGGGTTCTTAATACTGCCGTTCCATGGGCGATGGCAACCATGGAATACAGCAGCGCCATGGGCGTCGTGCTTTGCGCTCCTACGGGCGGCTCTGCCGGCATCTTCCCCGGCGCAGTCCTGGGTGTTGCAAATCATATGAATCTTTCTATGGAGCAGAAAATAAAAGCCATGTTCGTTACAGCTGTCATAGGAATTGTCATGAGCAAGGACTGCAACTATTCTGCTGAATTGTACGGATGCCAGGTTGAGCCCGGTGCCGCTTCCGGAATGGCTGCCGGCGGACTGGTTTACCTCATGGATGGTTCCCCTGCCCAGTCCTGTCAGGCAGCCTCCTGTGCTGTACAAAATATTCTTGGTACTATCTGCGATCCTGTTGCCGGCCTGGTCCAGATTCCCTGTATCAATCGAAACGCCATGTCAGCAGCTAATGCCGTTGTATCCGCAAACATGGTCATGGGGGGATTCGACCCATTGATTCCATTGGATCAGACTGCAGAAACACTGTTTCGCGTGGGGCGCCAGCTTCCCAGCGAGCTGCGCTGTACCTGCCGTGGCGGACTCTGCACCACTCCTCGCGGGAAACAGTTAGCTCAAGAGCAAAACGAACGCGATAACGCCAGATAACCCAAAAGAAAAAGAGGCTGTACAGCCGCTGTTCTTGACAGAGCAGCATCTGTATAGCCTCTATGTAAGTAGATATTTCTGTTTGCAGCCGCATGATACGACAGCAGATTCTCTGAATCTTCTATCGACCGCAGCATTTTTATGTTTCTCCAGGATGTCCTTGAAACCGGGCGGATAGTTGAATTTATCCTTTGCTTGTGCTTTGTAACTTTATTTTACCAAAGTCCGCCCGAAGATACAAGAAAAAGAAAACCAAGAAATCCTACAAGTTCCGACAGCGCTGCCGTTCACGGAAGCGGCCGGCTACAGAATCTCTGCCAGCACGGAAAGTCCGTATTCCGCCAGGCTGTGGTCTTCCTCTCCGGTTCCCCCGGAAACCCCAAGACCACCGATAATGGTATCTCCCGCCTTCAAAGGTACGCCGCCTCCGAAGATAATGATATTTCCGCCCTCCATTTTGTCAAGCCCATAGAAGGTACCTCCCGGCTGGGCAAGCTTGGAAAGCTCCATGGTAGACATCTTCACAGCCACGGAAGTGTAGGCTTTTTTCATGGCAACATCAAAGCTTACCAGAAAGGCGCCGTCCATGGCATGCACCGCAATGGGATTGCCCTGGGGATTACATACGGCGATAACCGCCTGTTTCCCTCTGCGCGCTGCCTCCTGCTCTATTTTTTCTATGAGGCGTTTCGCAGCCTCCAATGTGATCCTGCCCTGAATGCCCATATTTCTGAGAACCTCCCGCACAATTTCTGCCTGCGACTTTTCTGCTCCTGCAAAAGCCGTCGCATCTGCCGTCTGCGGTTTCGCCGCTGCAGAATTGTCCTCGGACGGATGTGCTTCTGTTTTCAGAGCGCCGCCCGCTTTCGCATCCGTATATCTGGCAAGCACATAGAGATAATCCGCCAGACGGTTCATATATTTTTTTGCTCCCACGTCTGCACCGAAACGCACACCGACCAGAGCCAGCGCCCGCTCCGCTCTTCTTGCCACAGTCCGAGCCACATCCATCTCCGCGGAAAGTCGGCTTCCGCCCGGCAGGATAAACTTGTGAGGGCGCTCAAACAGAGCTTCCATCCGGTCGATCTCGCTCTCCAGAGCTTCTGTCTTGTCATCGCTCAGACGGTACTGTCGGTCATAGGGATCTGCAACTCCCGCCATGAGTGTGATCAGAGTTCCCTGAATGCCCTCCAGCGTGCTGATGACTTCTGCATCCTCCATCATGGATTTTACAAGACCGATATGGCTGGTAAGCTCGTCAATGGTTCCCACCAGTTGGATCCGGTCATCTGACTTGGAAACATTCTTGGTGTGAATGAGTTCCGTGGTTCCTTTATCTCCGTTTTTTGTATAAATGTTCATAGCTGCTCATCTCCTGCGTTACACCGCCCTGCCGCGGGCTTCCGCTTCTTTTGCCGTCAATCTCAATGCCTTTTAGTACACCGGTTTGAACGGCATTTTTTTGATTGCCCTTGCGCTGTTTGCTCCCAGATTCCGGCATTGCCAGAAAGAAGGTGCACACAGTTCAAATACATTTTTTCCTTTTGGAAGACGCTGCATCTGCATGGCAAGACGATTGCCTGTCATTCCGATCCCAGCCCCCAGCATGGACTCCTTTGCGGCCGCATAAGCCAGCTCGTCCACATCCCCTTCCAGGGAGAGCACCTGGTAAAGAACGCCTTCCTCCTCAATTCCTGCACAAACTTCCCGAAGCAGATCCTCATCCGGTTCCCGGCAGTAAATGATAATAGATGGTTTATTTACGACCACGCTTATCCCTCCCTGCTTCCCAGATAGGACATCAAAAGTCCTGTGGCCACGGCGTTTCGGGGACCTTCCGTTCCTCGGATATTACCTCGTCCGCAGACAATACGGTAATCTGCCAGTACCTCCATGAGCATCTCCGGAATCTCAAAATCCTCCGCAGAACCGCCCACCAGAACCACGTTGGGAATCTTTTTAAGATCATGGTCCGGCGCTACTTTCTGGAGCGCCCGCAAAGCGTTTCTCACAAACACCTTTTTCTTGGCGTCTCTTCGCACCTCCAAAATGCGCTCCATAGGAATATCCTCCTCTATCTTGAGAAGCTTTCCCGGAGCCAGAAGCACTACATGACCATAATATCTTGGATCAATAGAGTCCTCGAAAAACTGCATTGCGCCGTTTTCCAGTCTCATGTGGAAAAGGCTTTCTACCTTTCCCAGGGGGTATCGTTTAATCTGCTCTGCCGTTGTCCGGCTGTGCAGTCCAAGCTCGGTCTGGATCAGCATGGAAACCAGCTCGCCCGCACCGGCCTGATGGGTGGTGCGCACTGTGCCGTCCGCTTCCAGTACAGCCGCGTCCGTGGAGCCGCCGCCCATGTCAAGAATAGCAAGGGGAAGCTTTGTTCCTGGTGTCGTCATCGCTCCAAGGGAAGCCATAACGGCCTCCACCCCGGCCACAACCGCTTTTACGTGAAGCTCCTCTTCCAGCCTTGCTGCGATCTGCTGCATGGGAAGCTGCTGGGTTTTTACCATGGCAGCAATGCCAACGGCTTTTTCCATACAGGTCTCCCCGGCAAGGGAACCGGAAATCTCCACCGGCGCCAGAGTGTCCACTGCCAGAATATCCGTAATGCGGATATCGTTGTTCTGCGCTTTGCTCACATCCGCCATCCCGGCTTTGATGCGCGTCAGCATATTGCCCACGTTTGTCTCTCGCTGACCGTCAATGTCACGGATCTCACCGGCCGCTGCCAAGGCATCCATGATCTTGTCCGCGCCGGCGTCAATATTTATCTGTAAGTCTTTCTCACCGTGGAAGGTAATTTCCCCGGCAGGAAGAACATTTTCTCGAATGTTGCCGTGAGGTGTTCGGATGACCACCGCACTTCGTTTGCCTACCAGACTCTTGGCAATGGGTGTCACTGCCTTGGTCTCGTCTGCGTTTAAGTTCAAAAGCGTTGCGATCCCGTATGGATTGGACAGCATCCGAATGCTGCTTCCCGGCAGCGCCACCTCGATGGCCGCCGTCTTTCCCTCCGGAATCCTGCTGATATGACGTACCTCATCCACAATGGGCATGGCCTTTGTGAGACGATTTTCCACAAGCACTGCCTCATCCGCCTGCAGGATCAGCCCGCGCACGTCAAGCTCCGGCAAAAACTGATTCAGCCGCGCCGCCACTTCCTCGTAGGAAAATTTGCTGGCTGCCGCCACAATGTAGGGTACTCCCGGCTTTCCCTTCCAGATATTCTCCAGAAACAAAAGCTCGCCCACAGCCTCCCCGGCGCCTGCCGGAGTGGAGGGGTTATGTCCGATCATGGAGGACTCTGTGATAATGGTCTCCGTGATCGTCTCCATGGCGGTGTCCCCGATGACCGGAGCTGCCTCATTGAGGCGCACCAGATCAAGGGCGCTTAAGGGAAGCCGGATCTTATCCATCGCCTCCTCCAGAGCCGCCTTGATTCCCAGAACGTTGGGAAGGGTTCCCTTGGTTCCGGTTGTCATACGGGAAGCGCCGGAAAGAAAACGGAATGTTCCGTTTTCTTCCACGCCGCCGATACATACTTCAGTTGTGGAATTTCCTATATCAACACCTGCGATCAGTCTCAAAGAAGAATTCCCCTTTTTTCATAAATCTCTGCTGCTTCCAGAACCAGCTTCGCACAATGCGGCGCCTGGTATTTTTCCAGAAGCTCCTTCGCCATCAGTACCAGCTCGTTTTTGGTGGAACGGTTGGGGCGAAGCTTGTTGTACATGTTCAAAATCACGTCATCCGGCACGTTCACGAGCTCTGCAGCCCGCTCAAAATTCGCTTCCATGGGAGGATTGTCCGCCTCAGAAGCTACCTGGCCCTGACGCTTCAGCATTTCGGAAGAAATCTTGATATCTTCCGCGGTTACATTGCCGCGCTTTACCTCGTCCAGCGTGATCTCAGAGAGCTTTTTGCCAGTCTTGGAGGTAATGGTGTCGGCCTCGTTCTGTCCTAAAGGATATCTGCTCATCTTCTGCCCTCCCATTCAATGATTCCCATTTCCGGGTCAAGCTGCTCTGTCTCCACAATGTGCATGAGCGCTGCCTTTACCTGGAATTTTGCGCGAACCATAGGGTCGTTTGTGCACTCAATGGGAGTTACCTTCTCGCCCTTCACATATTTTGCAGCATTTCTGCCGATCTTGCGGTAGGTATCCAGATCCATCAGAGGTGCCTGTGGAAACAGCTCCAGATTGGACAGCGGATACAGATCCTTCTGGTGGATCACCGTGGTTCCCTTGGACTGGATGCCAACGCCGATGCCGGAACCGGAAAGCTTCGCAGCCTCCAGCGCCATAAAGCATACGTCTGAGGTGTCCAGAATCTTCACCACGCGGGAAACCATTCCTTCCTCCTCAATCCCTGCCTTTACATTGCGAAGCACCTCATCCAGAGGAATTCCGCCCATAGTGGCATTGATCTCCGTCTGAAAAGCCGCGCCCACGCCGATGACCACTTCTTTGGGATTGGTTCCCTGCGCTGCCTTCGGACTTCCTGCATAAGAGCGTTTGGGACGCATTCTCGTTCTGCCCGCCATGCTCTGCGGCTGATCGGGCGTCTGTTTCTGTACTGTGGGCTGTGCGCCGTTCTGGTGCAACTGCTCCACAACCGCCTGGGTAATGGCACGAATCAGTTGTTCATTCACTTCCATAGCACAGCCTCCTAAAATTCATTTACATTGATCCTGTGAGGAATTGCCTTGATTTCCTCCCAGCGTTTTCCGGTTACACGATAGCCCGTTCCAGGCCCCATGTAATCGTTGGGTGTGTTCACACCGGACATTACCTGGAAGTTTTCGTCCAGGATTGCCGCCGTGTGCATATAGTCTCCGATGACACGCTGCTTCAGCATGTTGAGCACGCTCTGTGCAAGCTCCACAAATCCGCTTTCTGCCAGGGCCTTTACCACATCAATTCCGGTGACGCCCCGCTTCATCAGATCGTCCGCCGCCATGATATCGGAAGCCGCGTCACGGTTTAAGGTATCCTTGCTTCCGTGGGCGTAGGTCACTGCCTCCACCTGCTCGTCTGTGATCTCCGTGAGACCAAGATATTTGAAGACTGCCTGCACGGCTTTTCCTGCCTCCCGGCGAACCCGGATAACTTCCTCTTCTGTCACTGGACGAAGACCGCCGTCTACCTGCATATCACGCTGCATGACATTGTAGTCATCAAAATCTTCCGCATCAAAGTTGGAACCGGCAAACATGTTGTCGTAATTTGGCTCTGCCGCATAGCCGGAGAAGATAAAATCGGTTCCCGGCATGAACTGAAGCATAGTTCTCGCCGTGCGGCGCATGTCGGAGTTGGAAAAGCTCTGGTCGTTGGAGGATGCACATTCCAAGCCCAGGAGAGCAGCCACCAGGTTCTCTCCGATCACCTCACGGATTCCCGCAGGCACGCCTGCCGCAACACCGATACAGCTTACGGAACCGTTCTGGATTCCCTGACTTCCGGCACCCTTTGTCACATAGAGACAGCGGCATTCCAGATAAAGCATGGATTTGCTCTCGCTGCTTCCCATAAGCACCTCGCTTCCGGCACCGGATGTAAAACGTACCTTCAGTCCCCTGGAAGCGTATGCGGAATTTAAAAACGCTTTGGAATAGGGAGTATCATCTCCGTCGATAAATACTTTTTCCGTACCATATACGGAAAGAGTTTCCGCATAGGTGGTAAAGCCACGGATACCAAGCTCCAGCTCTGTCGCTTCTTCTGCGGAACACTGGGTCAGCACACCTTTTCTTCCTGCCTGAGAACCGATGAGCAGTGCAATGGCGCTAAGAGGCGCATATCTTGCAACACCCATGGTGGTCTCCTCCTCAGAGAAGCCTCGCAGTGCGCCCTCTGCCGCATCTGCTGCGATCTGCACCGGGTCGTCCTTCAGATTGGTAATGTGCGCCTGGTTGCCAGGAATCCTTCTGGCGCGCATCTTCTGCATTCCCATCATCATCTCAACAACGTTCAGATGATTGATGACCTCCGCCATCTTCGCTGGGGTGATACCGGACACGATCTCCAGGATCTCCTTGCGGGATGTATGGATATCCACGATCCTGCGGGCAATTTCCAGAGAGGGAACTGCCATGGATGCCTCCGTACGGTCAATACGGATCGCATAATCCGCGATAAACTGGTCAAGGAAATCAAAATCTCCCCGCTGTTTGCCGTCCAGCTCCGTGATGATTCCGTTTTCTACACGGACAGAAGGCTTTGGATCATAAGGACTGTGCATTGCCACAAATCCCATTTCCGGCCATTCGTCAATGAACCCGTCCTTGTTGACTGCCCTTCTGTCCAAGGTTTCAATTCGTTTTGATCTTTTCATATCTTTCACCCTTTTCCCTTCGGGGAATCCATCAGAAAGACCACAGCTTTGTGTAAATCTTTACAATGTCTTCCTTGGTGGGAACTCTCGGATTTTTTTCTGTACACGCATCTGCAAGCGCCGCCTCTGCCATCTTGTCCACAGCTGCAAAATATGCATCCGGTGTAATGGTTTTCATCTCCTGTATGGTGAGCGGAATGTTCATCTCTTTCTGCATGAACTGAATCCAGTTCACCAGGGAGCGCACGCTCATCACCTTGTTGTAATTGCTCAGTCCAAGGATATGGGCAATGTTGGAGTAGCGCTTCACTGCCGGAAGATATTCCTTCTGGCTTCTGCTGTGCTTGTTGATATCCGCGTTGAACTCCACTACGTGCGGCAGCAGCATGGCGTTTGCTCTTCCATGTGGAATGTGGAACACAGCTCCCAGCTGGTGCGCCATACTGTGGGTAATGCCAAGTCCCGCCGTATTGAACGAAAGTCCGGCAAGACAGGATGCCACATGCATTTTCTGGCGGGCGTGCATATCGTTTCCGTCCAGGTAAGCGCGAAGAAGAAATACTCCGCAGATTTCAATGGACTTTTCTGCCAGAGCCGCGGAAAATTCATTGTGATCCACGCTCACGTAGGATTCCAGCGCATGGGTGAACACATCCATGCCGGTGTCCGCTGTGATCGCAGGCGGCACACTTTTTACCAGCTCTGCATCAAGAATCGCCTCATCTGCAGTCAGGGCATCGGATACCAGAGGGTATTTCACTTTGGCCTCCGTGTCATTTACTACAGCAAAAGAGGTTACCTCAGAACCGGTGCCGCTGGTGGTCGGAATCGCGATCAGCCCTACATGCCCGTAATTGTTGATCTTCAGGGCAAATTCCCGGATTGCCTTGGAGGAATCAATCGCAGATCCTCCGCCCACAGCCACGATTGCCTCCGGCTGATAGGACAGGAATTTTTTTACCCCTTCTGCGATCTTGTCCACCGGCGCGTCCGGAACCACATCCTGAAAAATGTCGTAAGCAATGTCACCGCGGGTCAACGGCTCTGTGATCAGATCGATCATTTTGCTCTGCACCACAAAAGGATCGGTAATGATCAGAACCCTTTTGTAGGGAAGCTCCCTGAGCCTGCTCAGAGCGTTTTCGCCAAAATGGATGGCTGTTTTCATCTCAAATGTCTTCATAATATAAGACGCTCCTTTTTTGCGGTCGCAAAACGTTCGTTTCAACGGTTTGGATAAAGACAGGTAATGCTCATATCCTCAAAACAGCGCAGCCATTTTTCCGAGGGACGAACGTCTGTAACGATCACATCCACATCCCGCAGCTTTCCGGCAATGGAAAATGCGGTCTGGTCAAATTTTGTACTGTCAAGCACCAGGATCTTTTCTCTTGCGGAAGCGATCATGCTTCTCTTCGTAGACCCAAAGGCCTCCTGGGATTCCATGATCCCTCTCCCGAAATCCAGTGCCTTACAGGAAAAAATAACTTTGTCCACATAGCAGGAACGAATGGCTTCCTCTGTCCGGGAGCCAAGAAACGCCAGATAGCCTTCCTTCATCTCTCCGCCGGTGGAAATGATATTCCATCCGGACACGTCGGAAAGCTCCAGAATGATCTCCACGGAGTTCGTCACTACCGTGAGCTGTTCTTTTTCCTTGAGTGCTTTTGCCACAAACACAGCCGTGGTGCTGGCATCCAGAAAAATATGCTCGCCTTCCTTCACCAGGGAGGCCACGATCTCTGCCATCTTCTGTTTTCCTGCTACATTTTGATTTTTACGGATATTAAAAGGCAGGTCAATGCTCAAATCTTCCCGGATAACCGCGCCTCCATAGCTCTTGGTGGCAAGACCTTCTTTTTCCAGTTTGTCCAGGTCACGGCGGATCGTTTCCTCAGAAACATCATAAAGCTGGCTGAGTTCACTGACTACAACCCGCTTTTCTGCCTGTAATTTTTCGAGAATCCTGTTTCGTCTCTCCAGTGCAAGCATTCCTACTGCCTCCTTTGCTGCCCTTACAGGATGGAATCGATCATCCGTTTATCCGGGTGTGCAATGACAGAGGAATCCAGGTACATACCTTTTTCCCCTACCAGTTCTTTCGCACGGGCAATAGAAGCCTCTACCGCAGATACTTCTCCGGTAAGCAGCATATAAGATTTTCCGCACATTCCCTTGGCAATACGAAGCTCGATCAGGTCTACGATCGCAGTCTTTGCTGCCTGGTCCGCTGCCTCGATAATGGAAGCGGCATCGTAGGTCTCCAGGATTCCAAGTGCGCTGATGCTCTCCACCTGGGTAGTTCCGTAAATTGCCGGGAAAATGGATTCATGAGGATTGCCAAGCACAAAGCTGTCAATGCACTTATCCTCATATGTAGTTACTGCTGTATCAACCGCAGCCTTTACCGCACTCAGATCACCGGTAATAATTGCAATATATTTGCCGGGACATACGGTCTGGGCTTCGACAATCTCAACCTCAGACGTCTTCACCATGGCATCTGCCGCAGTGATTCCCGTGGCGGTTGTCTTAAATTCAATCATGCCGATTGCTTTACTCATGTTCTGCACGTCCTTTCTAATTCTTTGCAATTACGATGTGGCGGTCAGTTACTTCTGTGACCTTACCGCAGATGGATGCATGAATGCCTACGCTCAAACCGTTCGCCGGTTTTGCGATCATCTGTCCTCTTGTCACCTGCTCGCCTGCCTTTACAATTGCCTGCGCCGGAGCTCCGATGTGCTGGCTTAAAAGGATGGTCACTTTGGAAACATCCACCAGATTCTCGTCCATGGGCGCATCTTTGTCATATTTTGTCAATGCCAGACGTGCCATCAGGCGTTCCTCCGGAACCTTACGCAGCTCCCTGGATGGAAGTACTTTCTTTGGTTCCACTCCCTGAGGAGGACGAATCCCTGCTTTGCGAAGTCCGCCCTTCATATCAGCAAGAAGACTTCTGGGAGCAAGGCTCTGCGGGCAGGAATACATCTCGCATACACCGCAGGAACAGCAGAACGCCGCATCCAGATATGGATTCATATCTCTGAAATCCTGGTTGGATGCCGCTCTCATGAAGAGAGCCGGATCAATGGGATGTCCCAGAGCATTTCTCGGACAAAGATCCGTACAGGTATGGCAATGGCAGCAAATGGATGCTGCTCTCTTTAAATCTATGGAAGAAGAGCGCTGCTTCTTCATTACAATCACATGTTCTTTTGGAAGAACCAGTATCGCGTTCGTGGTTTTTGTTACCGGCTCAGATCCGCTGCCAATGCGTCCCATCATGGGGCCGCCCACAAAATATACAGGATCCTTAACCGTCACATTTCCGGCCTGTGCAACCACCTCGTCCAGCGTGCATCCCAGAGGAACACGCACGGTAACCGGATTGCTGACTTCTGCTACCACAGACACATATTTATCCGTTACCGGTTTCTGTTTTTCTACTGCACGATACACATTGTACAGGGTTTCTACGTTAAATACTGCAACCCCCTGCTCAATGGGCAGTCCACCCGGTCTTACAACTCTTCCGGTTGCCTCGTAGATCATGACAACCTCATCCCCCATGGGATACACTTCCTCCAGAAGATGGATCCGCATTCCCGGGAATTCCTCAATGTGCTGCTGCAGAGCCTTTACCGTCTGAACATAAGATTTTTTGATTCCAATGATGGCCTCAGAAGCACCTACTGTCTCCTTAACCATATGGAAGGTTTTCATAATCTCGTACGCGTGACGCTCCAATAACTGTCTGTGTAATTTCAGTAATGGCTCGCACTCCGCACAGTTCATGAGAATCGTGTCCGCACGCTCGTCGAGCTTTGCATAGGTTGGAAAACCGGCTCCGCCGGCGCCCGCCACACCATTCTCCTGTATGATTTTCTGTAATTCTTTGATATCCATGGCGTTACTCCAATCCTGCGCCGTCATCAATGATGCCTACAATGGCAGCATCTACCGGCGCCGTTTCTACGCCGCAGCCAATTCTCGCTGCGCTTCCCTGTGCCACCAATACATATTCGCCGATTCCCGCACCAATGATATCGATTGCGACAATCTGGCTTAGGTCAGCTTTCATATGATGCACCGGCTCCACGATCATAAATTTATTTCCAATCAGCTTTTCACTCTTCCGCGTGGAAACCACGCTTCCAACAACTTTGCCTACAATCATATGAGCCTCCGAATAAAATTTTGCATTATCCTCCGATAGGGCTGGAGTAATCATTCGCTCCAGCCCCTGATAGAGGAATCTGCATGTTATTTAATGATGGTAACTGTATTGCCAGTGGCAATTTTTGACGCATTTGCTTCGTCTGTGTCAATGTGCATTTCCAGCGTAAAGCTGTCATCCACACGGATTTTTACATGGTTGAAAATTGTTCCCCGCTCGTTGTCTGCTCTTACGGAAACAATCTGTCCGTCTGTCACTCCCGCTGCCTGCGCATCCTTCGGAGACATATGAATGTGACGCATTGCCACAATACATCCCTCATCCAGATAAATAGCGCCTTTGGGTCCGACAACCGCAATGGGAGCGCTGCCTTTTACATCGCCGGATTCCCGGATAGGAACCTGCATGCCAAGCTTGATGGCGTCTGTCGCAGATACCTCAACCTGAGATGCCTTGCGCACCGGTCCCAGGATCCGAACGTTCTCGATCGCACGAAGCTTCAGGCCCACAATGGTCACGGTCTCATTGGATGCGAACTGTCCGCCCATCAGCTCTTTTTTCTTGGTGAGCTGATATCCCGGTCCAAACAGCGCTTCCACATGTTCCTGCGTCAGATGGATGTGTCTCGCGGAGACACCAATCGGCACCATGAAACCTTCACCTTTTTCTTCGTTTTTATTGATTGCCTGAATCACCATTCTGGTGATCTGTTCAATATTGTTTGTTTCCAAGGTCTGCACCTACCTTCCTATATGGTTTCTCCTTATTTCAGAACCGGAAGGATTTTTTCTACGTCGGTATGCGGTCTCGGGATTACATGAGTCGCTACCAGCTCTCCAAGTCTGGATGCTGCTGCGCTTCCGCTCTCTACTGCAGATTTTACTGCTCCTACGTCTCCGCGAACCATAACAGTTACAAGACCGGAACCGATCTTCTCTGTTCCTACCAGAGCAACGTTTGCTGCTTTGCACATCTGGTCAGCAGCCTCGATTGCTGCAGTCAGTCCTCTGGTTTCAACCATTCCTAATGCTTCCTGTGTCATAATTTTTTCCTCCTTATACACTGTCTGGGGTGTTGCTGCTTTTGTTTCGGTTTTTCTAGCCGTCCGTCTGGGTGCGGCTGCCTTTCTCGGGGCTGTTGTTTTTGCTGTTGTTTTTTTCTCTTCAGCCATCATTCATCCCCCTGTTGACTCTTTTTCCATCGACTCGCGCTCAATTCCACCATCTTGACGATTTCTTCATGCGGGCGGGCAATTACCGCGTAGCTTGCCGGTTTCTTTATGGCTTTGGCTGCTGCCGTCTCAACGGCCTCCGTAACCGCTGCCACATCGCCTTCTACAATAATGGTCACAAGTCGTCCGCCCAGCTTACGTTCCCAGGATGCCAGCTCAACGTCTGCCGTCTTGCACATAATGTCCAGAGCATCCAGCGCCGCAACCACACCCGTGATCTCAATAAAACCATATGATTTACTCATGAGCGAACTCCTTTTTTGTATGATATTTATGCTGCTGTTCCACCTCGATTCCGCTTCTCTACATCTCGGTGCGGGCATTCGCCCTATACAGATTGCTTTGTAAGCTCCTGCCTGCAAGCAAGCTTGCGCAGGTTCTTACTTGCAATCTGTGCACAGCTCATTGCTAAATCAGATGGTCGGAAGGATCTTCTCTACATCATTGTGCGGTCTCGGAATTACATGCGTTGCTACCAGCTCACCAAGTCTGGATGCTGCTGCGCTTCCGCTCTCTACTGCTGCCTTAACAGCTCCTACATCTCCACGAACCATAACAGTTACAAGACCGGAACCGATTTTCTCTGTTCCTACCAGAGTAACCTCTGCTGCTTTTGTCATTGCATCTGCAGCCTCGATCGCTGCGGTAAGTCCTCTGGTCTCAACCATTCCTAATGCTTCCTGTGCCATGCTTTATTTCCTCCTAAAATAACTAAAATAAATTGATATTTTCTAACTCTTATCCAGGGCGCTGATTTTCAGCATCTTACGCGTTCCCTCCTCGGGGTTTGGGATCACATAGTGCTGTACCACACCAGTCATTTTTTCTGCCACTTCCATGCCGGCCTGTACAGCCGCAGTCACGTCCTCCACGCTGCCTCTGTACTTAATGCAGACCAGAAGAGGCACCGGCAGGCTGTCAGCGTTGGCAGGCTTGTTTTTGTCAAATACCTCCAGACGGACATTCGCCGCCTTGCATCCGGCATCTCCTGCCACAAAGGCTGTTGTCAGCCCGAAAACCTCTAAAATTCCTACAGCATCTGCCATATTGCTTCTCCTTTATAACCAGGATTATTTATTGATCACCGCAATCTTGAGACCTGTCATTGCCAGGTTTGTCTCCAGAGCCTCGTTGATCTGCTCCAGCGGGAATCTGTGTGTGATCAGATCAGACATGGGAAGTCCGATCGCTTTTGCTCTCTTCAGGAAATCAAAGGTGGTTGCGTAGTCTCTCAGGTTGTATACCCAGGAACCAACCAGGTTGATCTCTTTGGAGCAAAGGTCAAAGTGCGGGTTAATGGTAGCGTCTCCGCCGTTGATGAAGAAACCAAGCTCGCAGAGACCGCCGCCGTTGCGGATGAATTTGTAGATGTTTGCATGTGCCTTGGGATTACCGGTGCACTGGAATGCAAAGTCTGCAAGATGTCCGCCGAAGGCCGCTTCCACTCCGCCGGCCAGAGCCTCAATGCCCTGGAAGTTTGCAAAGTTGACTGTCTCTGTTGCGCCCATCTTCTTGGCAAATTCAAGACGCTGCTCATTTCCGTCCACTGCGCAGATATTCTGTACACCCATGGTGTGCAGCACTGCGATACAGATCAGACCGATGGGGCCGCAGCCCTGAACAACGACTCTGCTGTTGAACTTGAGGATTCCGGTTGTTTTTGCTCTCTCAACTGCATGCACCAGAACTGCGCATGGCTCGATGAGGATACGGGAATCCAGATCCAGGTCGCTTACATTGAAGAATGTGGAACCGAATTTGCCGCCGCGGATAAAGATGTAATCTGCAAACCAACCGTTGAATTTTACGTCATCATCCGGAAGCAGGCCGTATACGTCAGCACCGCCTACATTCTTCTTGTTCAGGTCGAACATTGTGATCTCCGGATCATCCTTGAAGATCATGCAGGTAACTACCTTGTCGCCAACCTGTACCGGCTTGCCGGCTGTGTCTGTCTTTACGTTTTTGCCCATAGCCACGATCTCGCCGGTTCCTTCGTGTCCCAAAACCACCGGAATCAGACCAAAGGGATCGTTCTTGTACTCATGTGCGTCTGTTCCGCAGACACCGCAGCCCTCTACTTTGACCAGAATATCGTCGTCGCCAAGGGGCGGAAGGGGATATTCCTGAAGCTCAAAATGCTTCTTCTCGGTCATCATTGCTACTCTGGCTGTTTTGGGAACTCCACCTGTCGGGCAGGCTGCCGGAGCTGCTGCCTGGGAAGGTGTGTTTCCTGTCATGCCGGAGAGAACCTGTTTTACAATTTCTTCAATATTTACACTGTTCATATCCATGTTCTTCTCTCCTCCTGTCAGCGAATGCAAAGGCTGTCAGACATTACGCAGCGTCTTCTCTTCGTGAATGTGCTTGCGCTTGTCAGACCCTCACCGGTACGGCTCGCGATCGTAAAGGTGCAGTATCCCTCGCCGCCAAATCCAAGTGCCGCATAGGAAGGTGCGTTTTTCACAAGGATTGCAGTGTCGATTGCTTTCGCGTATTTTGTAATGTTGTCAATATTTTTGGAATGGATGTGTGCGGAATGGCGGTTGCCGTGCTCAAGCCATACAGCCTGCTCTACCGCATCATCAAAATCCTTTGCTCTTACAACGCCGAGGATGGGCATCATAAGCTCTTCTGCGATCAGCGGATGTTCCTTCGGTCCTTCAAATACGATGCAGCGGATGTTCGCCGGAACATTGACTCCGATCATGGAGAGAAGTGTTCTTGCGTCACGTCCCACGCATTTGCGGTTCAGTCTTCCGCCTGCCAGAACCACCTCGGTCAGCTTATCCTGCTCTTCCTTGGAAGCCAGGTAGCAGTCGTTCTCGGTAATGAGATAGTGCATCAGCTCATCTACAATAGAAGAAACTGCCACGATCTCTTTTTCTGCGATGCAGGGAAGATTGTTGTCAAAGGTACATCCATTGACGATATCCTGTGCAGCCTTGCGAATATCGGCTGTCTCATCCACCAGTGCCGGTGGATTTCCTGCGCCGGCGCCGATGCCGCGTTTTCCAGAGGAAAGAACTGCGGTTACTACGCCAGGGCCGCCGGTTGCGGCGATAAGCGGGATATCTTTATGTTTCATCATGATCGCGCTGGTCTCCAGAGTGGGTTTTTCCACAGTTACGGCAATGTTGTCCGGGCCGCCGGATTCCAGGGACGCTTCATTCAAAAGATTGATCGCGTAAAGGGATGTCTTGATCGCTGCCGGATGGGGATTGAACACAACGGTGTTTCCGCCTGCCAGCATACCAATGGTATTGCACAGGATCGTCTCACTGGGGTTTGTCGTCGGAGTGATCGCTCCGATCACGCCGAAGGGTCCCATCTCGATCAGAGTAAGTCCTCTGTCTCCCGACCATGCGGTTGTTGTGATATCTTCTGTTCCCGGGGTCTTGTCCGCAACAAGATGATGTTTCAGGATCTTGTCTCCGACATTTCCCATTCCGGTTTCTTCCACACCCATGCGCGCAAAAATCTCTGCGTTTTCGTGGATTTTTTTACGAATGCAGGTAATGATCTTCTCTCTCTGGTCCATGGACATTTTGCGAACAATCACCTGGGCTTTTTTTGCCGCCTCAATGGCATCGTTCATGTCCTTAAAAATTCCATGTTTTCCGGCCGGAGCTTCCGCAATCTGCATTTTTGCCATGACTTCCTGTACAATTTCCTGTACCATGCTCTCACTTACTGGCATGAGATTGTCCTCCTTATTATGTAATGTCCGAAATTATTTCAGTCCCAGCTGAGCCATTACCTGTTTTGTAATGCTTGCAACCAGGTCAGCGTCTGCTTCAGAAGCTGCCGGTGCGTGTGCCACTGCGCATCCGCCGCAGTTGTGGCAGTTAAGGCCGTCTTTGTTCAGGCAGAGATCTGCCGGATGTTTGCCCGGAAGTCCCATTTTTCTTCTGATTTCATACAGTTTTTCGATGGTCTCTTTGTCGAATTCCTTCGGGCCGCCAAGCAGTTTGCTCTGATACAGAAGCTGTGCGTAGAACTCAACAGATTCCATCTTCATGTAAGCAGCATTCAGGTCTGTGGACCAGGTCAGTGCACCGTGGCTCTCCAGAAGAACTGCATCAAAATACGGAAGGTATTTTTCCAGTCTGTCCGGGATCTCGTTGGTGGACGGTGTGCCATACTCAGCGATGGGAACGCATCCAAGAGCGATAACTGCCTCCGGCATGATCGGCTGTGTCAGCGGAATGCCTGCGATTGCGAAAGATGTAGCATATACAGGATGAGCATGTACAACAGATCCTACATCCGGTCTCTTCTGATATACTCTCATGTGCATTTTGATTTCAGAAGAAGGTCTGAATCCCGGGTTTGCCTGAATCACATTACCTTCTGCATCTACTTTACAGATGAATTCCGGTGTCATAAATCCCTTGGATACACCGGTAGGTGTGCAAAGGAATTCGTTGTCATTCAGTTTTACGGAGATGTTTCCGTCGTTTGCCGCTACCATGTTGCGGTTGTAGATTCTTCTACCGATGTCACAGATTTGTTTTTTGATTTCAAATTCGTTTACCATGCTTTCTTCCTCCTTAAGCGCATTTGGTTTCTTATTGTTGAGTCCGACTCATTCGGGTCTATCTGGATTTTACACTATCCCACATAAAAAGTCAAGAGAAATCCCTGGTTCCATGTTGGTTTTATGTGGTTTTCGCCAAAAAACATCTTTGTTTTCCTTCTGTTTCTCAAAAAACCACATTTTTCTCCCGCGAACTTCTCTTGACTTCTCTTTTTCCCTCTGTCATACTGTGATCATAGCATTACAGAGCCAAAAGGTCCGAAGCTGTCTGCGCCTGCGCAAAGGCAGGGGAAGGCCCCTGGGACTCGCCCCATATGAGCACAAAAACGGAGGAACTCCACATGTATCTTTCAGACATGCACACCCATTCCATCGCCAGCGGACACGGTACCTCCTGCACCATTTCCGACATGGCAAAGCAGGCCGCCGCACGCGGCATCCGGCTTCTCGGCATCACGGACCACGGTCCTGCCACTTTGGCTGCCGGAACCCCCTCTTATTTCCGCAGCCTTACCTTTTCTCCCAGAAAGCGGTTCGGCATCGAGCTTCTGTACGGTGTGGAACTGAATATCCTGGATGCAGAGGGACATCTGGATCTCAACGATGAACTCCTCACCAAACTTGACTATGCCATTGCCAGCATGCACGCCGCGAATTTTCGCCCCGGCACCTGCCAGGAAAACACCGACGCTTTCCTGAACGCCATGAAGCATCCCTGCGTCAAGCTTCTGGGGCACTGCGACAATCCCAAGTATCCCGTGGATTACGACAGGCTTGCGTCCGCCGCCAGCCATCTGGGCGTTGCTTTTGAAATCAACGAAGCCTCGCTGGCTCCCTACGGCTACCGCGGCGACACCCGAAAAAACAACCGGCGCATTCTTGCGGCCTGCCAAAAATACCAGGTGCCCGTCCTGCTTTCCAGCGACAGCCACGGCGCCGCGCACATCGGCGATTTCACCTTCGCCGCAGATTTTGTACATGAGGCCCGCTTCCCGGAAGCTCTCATATTGAACAACCAGATCCCCCGCCTGAAGGCGTTTCTGGAAACACGCCAGCTAAATCTATCACAAAGGAGAACCCTATGAAAAAAGGAAACTGGAAGGCCCTCCTTCCCATCGCAGTATTTTTGATTATGTATCTTGGACTTGGCATTTTATTTGAATATGTACTTCTCATCCCCATGGGTTTCTACAACATTCCCATTGTGGTTTCATTCCTGACCGCGCTTCTGGTTGCCTGTCTGCAGAACCCATCCCTGAAGTTTGACGACAAGCTCGCCGTCATTGCCAGAGGTGTCGGGGACAAGAACATCATCACCATGATCCTTATTTTTATGGCCGCCGGTATTTTTGTGGGCGTTGTCGGCAGAGGCAGCGCGGAAAGCGTGGCTTATTTTCTTCTCTCCATAATCCCTGCACGTTTTGCCGTGCTGGTGCTGTTTATTGTAAGCTGCTTCGTCTCCCTGGCCATGGGAACCTCTGTCGGCACCATCACCCTCATTACCCCCATCGCCATCGCCGTGTCCAACGGTTCCGGTTTCAGCGCACCCTTATGTGTCGGCGCGGTCATGGGCGGCGCCATGTTCGGAGACAATCTTTCCTTTATCTCCGATACCACCATTGCCGCCTGCAACGGACAGGGCTGCGCCATGAGGGACAAATTCAAAGCCAACTTCGGGATCGCCTTTCCGGCTGCGATCGCCACTCTGGTGATCATCCTCATCCGCACCGCCGGCGGAGCGCCCGGCGACGCGATCATAAAAGATTATGATCTGATCCAGGTCATCCCCTACATTCTGGTCCTGATCGGCGGCATTGTGGGGATCAATGTTTTTGTAGTGCTTCTGATCGGCATTGTCTCCGGCTCCGTCATTATGCTGGCAACCGGCGCCACACAGGCTACCGACCTTCTCGCCAACATGGGAAACGGCGCTGCCGGCATGTACGAAACCACCATGGTTGCGATCCTGGTTTCCGCCATCTGCGCTCTGATCCAGGAATACGACGGCTTCACCGCTCTCCTGAGCTTCATCCGCCGGATTTTCAAAAGTCAGAAGGGCGGCAAGCTGGGCATGGGGCTTCTGGTCGGCGCCATGGATGTGGCCACGGCAAACAATACCGTCGCCATTGTCATGGCAAACCCCATTGCAAAAGAAATGGCTGAGGACTACGACATTACGCCGCAGACCACAGCCTCCATACTGGATACCTTCTCCTGTATTTTCCAGGGCGTGATCCCTTACGGCGCCCAGATGCTGGTCGCCATTTCCGCAGCCACAGAGCTGGGATGCGATATCTCCGCCTTTGATATTATGCCGAACCTTTATTACCCGTATCTTTTGCTGGTAAGCTCCCTGGTGTTTATGTTTTTTGCACCGAAGCGGAAGAAAAAAGGCAGATAGGCTGCCTCTCATGCCCGGCGGTACCATTCCCGGCTGAATCAACCAAGCTAAAACCCCTCTCCTGTGGGAGAGAGGTTTTTTTATTGTTTGTATGATTCAACGTGTTTCTTCAAATTCTTTCATCCGCGCCACCAGCTCCTGATAACGCTTTGTAATATATCCGTAATTCTCCCGCTTATGAGGAATCAGACAGTTGCTGCAGTCCTTCAGCCCTTTCTCTGTCATGCGGAAATTCCCTCCGCAGTCTTTTCCCAGCGCATACAAAGGGCAGTAACAGAACAGACAGTTGAAGTTTTCCACATCCGCGCCCTTGTGACAGGGAAAATATTCACAATTTCTGTGACTGAAATACGAAAATTCCTTGTTTTCCCAATAAGCTCCCATACCAAACTCCTCTCCGCCGCAGCGCTTTTTGTATCACAGGAACCTTACGGCGCAATTTCCCATGATATGAGAAACGGCGGTACTGCTCCGTGGGTAGAAGAAACATCTGTCTGTGTCTGCGGAAGTGACAAATGTTTGCCGGAACAGTATCGCCTGCCATTTAATCACGTATAATTTCATAATGAACAGGCGCATTCCATAAAAAAATGCCTGCTTACGAAAAAGCAGACAACGTTTTGGAGCTGCGGATTCTCCAAAATTGGTCGTACACTTTACACGGAAGCTTAACCTCGCCATACTGAGCAGGTTTCCTGGCTCCGGAATCCTCGCTTCTTCTCTCCTTCTCATGCGCTCGCACAATGGACTCTGAGAATCGCTCCTCCGTCACAGTGACCGGATCGCTCAGGTTTCGCACCTGATTCCCTTTTCCTCACGGCAGAAGCCGCTCGGCACTCAATACGTTCTATATGGAATTATACTGTTGATATTGTAGCATTCTCACCTTTAAATGTCAACATGACAGATTCAAAAAATCCCTGCTGATCCATAATCCATATGCTTCCCTGAATTTTTTCACGTTTTGTCCCGCGCTTCTTTTCTCAGCTCAAAGGCCAGAAAATCAATGCTGCCTGTCCCGCAGTAACGGAAAAACAACGCCGAATTTCCCGCTTTCTGCGCCAGGCTTCCGCAAAACCACTCCGCCCGGTCTCCTTTTCCGTGAATTTCTATATTTGCCAGCAGCCGGGAGAAATCTGCATCCGCAGAAACCTGCATTGCTCCGTCTGCGCTTCCTCGCACCTCCACGGCAATTTTGTCCGCTTCGCCCAGCACAAAATACTTAAATCCAGCCACAGCTCCATCCTGCATATTTGCGATATACTGGTCTCCGCCTGCCTCCCGATCCTTGCCGGACTGCGTGAAATACGGATGCTTTGCAAATTTTCGCTTTGGCAGCCTGCAGTCGTAGCGTCCGGTTCCTTCCTTGGCCCAGAGGTTGCAGGCGATCCGCGCCTCGTATTTTCCGATCCCCGCAAGCGGACCGCCGTTCAGCCCGCAGCTGGTCACCTCTGCCTGACAAAAACTGCCGTCCGGACGCCGCTGCAGCTTCTCCGCACACGCCTGTCTGGCATAGGAGCTCCGGTTTGTCTGCCGGTGATAGAAAATATACCAGTCATCTCCAAGCTGCAGCATTCCTCCATGGGTATTTCCCAGATAATTGGCCGCGTGCGTCTCGTCCGTATTCCCGTCCAGATACAGATCGCCGAGATCCACCAAGGTCCCCCCGTAAGAAAAGGGTCCTTTCGGAGAATCCGACATTGCATAGCAAAGCTCATGGTTGTGCTCCGAAGAATATACAAAGCAATAGCGGCCATCCACCTTGCGTATGGAGCTGGCCTCAAAAAAAGCGTGCTCCGGAAAAGCTCCCGGTCTTCCTTTTGTGGGAAACAGCAGGTGGGGGCCGGTTTTGATCGTCAGCATATCTGCCTCCAATTCCAGCACCACGCCGCCCTCATTGGTCAGATCATGCCCGCGGGAGGCCACAAACGGCACCTTCGTCGCAAACCCCGAGTAGAGATAAACGCGGCCGTCCTCATCGGTCAGCACGCCGGGATCGAAGGGAAACGGCTCGCCGCTTTTTGTCCCCCAGATATGTCCATCCGCAAAACGCACGTGCCCGTAAAATTCATACGCTCCTGCCGGAGTGTCGCAGACCGCCACCCCTATCCGCCCCATAAAATCAAAGGCATAATAAAGATAATAGCGGCCGTCGGGACCCTGCGTTACATCCGGCGCATACAGGCACCGCATTTTGCTCCAGTTTGCAGGATCCTGCTCTTTCCGGTAAATTGCGCCCTCATATTTCCAGTCAGACAGATCCTCTGTGGGCGCTGACCAACACACATAATCATTCACGCAAAAAATAGGCGCCCCGAATCTGTCATGGGAACCGTATACATACACCCGATCCCCAAACACATGCGGCTCTCCGTCCGGAACATACTCCCAGCTGGGCAAATAGGGATTGAATACCTGTTTTTTCATCTTATTTGTCCTTTCCTCGCAAGCTTGGCGTCATTGTACACAAAAGAGCTGCCCCAAAGGACAGCTCCCGCTTTTTGCCAAACTGTTTTTATTAAACCAGACGTCTTACAGAAAGAATGGTTCTATAGGTAGCGTCATCGCTGATCTTGATACCGTCTCTTGCATTGGAAGCGTGCACGATCTTGCCGTCGCCCATGTAAATGGCCACATGTCCGCCGTAGCAGATCAGATCGCCTGCCTGCGCGTCCTCATAAGAAACCTCTGTACCTGCATTCTGCTGCTCATAAGAAGTTCTGGGAAGACTTACGCCAAAGTTATTGTATACACTCTGCACGAAACCGGAGCAGTCTGCACCGTCTGTCAGGCTGGTACCGCCCCATACATAAGGATTACCAACGAACTGTGTTGCATAATCTACAACAGAGGAACCTGCGCCGGATCCGGAGGAGCTGGATGCGCTTGATTCATAGTCCTCTACAGACACGGTATTGTCTGTGTCGATCACGTTTCCGTACTCATCATATTCCACTTCCGAGCTGGAGCTTTCAGAAGAAGAGCTGTCCTCTACCGGAACCTCCACCTCTTCGTACACAACATCTCCATCCTCATCATAAACAATATCGCCGTCCTCATCTACCGCCGGCTCATATGTAGTTTCTGTCTCCTGGGATTCTGCTTCTGCCTGCGCCTGCGCTTCTGCCTCAGCCTGTGCTGCGGCTTCCGCTTCTGCCTGGCGTCTCGCTTCCTCTTCCGCTGCGATCCGCTCTGCTTCCAGTCTTGCAATCTCTGCTGTCTGCTCTGCCAGAAGGTTCGCATACTCATTTGCCTGCTGCTGTGCATAGGCAATCTCGTTTTCTGCGTTCGCAGATGCCGCTCTTGTCTCGTCCAGCTGCTGCTGCAGGATTACGGACTGTTCCTGGTAAGCTGCATACATCTCTTCCAGTTCTGCCTTCTCACTCTGATATCTTCCCTCCAGGCTCTCCACCTGAGAAATCGTGTTCACATACTTGTCAAGGCTCTCTCTGTCCTGATCGTACAGCTGCTGTGTATATTCCGCTCTGGTAAGAAGATCTGCCAGATTCTCCGCATTCATCATCATCTGGAACCATGCGTCGTTTCCGCCTTTTTCGTACAGGTACTGGATACGCTGCTTCATGGATTCATACTGTTTGTCGCGGGCATTCTGTGCCTTCTGTAAATCCGCCTGGGTTCTCGCAATATCTGCTTCTTTATTTGCAATGTCGCCTTCCAAAACACTGATGGAAACCATAACGTCCACAAGGTTGGAATCAAGTGTGGCAATCTGCGCTTCCAGCTGCTGCTTCATTCCCCAGAGTTCATCCAGATAAGCGTATGTGGCATCCAGCTGTGCGCTGGTCCACGCCTGCTCTTCTCTCAGCTCCTGTTCCCTAGATGCACTTACGCTGACTACTGATACTGCACTCATGAGCAGTGCAAGAGTCAGGCAAACAATTCTTTTTTTCATATTAATTCACCCTCGCTGTTTTACTGTTCGCGTAATAATCTTGAAATAACTTGTCTCAATTCCTTTACATACTATCACATCATTTTATTGTTTGCAACCCTTTTTCATTAAAAAGTTTAAAACTTTGTAACATTTAATAAATCTATGCGAAATACTTTTCGAGATTTTTCCAGTCGCCCCCACCCGTAAAACGGGTGGCTCGACGGACGGCTATAAGCCTTTTAT
>CALBGI010000080.1 GCA_937893675.1 uncultured Blautia sp.
AGGGCAGGATTCCTAAGAATCCCACCCCAACTCTTGACAAAGAGCCACAAAAAGACTTCCCGGAAGCATCCGGAAAGTCTTTTTTCTTATGGTTCTTATGAAAGGGCCAACGCCTGTTTTCTTGTATACAATTGTACAATTCCCTGGATCACCTGGAAGCATACAGAAAGAATATAGTCGATATCTTCTTTGATATTCCGCACTTTTGCCAGATAACGTTCATGGCAGTCGCTGATATACTCCACAAGCGCAGAGGAATTCTCAAAATACATGGCGCTTTCCATATGCGCTTCCGCCTCTCCGCTCTTGATGGTATCCTTCAAGGTATTTTTCAGTTCTTTTTCATAGCGGTTATGCTCCATAAAAGTACCTGTGTAGGTACGGTTATGGGGAAATGTAAAATAATCAGCCACATAATGGAGCACTTCACCAAAACGTCTCCAGAATACACGCTCGTTCATTTCCTGCCAGGGCTGATTCACCAGCTCTCCGATCTTCTCCTGTATTTCTCCAAAGGTGCCAAAAAATTCATGTCTCTTAGTAACAAAGGAAGGTCTGATATCCGGAAGAATGCTGCCCAGGCAGAAGGCCTTCCGATGAGATTGCAGGCTTTTTTCGGTTTCCATCTGGTCTGCCAGATATCTTGCAAGTAAAATGTGAGATTTTTTACGCAATTTTTTTCCTCGTCTCTTTCTTATCAAAAAGGTTAAATAGAATCATCTGTTTTTGGCCGGGTCAACACCCGACGTTTTCAATATAGCAGATGTCTTTAAAAATAGCAACAGGATTTTACGAAAATATTAAATATTTTTCCGGCCGCTTCCCAGCTCCCCTGCGAAGGTCAATATCCGGCCATTTGCAGCCGACACACAGAGATACTCCTACTGTAAAAACCTGCGCTTGTCATAAAGGAAAGATTACGCGGCCAAAATCCTTATGAGCCCCAGGACCAGCAGATGCGCCGGATAGAACACATAGAAAAACCACTTTGAAAATTTCTTTCCTTTTTCCATTCTCTTTCCGTTATATAAATACACGATACAAAGACCGGACATTCCCATTCCCGCTGCTCCGAGCGCTGCATAAAAAAGGTTTCTTTCCACAGGAAACAAGTAGCTTCCTTCCCAGATATTATAGGCCGTAAAAATAAGCACTGCGCCGGCAAATGCGAGCTTTAATTTTTTGCGTGACCCTCCCGCCCACAAAAACAGCAGCGTAAAAACCGGGGCCATTACTCCCCAGTCAAACATCGCGCCTGCAAGCACCAACAAGAAAATAAGGCTGTCTTTTACCGCCGGGTTTGCAATATTTTCCCAGACCCATATCACCCCGAAGCACAGGCAAAGGGTAAAAAGCATGTTAAACCGCTCAAATTCCAGCAGCCCCTCCTGTGTAAAAGCCAGGGAAAAGGGAATCTGGGAGATGCTTCCAAACACAAACATTCTTCCAAAATACGCTTTCTTGGAATGGGTATAATGATACCCCTCCACCAGAAAATAGATCATGGAAATTGCCGTAAAATACCCAATGGAAACAAGGAGTTCATACACAATACTCCCAGATTCGAGAAAGATTACCGCCACATGATTGAGAAGCATGGTAAACACAGCGATATACTTTACCACATCCCGATTCAAGATTCGATATTGTTTTTCTCCCGATACTTCCATAGATCACTGCTCTCTTTCGTTCCTTTTTACAAAAGCCCATCGAAATCCGGTGTTCCATACAAGTCAAATGGCGTGCTCTGGTACACATAATAATTAAGCCAATTGGTGTAAAGGTTGTTTGCATGTGCTCTCCACATGAGCAGCGGCATATTGTTCGGATCGTCCTCCCGATAATAATTCTTCGGAATTTCAATAGGAAGATGTTTCTCCACATCCCTGCGGTATTCTCCGTCCAGGGTCACCCGGTCGTATTCCGGATGTCCCATCACAAAAATCTTGCGGCCTTTGTCCGCCATGGCAAGAAACAGGCCTGCCTCCTCCGACTCTGCCAGAACCGTAAGCTCCTTACAGGCGCGGATATCCTCCATGGGAACCTCCGTATGGCGGGAATGGGGCGCAAGAAACATATCGTCAAACCCCCGCACCAGCGGGATTTTCCGATTCATCACCTTGTGCCAGAACAGCCCGAACATTTTTTCTGAGAGAGCCCTTTTCTTCAGCCCGTAATGATAATAAAGCCCTGCCTGCGCGCCCCAGCAGAGATAGATCGTGGACATCACGTGGGTGTTTGTCCATTCCATGATCTCCGTCAGCTCCTGCCAGTAATCCACCTCTTCAAACTCCATCTGCTCCACCGGCGCGCCGGTGATGATCATGCCGTCAAACCGTCTCTCCCGCACACTGGGAAAGGTCTCATAAAACTTGTTCAGATGACTTAAAGAGGTATTTTTTGACTGATGGCTCTCCACCGTCATAAAAGACACGTCCACCTGAAGCGGCGTGTTTGACAGAGAACGGAGAAGCTGAAGCTCTGTATCCTCTTTCAAAGGCATCAGATTCAATATCAATATCTCAATGGGACGGATGTCCTGGTGCAGCGCCCGGTTCTCATCCATCACAAATATATTTTCTTTTTCCAGGATTTCCTTTACCGGCAAATCCCCCTGAATTTTAATGGGCATATCTATTCGTTCCTTTCTGCAAGTCTTAAAAATTCATCTTCCGAAATCACAGGAACCCCAAGCTCCCTGGCCTTTTTGTTTTTGGAGGAGTTGGAAGCGGTATCATTATTAATAAGGTAGTTTGTCTTTCCGGTGACAGATCCCGTCACCTTTCCTCCCAGAGATTCAATAAGCGCCTTGACCTCTCCCCGGTTGGCAAAATGCTCTACGCTTCCCGTGATCACGAAGTTCATCCCGGCAAAAATCTGCGCCTCATTCCTCATCTCTTTTTCAATGTCAAGATGGCGCAGCAAATGGTCAAAGCGCCGGTTATTTTCCTCTTTGGAAAAATATTCCACAAGATTATGGGCAATCACCGGCCCAATGCTCTCAATCGCGCTGACTTCCTCCTCGTCTGCCCTTCTGAGCCTTTCGATATCACTGTCAAAATGCCGGCAGATGACCTTTGCGTTCGCGAGGCCGATGTTGGAAATCCCCAGACTGTACAGCACTCTCGGAAGTGTTGTATGACGCGCTTTTTCCAGACTGTCCATCAGTCTCTGAAAGGATTTTTCCCCAAAGCCCTCCATCTGCACGATCGCGTCCCGATGTGCAGACAGCTCGAAAATATCTCCAAAGTCATGGATGAAGCCCATGGCAATAAACTTCTCCAGTGTGGCCTCCGAGAGCCCGTCAATGTTCATGGCATCCCGCCCCGCAAAGTGCGTAAACGCCTTGATCTTCTTGGCCTCGCAGTCCGGATTCATGCAGTACAGGGCCTCCACTTCATTTTCTTTTATCACTCTGGCCTCTTTGCCGCACACCGGGCAGGTATGAGGAATGGCAAGCCGGCTGCTTCTTGTAAGGTTGTCTGCGATCTGGGGAATGATCATGTTGGCCTTGTATACCCGGATGGTATCGCCGATCCCCAATTCCAGTTCCTTGAGGATGCTCACATTGTGAACGCTTGCCCGGCTGACCGTAGTCCCCTCCAGCTCCACAGGCTCAAAAATCGCCACCGGATTGATGAGCCCTGTTCTGGACGGGCTCCACTCAATCTCCAGAAGCTGTGTCTCTCGCATTTCATCCGCCCATTTAAACGCAAAGGAATTTCTGGGAAATTTCGCCGTCCGCCCCAGCGCCTGCCCGTAGGCGATATCATCGTAGAGCGCCACCAGACCGTCTGAAGGAAAATCATTTTCCGCCACAGCACCGGCAAAATAATCCACCGCCTCGTCAAGGTTTTTCGCCGTCACCACCTTGTATTCTACAATATCAAATCCCATTTTTTGAAGCCACAGAAGCTCCTGCTCATGGGAATTTTCAAATTCCACGCCCTGCGCGCTCACAAGCCCAAAGGCATAGAAGCGCACATTTCTGGACGCAGTCACTTCATTGTTCAGCTGACGCACGCTGCCGCTGCAAAGATTGCGGGGATTTTTGTACCTGGCATCCACATCCGCAATGGATTCGTTGATCCTTTCAAAATCCGAGTAGGTGATGATCGCCTCTCCCCGGAGCACCAGTTTGCCTTCAAAAGCGATCTGAAGCGGAATGTTCTGAAATACACGGGCATTGTTGGTGATCACTTCCCCCACTACGCCGTTTCCCCGGGTAACCGCTTTTTGAAGCTCCCCGTTTTCGTAGGTCAGCACAATGGTAAGACCGTCCAGCTTCCAGGAGAGAAGGGTTTTGTGCTCTCCCACAAATTCCCGCAGGCTCTCCCGCTCTTTGGTTTTGTCCAGAGAAAGCATGGGGCTTTCGTGCGCCTCCTTGGGAAGCTCATTCACCGCCTCATACCCTACCTGCGCTGTGGGACTGTTCGCGAGAACAACTCCTGTATTTTTTTCCAGAAGCACAAGCTCATCATACAGCGCATCGTATTCCAGATTGCTCATGAGCTCCCTGTCCTCCTGATAATAAGCCCGCGCCGCACGATTCAGCCTGTCTGTCAGTTCTTTTTGTCTCTCAATGTCTGTCTGCTTCTGCTTTTCCATTGCGTTCTCCATAAATGCCCTTTTCCAAATCCTTTCTCTCTTCTGCGGTCAACGGCCGGTATTGTCCCGGTTTCAGACCGTCTATTTTCAAATTCATGATACGCACTCTTTTTAAGGATGTCACCTCATACCCGAAATATTCGCACATCCTGCGAATCTGCCGGTTCAGCCCCTGGGTCAGCACAATGGAAAAGCGCTGCTTTCCGAGAGCCTTCACCTTGCAGGGTCTTGTCACCGTGTCAAGGATCGGCACGCCCTGTCCCATCCCCTGCAGAAAGGTCTCGTCTATGGGACGGTTCACAGTCACCAGATACTCCTTTTCGTGGAAATTTCTTGCCCGCATGATATCATTGGCAAGCTGTCCCTCATTGGTGAGAATGAGAAGTCCCTCCGACTCCTTGTCCAGACGTCCTGCCGGATAGATGCGTACCGGATAATGAAGATACTCCGTCACCGTCATGGCGTCCCCTTGTTTTTTTGTGCTGCATACAAGTCCTCTGGGCTTGTTGAAAAGCAGCAGAACCTTCTCCTGCGCCCTTCTGACCGGTCTTTGGTCCACGCAGACCAGGGCTTCCGGCAGGATCCTTTCTCCAGGCTCTGCGACATGGCCCTCCACCGTCACCCTTCCCTGGGATATGAGCCGGTCGGCCTCCCGCCTGGAGCAAAATCCCGCTTCACTTAAATATTTATTTATCCTGATTTTTTCTCTGTTATTTTCCATTGTTTCATTATATAGTTTTTCCCCTTTTGGTGCAACGGGGAATTTTTGCGCCCGTGATTATAGCTTGTATTTTTTTGTTGATTATTGTATGATTACAGTGTCGAATGGTTCGCGCCGCCTGCGCCTTCGCAGCGGCAGATTTCGACACCTGAATCATTCCAAAAATAAGGAGAATAAAGGAGGAACTACTATGTCAGGCCGCAAACCGCGAACCAGCCGGGCACTGCTTTTGCTTTCTGTTCTTCTGTGTCTGTTCATCGGAGGCACGGTCACACAATCTTCCGGTTCGCTCACAACCGATGGCTCCATCGCTGATACGGATATGCTGGTAGCAGAAAAAAAGGACCATCCTGCAGATGCAAAAATTGAGACAGCCACTCCGAAAGCCGCGGTAACCGCAGCACCCACTCCCGAAGAGACCGTTGCTCCCACAGAGACTCCTGCCAAGACGGACGCCGCTTCTGCCGGCACAGACTATCCGGTTTCCCCGGAAGCCTCACAGGGCGTATGGAGACCGGACGGAAGCAGCTGGCGTTTTCTTGTAAACGGAACACCCTATACCGGATGGCTCAACGATACAGATGGAAAACGATATTTTTTCAACAGTGACGGCATTATGCAGACCGGACTTGTGGATTACGAAAACAAGCGCTATTACTTTGACGCAGACGGAATTTTGCAGACCGGCGATGTTGTCATAAACGGAAAGACCTATCACTTCCTGGAGGACGGTTCTCTGGAGGGCTATGTGGTGGATCCGGCCAAAGCTGCGAAAGAGGCCTCCTCCCAGGAGGCTGTGCCCGAGGAAACTTCTTCCCCGGAACCCACCGCGTCTTCACAGCCGACACCTACGCCCCTTCCCAAAAAGGACGGTGCTTTGGCTCTTACCTTTGACGATGGCCCCGGCGCTTACACAGACCGGCTTTTGGACTGTCTGGAAGCCAACGGTGCCAAGGCCACCTTCTTTCTGGTCGGGCAGGAGGTTTCCGATCATCCCGAAACCGTAAAGCGCATGGCGTCCCTTGGCTGCGAGCTTGGCGGACATTCCTACACACACACGGATATGACGCTTCTCACGGCAGATGACATCATAGCTGAGGTATGGGCTACCAATCAGGAGATCGAGTCCCTTACAGGCCAGACGGTCACTGTATTTCGTCCGCCTTACAGCACCACGGATGACAACATTTTATCCAATGCCAAAAATCCGGTGATCTTATCCAGTGCTTCCTTAAACGACAAAGAAGCCGCAGACGCAAAGACACTGGCAGAATCCATTATCAGCGCGGCGGCAGATGGAGCGATCCTGGAACTTCACGATACAAACGAGATCACGGTTGCCGCGTGTGAAATCGCCATTCCGCAGCTCACCGAAATGGGCTTGCGGCTGCTGACTGTACATGAACTGGCCGCAGAAAAAGGCGTGGAACTTGCCAACGGAACGACTTACTCATCTATTACAGCTTCCTAGATCAAAAAGCCAAACATGAGGGGGCATCTCGGAGCTACGAATCCCGAAGATCCCCCTCACACTCCCCCCTTCTTGGGCACCGCTAAAAAACAAAAAACAAGTTTCTGGATTTTAGCGGCGGCCAACAGGGGAGCGCGAGGGGAGTGCGGCCTTCGCAACTTTGAGCTCTCCCCTCGCAAATATTTTTTATCCAAATACCTTGAACAGCCTGGCTGCCAGGCGAATCGCTTTATACTGCACTCCCTCCAGCTCCTTGGCTGCCTTTTTCAGCTCCTGACGAATGGGGATCTGCTGCGGGCAGTGTTTTTCACAGGCGCCGCACCCCACGCACACAGAGGCGCCTCCGGGATTTTTCCGCATGGCCGTAAACAGATAATCATGCTTTGCCGATTTCTTTCCTTCCGAAAAAACCGCATTATAGCTCCGAAAGGCCACCGGGATATCCACGCCCTTCGGACATGGCATGCAATAGCCGCAGCCTGTGCATCCAACCCGGACACTTCTATGGATCTCTTCCTTCACCTGTGCGATCAGCGCTTTGTCTTCCTGCGTCAGGCAGCCCGCATGGGAATCCGCTGCTGTCTTTACATTCTCCTGCACCATGGCAAGGGAATTCATCCCCGAAAGCACGCAGGTCACTTCCGGCTGATCATAAAGCCAGCGAAAAGCCATTTCCGCCGGCGTGCGCCCTCTCCCATCTTTCTCAAACAGCTCTTTTGCTTTTTTCGGCAGAAGGTTCACCAGACGGCCGCCTCTCAAGGGCTCCATGATAATTACCGGGAGCCCTTTTGCATTGGCATACAACAGTCCCTCTCTCCCCGCCTGAGAGGTTTCGTCCATATAGTTGTACTGAATCTGACAGAAATCCCAGTCATAGGCATCCACCAGCTTCTTGAACATGTCCGTACTTCCGTGATAGGAAAAGCCAATGTTCCGGATCTGCCCGGAGGCAAGCTTTTCCTCAATCCATCTGTCAATGCCCAAACGCTTCAGGTTTTCCCAGGTTCCAATGTCTGCCAGCATATGCATGAGATAATAGTCCACGTAATCTGTGCGCAGACGGCGCAGCTGCTCCTGAAACAGCCTCTCCGCCCCTTCCACGCTTTTCATCAGATAGTGCGGAAGCTTTGTGGCAATTTTCACCTGCTCCCTGCAGTGATTCCTTTCCAGAACTTCCCCCAGCGTCGCCTCGCTGCTCCCGTAGATATAGGCGGTGTCAAAATAATTTACACCGAGACGAATGGCTTCCATGATCTCGGTCTCTGCCTTGTCCACGTCCATGGTGCTTCCCTTTTTGGTAAATCGCATACATCCGAAGCCAAGAAGGGAAATCTCCTCTCCTTTTCTGTCCTTGCGGTACTGCATATTTTTTATCTCCTTTTATCCATGTGATATAATACAGGAAAAAGGCCCTTTCAGGCCTTTTTCTCTCAGAGACTAATCCAGGAGACTGCTGTGCACGTATCCTGTCTGTCCTTCATATTCAATCTGAACCCATTCGCCTTCCTCGCCCTTTTTCTCTACCTCATCTCCAGGTGCAAGGCCGCCGATGATCTCTGCATCCTCCGATGCGCCCGCGCGCACGTTGCTGTTATCGTTGGCGGTAAGTATCGTTCCTTCTGCCGCTGCTTCGGAGGAATCGGACTCCTCTCCCAGGCCGGAGAGAAACTCTGCCAGTGCCGGGTCGTCTGTTTTTGCCTTTTCGTAAGCTGCATTCACCGTAGCAGTCAGCTCTGCCACATCCGCATCCTTCAGGCGCTCTTCCCCGTAGGCCGCAATCTCTGTATTGCTCAGATCACTTCCGTCAATCTTCAGGCTTCCCTGTGCATCCTTATACACGTAAAACCAGCTCATGGCAGGAACCGGCGTCTCAATGCCTGTACAGAGGTAATTATAGCAGGCATAAACAATATAGGTGTCTGCCTTAGGTCCTTTTTTGGTATAAACCTCCGAAAGCTCATAGCCTTCGATATACTGCGCATTTGTGATTCTCGCTTCCTCTGTGGGTGTCAGCCCCTCTGTGATCGTCTTGAGAGCAGCCACATCCTTGCTGCCGAGAGCAGTGTAATATTGCTTCATCAGCTCTTTGATTTCTCCATTGTCCTTTACCAGAGGATTATCATCTTCTTTCGCTGTCTGGGCCGTGCCGTCATCGGGCTGAGAATCGGAATCCTCATTCTGCTGATCTGTGATAACCTGCTGATCGTCGCCCGGTTTGTCTTTTTTTCCAGCGCAGGCGCGTACCCCAAAGAACAATACGAGAACAATCAGCAGAACCGCTCCGCCCAGCATAATATAGCGAAGATTATCTGACAACCATTCTCTGAAATTATCCAAGTTCTCATCCTCCTTATCTTTGCGTATATGAAAAAAATGTCCCAACGGAACACTTTTTCATAGAAGCTTCTGCTAAAACGGCCAATCCGCCTCAACGCATACACCTGAAGGGAATCGAACCCCCGCACATGGTACCGGAAACCACTGCTCTATCCACTGAGCTACAGGTGCAGACAACTGTACATTCTTATTTTGCTTTTATGGAAGCTTATTCTGCTGCATAAACAGAATATACATCTTAATCAATATAACACATATTGTTTGAAAAGTAAAGTTTTTTTTAACAAAAAGAAAAGAGCCGGGCGAACGCAGCATTTTCGCCGGTATTGCTGCGTCCGCTCCACGGACACCCCAGGGTGCCAAAGCTCATGTTCCTATTTTTTTATTGCTGTACCAGCGTCGAAAAATATTTCTTCACAATAAAGAGTGTAAGAAGCATCAGAAGAATTCCCACCGGAAGGGCGATCCATGCCGTCTGCACAAATCCTGCCACAATGTAGGTGACAAAGGATACCGCTGCCGCCAGAATCGCGTAAGGCAGCTGTGTGGAAACGTGGTTCACATGATCACACTGTGCTCCCGCGGATGCCATGATCGTGGTATCGGAGATCGGTGAACAATGGTCTCCGCACACTGCTCCTGCCATACAGGCGGAGATGGAGATGATCATGAGATTTCCGGGTGTATTGGAAAATGCGTCAACAACAATAGGAATCAAAATACCAAAGGTTCCCCAGGAGGTTCCCGTTGCAAATGCCAGCAGACAGGCGATCACAAAGATAATGGCCGGCAGGAAATTCACCAAGTTTCCGGACGCCGAGCGCACAATGTCCGCCACATATTCGGAAGCGCCGAGGCTGTCTGTCATGGCCTTCAGGGACCATGCGAACGTGAGGATCAGAATAGCCGGAACCATCGCTTTGAAGCCTTCCGGAATACATGCCATACATTCCTTGAAGGAAAGGACGCGGCGCAGGGAATACAGTACAACCGTCACCAGAAGACCAAAGAAGCTTCCGATGGCAAGACCCACAGAGGCATCACTCTGGGAAAACGCGGTGACAAAATCCACCCCATCAAAAAATCCGCCGGTATAGATCATGCCGATGACACAGCATACAACCAGACTGATGATCGGGATCAGCAGATCCTTTACCGTACCGTTTGCAATCTCCACACTTTCCGAGCCTGCGTTTGCATAGGGACGTCCCGGAGTGGTATAGAGATCTCCTTTGAGCGCGTTGCTCTCATGGACGCCCATGGCGCCGAATTCGGTTTTCATCAGCACCATACCTACCATCATAACAATGGTAAGCAGTGCATAAAAGTTAAAGGGAATCGCGCGAACAAAAATAGAAAGTCCGTCCTCGCCCTCCACAAAACCGCTCACTGCTGCCGCCCAGGAAGAAATGGGGGCAATGATGCAGACCGGAGCAGCGGTTGCATCGATGAGATACGCAAGCTTTGCGCGGGAAACATTGTGTTTGTCCGTAACCGGGCGCATAACGCTTCCCACGGTAAGACAGTTGAAATAGTCGTCAATAAAAATCAGAACGCCCAGAAGGATCGTCGCAAGCTCCGCACCGACTCTTGTCTTGATGCGCTTGCTCGCCCAGCGTCCAAAGGCAGCCGAGCCGCCGGCCCGGTTCATAAGAGCCACCATTGCCCCCAGGATGACCAGGAAGACCAGAATGCCCACATTGTAGGAATCCGACAGAACACTTATGATCCCGCCCTGGAAAATATGTACGATCGTTCCCTCAAAGCTGAATCCGGAATAAAACAGTGCGCCCACAAGAATTCCGATAAACAGAGAGCTGTAAACCTCTTTGGTGATCAGCGCAAGCGCAATGGCAACCACCGGCGGGATCAGCGCCCAGAAGGTTGCGTACATGGCCGGTTTGGAAGCTTCTTCCTCCGCCGCCAGCACGATCTGCGGACACATCAGGATAAACATTGCTGCCAGCAGAGACAGCGAACCCACTCTTTTTCTCATGCTTTGCATGATAAAGACCTCCTCTTTTCCCGAATACAAAAAATGCCATCAATGATATTCCTTCGCGGAAACTCATTCATGGCACAGCAGAATATAAAATCCCTCAGATATTCTGCAAAAAACTCACGATAGCGCTCCACAAAAGTGACAGTACGAAGCATATTCTGCTTGCGTCCCAGCATTCTGTCCCAATGGCTGACAGAACACTTCGGCAGTGCTGCCTTTCGCCCCGGTCGGCTGCCTGCGCCTCTTATGACCGGTCTACTCATCAACCCTGCGCCTCTATCTGGCAAGATTTGTATTCAATTTTGTTCTTTTTTGCTTTACCTAATCAATGTAACAGCTTTTCTCTAAAATAGCAATACTTTTTCGCTTATTTCCCCAATCTATTTTTCCTGATCACAGCGATAAACGGCGTATTCTCCTGTAACTGTCACCTGCACGCACCCCGCCTGTCCCAGGTAGTCGTGAATCCCTCTGGAAGCATACACTACCAGGTAATCTGCACGGAGCTTTTGAAGGGCTTTTTGAAACTCCTCCACCGGAATGCGCTCCTCATAAAACACCACATCCATGATGGCCTTCTGATTCTGGTAAGAGGCGCTTTTTTCGTTGGCCTTTCCCGCCACTGTGTTTCCTGCCCGATACAGGATATAATCCCGGTTCAGTACAAGCTCTATGGACGGGTCATACTGTCTGGCAAGAAGATTTAAGTTTTCCTCAAACACCACTCTCGGGTTTTCCATCCCCTGGTCCTGGTGGATCACGCTGCACACCGCACGCAGATCGTTTGGCACCTTGTAAAGATTCTGCGGAAGCGCAAAGCCTCCCGCCGCACCAGGCGCAGGATTGCCCGCCAGGATCAGCATGCCGGCAAGCAAAAGACAAAACGCAGCCTTGTACCATCTCTTTTTTACAGAATCCACCAGGCGCGCCCCATAGTAAGCGAGCATGGGAATCACCGGAAGGATCCAAAAAAAACGATAATATTCGTTTTCAAAGCCGAGCGCCGGAACCAGATATTTTACAAACAGAGGGTTGTACACCGTAAGACACAAAAAGACGGTACATCCCGCAAAAACAATGGGAACCTGTTTTCTGTGAAAAAAAAGGCACCACAGAAGGACGGCCAGAAACAGCAGGGGAATCCACAGATTCTCCCAGTACCGTCCAAAACACTCCTGCACAAAACGAAGTCCGTATTCTTCTATGGTAACGTCAGCCATAAATCTGTTCCTCCCTCTGTCTTTTGACTCCTCCTGCCATCACCAGGCCGGAAGCACAAAAAGACCGGCTTTCACCGAAAAATATACCCCCGCATAAGCAATGGCCGGGAGCATGCAGATCCCCAGATACCAAATCCCCCGAAACTGCCTGCGCAGGATCATCACCGGAAGCATTCCCGCAGCCAGCACTGCCGGAAAAATAATGGACGATCCGGAAAAACACAGGGCGCTCAGGGAAACAAGAAACAAAACCGCCCAGAGCCGTTTTTCCTCCGTCTCCTGCCACAGCCAGACCGCCGCATACAGCACTGCCGGTATGGAAATATTGGCCAGAAGCGCTTTGCCCTCATACCCCCTTGTGAGAAGAAAGGTCCCCTGCGTATACTGCGTATAAGTAAACAGCTGAAAGAGTGCCCAGAAGCTCATCATCAGCACTGCCGGCCGCTTTTTCCCGCCGAACAGCCGCTTGCCGGTAAGGTAGATCAGCAGATTGGCGATCAGCACATTGAGCGCCGCCATAACCACCTTGGTCTGGATCAGCGCCGGAATCCCCAAAAGCCTGCACCACACGGCATTGTGCATGGGGTACGAAGAAAAGATGTATCTTGTATTAAAATTTGTTACCGGCAGACCGGTATACGGATGATACCTCCACAGCGTATCCGTATATGCCGCTGTGCTGGTCGCCCCCACATAGTAGGCGGCGTCGTGGGTATTTCCTGTATAAAGCGCCGCATACAGGCAGGTGATCCCGATCGCTCCGCAGGCAAGGAGAAGATCCCAGGAATGCTCTCTTATAAGCGCCGGAACCGTCTTTATCCGCCGAAGCCATTTCTTCCCATTCCATACAGCAGATAGGAGCACAAGCCCTCCCAGAAGTATGCTCCAGATACCTGCAAGCAAAGAAAGCGGTGCCCATGCAAGAGTCATGGGCACTGCAAGAAGCTCAAAGAGCGCGAAATAGAGAAGATATCCAAAGATCAGTTCCTTTGCCGCATCCGCCTCAAGTCTGAGAAGGCGGACAAGCAGGCTTCCCAGCGCATACCAGATTCCTGTCTGCACAAGCAGGGAAACCACTGCCAGAAAAAGATTTCTCATTATGACTGCTCCCGTTCCTTTTGAAGAATTCCCATCGCGATCTTTTCCGGAGTAATGGGAAGCTCACGTACACGCACGCCGGTCGCATTGTAGACAGCTGCCGCGATCGCCGGGCACGGTGTATCGATCACCAGCTCGCCGATGGATTTTGCGCCAAAGGGCCCGCTTGGCTCATAGCTGCACTCAAACTCCACACGGATATCGCCAATGTCCTGACGGCTGGGAATTTTGTACTGCATGAAAGAATTGTTGCGGATCTTGCCCTTGTCTGTATACTGCACATCCTCGTAAAGCGCCATGCCGATTCCCTGCGCAATCCCGCCTTCGGTCTGTACCCGGGCAAGGTTGGGGTTGATCGGGGTTCCGCAGTCCACAACAGCCACATAGTCCACGACCTGCACGCTTCCGGTTTCCTTATCCACCTCAACCTCTGCCATTCCTACCATATAAGGAGGCGGAGAAATCGGAGAAGAATAATTGCGCACCACCTGCAGCGCCTGGCTGTTGCCCAGGGTCGCCTTTACGGCAATTTCCTGCAGGGTCACCGATTTTTCTCCGTCTGTCACGGTTTTTCCGTCAAAATCCACCTGATCCGCTTCTGCGCCCAGCATCTGCGCACCAAAGGCCGTGATCTTCTCCCGCATATCCTCACTGGCCTGCATCACGGCCGTTCCTGTGGTATAGGTTGTTGCGGAGGCATAGGAGCCGGAATCATAGGGGGAAATATCGGTATCCACACCGAATACTACAATATTGCTCATGGGAGTCTCCAGGCAGTCCGCAGCCATCTGCGCCATAATGGTATCACAGCCTGTACCCATGTCTGTACATCCAAGTGCAAGTGTATAAGAGCCGTCCTCGTTGAGCTTGATATCCGCGCCGCCTACGTCCACGCCTGCAATGGAGGAGCCCTGCATGGCAATGGCCACTCCCACGCCGCGGACATGTCCGTTCCCCATATCCCTGCAGGGATATTTTTCATCCCAGTTCATCATCTCTTTTGCCTTGGCCATACAGCGGTCAAGACTGCAGCTCGTTGCCGTGGACGGGTCTCCATAGCCTCTTAAGGGGCCGCCCTCCACCGGCATGTTCAGCTCGCGGATCTTCACAGGACTCATGCCGATTTTTTCGGCAAGCTCATTGATGGCGGATTCCACGGCGTAAATCCCCTGTGTTGCACCGTAGCCGCGGTAAGCGCCTGCATCCTGCGTATTGGTATACACGACATCATAGGCAAAACGATATGCCTCTGTATGGCGGTAAAGAGCAATGGACTTATGTCCGGAAAGGCCAACGGTTGTCGGACTGTGCTCTCCGTAGGCTCCTGCGTTGGAAAGCGTATATACATCCAGAGCCTTCACAATTCCGTTCTCGTCCGCTCCCGCACGGACTCTGATCTCCATCTCATGCCTCGGCGAGGAGCAGATCATGGATTCGTAGCGGGAATACACAATCTGGGAGGGACGGCCGGTCAGCCAGGTCACAATGGCCGGATAAATCTCGCACACCGCCGTCTGCTTCGCTCCAAAACCGCCTCCGATACGGGGTTTGATCACACGGATGCGGCTGGCCGGAATGTCAAGCGCATTTCCCAGGATCCTCCGCACATGGAAGGGGATCTGGGTGGAGGAAAGTACATTGAGCCGCCCGAAATGATCCATGTAGCAGCAGGTGCGGAAGGTCTCCATCATGGTCTGCTGGTTGGCCTTTGTGCGATACGTCTGCTCCACGGTATACTTGCAGCGGGAAAGCACCTCGTCCACATCTCCCTGTTCCTCCAGATTGGATGCGCACAGATTGCGGCGGTTGTCTCCTCCCACCGGGATTTTTGCGCACCAGTCCTCCTCCGGATGTACAAGTATGGGGTTGTCCTTTGCCTTGTGCATATCGAGGACCGGCGCTTCCACACGGTATTTTACTTTAATCCGTTTCATGGCCTTGTCTACAGCAGCCTCCGTCTCTCCGGCTACAATGGCAACCGCATCGCCCACAAACCGTACATGTCTGTCCAATATCAAATGGTCGCACGGACTCAGCTCCGGGGCCGTCTGCCCGGCCAGGGTGAAGCGTTTTTTCGGAACATCCTTATAGGTAAGCACACAGGCAATGCCAGGAGTCTCAGAAGCCTTTCCCTTATGGATCTCCTCTACCCAGGCATTCGCATACGGACTTCTGAGGATCTTTACAATCAGGCTGTCCTTCGGCGCAATATCCGAGGTATAGACCGGTTTCCCTGTCACCAGCGCCATGGCATCCGTTTTTCGTACCGGCTGATTTACATACTTCATATTTACGCTTCCCCTTTCTGTTTTTTCTTATACTGCAGAAATTTCAGAATGCTGCGCGTCTGGGACACAAAGCCGGAACAACGGCAGAGATTTCCCGCAAGGTATTCCCGGATCTGTTCCTCCGTGGGATCCTCGATCTCAGAAAGCATGGCAAACACATTCATAATAAAACCGGGGTTGCAAAAGCCGCACTGCTCTGCGCCCTCGCCGGCAAGAAACGCCCCGAACTCCTGGGCTTCTCTCTGCATTCCTTCCATAGTCACTATTTTTTTGCCATCAATGCGGGCGGTCAGCATGGAGCAGGAAAGAATGGGGTGTCCGTCCATAAGCACCGTGCACAGCCCGCAGTTGGCAGTCTCGCAGCCACGCTTTACGCTGTAGCATCCCTTTTCTCTCAGAAAGTCTACCAGAAGGCTGTCGTCCGCAACCCTCTCCTGCCGGTATTCTCCGTTCAGCCAAAAACTAATTTTCATCGCTCATTCCTCCTACAGCCTCCCACGCTCTTCTGGTCAGAACCTTCACAAGATGCGTGCGGTATTCCTTGGAGCCTCGCATATTGCTCCCTGTGGGAACGGTCTGCGCGGCATATTCGGCAAAGGCCTCCACAGCCTTTTTCTTTTCTGTCTTGTTCAGGGAAGCAAACCCCTTCAGCAGGCCCTTTTCGTCGCCTATGCAAAGCGCCCTCCCCGGCCTTGCTCCGATGACGGTTCTCGCGTCGTCCCCGGTCAGGGAAGCCGCACAGGCGAGCACCGGAAAATCGGTCGCAGAATTGCGCTGGCTCACATAAGCACATGCAAGGGGAAGCTTTTTCACATAGATATTCACAAGAATGTCCCGGTCTTTGGGACTCTCAATGAATTCCTCCAGAGAGATCCTTCCTCTGTCATAAAGCTCCACCTCTGTAGGAAGCGCCAGAAACATGGTCAGAACATCTGAGAAACCGAAACGGCCCCACAGACTTCCTCCTACGGTCGCGCAGTTGCGGAACTGCACTCCCACAATATGTCGAAGGCTCTCTTTGACAGCGCCGCCGGTATAGGCGTTCAGTCCCTCGTGAACCTCCAGCGCGCGGAGGCTGGTCATGCAGCCAATGACAAACTCCTCCTCATTTTCCGTGATCGTGTCAAGGCCAAGACCGGACAGATCAATGGCGGTGGCTACCGGCCGGTTCTGCATCTTCAGCCAGACCATTCCGCCCAGCACACAGGCTGACTTTTTCTGATTCAGCTCGTAGGCCTCGGCCACGCTCTTTACTTTTACATAGTTTTTTATCTTCAGCATGGTTTCCTCTCTCCATTTTCATTCCATTTAACATGGTTTCCTGTGTATCTATTTTACCAGACGCCGCTAAAAATTTCCAGCAAAACAGGAAGATTCCCGTCAAAACACATCGCTTCTCCCCCTATCCCCTTTTTCTTTTTACACGCTTCGACATTTTGTGCAAAACATCGACAAAACTATATTTTTCAATAAATTTTTTGGAATTTTTTCACACAAATATCTGGAAATCTGTGCGAAATGATTGTATAATGGAATTAATTTAAGGAAAGTGAGGATTAATCATGAAACAAACAAACATGTTAGCTATGATTCTTGCCGGCGGACGGGGCAGCCGTCTCCACGAACTGACAAACAAAGTGGCAAAACCGGCAGTTTCCTATGGCGGAAAATATCGTATCGTAGACTTCCCCTTGAGCAACTGTGCAAACAGCGGCATTGACGTAGTCGGCGTACTGACACAGTATGAGTCTGTTCTCCTGAACAGCTATGTGGCTGCCGGCGGACGCTGGGGACTCGACGCAAAAGACAGCGGCGTATTCGTCCTTCCTCCCCGCGAGAAGGCGGATTCCGACCTTGACGTATACAGAGGAACCGCAGACGCGATCTCTCAGAATATCGACTTTATCGACACCTATGATCCGGAATATCTTCTGGTTCTTTCCGGCGACCATATCTACAAAATGAATTATGCAAAAATGCTGTCTTACCACAAGGAACACAAAGCAGACGCAACCATTGCCGTTCTGGAGGTTCCCCTGAAAGAGGCCAGCCGTTTCGGTATCATGAACACCGACGGCGACGGACGCATTGTAGAATTTGAAGAAAAGCCCGCCAACCCCAAGAGCAATCTGGCATCCATGGGCATTTACATATTTACCTGGAAGGTTCTGCGCAGACTTCTTCTGGCAGACATGAAAAACCCGGACTCCTGCCACGATTTCGGAAAGGACATCATTCCTACTCTCCTTAAGGACAACCGCACTCTGATGGCATACAAATTCAAAGGTTACTGGAAGGATGTGGGAACCATTGATTCTCTCTGGGAAGCCAACATGGATCTCCTGGACGAAAACAACGAGCTGGAGCTCAACGACCGCACCTGGACGATCTACACCGAGGATGTGGTAAGCATGCCCCAGTATATCGGTCCCAACGCAGAGATCAACCATGCATATCTCACCCAGGGCTGTCTGGTGGACGGAGCGGTTACCAACTCTGTTCTTTTCACTGACGTTGAAGTAGATACCGGAGCCACCGTCATCGACAGTGTGCTCATGCCGGGCGTAAAGGTTGACGCAGGCGCAGTGGTGACCCGCGCTCTGGTAGCCGATGGCGTAAAAATCGGCAAAAATGCCGTGGTAGGAAGCGCTGACAGCGAAAATATCCTGCTTGTGTCAAAGAATGTAAAGGGGGAAGAATAATATGTATAAGGCATTTGGAATCATAAACACCGCCGGCAATCACATCCATGTGGAGGGATTGCAGGACTATCGTCCCATCGGCGCATTCTCCTTCCTTGGCAGATACCGCACCGTGGATTTTCCCATTTCCAACATGAGCAACAGCGGCATTGACCGCATTCAGCTTTACACCCGCCAGAATCCCCGTTCTCTGGTAGAGCATGTGGGAACCGGCCGTCATTACAACATCAACTCCAAGAGCGGCGGACTGCAGCTTCTCTTTTCCGAGAATAACTCCGCCAACGAAATATACAACACCGATATTGCCGCTTTCCACGAGAATCTGGTACATATTGAGCGCATGCATCATCCCTATGTGGTAATCGCGCCCCCCAACATGATCTACACGGCAGATTTCGGCAAACTCCTGGAATCTCATATCGAATCCGGAGCCGACATCACACTTCTTTACCACACTGTAGATAATGCCAAAGAACATTTTCTCAACTGCGATCTCCTCAATCTGAACCGTCAGAAGGGTGTGCACTCCATTGAGAAAAACCGCGGAAACGCAAAAAGCAAGCATGTCTTCATGGACACCTATATCATGAAAAAAGACCTGTTTATCAGCCTCATCAACAAAGCGCGCAAGCTTTCCTCCATGTACACGCTGGCACAGATCGTGAGCCTGGAATGCGAGAACCTGGATGTGCGCGGTATTGCACACCGCGGTTTCTTTGCAGCCATCCATGACTTCAAGAGCTACTATGACGCAAACATGACGCTCATCGATTACTATACTGCAAAGGAGCTGTTCAATCCCGACTGGCCCATTTACACCAAGACCAACAATTCTTCGCCCACACACTATCACGAAGCAGCCAGCGTGAAGACTTCTGTTGTCGCCAATGGCTGTCAGATCGAAGGCACCATTGAAAACTCCGTCATCGGCCGTGGCTGCATTATCAAAGAGGGCGCGGTTGTGCGCAACAGCGTTATCCTGGCCAACACCTTCATCGACAAGGATGTGCTTGTGGAAAATCAGGTGATCGACAAACGTGTAAAATTGATCCATGTCAAGGAGATCAAGGGCACTCCGGAAAAACCGGGCTATGTGCGCCGCGACGATACCCTGTAGGAATTCTCTTTCCTGCAAAAAAACCTTTAACGGACGCAAAAACACCCCTGCGTATGCCAATCCGGCAATACGCAGAGGTGTTTTTCAGTTTTAGTCCGTTTTTTTCCGGATATATTCTTTCAAAAATTTGTACATCTGTTCTTCTGTTGGCGGACACCCCTCCAGATGGCAGGCAAACTCCCGGGTGCAGCTGCCGATGCCAAGCTCCCCGGTTTTGCCCCGGCAGCCCTGGCCGATACAGATTTTGGCGCCCAGCTTCTCCAGAAGTCCTTCCTGCTTCAGCATATCAAGCGCCGGAAGCAGATACCCGTAGCAGGCGCTGCAGGATTCCACCTCCTCCACCGCATCTGTAAGCTCCACCACCTTGCGGGATTTTGGAATCTGCACACCGGATTCACTGCCGCAGATACGAATGTCGGCTTTGTGCGTGTCTGCACATCCCACACCCAGCGCTTCCGCCATGCCGATGTAGGGAACCTCTTCCACTTCATAGTGCATGAGCCGGCACACATAAGCATCCATGAGCACCGGATCCCGCCCTGCCAGTATCCGGTTCATCACAACGGGATTTCCCCCGTCCTCAAAATCCAGATCCCCGCAAATGTTATCCACCACAATAAAATCCTGACGGATTCCCATTCCCAGATGCGCGATGGGCTTATGAAGCCCAAGGGAATGAAACCGGCGTTTCTCGGAATTGGGAATGAGCCCCTTCATATTTTTCAGTGCGCAGGTGATCTTGGTCTGGCAATGTCCCTTCAATACCGGCACATTGATCATGAAATCCACATCCTGCACACAGGCGCAGAGCTTCAGCTCCATGCCGCCGCAGTCCCTGGAAATGCTTTTTTCCTTCTGGGTATCAAGAAAGGGCACGCCGTATTCCTCGGACAACGCCCCATATCCGCACACAGCAACGGCATCTGCTGTCCGGTCTCCCACCCAGGAACCCTCCATCATGCGGATATCCTCAAAGCCATTTTCCTTCAGATACTCCAAAATCCCGGCGACCACCTCCGGATGGGTGGTGGCTCCGAAGGACGCCTCTGTAGGAGAAACCAGGTTGGGCTTTACTGCAATGCGCTTTTTTCTGTCTCCGATCAGGCTCTTCAGATCGCAGAACCCAAGGAGCTCTTTTGTCATTTCTTTGTAATCGGTCCCGCAGCGGATGCAGATTTCGTTTTTGTTCATGGTTTTCATTTCCTTATATTAATATTCTTTCTTTTTTACAATCATAATACTGATGCTCATGGAAATCAACAGAAAAACCGCCATCCCCACAGCTCCGATCCCAAGAACGGCCGCCGGATGCAGTTCCATCAGACGATCCAGCATCGAAACCGCCTCGATATCAAAGCTTTTCAGCACATAATCTGCGCCATAGCCAGCAAGCACAATTCCCATGACCACAGCAAAAATGGCAACTCTTGCTTTTTCCGCGCCAAAATAAAGCTGCACCGGAATCATCAGTACCGCAAGACTGCACATGGCCAGCGCTCCCATAACCGAGGTAAACAGATAAGAACTCCCCACGGCTTCTCCTCTGACGATCTCATAGACCGCCCCTATGGCAACCGCCAACAGCCAGCTGCCGCCTCCAAAAGCGATGGTAAACACATACTTTTCCTTCGCATAATCGCTTCTCGTCACCGGCAGACTCAGGATCGACTGCATCCCGTGATTCATATCGTCATACCCCAGGGTATTCAACGCCATCATCATGGAAAAAAAGGTAAAATAACTGACAATAAAGGATACGTCCGCATCCGTAAGAACCAAAAGCAGCCCCGCCATTCCAAATCCAGCCAGAAGCACACCCAGATTGTTTTTCATAATCTGAATATCCTTATAGATCAGTCCTCTCATACCGCTTCCCCCTTTGTCATCATCAAAATCACTTCGTCAATGGATCCCTTTTCTATCACAAGAGACGGATAATTCTCCGCATAATAGCTTTTCTGATCGGTGAGACAGCTATAACCGAAAGGCTCCTTTTTCTTCCGGAGAAGATAGGTGCGGTCAAAGGTCTGATACTCTTTTTCCTCAACTTTGAGAATGGCGTAATGGTCCAAAAGGTTATCGGTCTCCTCATGAAGCACCACCCGGCCCCCGTCGATCATGTACAGATCATCGCAGAAGCCCTCCAGATCTGCCGAAATATGAGAGCTGATGAGGATTGCCCGCCCTTCTGTTTCCATATATTCCCGAAGGATCTCCAGAATGGAATCCCTGGCCACCACGTCGAGCCCCGCCGTCGGCTCATCAAGAATGAGAAGCCGCGCCTGATGGCTGACTGCCAAAAGGATCTTGGTCTTCGCCTTCATACCGGTAGAAAACTCCTTCAGCTTTTTGTCCAGAGGAACCGAAAAGCGGCTGCACTGCTCCGCAAAATATTCCATTTGAAATCCCGGGTACTCCCGCGCCATAATTCCCGCCATCTGTTTTACCGTAAGACTGTCGGGCAATGTGCTCTCCGACAGCACCACGCCGATTTCTCCCAGAACCGCCTTGTCGCTTCCTTTTACCTCCCGGCCGAAGATGCGGATCTTTCCTCCCTCCGTGTGTATCAGTCCCAGAATCGCTTTAAAGGTAGTGCTTTTTCCGGCTCCGTTTGCGCCGATGAGTCCTGTAATCCCTCCCTCCTGCACTGCGAGGGAACAATTCAGGGAAAACCCTTTGTAACTCTTCTGCACGCTTTCTAATTCCAGCATCATGTCTATTCCTCCATAATCAAGTCAAAAATCTCCCGGATCTCCTCGTCCGAAAGACCGCCTGCCCTGCCCTTTTCCACAGCCTCCTCCAGAGCCTGCTCCACAATTCTCCTGCGCTCCTCCTGCAAAAGCTCCTGACTGGCTCCGGCAATAAAGCTGCCTTTGCCGTGCACTGTCACCACAAAGCCCTCTTCCTCCAGGGAATCATAGGCTTTTTTTACGGTGAGAGCGCTGATTTTCAGCTCCTTCGCCAAAGTGCGCACGGAAGGGAGCATCTCCTGTGTTTTTAAATCGCCCGCTATGACAAGCGCCTTTATCTGGGCGTTGATCTGCTCATAAATGGGCTGCATGGACGTATGGTTAATAATAATATTCATAGTTGGCCTCCTACTGATAAACAGTATATAACACTATATTACTGTTGTCAAGTGTTATATACTGTTTATTCAAATCTACTGAGCAGAACTCTTTTTCCGATAGGCAAGGGGTGTGCACCCATACATTTCCCGAAAGGCTCTCATAAAATTTCCAAGATTATGAAAGCCCGTTTCCAGACAGATTTCTGTCACCGAAAGCCGGCTGGTCTGCAAAAGAACGGCCGCCTCCCGCATGCGGATGTCATTTAAGTACGCCATGGGCGATTTTCCGGTGACACTTTTAAAAAAGCGGCAGAAATACTGTGCATTCATACTGGCCTGTTCCGCCAGCTGCCGCACATAGATTTTTTCCCGATAGTGTTCTTTCATATAAAAAAGCACGCCCTTGATCGTTTCCACCCGGCGGTCCAGCACCCGGGGCTCATCCTGAAAAAGCCCCCGCTCTGCCAGCACGGCCAAAATTTCCAAAAGCGCACCTTTTATGCGCATCTGGGAAAACACCTCCGCCTTCTGCTGACAGCCGGCAATGCGAAGATACGCCTCCCGCACTTCCCGGTAGCCGGGCTCTTTCTCCTGCAAAAACCGGGGCAGCCTCAGTTCCCCCTCACAGAAGGGGCCAAGATACCGCCGCTGCGCTCCATCCTCCGCGGCAAACAAAAGCATTCCGGGGGAAAAGACCACCGCACTTTCCAGAAACTCCCCTTTGCTCTCCAGATAATGAAGCTCCTCCTGATTCAAAAAACAAAAACAGGGACCAACGATCTCATGTCGCTCCATATTGATTTCCACCTGAAACCGCCCCTGTTCCAGATACATCATTTCCGCTTCCTCATGCCAGTGATGCTTCACCAGAAAACGCTCCCCTTCGCGAAGGCAGCGGCTGTCCGCACGGTAAAATGCCAGCGGAAACTGCGCCGTGCCGTGAATGCGCGCCTCTTTTCTGGCAAGCACTGCTTTTTCCTTCATTCCCTTATTTTAAAACCTCCCGGTATACCCGCAGCACATTTTTATAAAAAATCTTTTCTATCTCCTCCCAGGAAAACCCGTTCCTGTGAAGTGCCTCCGAAAGAAGCTCCATGCCGGAGGCATCCAAAAGTTCCACCGAATTTCCGATTCCGTCAAAATCTGTGCCCAGGCCGCAAACCTCTATTCCTCCCACGGAAGTGATATGCCGCACATGGCGCACCATGTCCGAAAGCCGTCCCACACAAACGGACGAATCTTTCCTTGGCATTCCGTTTTCCTCAAAAGCACATTGCTCGGATAGAAAAGCCGCACAGAAATTCAGCCCTGTCACACCCCCTCTTTCTCCCAGGGCCCGTATCATATCGTCCGTGAGATTCCTGCTCACGCCGCTTACAGCCGCTGCGTTGGAATGGCTGGCCACAAAAGACGCCCTGGTATGACGATACACATCCCAGAAGCCGCCGTCTGAAAGGTGAGAGACATCCACCAGCATATGAAGCCGCTCCATTTCCCTTACAGCTTCTGTCCCAAAGGCTGTGAGCCCACGCTCCTGGCGTTTTCGGAGAGCAGGAACGCCATCCTCTCCCCACACCAGATTGGGAAAACCGATTTCGTTTTCGTAGTTCCAGGAAACAGCGGCCATACGGACACCCCGGTCATAAAATTCCCGGATCCGCTCAAGCTTTCCCTCAAAAACAGCGCCCTCCTCCAGCGTCAAAAGCGCGCTCATTTTTCCATTTCTGTCATTTTCCAGGATTTCCTCATAGGAGCGCGCCGGAAGGATCAGATCCTCATTTCCGGAAAGCTCCTCCTCCAAAAGCGTGATCATCTCCATGGCTGTCTCGTAGGGGCTTTCCACCGCCTGCCGGTCCACATACATGGCAAAATTCTGGACCAGGCAGCCCCCTTTTTTCAGTTTTTCCAGATCCACCTGAAATCCGTTCTTCCGCAGATTGCCGGAATCCTTCTTCTCCTGTCTCTCTGCATATAATTTTGATATGGTATCACAGTGCATGTCTGCTGTTCTCATTGGTTTTCTCCTTCCTGTCAGGTGTTCCTATTATATCACAGCCTGCGCTCTTCAAAAAGTCAAAATAACATAGTTTTTAGTCATTTTCCCGGTAGTGTTTTTCATTTTTCTCTACTATACTGTAGTCAAACAACACATAAGCAGGGAGGAACCTTTATGAAAAAACAGTGGTGGCACACGAAGACCGCCTATCAGATTTATCCGAAGAGCTTCTACGACACCAACGGCGACGGTATCGGAGACCTTCCGGGCATCATCCAAAAACTCGACTACTTAAAAGAGCTGGGTGTAGACATCCTCTGGATCTCTCCCTGCTACTGCTCTCCTTTTGCCGATCAGGGCTATGACATCTCCGATTATTACAAAATCGACCCGCGCTTCGGCACCATGGAGGACATGGACAAATTGCTGGCCGAGGCCAAAAAACGCGAAATGTACATTGTCATGGATTTGGTCGTGAATCACTGCTCCGACGAGCACGAGTGGTTCCAAAAAGCCTGCGAAGACCCAGACGGGCCATACGGCAGCTACTTTTACATCGAAACCTGCAAGGACGGCAAGCTCCCCTGCAACTGGCGCTCCTATTTCGGCGGCCCGGTCTGGGACAGGCTTCCCGGACATGAGGATAAATATTATCTCCACGTATTCCACAAAAAGCAGCCGGATCTGAACTGGGAAAATCCCCGACTGCGCCGGGAAATCTACAAAATGATCAACTGGTGGCTGGACAAAGGCGTTGCGGGTTTCCGCATTGACGCCATCATCAATATCAAAAAAGCGCTCCCCTTCTGCGATTATCCCGCAGACCGCCAGGACGGTCTCTGTTCCATGGAGCAGATGCTTTCCAGGGCCAAAGGCGTGCAGATATTTCTTCAGGAAATGGCAGACCATACCTTCAGGCCCCATAACGCCTTTACCGTAGGCGAGGTCTTTCACGAAAAGGAGAGCGAGCTTCCCGATTTCATCGGAGATGACGGCTGCTTTTCCACCATGTTTGATTTTCGCGAAACCATCTGGGGCGCAAGCGACAAGGGCTGGTATGATAATACCCCCATCACCCCGGATGCTTACCGGGACTGCTGCTTTGAGAGCCAGAAACGCATCGGAAATATCGGCTTTCTCTCCAATATCATCGAAAACCACGATGAGCCCCGGGGCGTCAGCCGCTATCTTCCCGAGGGAGAGGCCAACGAGTACAGCAAAAAGCTTCTTGGCACAGTCTCCTTTTTCCTGAAAGGGCTTCCTTTCCTCTATCAGGGGCAGGAGCTTGGCATGGAAAATGTGACCTTTACCTCCATCGGGCAGGTCAATGACATCAGCACGCTGGATGAATACCAGGTAGCCCTTGGGGCAGGTCTGTCTCCTGCGGACGCCTTAAAAGCGGTAAACCGCTACAGCCGGGACAATTCCCGCACACCGTTTCAGTGGAAAAACGCCCCCAATGCCGGCTTTACCACAGGCACCCCCTGGCTGGCGGTAAATCCAAACTATCCCCGCATCAACGCAGAAGCACAGCTTGCGGATGACCATTCCCTGTTCCGGTATTATCAAAAAATGATCGCCCTCCGCAAAGATCCGCGATACCAGGAAACCCTTGTGTATGGTCAGCTGATTCCGGTTTACGAAGAGCAGCACAACCTCATGGCCTATTACCGCCAAACCCAGTCCCAGACTCTCCTGGTTATCGCAAACTTCCAGAAAGAAAAACAGAACGTCACGCTGGAACAGCTTCCGCGCAACGTTCTGCTGAATAATCATGACAGGATCCTCCTTGATGAGCGCACCTTAACGCTCATGGAGTATCAGGCTGTGGTGCTGGAGCTTTGATGCTTTTACAGCAGTTCAATGCTCCACAGATTCTGGTATGTCTGTCCCTTGGGCAGGCATATCAGATTTTTTTGTTTGGATAATTCCTCCACAACGCCCTTTCTGGAGGGAAGGGAGGACCAGGGTTCCACGCACACATAGGGCGCATCTGTGTGCGGCTTGTGCCAGAAGCCCACATAATCCATTTTGGGATAGGAAACCTTCACGCCTTTGTTTCCTTTTTCTGAGGAAATCACAAGCTCTTTTGCCCCGCCTCCAAGAACAATGGCATCGTCGTCAAAAAGGCCGTGGGAAAGGGGAATCCTTCTTCCCTCTTCCAGCGGATAACTTTCCTCTCCTACCACAAAGCAGTCCGGAGAAAACAGCACGCGCCTGGGCTCATTTCCCTCTGCAAAGGTAATGGCATAGTCCTCAAAGCCAAGCCCTTCCTCCAGCGGCACATTGAAGCCCGGGTGTCCGCCGATTCCAAAATACATATCTTTTTCATCCTCATTGGTCACCTGGTACATGATCTCCAGGGTTTTTCCGTTAAGGTGATAGGTCACTGCATAGCGAAACTCATAGGGATACTGCTCCCGTGTCTCTTCGCTGCTCCTCAGTTCCATGGTAAGATATTCTCCCCCCTGCTCGCACAGGGAAAGCTCCATATATTTCACAAAGCCATGGATATTCATATGATATTCTTTTCCAAAAAGCGTATAGGTTTTGTCCGTCATGCGGGCGATATAGGGAAACAGATTGGGTGCTCTGTCGCCCCAGTATGTCTTGTCTCCCTGCCACAGATATTCTGTGCCGTCCTTGTCCTTTATGGACCAGAGGCTTGCACCTGCGGTATTGATGTCCACGGAAAGCTCTTCATTGCGAATGTTGTATAGCATAGCGTTTCCTCCTTATATCATGTATGGTTTCCTGTGAAAACGTTCACACGGATTGTTCCGCACTTTGTGCTCCCACTGTGATCTATTTGATCACACGCACTCTGGAAACACCCTCAATTGCCGCCAGTTCCTCCAGCGCCTGCTTGGAGGCAGTGCTCTCCAGATCGATCATCGTGTATGCGTACTCGCCCTTGCTCTTGTTGGTCATGTCCGCAATGTTCAGTCCCTCATCGCCAAGAACCTTGGTAAACTGGCTGATCATGTTGGGGATGTTTTTGTGGGTCAGGGCAATTCTCCCCACGGCCACACAGGTTCCCATATCGCAGTTGGGGAAGTTTACGGAATTCTTGATATTTCCGTTTTCCAGAAAATCTCTCAGCTCTTTTACTGCCATCACTGCGCAGTTTTCCTCGGATTCTTCTGTGGAAGCGCCCAGATGCGGCGTCACCAGGATTCCTTCCCGGCCTGCCACCAGCGGATTGGCGAAATCTGTCACATATTTTTTGATCTTTCCGCTTTCCAGCGCATCGATGAGAGCCTCCTCATCCACAAGAAGATCCCGCGCAAAGTTCAAAAGCACCACGCCGTCCTTCATTTTGTCGAAAGCCTCTTTGTTGATCATCTGCTTTGTGCTGTCAAGCAGCGGCACATGGATCGTGATATAATCGCACTGGGTATAAATCTCGTCCAGAGATTTGCTGTGGCGGATGGTTCTGGAAAGATTCCATGCCGCATCAATGGAAATGTAAGGATCGTAGCCGTACACCTCCATGCCCAGGCTGGAAGCTGCGTTGGCAACCATGGCACCAATCGCGCCAAGACCGATGATCCCCAGCTTTTTGCCGCTGATCTCGCAGCCTGCAAACTGTTTCTTCTGTTTTTCCGCCAGCTTGTCGATGTCCTCGCGGTCTTTTTCCTTGGCCACCCACTCAATGCCGCCGACGATATCCCTGGAGGCCAGAAGCATTCCGGCCAGAACCAGCTCCTTTACACCGTTTGCGTTGGCGCCGGGAGTGTTAAACACCACAATTCCCTGCTCCGCACAGTCCCGGATCGGAATATTGTTCACACCTGCCCCTGCGCGCGCGATAGCGCACACGGTCGTGGGAAGCGTCATATCATGCATTTTGGCGCTTCGTACCAGAACCGCGTCACAGTTTTCCAGGCTCTCAGATTTTTTGTAAGTGTCATCAAACAGCTGCAGACCTTTTTCAGCAATGGGATTCAGACAATGATACTGATACATTACGCATTTTCCTCCTCAAACTTTCTCATAAAGGCAACCAGGGCCTCCACGCCCGCCTTCGGCATGGCGTTATAAATGCTCGCACGCATACCGCCTACGGTTCTGTGCCCTTTCAGGTTCACAAGACCTGCTTCTGCTGCCTCTTTTACAAATTTTGCGTCAAGCTCCTTGTCCCCGGTCACAAAGGGAACATTCATGAGAGAGCGGTCCTTTGCCACAACGGTTCCCTTGAACAGCCTGCTCTCATCCAGAAAATCATAGAGAAGCTTTGCTTTCTCCTCATTTTTCTGTTTCATAACCTCAAGTCCGCCCATGGATTTTAGCCATTTGAACACCTTGCCGCACACATAAATGCAGTATGCGTTTGGCGTGTTGTAGAGAGAACCTGCGTCCGCATGGGTCTTGTAGGTCAGCATGGTAGGTGTGCCGGGCAGAACGTCCTCGGTGATCAGATCCTCGCGGATGATCACAATCACCATGCCCGCCGGGCCGATATTTTTCTGCACGCCGCCGTAGATGATGCCGTATTTGCTCACATCCACCGGCTCGGACAAAAAGCAGGAGGAAACATCCGCAACCAGTGTTTTTCCCTTGGTATTGGGAAGCTCCTTGAATTTTGTTCCGTAAATGGTGTTGTTTTCACAGATGTATACATAATCTGCATCCGGGCTTATGGGCAGGTCGCTGCAGTCCGGAATATAAGAAAAGGTTTTGTCCTCAGAGGAAGCGATCTTGTTCGCTTTGCCGTATTTCTGGGCTTCCTGGTAAGCTTTTTTTGCCCACTGTCCCGTGACAATGTAATCTGCCACCTTGTTTTTCATAAGATTCATGGGAATCATGGCAAACTGCTGGGAAGCGCCGCCCTGCAGAAACAGCACTTTATAGTTGTCGGGAATGTTCATAAGCTCCCGCAGGTCTTTCTCCGCCTCATCGATGATCTGCTGAAACGCGCCGCTTCTGTGGCTCATCTCCATAACAGACATCCCGGTTCCCTTGTAATCCATCATCTCATCCGCAACCTCACGGAGCACCTCCTCCGGAAGCACTGCCGGTCCTGCGGAAAAATTATACACTCTGCTCATTCTTTTTCACGTCCTCCTCGTCAAACACATTTTCAATACTTTCTCCTGCCGGTACCATGGGGAATACACTCAAATCCTGATCGATCCAGCAGTCCAAAAGCACCGGGTCCTTTGCAGAAAGCGCAGTTCTCAAAGCGTTTTCCACCTCTTCCATCTTTGTCACGCGGATCGCCTGCGCGCCCATTGCCTCGGCAACCTTCACAAAATCCACCTTGTCATTCAAAATCGTATGGGAATAGCGGTGATCATAGAACAGGGTCTGCCACTGACGCACCATACCCAGCACGTGATTGTTCAGCACGATCTGCACCAGCGGTCTGTTGCAGCGGACCGCTGTGGCAAGCTCATTCATGTTCATGCGGAAACAGCCGTCTCCCGCAATATTTACCACCGTTTTGTCCGGGCATCCCATTTTTGCTCCGATCGCCGCGCCCAGGCCATAGCCCATGGTGCCCAAGCCACCGGAGGTGAGAAGCGTATGCGGCTCTTTGAATTTGTAATACTGTGCCGCCCACATCTGATGCTGCCCCACATCTGTGGTAATGATCGCATCGCCTTTTGTCAGCTCATAAAGCTTCTCAATGATATAAGGCCCGGTCAGCTGGCTCTTGTCATATCGGAGAGGATATTTCTCCTTCATCTCCGCAATATGTTCCATCCACTGGGGATGCTGTTTTTCCGGCAAAATTTCCAGGATCCGGCGAAGCACCTCCTTGATGTCACCTTCAATATATGCGTCAACATACACATTCTTGTTAATTTCCGCGGCATCAATATCGATCTGAAGAATTTTGGCATTCTTGGCAAAGGTGCTGGCATTTCCTGTCACACGGTCGCTGAAGCGCGCGCCCAGAACAATGAGAAGATCACACTGGCTCACTCCCAGATTGGAAGTTTTGGTGCCGTGCATTCCCAGCATTCCCGTATAGTAGGGGTGATCTCCCGGAAAAGCGCCTTTTCCCATAAGACTGTCGCAGACCGGAGCCTGAATCCTTGTGGCCAGCTCCATGATCTCCCTGGAAGCGTTTGAGATCACCGCTCCGCCTCCGTTGAAAATAAACGGTTTTTCGGATTCCTCGATCATGCGCACTGCCGTTTCCAGATCTTCCCTGCGGATTGCGCTGGTCTCCCGGTTCACTGTGGCCGGGCGGCTGGGCATATACTCATAGGTCCCGCCGGTCACATCCTTGGTAACGTCCACCAGGACTACGCCCGGGCGGCCGCTTTTTGCGATATAAAACGCCTTGCGCAACGTATCCGCAAGCTTGGTAATATCTTTTACGATGTAGCTGTGCTTGGTAATGGGCATCACGATTCCCGCAATATCCACTTCCTGGAAAGAATCCTTTCCAAGGAGCGGCTTGCCCACATTGGCTGTAATGGCAACCATGGGCACGGAATCCATCTGCGCCGTGGCAATTCCCGTAACCAGGTTCGTAGCCCCCGGACCGGAGGTGGCCAGACAAACGCCCACCTTTCCGGTAGCTCTGGCATAACCGTCCGCCGCATGGGAAGCGCCCTGTTCATGAGATGTGAGCACATGGGTAATCTCATCCCTGTATTTGTAAAGAGCATCATAGACATTTAGGATCGCGCCGCCCGGATAGCCGAACACCGTGTCCACGCCCTGCTCCTTCAAGCATTCCACAATAATTTCTGCACCTGTAAGAACCATGTGTTTTCCTCCTCGCCTTATTTTGTTCCCGGTATTTCCAGAATCGCACCTCGATTTCCTGAAGTAACCATGGCTGCATATCTGGCAAGATATCCGGTGGTGATCTTCGGCTCGCGGGGCTGCCATTTTTCTCTTCTGGCCGCAAGCTCTTCGTCAGAAACCTTTACTTCCAATTTCAGCTCCGGAATGTTGATGCTGATCATGTCCCCCTCTTCGATGAGAGCGATGGGCCCTCCCACCGCCGCTTCCGGGGAAACATGGCCGATAGAAGCGCCTCTGGAAGCACCGCTGAACCGTCCGTCCGTGATAAGGGCTACCGAAGAGCCCAGACCCATTCCCGCAATGGCTGAGGTTGGATTCAGCATTTCTCTCATGCCCGGTCCGCCCTTGGGGCCTTCGTAGCGGATGACAACCACATCTCCTGCCACGATGTTTCCGCCTTTAATGGCCGCGATCGCATCCTCCTCACAGTCAAATACCCTGGCCGGACCTTCGTGCACCATCATCTCTTCCACAACCGCAGAACGTTTTACCACACCGCCGTCTGGAGCCAGATTTCCCTTGAGCACTGCCAGACCACCGGTTTTGCTGTAGGGATCTTCCACCGGACGGATGACCTCAGGATTCCGATTCACGCAGTTTTCAATATTTTCTCCTACCGTCTTTCCGGTGACAGTCATGCAGTCTTTATAGAGAAGTCCCAGCTTGTCAAGCTCGTGCATCACTGCGTATACACCGCCGGCCTCGTTCAGATCTTCCATATAGGTGGGGCCTGCCGGCGCCAGATGACAGAGGTTCGGCGTTTTTTCACTGATTTCATTGGCAAAACTGATATCAAAGTCCATGCCGATCTCGTGGGCAATGGCCGGAAGATGCAGCATGCTGTTGGTGGAGCATCCAAGCGCCATATCCACGGTAAGGGCATTCAAAACAGCTTTCTCGGTCATAATGTCTCTGGGACGGATATTTCTCCGGTACATCTCCATCACCTGCATGCCTGCATGCTTGGCAAGGCGGATGCGCTCCGAATATACGGCCGGAATGGTTCCGTTGCCCTGAAGCCCCATGCCCAGAGCTTCTGTCAGACAGTTCATGCTGTTGGCGGTATACATGCCGGAGCAGGAACCGCAGGTGGGGCAGGCCTTGTTTTCGTATTCTGTCAGGCCGTCCTCATCAAGATTGCCTGCCGCATATGCCCCCACCGCCTCAAACATACTGGAGAGGCTGGTCTTATGTCCGTGAATGTGTCCTGCCATCATGGGCCCGCCGCTGACAAACACGGTGGGCACATTGATCCTGGCTGCCGCCATCAAAAGTCCCGGCACATTTTTGTCACAGTTCGGCACCATGACCAGAGCATCAAACTGATGCGCCAGCGCCATAGCTTCCGTAGAATCTGCGATCAAATCTCTGGTGACCAGGGAGTATTTCATTCCCACATGCCCCATGGCAATGCCGTCGCACACGGCAATCGCCGGGAACACAACCGGAGTTCCCCCCGCCATGGCTACGCCCTGCTTCACGGCTGCCACAATCTTGTCCAGGTTCATATGACCAGGTACGATTTCGTTATAAGAGCTTACAATACCAACCAGCGGCCGCTCCATCTCCTCCTTGGTCATCCCCAAGGCATTAAAAAGCGAACGGTGCGGCGCCTGCTGGGAGCCTTTCTTTACTGCGTCACTTCTCATAATAATCTCCTCTCCTTTGTTTACTTTCAAAATCAGATCAGCGCTTAAATCGCCGCTGCGATCAGATCACCCATTTCAGAGGTTTTGACCAGCGTGCATCCCCCGGACATGATATCGCCGGTACGATACCCGTCTGTCAAAACCTTCTGTACAGCCGCTTCCACAGCCTCAGCTTCCTCGTCCAGATCCAGGGAATAACGGAGCATCATCGCCGCAGATAATATGGTGGCAATGGGGTTGGCCTTATTCTGTCCTGCAATATCCGGTGCAGAGCCGTGGCTCGGCTCATAAAGTCCAAGCTTCGTCTCATTGAGGCTCGCGGAGGAAAGCATTCCGATGGAGCCGGTGACCATGCTGGCCTCATCGGACAAAATGTCGCCAAACATATTCTCTGTGAGAATTACATCGAACTGCGCCGGGTCACGCACAAGCTGCATGGCACAGTTGTCCACCAGCATATGCTCCAGCGTAATTTCCGGATAATCCTTCGCCACTTCTTCCACCACGCTTCTCCACAGACGGGAAGAATCCAGCACATTGGCCTTGTCCACGCTGGTGACTTTTTTGCGGCGTTTGCCGGCAATCTCAAATGCCTTCACCGCAATGCGGCGGATTTCTTCTTCATTGTACGCGAGCGTATCTACAGCTGTCCTGAGTCCGTCTTCCACTGTAGTTCTGCGCTCTCCAAAATATAAACCTCCGGTAAGCTCCCGGACAATGATCATATCAAACCCGTCGCCGATGATCTCGTCTCTCAAGGGGCAGGCTTTTTTTAGCTCCTGGTAGAGATAAGCCGGGCGCAGGTTTGCAAACAGTCCCAGGGCCTTGCGGATTCCCAGAAGACCGGCTTCCGGTCGTTTTGACGGTTCCAGCCGGTACCAGGGAGAGGTCTTGGCATCTCCGCCGATGGAACCCATCAAAACCGCATCGGAGGCTTTTGCCTGTGCAATGGCCTCATCTGTCAGCGGCACTCCATGCACATCGATGGAGGCTCCTCCCAGAAGGATCTCTTCATATGTAAAGGTATGTCCGTATTTCTCACATACTCTGTCCAGAACCTTCCTGGCTTCTCTCACGATTTCCGGGCCGATTCCGTCCCCGGGAATCAGGGCTATTCTGTAATTCATAATATCACTCCTCGTCTTCTTGCTGCGTATTGTTATTATAATAACGCACTTTTCTTCAGATTTCAACCTGCTAAAGCAAAAAAGTCGGCAAAGATTTGTCTGCTCTTTTAAATTATTCTCTTATTGGTTATCGAACGCGGCGGATCGGTATCGGAGCGTTTCCGTGACACGCTGCGTTTCCTGTTTGCCCGCGCGCTGATAATCCGCCATTCGCGAAAAACTCGCCTTCGGCTCAAACACTTCGCTCGGTGGCGGAAGCTAGCGCAGGCTGCACGACGGAAGCCTCGCTATCGTCAGCGTACTCCGCTCCGATACCGCTCTGCCGCTGTTTCACCATAAAAAAAACCTGTCCAACCGAAATTGAACAGGTTTTTGCAAAACACCACATTAATATTGTGCCATTTTCAGATATGTTCCTAATTGCAGATATGTAGAAATATCCGAGTTCACACGCATCATGTTTACTTCATCGGTAAGCTCTTTCATATCCTTGTGCTGTTCTTTTGCAGCAAGCTCCAAACTTGTCAGCTGACCGGAAATCTGAACCGCCTGCTGGTGAATGGAAACGGCAGTCTGATGAATCGCTGACAGTTCCTGATAAATTTGATGCTGGTTGGAAATAATCTGGTTTAACCGATTTTCTATGTTGCTGATTTTTCTGTTTACATCAGAAAGAATCATCGTCTGAATGATATTATCCAAATCTGTAGCTTTGCTTGATGAAAAATATTCATATAAATAAGCAATCGCACCAAGGTTCCGATATTGTTGAGGAATAATATTGATTGAATATGCCTTATCTCTTATTTCTGCACATCTGTTTAATTCCGCCAACAGCTCTTCCTTTCTTCCTGCATCTACAGGATAACATTCTTCCTTTTCCGCAATTGCTGTTTTCCACTTTTCAAGATTATTACAGTCTGTTTTATATTGTCGAAGCTTTTTTTCATTTTCCAACATTAATATGTGTCTCACACCTTCCTGCTCCTCCTTACCTTTCTTATAAAAAAGATAAGAACAAACCAGCATTAAGAAAAAACTAGAAAGCTTTATAGGAGCATCTACCAGCAAAGAAGAAAATGCAGCAATTCCCGAAAAAATCAATAACATCAAGTGTTTTTTGGGAAATGGCGGGGCTGCCGGCGTAACAGGTGCGGTTAGTTGTATCGCCTCAATTTCTGATTTTTTCGATAAAATCCTTTCGTCTTCTTGAATCCTGATACGATATTTCTCATATTTATCACGTAATGTATGCCATGTAACTTCAATCCCATACAGCTCCGTCAAATACGGAACCAGAACCTCTCTCTTGTACTCCATACACATTCTCCTCCTCCAACGCAAAAGTACAATATTAATATACTAAAGTATTTATATATTGTCAATGATTACTTATACAATAATACTAAATTCAAATACTTCCAAGGGGTTTCTTATGTTAAATGAACGGATCAAAGAATTGAGAGTATTATATAAAATGAACCAGATAGAATTCGGAAAAAAATTGGGCGTTACAAAACAGTGTGTCTCAAACTGGGAAAATAATAACATTCAGCCTTCTGTTGATATGTTGGTAAAAATCGCAGATATTTTTTCCGTAACAACCGACTACCTTCTTGGCAGAGATGATAAACATTATCTGGACGTCTCCGGCTTATCGGATACACAGATCAGCAATATCCAAAACATCGTCAATGATATCCGCAAATAAGCATAACAAAAAATCCTGCTTGCAGGATTCTCCGCCGCAGTGCGATTCCGTGCAGAGCGTTTTTTTATCGTAGGAACATGAGGTCGTAATTTCCTATAGAATAAAAAAAATAGACAGATACCCGGTATAGCGGTACCTGTCTGTTTTTAATTCTTTATGCAGTTTCCTGCTCTGCCTTCTCAACCTCGGCAATTGCCTGTTTTCTCATGGGAATACGGCAGTTTCTGTTATTGCCGAACTCCACGATCACATCCTCTTCAGTCATATCGATAACGACACCGTAGAAGCCGCTGGTGGTAACCACGCTGTCTCCTACCTCCATTGCACTCAACATCGCCTGAAGTCTTTTCTGCTCTTTTTTCTGGGGACGAATCATCAGAAAATACATAATACCAAAAAGAACTACCATCCAGATGATGGTAAATCCAAGTCCCATTCCGCCTGCTGATTCCATTTCAATTCCTCCTATAATAATACTAATGAATTCTCCTGCCCTGACCCTTTGTCAGGGCGTTATAGTGTACTATACACAAAAACCAAACTTTCTTCAAGTAGTTTCGTAATTTTTAACAAAAAATTCCTGTATTTTTATCTGCCGCCGTTAATTTTTCCCTCTTCAAAACCTGCCAGGCGCATTTTTTTGTACTCCGCAAAGGTTCCCGCATCCAGCGCGTCCCTGATTTCCTCCATCATGTGATTGTAAAAATAGAGATTGTGCAGTACGCACAGGCGCATTCCCAGCATTTCCTTCGCCTTGAGAAGATGGCGAATGTAGGCTCTGCTGTAATGGCGGCAGGCCGGACACTGACATCCCTCCTCAATGGGGCGGGTATCCAGCTCATATTTTGCGTTGAACAGATTCATTTTGCCGTGGTTTGTGTACACATGTCCGTGGCGTCCGTTCCGGCTTGGATATACGCAGTCAAAAAAGTCTATGCCGCGCTCCACGCCCTCCAGAATGTTGGCCGGCGTTCCCACACCCATGAGGTAAGTCGGCTTATTCTGCGGAAGATGGGGAACCACCTCATCAAGGATCCGGTACATTTCCTCGTGACTCTCGCCCACGGCAAGTCCGCCCACGGCATAGCCGTCCAAATCCAGCTCGGAAATCGCCTGTGCATGGGAAATGCGGATGTCCTCATAAATCGCGCCCTGGTTGATCCCGAACAGAAGCTGTTCCCGGTTAATGGTATCGGGAAGACTGTTAAGTCTGGCCATTTCTGCCTTGCAGCGGCCAAGCCACCGTGTGGTGCGCTCCACGGAATTCCAGATATAATCCCGGTCTGCCAGCGCATTGGGACACTCGTCAAAAGCCATGGCAATGGTGGACGCCAGGTTAGACTGGATCCGCATACTCTCCTCCGGCCCCATGAAAATCTTATGGCCGTCTATGTGGGAACGAAAATAAACCCCCTCCTCCTGGATTTTGCGGAGGCCCGCCAGAGAGAATACCTGAAAGCCGCCGGAATCTGTGAGAATCGGCTTGTCCCACACCATAAACTTGTGAAGACCGCCCAGTTTTTTTACGATCTCATCTCCGGGTCTCACATGAAGATGATAGGTGTTGGAAAGCTCCACCTGTGTGCCGATTTCCTGAAGATCCATCGTGGAAACCGCGCCCTTAATAGCCGCAATGGTTCCTACATTCATAAACACCGGCGTCTGTATGGTGCCGTGTACGGTACGAAACTCCGCCCGCTTTGCTCTGCCCTGCGTGCGGAGGATTTTATATTCTGCCATTTATGTTCCTCCTGATCAAAACTTATTTTATCGTATCATGACTTAGCCAAAATTTCAACAGTACACGGAAGAATCCTTGGCAAACCTTGTTAAACTTTTACATTGTCATTTTTCAAACAATCCTGTATAATATTACAGAATCTTTATGTCATGTTCTATATATAAATAAGAAGAGATTTTTTCACATACAGATTCCTTTACCCACGAGGAGGCATACATTAGATTTATGAAAAACTACACACTCGGAATCGATATCGGTTCCACAACTGTTAAAATTGCCATTCTTGACAATAAAGAACATCTGCTGTTCGCGGATTACGAACGGCATTTTGCCAATATTCAGGAAACCCTTGCTCACCTTCTGCAAAAGGCGCAGGACGAGCTTGGTGAGCTTACGCTCTGCCCGGTGATCACCGGTTCCGGCGGACTTACCCTTGCCAACCATCTGCATATTCCTTTTGTACAGGAAGTGATCGCCGTGTCCACTGCGCTCCAGAAAAACGCACCCCAGACGGATGTTGCCATCGAGCTTGGAGGCGAGGACGCCAAGATCATTTACTTTGAAGGCGGCAACATTGAGCAGCGTATGAACGGCATCTGCGCCGGCGGCACCGGCTCTTTTATCGACCAGATGGCCTCTCTTCTGCAGAGCGACGCTTCCGGTCTCAACGAATACGCAAAAAATTACAAGGCACTCTATCCCATTGCCGCACGCTGCGGTGTGTTTGCCAAGACAGACATTCAGCCCCTGATCAATGACGGCGCTACCAAAGAGGATTTATCCGCATCTATTTTCCAGGCGGTTGTAAACCAGACGATCTCCGGTCTGGCCTGCGGCAAGCCCATTCGGGGCCATGTGGCCTTCCTGGGCGGCCCGCTTCACTTTTTGTCTGAGCTGAAGCAGGCGTTTATCCGTACACTGAAGCTTGACGAGGAGCATGCCATCACACCGGAGAACTCTCACCTTTTTGCAGCCATGGGCTCTGCCCTGAACGCAAAGGAAGACGTCTCTGTTTCTCTTACTGACTTGAAGGAACGCCTCAAAAACTCCATTCCTCTGGAATTTGAGGTGGAACGTATGGAGCCTCTGTTCTCTTCAACGGAGGAATATCGGGAGTTTTGCACAAGACAGAACAAATACCGCGTAGCTTCCGCAGACCTTTCCTCCTACAAGGGCAACTGCTATCTCGGCATTGACGCCGGAAGCACCACCACAAAAACGGCTCTGGTAGGCGAGGACGGTTCCCTGCTTTATTCCTTTTACGCAAATAACAACGGAAATCCTCTGAAAACAGCCATTTCCTCCATCCAGGAAATATACCGGCAGCTTCCTGCGGATGCCCGCATTGCCTACTCCTGCTCCACCGGCTACGGTGAGGCGCTCATAAAAGCGGCGCTTCTTCTGGACGAGGGCGAAGTGGAAACCGTCTCCCATTATTATGCAGCAGCGTTTTTTGACCCGGAGGTGGACTGTATTCTGGACATTGGCGGCCAGGACATGAAGTGCATCAAGATCAAAAATCAGACGGTAGACAGCGTGCAGCTTAACGAGGCCTGCTCCTCCGGCTGCGGCTCCTTTATCGAAACCTTCGCAAAATCTCTGAACTACACCGTGCAGGATTTTGCAAAAGCAGCTCTCTACGCAGAGCACCCCATTGATCTGGGAACCCGCTGCACGGTATTTATGAATTCCAAGGTAAAACAGGCGCAGAAAGAGGGCGCCTCTGTGGCAGACATCTCTGCCGGACTTGCCTACTCCGTTATCAAAAACGCCCTCTACAAAGTCATCAAGGTATCGGATGCCTCGGAGCTCGGACGCCACATTGTAGTGCAGGGCGGAACCTTCTACAACGACGCGGTTCTCAGAAGCTTCGAAAAAATAGCGGACTGCCATGCGATCCGTCCGGATATCGCAGGCATCATGGGTGCGTTCGGAGCAGCGCTCATCGCCAGAGAGCGTTTTGGGGAAGGACAGGAAACCACCATGCTGTCCATCGACAGGATCAACTCGCTTGAATACTCTACCTCCATGGCCAACTGCCGGGGATGTACCAACAACTGCCGTCTTACCATCAACAAGTTTTCCGGCGGACGCCAGTACATCAGCGGCAACCGCTGTGAACGCGGCATTGGAAAAGAAAAGAACAAGGAACACATTCCCAACTTGTATGAATATAAATACAAGCGTATTTTCGGCTACCAGCCCCTGAGCCCGGACAAGGCACCGCGGGGCAAAGTGGGGATCCCCCGTGTTCTCAACATGTTTGAAAATTATCCGTTCTGGTTTACCTTTTTCACAGAGCTGGGCTACGAGGTTGTCCTCTCCCCCACCTCCACCAGAAAGATTTACGAGCTTGGCATTGAATCCATTCCCAGCGAGTCGGAATGCTATCCGGCAAAGCTTGCCCACGGACATGTGAGCTGGCTTTTGAAAAACGGGGTAAAATTTATTTTTTATCCCTGCATTCCCTACGAGCGCAATGAATTCCCGGATGCGGTCAACCACTACAACTGCCCCATTGTCACCTCCTACGCGGAGAATATCAAAAACAATGTGGACGAGCTGAACGACCCTTCCATTGATTTCCGCAATCCTTTTATGGCCTTTACTTCCGAAGAAATTCTTACTGCCCGGCTAGTGGAGATTTTCAAAGAGCTCCCGGCTTCTGAGGTAAAAAATGCGGCGCACAAAGCCTGGGAGGAACTGGATGCGGTACGTCATGACGTACAGAAAAAAGGCGAAGAAACCCTGGCTTATCTCAAAGAAACCGGGCGGAGAGGCATTGTTCTTGCCGGACGTCCGTACCACATTGACCCGGAAATCCACCACGGTATTCCGGATTTGATCAACAGCTATGGCATCGCCGTGTTTACGGAGGACTCCGTGTCTCATCTGGCACCTGTGGAGCGGCCTCTTCGCGTCAATGACCAGTGGATGTACCATTCCCGTCTTTACGCGGCAGCCAACTTTATAAAAACCAGGGACGATCTGGATCTGATACAGCTGAATTCCTTCGGCTGCGGGCTGGATGCCGTAACCACAGATGAGGTTTACGAAATTCTCGATGGAAGCGGAAAAATTTACACCTGCCTCAAAATTGATGAGGTCAACAATCTGGGCGCTGCCAGAATCCGCATCCGCTCCCTGATCGCCGCGCTTCGTGCCAAGGACGCGCAAAAGGCTTCCCGCACCATTGCGCCTTCTTCCATTGAAAAGGTGACCTTTACCAAGGAAATGCGAAAGGACTACACGATTTTGTGTCCTCAGCTTTCCCCCTTCCATTTCGGCATTCTCCAGGCTGCCTTCAACACCTGCGGCTACCATTTGGAGGTGCTGCCCAATGACAACAAACACGCTGTGGATGTAGGGCTGAAATACGTAAACAACGATGCCTGCTATCCGTCCCTCATTGTGGTAGGACAGATCATGGACGCGCTCCTCTCCGGCAAATACGATTTGAACCGCACTGCGGTCATCATGTCACAGACCGGCGGCGGCTGCCGTGCCTCCAACTATATTGCTTTTATCCGCCGTGCGCTCAAAAAAGCCAACATGGAGCAGGTTCCGGTCATCTCCATAAATTTAAGCGGCCTGGAGAGCAATCCCGGCTTCAAGCTCACGCTTCCGCTGGTAAAGCGCATTGTTTACGGCGCAGTCTTCGGAGATCTTCTGATGAAATGCGTGTACCGTATGCGCCCTTATGAGCTGGAAAAAGGCATTGTAAATCGAAAACACAAAATCTGGGAACAGCGCGTCATTGCCTTCCTCACCGGAAGCAGCGTCAGCCACAGCCAGTTTAAAAAGCTTTGCAAAGAAATGGTGCACGAATTTGACACGATTCCCATCAGCGATGAAAAGAAGCCCAAGGTAGGCATTGTGGGAGAGATCCTGGTCAAATTCCTCCCGGCTGCCAACAATCATCTGGCAGAGCTTCTGGAAGCAGAAGGTGCTGAGGCAGTGTGCCCGGATCTCATTGATTTTATCAGCTACTGCTTCTATAATCAGAATTTCAAGGTGGAAAATCTGGGCTTCAAAAAGTCAAAGGCCACCATTGCCAACTGGGGGATCAAGGGCATTGACTGGATCCGCAAGGCCGCGAATGAAGCGCTTTCGGAAAGCCGCCATTTCACCCCTTCTGCGGACATTCACGATCTGGCCCGCATGGCAGAGCCCATTGTCTCTACCGGAAACCAGACCGGTGAAGGATGGTTTCTCACCGGAGAAATGATGGAGCTCATTCACGGAGGTGTCCCCAATATCGTTTGTATACAGCCCTTCGGCTGCCTGCCAAACCATATTGTGGGCAAAGGCGTCATCAAAGAAATCCGCCGGACACATCCGGGTGCGAACATTGTTGCTATTGATTATGATCCCGGCGCCAGCGAAGTGAATCAGCTGAATCGTATCAAGCTGATGCTGTCCACGGCTCAGAAAAACTTACATAAGAATTAGTCAGACACCAAAACACGCTCCGCCAAATCGGCGGAGCGTGTTTCAGACTGTAGACAAAGTCCCAGGCAAAAGCCCGGGCTTTTCTTTTATCATAT
>CALBGI010000081.1 GCA_937893675.1 uncultured Blautia sp.
TTACCACATCTTTCAAGGCTTGTCAACAACTTTTTTCAAGTTTTTTTGACTTTTTTCGAAGTTGTTTTTCACAAGGCATATAAAAAAGCCGGTGTGTTATCTTCGGCTTTTTTAAATAGCGAGAGGGGGACTTGAACCCTCGACACTACGGGTATGAACCGTATGCTCTAGCCAGCTGAGCTATCTCGCCATATTTTGTAAGGTATGGGGCCTATAGGGCTCGAACCTATGACCCTCTGCTTGTAAGGCAGATGCTCTCCCAGCTGAGCTAAGACCCCATATTCCTGCGTTGTTAAGCATCCCGTGCTCAACTTGCTTTGCTATTATATAATTAATATCGCCTCTTGTCAACACCTTTTTTCAAATTTTTTCAAAAATTTTTCAATCTTTCTTCAAAAGCCAAAAAAGCCCGAAAAACAAGGCTTTTTCCCACTTGCAATTCAGCGCTGCCCATCTATAAATGACAGGCAGCGCTGAATTTTTTCTTTTTTATATTTTATTTGAAATATGCCACACCGGATTCAAAAATCTTCAAATCCTGCTCTCCATAAATGTTGATCGCAACGCCATTGTCACGCCGTTCGCTGTGCGCCATCTTTCCAAAGACACGGCCATCCGGACTGGTGATTCCCTCAATGGCAAAGTAGGAGCCATTGACATTCCACATCTCATCGCTTACGCAGACATTTCCGTCCACATCACAATACTGGGTCGCAACCTGTCCGTTTGCAAAAAGCTTCCCGATCCACTCTTTGTTGGCAACAAAGCGTCCTTCCCCGTGGGATGCAGGATTACAGTACACTGCGCCCGGCTTCGCATTCATGAGCCACGGAGATTTGGTGCTCACTACTTTGGTATAAACCATTTTTGAGATATGACGTCCAATGGTATTGTACGTCAAAGTAGGAGAATCCTCCTTCTGTCCGCAGATTTCTCCATAGGGAACCAGACCAAGCTTAATAAGCGCCTGGAAACCATTGCAGATACCAAGAGCCAGACCATCCCTCTCATTGAGAAGCTTCATTACAGCTTCTTTTATCTTTGCATTCTGGAAAGCAGTTGCAAAGAATTTTGCGGAGCCATCCGGTTCATCACCTGCGGAAAAACCGCCCGGGAACATGATCATCTGCGCCTGGGAAATCGCTTTTTCAAAAATTTCAACCGAATCATGGATATCCTCAGCCGTCAGGTTCTTAAATACCTTGACGTCCACCTCTGCTCCGGCACGCTCAAAAGCGCGGGTACTGTCATACTCGCAGTTGGTGCCCGGGAATACAGGGATAAAGACTCTGGGTTTTGCCACCTTATTCCTGCACACATATACCTGCTCCGGAATATAGCAGCCATTCTCATACGTATTTTTTTCCTCGCCGGCAAAGATATAGGAAGTCGGCCCGTCCACCGGCTTGCCGTCCAGATCAAGTGCTCCTCCAATGGTAGGAATACCGGAATCTGTCTTAAAGACATTCTCCAGCGTACCTGCCCAGCTCTTCAGCGCTTCGTCAAGCGTAAGCTCTGCATTTCCATAGGAAAGCCGTCCGTCTGCGGTCACTTCACCTACAAGCGTATAGGTAATCGAAAGCTCGCCCACTTTTCCGTCGGGAACTTCCATCAGAATATCGCCAAAACCTGCGCCAAAGAAATCTCTGGCATCCAGATTATGTTCCATCTTCACTCCCAAGCCGTTTCCAAGCGCCATTTTGCTCACTGCTGCCGCAATGCCGTGGCGGTCAAGCGCATAGGCAGAAATCACCCTGCCCGCCTGAATGTCCTGGTGAAGCTTCTCATACTGCTCCATAAGAGCCGGATAATCCGGAAGGTCATAAGCATCTTTGGGCGCACGAAGCCATACCAGCTTGCTGCCCGCTTTTTTCAGCTCCGGTGTGATGACATCGGAAAGTTTTGCCACATCCACTGCAAAAGATACCAGTGTAGGCGGAACATCAATGTCATTAAAGCTTCCGGACATACTGTCTTTGCCGCCAATAGAAGGCAGTCCAAAGCCCAGCTGTGCCGCATAAGCGCCGAGAAGGGCACAGAACGGCTGACTCCAGCGCGCGGGATCTTCCGTCATACGGCGGAAATATTCCTGGAACGTAAAACGGATCTTTTTGTAGTCGCCGCCGGCTGCCACGATCTTCGCAACGGATTCTGTCACCGCCCAGGCTGCGCCGTGGTACGGGCTCCAGGAGGACAGATACGGATCAAAGCCATAGCTCATCATGGTGACCGTATTGGTTTCGCCCTTCAGTACCGGCACCTTAGCCACCATAGTCTGCGTCTCTGTAAGCTGATATTTGCCTCCATAAGGCATGAACACACTGCCTGCCCCGATCGAGCCGTCAAACATCTCTACCAGGCCTTTCTGCGAGCATACATTTAAGTCAGAAAGCGTTTCCAGCCATTTCGCCTTAACGTCAGCCACATCGGGGCGCTCTGCAAACAGATTTCCCTCTTTGTTGGGAATGTCTACAGATACTTTTGTTTCCTGATGCGCGCCATTCGTGTCAAGGAATGCACGGGAAATATTTACAATCTCTTTGTCTCTCCACACAAGGACCAGACGGGGTTCTTCTGTCACAACCGCAACCGGAACCGCCTCCAGATTCTCTTCATTTGCATATTTCAGGAAGGTATCCACGTCTTTGGGATCCACAACCACAGCCATACGCTCCTGAGATTCGGAAATGGCAATTTCTGTTCCGTCAAGACCGGCATATTTCTTGGGAACCTTGTTCAGATCTACGCGAAGTCCTGCCGCAAGCTCTCCAATGGCAACAGAGACACCGCCGGCGCCAAAGTCATTGCACTTCTTGATCAGGCTGCTCACTTCTTCTCTTCGGAACATACGCTGGATCTTGCGCTCTGTAGGTGCATTTCCCTTCTGTACCTCTGCACCGCAGACCTCAATGGAAGCCTCGGTATGTACCTTTGAGGAACCGGTTGCCCCGCCGATTCCATCTCGTCCGGTACGTCCGCCAAGAAGGATGATGATATCTCCCGGATCGGAGTTTTCACGGATAACTGCACGTCTCGGAGCCGCGCCGAGGACCGCGCCGATCTCCATACGCTTTGCCACATAATCCGGATGATAGATTTCTTTTACATAGCCGGTCGCCAGACCGATCTGGTTGCCGTAAGAGCTGTAGCCGTGAGCCGCGCCGCGCACCAGCTTCTTCTGCGGAAGCTTGCCCTTCAGGGTATCTCCCACCGGAACCGTTGGATCTGCCGCTCCGGTAACGCGCATTGCCTGATACACATAGGTACGTCCGGAAAGCGGATCACGGATCGCACCGCCAAGACAGGTGGCTGCTCCGCCGAACGGCTCGATTTCCGTCGGATGATTGTGTGTCTCGTTTTTGAAGTTGATGAGCCACTCCTCTTCCTTGCCGTTTACATCCACAGGAACCACAATGCTGCACGCATTGATCTCGTCGGATTCCTCCTGGTCTGCAAGCTTTCCTTCGGATTTTAATTTTTTCATGGCAAGAAGAGCCAGGTCCATGAGGCAGATAAATTTGTCGTCCCTGCCCTTATAAAGAACTTCCCTGTCTGCCAGATAATGATGATAGGTGCTGACAATGGGCTCTTTGTAATCGCCCTCGCCAAAATTTACTTCTGTGAGCTCTGTAGAAAATGTGGTGTGACGACAATGGTCAGACCAGTAGGTGTCAAGAACACGGATTTCCGTCACAGACGGATCGCGCTTCTCTTCCTCCCTGAAATACTTCTGGATATGAAGAAAATCCCGGAAGGTCATGGCGAGATTTAGGGAATCGTAAAGCTCTCTGAGACTGTCCTCTGCCATATCCATAAAGCCTTCAAAAATCTCAACATCCGCAGGCTCGTCAAAAACAGCAACCAGCGTCTCCGGCTTCTCCATGCCGGTCTCTCTGGAATCCACGGGATTGATGCAATGATTCTTTACTGCTGCAAACTCTTCGTCTGTCATGTTTCCTTCCAGCACATAGGTGGTCGCAGAACGGATGATCGGCTGTGCCTTTTCATCCAGAAACTGTACGCACTGTACGGCGGAATCTGCTCTCTGGTCAAACTGGCCCGGCAGATATTCTACAGAAAACATTCTTGCATTTTCTGCTGTCTCAAAGGTTTCCAGATAGAGGTCGTCTACCGGAGGCTCCGCAAATACAGTTCTGCATGCTCTCTCAAAAACCTCATCGGAAATGTTTTCCACATCATAACGGATCAGCACCCGTACAGCGGTGATGCTTTCAATCCCAAGGTAGCTGCTGATTTCATGTTTCAGTTCCTTTGCCTGTACTGCAAAATTCGGTTTCTTTTCTACATAAACGCGTCTTACGTTGCTCATGGAAGCTCCTTTCATCTTGGCATAACTGCCTGTGCGTCTTTGATATATTCATTTTCAATTTCGCCAAATTTTCCGCTGTCTGCCTTCTTGGCCAGCTCTGCATCAATGGGCATTTTTCCCAGAACCGCAACTTTAAGTTCTGCAGCGATCTCGTCAATATGGCTCTCTCCGAACACCTTGATCTCTTTTCCACAGTCCGGACATTTCACAAAGCTGTAGTTCTCCACAATGCCAAGCACCGGCACTTTCATCATCTCAGCCATGTTGTAGGCCTTCTTTACGATCATGCGCACCAGATCCTGCGGTGAAGTCACGATCACAACCCCATCCAGAGGCAGGGACTGAAATGCCGTCAGCGGCACATCTCCGGTTCCCGGAGGCATGTCCACAAAAAGGTAATCAAGCTCGCCCCAGATAACATCGGTCCAGAACTGTTTTACCATGTTTGCAAGAATCGGGCCCCGCCAGATAACCGGCGTATCCTCCGTCGGCAGGAGAAGATTGACGGACATCACCTTAATTCCGTTATCCGTTACCATGGGATAAATCCCATTGTCATCTGCCTGGGCTGCACCAGTGAGTCCGTACATTTTGGGAATGGACGGCCCTGTGATATCCGCGTCCATAATTCCTATGCGGTATCCCTTTGACGCCATCAGATTTGCAAGAGAACCGGTTACAAAGGATTTTCCCACGCCTCCCTTGCCGCTGACAACCCCGATCACATGCTTCACTTCAGAGTAGATGTTAAGCTCTGCGAGAAAGCTCTGCGGCTTGTCTTTTTGGCTGCATCCTTCGCAGCTTGTCTTATCACATGTTGTACTGCCACATTCTTTTGCCATTTTGATTCTCCTTCATCATTAAATTATTATGGAACAGCTTTCGCTGCACGCTTACTTCATAAAACGGTCTATGGCGCGCTCCAGTTCCTTGATCGCTTCCCTGTCACCACATTCCACCGCGTCCACAATGCAGTGCTCGATATGATCCTGCAAAATGATCTTTCCGGTGTTGTTGATCGCTGCCTTCACTGCCGAAAGCTGTATCAGAACCTCGCTGCAGTCTCTGCCGCTCTCCACCATGCGCTTGATCGATTCCAGATGTCCAATGGCTCTGGACAAACGGTTCAGGACCGATTTTGTGTGCTCATGGCTGTGGGTATGCCCATGGCCTTCATGACTGTGGCTTTCATGACTGTGGCCGTGGTCCTCATGGGTGTGCTCCACAACCGTCCCGTCCGGAAACTTGTGTACGTGAGTCTCTTTTATATCGCTCATGGGTATATTCTCCCTCTTAGAAATTTGAGATTACCGGTCAGGTCAAACCGTTCCTCAACGTCGTTCCTGCGCTTCTGTGCAGGCCAGACGGATCCGGACTTCTGACAGGACAATCCTTTTAAGCAGCTCTAGTATAGCACAACTCCTAAATCTCTGTAAAGGAGCAGCGCTGCTTTATCCCGGAAGTTACAATATCAAAAACAACCGTTCCGTCCGGCAGGTCTGTTCTCTCGTAGGAAACCTCCTTGCCCTGGAATTTTTTCTTCACATATTCCTCAAGATCCGAAATCTCTGCTTCCTCCACAAATACATCCCGCATCTGATTTCTGGGACATTTATTAAAAATTTCCCATATCACTTCGTATTCTTTCATGGCAGGCTCCTTTGTTCTTTCCATATTTTTGTCCGGCATCGGCCGGCACCTACGGATCATTATAATTATTTTATGATTTTTTGTCAAAAATAATTGCACTTCGTCATATTTTAGCGTATCATAAAAATATTAAGCTGAAAAATCAAGATTTTTCGTCAAAGGAGAAAAAACATGCAGCTTTTAAAAGAACGTATTTTAAAAGACGGAGTTGTAAAGCCCGGAAATGTTTTGAAAGTAGACAGTTTTCTGAATCATCAGATGGACATTGACCTTATCAATGAAATCGGCAAGGAGTTCCAACGCCGTTTTGCCGGCTGTCCGATCAATAAGGTACTCACCATTGAAGCCTCCGGCATCGGCATCGCCTGCATTGCCGCCCAGTATTTCCACGCTCCTGTGGTCTTTGCCAAAAAGGCGCAGAGCATCAACCTGGACGGTGAAATGTACACCACAAAGGTGGAATCCTTCACCCACAAAAAAGTATACGACGTCATCCTCTCCAAGAAATTCCTCGGCCCCCAGGACCATGTTCTTCTGATCGATGATTTTCTCGCCAATGGATGTGCGCTTCTGGGACTGATCGACATTGTCAAAAAATCCGGCGCAACTCTGGAAGGCGCCGGTATTGTCATCGAAAAAGGCTTCCAGTCCGGCGGACAGACCATTCGCGACATGGGGATCCATCTGGAATCTCTGGCAATTATTGATTCCATGACCGACGACAGTCTGACCTTTCGGGAATAAACTACATAACAAAAACACAGAAGAGCTGTTGCAATATGGCGTTCCGGCAGATCCGCCGGAACTCTATCACAACAGCTCCTTTTTATGCTTCTTTCGTTGTAAGTGCGGCCGTTGGCTTCGGCGTCTCTTCCGGGGCCTCGGTGGGTGTCGGCTCCGGCTCTTCCGTCGGCGCAGGCTCAGCTGCTTCGGTGGGTTCCGGTTTTGGTGTCGCTGTCGGCGCTTCCGTCACACGCAGTTCCTGTGTCACTGCCGGCGTCGCTGTCACCGTTGGCTCCGGCGTCACTGTCGGCTCCGGTACAGGCGTTTCAGTGATCTCCGGCTCCACCTGCTCTGCCGTATAGTAGCCATTGTCAATGAGCAGCTGGTAATTCCCCGCATCAATCAGCTGCAGATCACAGGTATTTGTGCGGATGATCCGTCTGCCGTTGTCATACTGTTCGTAATCTGTCACTTCCGGGTCTTCTCCCTGAAGCTTTGCCGTCACCATTTCCACACACTCCTGCGCAAGCGTGCGATTGTCGCAAAATACCGTACAGCTCTGGCTGCCTTCCGCGACACGCTTCACTGCCTCCGCTTCGCTTCCGGCACCGGTTATCACAGGCCATCCTTCCTGCCCGGGCACGTATCCCATTTCTTTGACAAGGCCGGATACCGCCCCTGCAAAAGCATCCTTTGCCGTACAGATAATATCCGGCATGCTGCCGTCTGCATAAAACTCCTGAAGGATCAAAGACAGCTCTCTCTTCACAGTTTCTTCGCTGCCCCGCATCACAGAGGCATCGTCAAAACTGGTACGGCCGGAGGGGCAGACAAGGGTACCATCCTCAAAATAGGGATTCAAAACTTCCATTACCCCATTATAAAAAAACAGCTCCTCCGTACTGTCCGGCTCTCCCATAAAGAATTCTATGCTCCGCGTCTGTTTTTCCTCTCGCGCACTCTCAAGCTGCGCCTGTTCCACGATCGCGTTTCCTACCGTCTGTCCCATGGTCCTTGTATTAAAGGTCACAAAATATGACACTGCATCTGAATTCATGATCAGATCATCATAGGAAAATACCGATACAGACTGTTCTTTTGCCTGCGCAAGACTTTCCTCCAGACTGTATACATCCACAGGCGCGACCACAAGGGCATCCACCTCTGCCGCCAGCAGTTCTCTGATCTGCGCTTCCTGGGAAGCAGCGTCATTGTCTGCCCACAAAACAGAAGTCTCATACCCAGCCTCCGCAAAGCTTTCCTGAAGCTTCTGGGCATCTGCGGCCCAGCGCTCGTCTGTCTCTTCCGAGGGAAGACATACGCCTACCGTGCCGTGCGGTTTCTCTTCTTCCTCCTCCGGCTCCTCTGCGTTTTCAACCTCGTCATCTTTCCCGCTTTCAATATCCGCACTCGTCTTGGCCGCTTCCGTGGCTTTATTCGTGCCGCAGCCTGAAAATGCTGCCGTCAAAAGCAGACTTCCCAAAAGAATTCCTGCTGTTCTTTTTTTCATAATCGGTTTCCTTTCTTCGACAAATCTCAGATTCAGCTTTCTTTATATTCCCTGGCAATCATTTTGAGATACTCCCGGTAATTCCTGGCCGCCTTTTTTGGCTTCACAATATGTATCTCTCTGCCAAGAGAACAGAGCCATCCGTAAAAATCTGCCCCCTCCATCAGCGGGGCGGTCGCCAGGAACACCCCGTCATCCTTCTGCACATATGCCGCATCTTTTCCCAGATACCGCTCCACTTGGCTCCGAATACTGTCGCTGCATCGAAGCTTCATCTGCTTCTCCTTGTTCTGCAGAGCCTTGTCCTGCTCTTTCCAGGCATTTCTGTCAGCGATATAGTACCCGCCTTCTTTTCCCCGGCGATATCTCACATCCACGCCAAAGGAGCGAAGCGTCTCCATATCATCATAAATGCTTTTCCGTTCCGCCTGGATTCCCTGCTCCAGAAGGTTGTCAAGGATCTGCTGCATCGTGAGACACTCCGACGCTCCTGTATGTTCCAGCATCCTCTGCAGATACAAAATCTTTGCTTTCTGCTTCATGGACTTTGCCATAATTTCACACCCCGATATGTTCCGAAATTCCCATTCTTTTTAAAAAGCAAGGTGTCAAAAGCCCAAAGCTTTCGGCACCTTGCTGACTGTCATTTACTGTTCGGAAAATTCGTCCTTCCCTACGCCGCACAGCGGGCAAAGAAAGTCTTCCGGAATATCTTCGAATTTGGTTCCCGGTGCGATCCCGCCTTCCGGATATCCTGCCTCTTCGTCATATTCCCATCCGCATACGTCACAAACATATACCATAATAGCTGCTCCTTTCTGTACTTCTCTGTCACTTATGGATCTGCCGTTATAAATATCGGCCGGTCAAGCTCATTATACCTTCCTGTTTTCCTGAATGCAAGGGCTTCTTCACAGAAACTTGTTTTCAGTGCTCATTCCCCGCAAAACGCTGATATACATAGGTGTTGGCTTCCTTTTCCTGCGCATCGTCCAGAGGCGCCAGCGTCACCGGCTGACTGTATTTGCGCTCCAGCGCTTTTTGGATAAGCCAGTCCGCAAGCTGTGGATTTTTGGGAAGCAGCGGGCCATGAAGATAGGTTCCTATCACGTTTTTGTAAACCACGCCCTCGCAGCCGGATTTTCCGTCATTGCCAAATCCGCACAGAACGTTGCCCAGGGGCTTATTTTCTCCGATAAAGGTTCTTCCTCCGTGATTTTCAAATCCGACCACCGGCATGTCAAACATGTCGCTTTCGAGCACAATATTGCTGATAAGACGCCTTTCTCCCTGTTCTGTATACATATCCACAAGGGAAAGCCCCTCTATGGTGTCCTGCTCTGTCTTATAGTATTTTCCAAGCAGCTGATAGCCGCCGCAGATTGCGATCACTACGCCGTTGTTTTCCACATATTCCTGAAAATCCCCGCGGATTTTGCGCAGCTTTTCACATACAAGTCTCTGTTCTCTGTCAGAGCCCCCTCCCAGAAGCACGATGTCCAGTCCGGAAAAGTCAATGGCGTCGTCAAGCTCAAAGCTTACGACTTCTGCCTCGATTCCCCGCCACTCACAGCGTTTTCTGAGACATTGGATGTTCCCGCGGTCCCCGTAAAGATTCAGCAAATCCGGGTACAGATGTCCGATGGTAAGCTTCATGCCTTCTCTCCCTCCAGTTTCTTCAGAATGTTGCGCGTGGAAAACAGTGCCGTATAATTCACCAGCACATAGAGGTTCCCGACGCCGTCTTCTATGCGGCTCTGGATCGCTTTTTCCACATCTTCTTCCAGCATGGACGAAATATCCACATACTTCAGGCGCAGACGCATATCCTGACAACGGATTCCGCTGACGGTGATGGAGTGAATGCTCTCATCCCGAAACAGATCAAAATCCACATCCCACAGCCAGGAAATATCGATCCCGTCCTGGGCATTATCGTTAATGGCAATAATGATATCCTTCGGGGAGCTGTCCTGCATGACTGCGGAAATATTCTGGTTAAAGCCTGCCGGATTCTTTGCAAGGTTCAGCACAATGCCGCATCCCTTGATGCGGAACTGCTCCATACGTCCGTTTTCCGGATTAAAGCGCGTGAGCATCTCCTGAAAATGCTCCCCGGAAAATCCGGCAGTGCGGATGCCCGCATAGGCTGCCAGAATATTGTACACATTGTAAAATCCTTTGTAGTTGGCAACCAGACGTCTTCCTTCCACGCAAAACGAAAGCTGCTCTCCAACGCTCACCTCCTGTGCGTCATAGGTCAACGCCGGCCTTGCGAATCCACATTTGGGGCACCTGTAATCCCCCAGCTGGCTGTAATGATAAAAGCTGTACTGGAGACGTTCCCCGCAGCATTTGCAGAAACGTCCCTCCCGGATTTCGCTTGCCGCTGATTTTATCACGGGACGGCTGATCCCGTAAGTGATCAGCGGGTGCCCGCTGTTTAAGGCCAAATATGCAGAAAGAGCATCGTCTCCGTTGACGATCACGGTAAGTCCCGGAACCTTCTGTATCATTTCCTCCAGGATCTTCATCGTAATGTCAATTTCTCCATAGCGATCCAGCTGGTCGCGGAAAAGGTTGGTCAGCACCATGTAGTCCGGCTTCACTGCCGGGAAAATATAGCGTGTCGAAGCCTCGTCCGCCTCGATGCAGGCATAATCCGCATCCAGATTTCCGTTCAGCTTCGCGCCCAGCACAAACGCAGCCACCACGCCGTTCAGCATATTGGAGCCTGTGTGATTGCAGATCACCTTTTTGCCCTCTGCCTCCAGAGCCGCGCAGAGCATATTGTTGGTGGTCGTTTTTCCGTTGGTTCCGCATACCACAAAGATTTTTTCCCGCACCTGCGCAGAAAGCTCTTCCAGTATGGCCGGGCAGATTTTGAGGGCTATCTTTCCCGCCCAGGTCACACCCTGGCGCCCCATTTTCCGGCACACAAACCCTGCTGTCTTTGCCGCCCACACGGCCAGCATTCTTCTTATCTTCATTCCTGTACTTCCTTTGTCTTTTTCATAAATGCCTCAATTTCTTCCACAGTTCTGGGAATGGCTTCTGTCAGCACCTCACACCCGTCCTTCGTCACCAGAATGGTGTCCTCAATACGGATCCCGATCCCCAGCTCCTCAAAATACAGCCCGGGCTCCAGCGTAAACATCATATTCTCCTGAAGAGGCGCATTGTCATCGCCCACGTCATGGGTATAAAGCCCAATGTAATGGCCTGAGCTGTGGAAATAATACTTCATGATCTCTTCCGGCTTCCCGATCATGCCAAGCCGTATCAGCTCCTGCGCCATAACCGCCTTGCTGATCTCCTGCAGCTCATTCTTGGGCTGTCCTGGCTTTGTGCGGGCGATGGCCGCTTCCAGGCCTTTGAGAACCACGTTGTAAAGGTCTTTCTGCTGTTTCGTAAACTGTCCGTTTACCGGAAAAGTCCTGCTTACATCTGAAGCATACCCGCCCCACTCTGCTCCCAGATCAAAGAGTATCATATCTTTGTCCTGCATTTTTCTGTCGTTTGCCACATAGTGCATCACGCAGGCATTTTTGCCCGAAGCCGCAATAGTGTTGAAAGCAAACCGGGCATGGCTGGACTTCACCACAAAATCAAAGTACGCCTCAGCCTCACATTCCAGCATCTCCGGCCTTAGGTGCGCCAAAATATTTTTGACGCCCTCCACCGTGATATCGCAGGCTCTGCGGTGAAGCGCGATCTCGTCTGCTTCTTTCACCTGCCGCATCAGAGCCATGTCTTCAAATGTATTATATACCGTCAGCCACGGATAAGAATCCCTCACCTTTTTTGCAAAACGCTGCGCCGGGTTCATGGTAAAACCGTTCTCCCAGCTTGCAATATCAATATAGAAATTCTGGATATGGTTCCTTCTCCCAAAAAGGGGAAGCTTTTCCTTAAAGCGTTCCAGATATTCCACATTCTCGATTCCCGTTTCGGCTTTTACACTCTCTTTGTCATAGGAAATCCCCTGCCAGCGTGCCTTCATCTCATCCGGATGGTCGATAAACAGGGTCTCCCTGTAAACCCCGCCGATTTTGACTGCCATAAAAACTGCCTTCGGCTGGTCAAAGCCTGTGAGATAATAAAAATTGGCATAGGGCGTAAAAGGAAACATCTGGTCTCCTCTGTCCTCTTTCTCTTCTCCCGCAAACACAAACCCCATGGAATTCTCTTTCAGGAGCATACGGTAACGTGCGCGCCTGGAGGCATGAAATTCTTTGCTTACCATCCAAGTTTCCCTCCTTTGTCCTAATACAATACGATTTTACGCCAAAAAACGTCAGGAATCAATAACAAAAAATACAGCCGAAGCATACGGCTGTATTTTTTATTATTATTTGCAGTTGTTCAAAGCTTATACCAGCTCGATCAGAACTTCCATTGCAGCATCGCCCTTACGCGGTCCGATCTTTACGATTCTGGTGTAACCACCGTTGCGGTTTACATACTTGGGAGCGATTTCGTTGAACATTTTGTCAACCATGTCAACACTCTTTGTGTTTTTCTTTCTTCCAGCACCCTTAGCAGGTACTTCTTTCACCGGATAAAATACCTTCATCATCTGACGGCGTGCATGCAGTCTGGACGGAGCATCTTTGGTGATCTCTTTCTGAACTTCATCGTATACGGTTTTCTTCTTGCCGTCTACAACTTCTTTTACTCTCTTGCCGTCAGCGTCTTTTCTTGCAACCTTTGCAGTTACGGTAACCTTTTCAAAGTTGTCTTTCTCGCGAACAGCCATAGCAATCATGCTCTCAGCAATCTTGCGGATTTCTTTTGCCTTTGCTTCTGTAGTACGGATTTTTCCGTGGTACAGAAGATTGGTAACCTGATTTCTCAGAAGTGCTTTTCTCTGTGCAGATGTTCTGCTTAATTTTCTATATCCTGCCATTTTATTTTCCTCCATCTGTGGGACATCTGTACATGCTTGTTCGGTCTTACTGCACAGATGCTTTGGCAATCCCCACTGTAATTATAATGATTCCTTCCTTCGAGCGGAGTTCCCACGAACCTCAGGCTGCGCCTGGTTTTCGCTAAGTGCTCTACTCCTCGGAGGGCTGAAGCTGAAGGCCCAGCTCCTTGAGTTTTGCAAGCACCTCTTCCAGTGACTTACGGCCCAGATTACGAACCTTCATCATATCGTCAGAGGTCTTGTTGCACAGCTCTTCCACTGTATTGATACCTGCTCTCTTCAGACAGTTATAGGAACGAACAGAGAGCTCAAGCTCGTCAATGCTCATCTCCAGAACCTTTTCTTTTTCATTGTCCTCTTTCTCGATCATGACCTCAGCGGTCTTTGCGTTTTCAGACAGATCAATGAAGAGGCTCAGGTGCTCACTCAACACCTTTGCCGCAAGGCTTACTGCCTCGTCCGGATCCAGGGTACCGTTCGTATATACGTCCAATGTCAGTTTGTCATAATCCGTCACCTGGCCTACACGAGTGTTTTCCACAATCATGTTGACTCTGTCTACCGGAGTATAAATCGCATCCACTGCGATCACACCAATGGGCATATTCTCGGATTTGCCTTTGTCTGCGCTGATATATCCACGTCCCTTTGTAATGGTCAGCTCCATTGCAAGTCTGCAGTCTTTGCCGCCATTGAGGGTTGCGATGACCTGGTCGGGATTCATGATCTCGATGTCCTGGTCTGCCTGGATATCCGCTGCAGTCACAACGCCCTTGCCCTCGCACTCGATGTAAGCGGTTTTGGGCTCGTTGTCGCTGCTGGTATTTTTGATCGCAAGGCTCTTAAGATTCATAATGATCTCGCTCACATCCTCTTTCACGCCGGGGATGGAGCTGAACTCATGAAGAACACCGTCAATTTTCACCTGGCTTACTGCCGCTCCCGGCAGGGAGGACAGCATAATTCTTCTGAGAGAATTGCCAAGAGTTGTACCGTATCCTCTTTCCAGAGGCTCCACTACGAATCTTCCAAATTTTTTATCTTCCGATATTTCGGTAATTTCGATTTTGGGTTTGTTAAAATCAAACACTATAAGATTCCCTCCTTACTGGGTTAGTTGACGTCTGAGGGTATTTTACGGATTACTTGGAGTACAACTCGACGATAAGCATCTCGTTTACGGGAACGTCGATCGCTTCTCTGGTCGGAAGCTCTTTTACAACTCCGCTGAGTGCTTCCTGGTTTACATCCAGCCACTCCGGAACAAGTCTTCCACCGGTAACCTCAAGGATAGCTTTGTATCTTTCAGAGGATTTGCATTTTTCTTTGATCTCAATTGCGTCGCCAGCTTTTACAAGGTAGGACGGAATGTTTACACATTTGCCGTTTACCAGTACATGCTTGTGGTCAACGATCTGACGTGCCTCACGTCTTGTTCTTGCGAAGCCCATACGGAAGATCACGTTGTCCAGACGGCTTTCCAGCATGATCATCAGGTTTTCACCGGACTGACCCTGCATTCTGTCCGCTTTTTTGTAGTAGTTGCGGAACGGTTTCTCAAGAACACCGTAAATAAATTTTGCTTTCTGTTTTTCACGAAGCTGAAGACCATATTCAGATACCTTGCGGTTTGCACGTTTCAGCTGTCTTGTGGATTTCTTATCAATTCCTAAATAAATGGGGTCCAGGCCAAGGGAACGGCATCTTTTCAGGACCGGTACTCTATCTACTGCCATCTTGCTCTACCTCCTAATTAAACTCTTCTGCGTTTTGGCGGACGACATCCGTTATGGGGAACGGGTGTTACGTCACGGATGCTGGTTACCTCAAGGCCGCATGCCTGAAGGGCACGGATTGCTGCCTCACGGCCGGAACCAGGTCCTTTTACCATAACATCAACAGTCTTCAGACCATGAACCAGGGCAGCCTTTGTAGCAGTCTCTGCTGCCATCTGTGCTGCATAAGGGGTAGATTTCCTTGAACCTTTAAATCCCAGACCACCGGCACTTGCCCAGGAAAGAGCATTTCCTTCGCTGTCAGTCAGTGTAACAATTGTATTGTTAAAAGAAGACTGGATATGTGCCTGTCCGCGTTCAACGTTTTTCTTGACACGACGCTTTGTCGTTGTTTTTCTTGTCGCTTTTGCCATTTTAAAACTAACCTACGCTTTCCTTTTAATGATAATATTTATAGTTATAAGGAAGCTCGACTGGAAACACCATGTTCACTACACTCGCCGATTCGTTATACTCATCGTTCGTCAAGTGATCAGGTGGGCTTTCTCACCAGGCTCTGCTTTGCATCGCCAAGTGTTCCATGCCAGTTCCTTCGAGCGAAGTTCGCACCAAACTCAAGCTGCGCTTGTCAGCTTGCTTTCGTCAAGTGCTCTATTTCTTCTTATTAGCAACTGTTCTCTTCGGACCTTTACGTGTTCTTGCATTGGTCTTTGTCTTCTGACCACGAACCGGAAGTCCTTTACGATGACGGATACCTCTGTAGCATCCGATTTCCTGCAGTCTCTTAATGTTAAGAGCGATTTCTCTACGAAGATCACCTTCTACCATCATTGTTTCATCAATAACAGCGCTGATTTTCTTTACATCTTCGTCAGTCAGGTCTCTAACACGAATGTCAGCGTCAACACCTGCCTGCTCAAGAATTTTTGTTGCGCTTGGTCTACCAATTCCATAAATGTAGGTAAGACCGATTTCAATACGTTTTTCTCTTGGTAAGTCTACACCAGCTATACGAGCCATGTACTGTTTCCTCCATTTCTTTGTCTGAAAGCCGCCCGGTTCCCGCGCACCACTTGCACATATGTACAAGGTGAAATGGGGTGCGTCTGCCCGCCGCTTTCCTTTTGTTTCGTTCCTAATTGGGGTGCCTCGGTAAAACACCCAGCCATGACTGGCGCGTCACAGCCTTTCCGAAATGATGCAGTCCTGCTTGTGACTGCCATTGCCTCTCGGTATTAGGCAATACATGCTTTGAAATTTTTTCAACAAATCAGTTATCAACAACCCTCCCGGGTGTTTCAAACTGCAGCCGCATGATTCACAACAGATCTTCGCAAGGAAGCTCAATCCACCAAGTTCAGGCCGCGCTTATCCGCTTGCCTTTCCCAAGTGTTTTAGCCCTGTCTCTGTTTGTGTTTTGGATTCTCGCAGATAACTCTGATAGAACCTTTTCTTTTGATGATCTTACATTTCTCGCAGATCGGTTTTACAGATGATCTTACTTTCACTGGAAATCCTCCTTCCGTAAATATAACATTAATCTGCAGTTTCCGGGCGCACCTATACAAGGTGTACATGCGCGTCCACATACTATTCTATCATTACCATATTCCAAATGCAAGCATTTTTTTCGGATATTTCCATGTTTTTGGCGTGTTTTCGGCATTTCGCTCTGATCCGTTTATTTTGTTGACAACGCTATGATAAAATTGTATAATTATTCACATCTAATTGCACTTTTCTTTGTGCATTATATCAAATCTTGAGGAAGGGGAGCACAACTGTCATTGTTTTTCAGAGAAGAAACCGGATTTTTTATTTCATATTATAAGGAGAGTGAACTATGGTTATAACAAACGGTTTTACCTACATAGCGTTTCTGATGTTTCTGGCAGGCCTTTTGCTGGCTGCAGAAAAATACACCAAATGGAAAGTCTTCAACGTAATCCCGCCGCTTGTATGGATTTATGTACTGAACATGATCTTCTGTACGGCAGGTCTTTTTGACTCGGAAGGCTGTTCCGCAGCGTACTCCGCATTGAAGAACAACATTCTTTATGCCATGATCTTCGTCATGCTGCTTCGCTGTGATATCCGCAAGCTTGCCAAGCTCGGCGGACGTATGGTTGCCATTTTCCTTGGCGGCGCAGTTTCCATCTTTGTGGGCTTTATCATCGCGTTCGTCATCTTCAAGGGCCCCCTTGGCGGCGGCGAGACCATCTGGGGCGCAATGGCCGCTCTTTGTGCTTCCTGGATCGGCGGCTCTGCCAACATGGCAGCGATGCAGGCAGCTTTCCCCGTTGACTCCGGCGCCTACGGCTGCGCGCTTGCGGTAGACACCGTTTACTACTCTGTCTGGATCGCGCTGCTTCTCATCATGGTGCGCTACGCAGGCAAATGGGACAAAGCTGTCAAGGCCGATACTTCCAAACTTCAGGCAGTTGCAGACGCTGCCAATGCCGAGGTCGCAAAGGAGAAAAAACACGCGACCGCCAGCGACTGGATCTTCCTCATCGGTCTGTCCCTCATTGTATCCGCGCTCTCGCAGCAGGTTGGTTCCGCCCTGAATGCAGGACTTTCCTCCATTGGACTGAGCATGTTTGATACCGGAACAATGACCACTGTATTTGTAACACTCCTTGGTCTTGTCTGCGCGTTGAGCCCGCTGGGTAAGCTTCCGGCCGTGGAGGAACTCTCCAACGTTTACCTGTACGCGATCGTATCCCTTCTGGCTTCCACCGCATCCCTGACAGACCTGATCAGCGCACCGCTGTGGATCGTAGCAGGCCTCGTGATCATGATCTTCCACATCGCGATCATGTTCCTGCTCTCCAAAGCCTTCCACTGGGACTGCTGTATGGTTTCCACCGCATCCCTGGCAAATATCGGAGGCAGCGCTTCTGCTCCGATCGTTGCTTCCGCATACAATCCCTCCTATGCCGGTATCGGTGTTCTCATGGGAGTACTGGGAGCGGCACTCGGCAACTTCTTCGGACTTGCCGCCGGATACCTGATGCAGATGCTGATCTGACGTTTCCTCTGAATTGACAGTCATTTTTCTGAAGATACCAGAAAATACTTCTTCCAATGATTCATGCAACAAGGCAGGCTCTCTGCTCCGCCCTGCGGTGCGGGGAGCCTGTTTTAAATTACAGTGTCGAAAGGTCGATCCCGCCTGTGCCTGCACAGAGGCGGGTGAATGAGATTCCCTCGAAGGAGGTTTTTATGACATTAAATGATACTTTTCGTTACCTCTCTGCCGGTCTTCCGGATGACATTTTGAGAAAAAAGCTCTATGGCGATTTTGACGGCGCCATCCGGCTCATTGACCGCAGACTTTCAGATCCAGATCTTCCCCTGCCCCTCAGATGCAGCCTCACGGCTCAGCGGGAAATCTGCCTGCGGCTTCCCGGCAATTATCCCCACACACGCCAGGACGCCCTTGCAATCCTCAGAAAACACATTCCCGATTTTTCGGAAACAGAATTTGACGAATATGTGGAGGCAGGAAAAATCGGCTGGATTTATATCCATGGACAAATGCATTTCTTCGACCGCTTTTTCCAGACTTTGTGCAAGGCCTCTCCTGCGTTTGCCCTTCGGGCCGGTGTAGTCTTACCAGGCGCGGAGAGCGCCGGAACAAATTCCCTTGATTCCGCGCTCCTCAACGAGTCCATGCGCACCATGAAAGAAAAAGGCAAGAGCAGCCGGCGGATCCGGATCCGGGCCTCCCTGAAACTGAAGGATTCTGTTTTTTCCAAAGGAATGTCTGTGCGGGCACACCTCCCCCTTCCCGCAGAATGCGAACAGCAGTCCCAAATCCGGATTGAAAAGGTCTTTCCGGAAAACGGAAAAATTTCTCCCGGCCATGCCCCTCAGCGAACCATCTGCTGGGAAGAAACCATGATGGAAAACCATGAATTTTATGTGGAGTATTCCTATATCCACACCGCGGTCTATCACAACACGGAAAAACCGGAGCTTCTTCCTATTATAAAAGAGCCCTCTCCGGAAACGTTTATGGAATTTACCAAAGAAGAAGCCCCTCACATCCTGTTTACGCCTTATCTGAAAAATCTGGCCGGCTCGCTCACAGAAGGCATTTCCGAGCCGCTGGAAAAAGCGCGCAGGATTTACGATTTTATCACCTTGAACATGAAATACACCTTTATGCCGGACTATTTCTGCCTGGAAAATATTGCGGAAAGCTGCGCCCGGAACTTTACCGGTGACTGCGGTGTATTTGCCCTTCTTTTCCTGACTCTCTGCCGCTGCGCGGGCATCCCGGCCTGCTGGCAGAGCGGCCTGACTGCGGAGCCGGATTTTTGCGGCGCGCACGACTGGGTGCGTTTCTACGCTGCCCCCTACGGCTGGCTGTACGCGGATCCTTCCTACGGAATTGCCGCTGTGCGGGCACAGAACGAGGAACGCCGCAGATTCTATTTCGGCAGTCTGGATGCCTGCCGCATGGTGGCAAACAACACGTTTCAGGCTCCCTTTACGGTGGACAAGGACTTCTGGAGGGCCGACCCCTACGACAACCAGGTGGGCGAAATTGAAACAAAACAGCGCGGGCTTCTCTACGAAGAATTTGAGCGCAGCAAGGTAACACTGCTGTGCGAAGAACTGACAGACAAGGAGGAAAACAGATGAATTTTCGAAAGCTTATTGAACAAAAGCAGGACGAGCTTGTGACAAGCCTTTCCCGCTGCATTCAGATCCCCAGTGTTCAGAAAAAGGATGACAGCGGCTATCCCTACGGAAAGGACGTCCATGATTCCCTGGTCTACATGCTTCATCTGGCAGAGACCCTGGGCTTTAAAACCTATAATATGGACGACCGCGTGGGCTGGTGCGAGTACGGAACCGGCGAAGAAATGATCGCTGTTCTGGGGCACCTTGACGTGGTTCCCGAAGGCGACGGCTGGACGGTTCCTCCCTTTGCAGGAAGCGTGATGGATGGCAAAATCTACGGACGCGGCTCCATGGACGACAAAGGACCTACTGTGGCAGCCCTCTATGCCCTGCTGGCATTAAAAGAATCCGGCGTTTCACTGAAACGCAGAATCCGCATCCTCTTTGGCCAGGACGAAGAAACCGGTGCGTCTGACATGATATACTACACAAGCCACAACGGAGAAATTCCGGTCATGGGCTTTACCCCGGACGGAGAATACCCTGTCATCAACGGCGAAAAGGGCCTTGTGGGCGAACGCTTCACCTGTGCTTTCAAGCAGGAGGGCCCGCTCACACTCAAGGAGCTGTGGGGCGGCACTGCGCCCAACATTGTTCCCAATCTGGCCTGGGCAGATTTTGACTGCGATCCAACGCTTGCCAAAGAGATCCTGGCGATGCAGGAGAAGGACATTTCTTTTACGCGGACCGATACCGGCATCAAAATCGAGGCCGCCGGGATCAGCGCTCACGGTGGCAGTCCCGGTGAGGGCAAAAACGCCATCGGACGGCTCATGCAGTTTCTGACGCGCCTTCCGCTCACTGGCCAGCTGGCATCTGCCGTTCATTTCCTCGCTGAAAAAATCGGCATGGAATATGACGGCGCCTCTCTCGGAATCGCCATCTCCGATGCGGTTTCCGGCCCGCTTACCATGAACCTGGGCGTCATCCGCGGAAATGAAGCTTCTCTGGAGGTGCTGCTCAACTACCGTTACCCTGTCACCAAAAATTTCGAGGACTGCGGTCCTGCCGTGCGAAAACAGTTTGAGGACGCCGGCTTTGCCCAGGCGGCGCTTGCCCACAAGGAGAGCCTGTACATGCCTGCCGACAGCACTCTGGTACAGAAACTTCTTGAGGTTTACACCCGCTGCACCGGTCTCCCCGGAAAGCCCAAATGCATCGGCGGCGGAACCTACGCCAAAATGCTCCCCAATGTCCTTGCCTTTGGCCCTATTTTCCCCGGCGACGAGGTGCGGGAACACAAGGCCGATGAATTCATGGAGATCAGCCGCCTCATTGACAATGCCGAAATCATTGCAGAGGCCATGTATGCTCTGGCCGCAGACTGAACTCTTTCCCAGGCAGCCGCACAATATAAAATGGAGGTAGAATACGATCATGAAAATAACAGAAGTGAGACTGGGAACCATTTCCGTTCCCTTGAGAGTACCTTTTAAAACCGCGCTCCGTTCGGTTTCCAGCGTGGAGGATATCATTGTGGAGATCCACACCGACACCGGACATTTAGGCTACGGAGAGGCGCCCCCCACCGGCGCCATCACCGGCGATACCACCGGCGCCATTATCGGCGCTTTGAAAGACCACATCATCAAAACCATCGTCGGCCGCGATGTGGATGAATTCGAAAATCTGCTGCAGGCAATGAACAAGTGCATTGTAAAAAACACCAGTGCAAAGGCCGCTGTGGACATGGCTCTCTATGACTTGTACGGACAGCTCTACAAGGTTCCCGTCTACAAGATGCTCGGCGGAAGCCGCAAAAAAATCATCACGGATATTACCATCAGCGTCAACTCTCCGGAAGAAATGGCCGCCGACACCCTAAACGCCGTCTCCCGGGGCTACGATACCCTGAAGGTAAAGGTGGGCGCAAATCCGGAGCTGGACGTTGCGCGCCTCACCGCGGTGAGACAGGCCGCAGGCCCCGAGCGCAGACTGCGTATTGACGCCAACCAGGCATGGTCACCCAAGCAGGCAGTCCGCATCCTCAATCAAATGCAGGAAAAAGGTCTGGATATCGAGTTTGTAGAGCAGCCTGTAGCCGCCCATGATTTTGAAGGGCTCCGCTATGTCACCCAGCGCTCCTACGTACCTGTTCTGGCAGACGAGAGCGTGTTTTCTCCCGCTGATGCCATGAAGATCATGCAGATGGGCGCTGCTGACCTTGTCAATATCAAGCTGATGAAATGCGGCGGTCTTTACAATGCGCTGCAGATTGCTTCCGCCGCAGAGGTTTACGGAGTGGAATGCATGATCGGCTGCATGCTGGAAGCCAAGATAAGCGTCAATGCCGCGGTCCATCTTGCATGCGCAAAAAACATCATCACAAAAATCGATCTGGACGGGCCGGTCCTGTGCAGCGAAGACCCCATTCTTGGCGGCGCTGTATTTAACGAGCAGGAAATCACCGTTTCCGATGAGCCCGGACTTGGTATCAAAGGGATCGAAGGACTTCGATATCTGGACTGAATCGGACAGACTTCGAAATCACAAAAGGGCGCTGTGTCTCACGGCGCCCTTTTTACGATTTCTGCATTTTTCTTTTAATTTCCCGTGATCAGACAGGGTTCCACCGTAATATTTCTTTCCACGCTTTCCCCTTTCAGAATATCCAGCGCCGTATCATATGCCAGCGCGCCAAAATCCGGGCTCTGGATCGTTGCGGTGAGTATTTCTCTCTCCACCAGGTTCAATCCTGCGCTCTCTCCTTCAAAGCCGTCTACCCCGAGAAACCGGACGCCCGAATCCATCCGGAATTTCTGACAGGCAATATAAGCGCCATATGCCATCTCATCATTAAACGCAAATACAATATCCGGAGGTCCGTTCACTACCAGATAATCCTTCATCCGCAGCTCTGCAGTATCCCGCAGCCAGTCCCCAACGGCGTATGCAATGCTGCTCTCCTCAATTTCCTTCTGTACGGTTTCTGTAAATCCGCTCAGCCGTCTCTGAGAAATAGGCGAGCCCTCCACGCCTTCGATAACCATGATCCTGGCATTCTTTTTGTATAAATGCTCCAGAATATATTCCGCTGCCAGTTCTCCGATTTTTTCATCATCTGCCTGGATAAACGTTGTATACGCCTCTGTCTCCGGCTTTGCACCGACTACCACAACCGGGATTTCTTCAAAAACCTCCTCCATGACCTCGTTCAGATCCCCGCTCCCGTCCGGAGACAGGATCAGCAGGTCAATCCCGCACTCCATAAGCGCCTCAATATCCTGAATCTGCTTTTCCGTGCTTCCCGCCGCATCCCGAAAGATCAGGTTCACCGCGTCCTGCTGCCCTGCTTTTTCTTCAAGCACCTGCGCAAGATTATTCAGCCAGGGCTCCATCACATTGGTGAGGCTGACGCCGATGAGATTTTCATATCCATCCGTCCTGACATCGCTTTTGGAGTTACACCCGGATGCCAATAAACAGCACAAGACAACAGCTCCAACTATCCATCTCTTCATAATTTTTCCTCCTGCGCCATTGTCCTCCGGAACTCCGACGGGGAAACGCCCTGGCAGTTTTTGAATGCCGCTGAAAAATAATGCTGATTGCTGTAGCCCACCTGCTCCGCAATCTGGTTGATCGACAGGCGATGGTCTCTCATAAGAAAGATCGCCTGATTGATCCGAAGTGTGGTGAGAAAATCTTTAAAGGATATTCCCAGTTCCTGTTTCATCATCCGGCTCAGATAAGAAGCATTACATCCAGTCGCATCTGCCACCTGCGTCAGATCAAGCTCCCGTCTTTGGTAATTTGCATGTATGTATTTCCGCGCCTCGAGAACAATGGGACGGCATTCCAGCACCTTACAGGCATATTTTCGCAGCTCTTCATGCATCTCCGGAATTTTTTCCCGGCTGCAGCTGCGAAGCTGGACACAGCATTTTCCGTCCACCAGCTTCTCCATTTTTTCGGTTATGCTCTGATGAAGTTTTTCCATTCCGCCTTTATATCCGCCGATCATTCCTACCACATCCTGATAGCGGTTCATAAATACATAGACCGGCTTGTATTCCCCAATGACGTCGCGCACGATCTCTTCCAGGGTTATCTTGTACAGTTCCTCCGGCACTGAGCCGCCCGGCAGAGTCTCCGCATATCCAAACTGTACGGAAACAACCACCAGCAGTACGGTTTCCGGTATTTCCACTTTCAGAAAACGCTGCTGTTCCTCTCGTTCTGTCCCGGTCAGCTTACCGTCGATCCAATCATTGAAAAACACATCCCTGAGATAATTTTCATTCTGAAAAAGCTGCTGGCGCATCAGATCCATAAACCTTCTGGACTTTTCTCTTTCTTCCAGCTCTTTCACCACACTGCTCAGCGCACTTTTCAGTTCTTCCTCTGCAATGGGTTTCAGAAGATAATGAGAAACACCCAACGTGATCGCCTGCTTCGCGTAAGCAAATTCATGAAATCCCGAAATAATGATCACCCTGCATTCCAGGGAAAGCCCTTTCAGTTCTTCCAGAAACTGAATCCCGCTGAGCCTCGGCATACAGATATCCACCAACAGAATGTCCGGCTGCTGCTCTTTTGCCTTTTTCAGCGCCTCCATTCCGTTTTTTGCTTCCGCACACACAGAAAGCGGCATAGAAAAAGACTCCAACGTTTTTTTCAGGCCCTGCCGGATTTTAGGCTCGTCATCTGCAATCAATACCTTCCACATATGTCCTCCTATTTTGTCCGTTTCAGCTTAAGCTGTGCAATCACTCCTCCGCCTTCTCTCAGACAGTACCGCAGACCGTATTCCTCGCCATAGGCCATCCGCACCCGGTCGTTTACATTCAGACTTCCAAAGGCATCTGCGTCTTCTCTCCGCTCTTTTTGCGCAAGCCACTCGTTCAGCTGTCTGCAGCGTTCCTGTGTCATTCCCGCGCCATCGTCCTCCACCTGGATGAAGATCATCTCCTCTTTTTGATAAGCTTTTATCCAGATTATCCCATGCTCCCGCTCTGATTCCTTGATCCCGTGGTAAAGCGCATTTTCAATCAACGGCTGCAGCGACAAACGCGGCACTTCACACTTTCCTATGGACTCCTCTATATCCGTCTCATAATCAAACAGTTCTTCATATCGAAATTTCTGAATGTCAAGGTAGCTCTTTCCCATGGCAATTTCCTGCTCCAGGCTTATAAATTCCCGCCCCTGGCTGAGACTGATCCTGAAAAAATTGGAAAGCGCAAGGACAATATCCACGATATCCTTTGCCTGATATTCTTTTGCCATCCAGGAAATGGTATCCAGCGTATTATAAAGAAAATGCGGTTTGATCTGTTCGTGGAGGATCTGGAGTTCCGCTTCCCGCTTATCTTTCTGCTCCTGATACACCAGCTTCAAAAGCTCGTCGGTTTTGGCAACCATGGAATTAAACGCATCCCCAAGCTGATGGATCTCTCCCTTATAGGGATTCTCAAAACGCACCGTCAGATCCCCCGTCTGCGCCCGTTTCATCAATTTGGAGAGCTTGGAAATCGGCTTTGTTATGGAGGCGGAAAAGGCTACTGAGCAGGCGATCGCAAAAATAGCAATCACAACCGCGATCCAAACGGAAACCTGCCGCACCCTGGATGCCCCCGCAATGGTTTTTCCCCAGTCAAACACCCCCACCGCCGTCAGATCCGTGTAGGAAGAACGGCTGTAGATCACATTGTACATCTGCCCCTCAATGCTGCATCGCACCTGCCCGCCTTTTTCCGAAGTAAACCACTGCGGGTTCATCCGATACACCACCTTGTTCTTAGGCGCATACAAAACCTTGCCATTGCTGTCCTGTATATACCCGAAGCCAGTCTGCCCCATGGTGATATCCTCCACCAGGTTCTGAATGCTCTGGATATCCAGGTCCACCAAAATCACACCCAACGGTCTGCCGGTTTCTTCATCCGGCACCATTTGTACCGCGCTCACATAGCTGTCTGTACTGTAGTTTTTCCAGCTTTTCAGATTCCTTCTCAGACTGCTGCCTGTAAGCACAAGCTCGCCATTGGCATCCATGGCTTTTTGATACCAGTCCTCCAACGTCAGAGAATTTTTCTGCATCCGGTAGGAATCGTTGGATAGATAGTGTCCCTTTTCACTGACGATCACAATGTTCAGATAATCCTCATATGTATCCGAATAACGTACCAGGATGTCTCTGACTTCCCCCTCCAGACAGACACGCTTTGCCTGCTCGTTTTGCTCGTCCACTTTCAGATATCCCTGCACCTGCGGCGCTGCCCCAAGCACAGATACATTGTCTGAGACGGACTGAAAGATCAGATCCAGAGATTTCAAAACCTGATTCTGGATTTCCATTGTTTTTGCGTAAGAGCTCTCCTCCATGGAGTTCTGATAAATCGTGTTTCCTGCTGTTGTAATGACCACTGCCACAAGAAGGAGGATGCCGCAGTTCAATGCAACCATTTTGAACATCATATTTTCAGGTTTTAATAACTGTTTCAGTTTTTTCAGCATCGCGTCTCCCCCCTGTATACTTCTTCTATACTACCAGAAAAGGGGCTGCGCAGGCAGTCCCTTTTCCAGATTATTTCTTTATTTTTGTTTTATTCTGCGGAACCGCCATATTTTTCCAGAAGCTCTTCTGCATTTTCCTTCGTGACTACTTCTGAAGACAGAGTCAGTTCTTTTTCCAGCTCTTTTCCTTCTACCAGAAGCTGATATGCACTCTCGATCGCTTCTGCGCCGCCGGTGGGATAAACCTGAGTCATGCTCAGTCTGCCGTCCATAACGCTTCTGATACCGCCGTCCGGTGTGGGCAGTCCGTCAAATCCCACAAAGAGAATGTCGCCTTCTCTGCCTGCATTCTTTGCCGCAATGTAAGCGCCCTCTGCCATGGGGTCGTTGAGCGCCAGGAACAGATCGATCTCATCGTTGGTCTGAAGCATCTCTTCTGCTACGGTGATCGCTTTTTCGCGAAGCCAGTCCGCATTGTTCGCTGCCACAATTTCAATGTTTCCGTTTTTCTCAATCCCTTCGCGGAATCCTTTGTCTCTGTCAATACCGCCGGAAGTTCCCTCAAGGCCTTTGATCTCGCAAACCTTTCCGCCGTCCGGGAGAAGTACGTCTGCCACATACTCCCCTGCAACACGTCCCATATCTACGTTGTCCGCGCCGATAAACTGTGTATATTTGTCTCCGTCGATCTTTCTGTCGAGAAGGATCACCGGGATGCCGGCATCATAGGCTGAGCTCACTGCATTGGTCAAAGGAGTGGCCTCATTGGGAGAAGCAATGATCAGATCTACGCCCATCTGTACAAAATTCTCAATGTCAGCAATCTGCTTGGAGTTATCCTGTGCAGCATCTGCAAAGATAACCTCAAATTCCGGATATTTTTCCGCTGCCGCCGCAATCTGGTCGTTCATGGCAACACGCCACGGCTCTCCCAGATTACACTGTGACATGCCGATAACATATTTGTCCTTTTTCTCTTCTTCCGCCTGAACGGTTGCTGCGCCCACTGCAAGGCTGGATGCCAGCATTGCTGATGCCAATAAGATGCTCATGCTTCTCTTCTTCATAAAAACCCTCTTTCTCCGACAGCTTTCGTAATTTTATTTTTACTCTCTTCCGGCTGCTGCCGACCAGTCCGGAAGAGATTTGTTTCAACGATCAACCAACTTAATCCTTTACTTTATCCGCCTGCATAAATACGGCAACGATGATCAGAAAGCCCTTTACCACAAGCTGAAGATTGGAGTTTACGCCCTTCAGACCAAGCACGTTGTCCAGCATGCCCAGAATCAGTGCGCCCACCAGTGTTCCGATCACGGTACCTTTGCCGCCGGCAAGACTGGTTCCTCCAATGGCACAGGCCGCAACTGCATTCAGCTCATAGCCCTGGCCTTCGTTGGGTCCGCCCTGACTAATCTGCGCTGCGTGGATCATAGCTGCCACAGACGCCAGCATCGCACAAAGCATAAATGCATAGGTTTTGATCCTGTCTACTTTAATACCGGACAGATAGGCCGCCTGACGGTTTCCGCCGATGGCATAAATCTGACGTCCGAAGGTGGTTTTGGTCAGAACAATGTGGAAGATCACCAGCAGTATCAGGAAAATCACTGCCGGTACCGGAACGATGCCGCCGATCCGCATCTGAAGAACCTCAAATGCCGGGGGCGCCATTCCCTCTCCTTCCCCGTAAGCCAGCGGAATCCCGATTCCGTTTGCCCAGAATCTTGCAAGGCCGCGTGCGATGTTCATGGAGGCCAGGGTTACAATAAACGCCTGCAGTTTCAGTTTTGTGATACACAGACCGTTAAACAGTCCGAACAGTCCGCCGATAATGAGACTTAACAGCACTGCCGGAACAAATCCCAGGCCGCTTTTTACCATAAGGTACGCGCAGCCGGTGGAGATCAGTCCCACTACGGAACCTACGGAAAGGTCAATATCGCCGAGAATCAAAATGATCGTCATGCCGATTGCAATGATTCCGTTTTCGGATACCGCTCTCAGAACGTTCATCAGGTTTCGCACGTCCAGGAAATTGTTTTTTCCGTCCTTGACGCAGATTATGGACGCTACCACAAATATGATCACCAGCGCAATGACACTTTGCATCTGTTTGAGCATTGCTTTCATTTTTTGTTTATTTTCCATGGTTCTCCCTCCTATTTCGTCGCACTTTGAAGAAGTTTTTCCTGCGTTGCTTCTTCCCGTGAAAATTCTCCTGTCAGCTCGCCCTCGCAAAACGTAACGATCCTGTCAGAAATGCCGATAACCTCCGGCAGTTCCGAAGAGACCACGATGATCGCCATTCCCTGCTTTGCCAGATTGTTGATCAGCTGATAGATTTCTGCCTTTGCACCTACATCAATGCCTCGGGTAGGCTCGTCCAGCAAAAGAATTTTCGGTTTCGTCATAAGCCAGCGCGCCAAAACTACCTTCTGCTGGTTTCCTCCGGAGAGAGAACTTGCCAATGTCTTAAAACCGGGAGCTTTTATCCGCAAAGCCTGCATCTGTTCCTTCCAGATTTTCTTTTCCTCCTGTTTCTTCATAAAACACATGGAGCTGAACTTTTTCAGCAGCGGAAGGGACATGTTTTCCCCAATGGAACGCTGAAGCACCAGACCGCTCCCTTTGCGGTCTTCTGTGGCAAAGGAGATTCCTGCCCGGATGGCGTCCGCCGGACTTTTGATCGTCACCGGAGCGCCCTCGATCCGGATCTCTCCCCTGGTCTCTGCGTGATGCACCCCTGCCAGACATTCAAAAAACTCAGAACGCCCTGCGCCTGCAAGTCCTGCAATTCCCAGCACCTCGCCATGGCGTACATGAAGGGATATATTTTTTAAAGAGCGGCGGGAGCTTCCCAGGGGCGGCGCATATGTAAGATTTTTGACTTCCAGCGCAACCTCTCCCTTTTCGGTGGGATCCTTTGGATACTGTTCGCTCATATCCCGGCCCACCATCATGCGGATGATCTCATCCTTAGAGGTATCTGACGCCTTTACCGTACCGATATATTCTCCGTCACGCATAACCGTCAGCCTGTCCGCAATTTTAAAAATCTCTTCCATTCTGTGTGTAATATAGATGATGCCCTTTCCCTCACTCCGCAGTCTGCGTATAATGGCAAACAGTTTTTCCGCCTCTTTTTCGCTGATCGCAGATGTGGGTTCGTCCATAACGATAATATTGGAATTCAGGGAGATTGCTTTTGCTATTTCCACCAGCTGCTGTTCTCCGATGCGAAGATCCTTCAGTTTTTTGGAAGGCTCCACCTTTACATCCAGCATTTCCAGATACTTTTTCGTCTCCTTCAGCATGGCCTTAAAATCAACGGCAGCGCCTTTTGTTTTCCACCGTCCAAGAAAGATATTCTCCGCAACACTCAATTCCGGCACGATCTGAAGCTCCTGATGGATCTTCGCGATTCCCAGCTTTTTGGCTGCAATCGGATCCGGTACTGTCACTTTTTCCCCGTTTAAGTAAATCTCACCTTCTGTTGGCTGCAGGGAACCGCTTAAAATATTCATCAGCGTGGATTTCCCCGCACCGTTCTCGCCCATAAGCGCAAGAACCTCGCCTGCATAGAGGTCCAGGGAAACGCCTTTTAAAGCCTGCACGCTTCCAAAGGTTTTACTAATATTTTTCATATCCAGTAACTTCTTTTCCATAGCTCCTCCTTACCCGTCCTCATGTGATATGTACATTATATATAAAAGACCACCGAAAGTCTTTCCGATTTTCAGTGGTCTTTTTATAATTTTTTTACTTTTCTATTTTATTTCCGGCAACCTATGTACACTTTTCACATTATTTTCCTTCAAATATCTGCGCGATCGGGGAATCCTCCGAGAGAATCACCGTCTTGTCTTCTCCCTTCATGGAATTCTTCAAGGCATCCAGGCTTCTCACAAAGGAATAAAATTCACTTCTGTCCTCCTCGCCATAGGCCTGCGCCAGAATTTTCATGTATTCCTGCTCACCCTCTGCCTTCAGAATCTCCGCCTGCTTTTCCGCTTCGGAAATCTGAATCGCAATTTCCTTGTCTGTGGTGTTGCGGATCACCTTTGCCTCTGAGCTTCCCTCCGCCGTATAGGTCGCTGCAATGTTGTCACGCTCGGAAATCATCCGCTCGTAAACGGCCTCCTTGTTGTCATCCGGCAGATCCAGCTGCTTTGTATCGAAGTCCAGCAGGGTAATGCCATACTGTTCCATACTTTTGCCCACCGACTTCATCACCATGTCCGCCAGCTCTCCGTCCCGGCTTGTGATCACCTCATCCTGGGAAAGGCTGCTGATCGCATTTTTCGTTGCATTGTACACAGCTGTATTGATTCGGCTCTCTCCGCTCTCGATGGATGAGTTCAGCGTCTGCGCAAACTTCAGCGGATCAGAAATCTCCCACAGCACGTAGCTGTCACTGATCATGGTCTTTTTGTCTCTGGTAATGACATCCGAAGGCGCCAGATCATAGAGCAGCGTCTCTTTCGGAAGCGTTACCGCAGTTTCAATTCCCGGGATGCGAAAGCTGATACCCGGTTTGTCAATGACGCGCTTTACCTTACCAAACTGACGGATCAGCTTATATTCATTCTCCGCAGTTACCGTCACCGATGCGCCAAGGCCAAGGACGGCCACAACTGCTGCAATAATCAGAACTTTTTTCTTCTTCATTCTTACGGTTCCTCCTGTGTACTGGAAATCTCTGTCTCATTCTCAGAAAGTGCGCCTGTGTCCTCTTCCGGCAAAGGTTCCTGCTCTGTCTGCGCTGAAATGGTGTTTTCGCTGAATTTATCCAGCGGAAGTACCTTCTGCACACCGTCTCCGCTGTCAATGACAAGCTTCATGCCCGGAAGAACGTCCTCCATCGCCTCATAGAACATACGCTCTTTGGTTACCGCAGGGTTCTTTACATACTCCTCATACATGGCGTTGAAGCGCGCCACCTCGGCCTCTGCCTCATTGATCCGCACCTGCTTCTGTGCCTGGGCATCCTGGATGATCTGGTCGGCCTGAGCCTCCGCCTCCGGAAGCTTCTCGTTGCGATACTTATTGGCGTTATTGATCGCAGTCTCTTTTCCCTGTTTGGCTGTTTCCACTGCCTTAAAGGCGCGGATAACGTCCTGTGTCGGCGGCTCAGAGTCCTGAATGGTGATGTTCACCAGCTGAATACCGATATCCTGTTCTTCCAGTTTTTCCATGATCATCTCTTTGATCTTGCCCTGGATCTCACTCTTTCCGGTCGTAAGCACATCATCCACCGGATAGCTTGCGATCACCGTACGGATGCAGCCCTGCGCGATGTTCTTCAGAATATCCTCCGGAGCTCTGGATGCGTAGAGATACTGAACCGGGTCTGCAATGCGGTACTCCAGGAAAAAGTCCACATTGATAAAATTGTAGTCCGAGGTGATCATAATGCCCTCTTTTTCCAGCGTTTCATTGGAGTCCATCGCATAGCCGATGGGAAATCCCTGAATGGTAGTGTTCACCTTATTCACCTTTTGAATAAACGGAATTTTAAAATGAAGTCCGGTCTCCGCCACCGCCTTGGGTACGCCAAAGGTGGTGACCACTGCCTGCTCCTGCTCCTGGATCTGGTAGGTCGCATCTCCTGCCAGCACGGCAACCAGGATCAATCCTGCCGCTCCTATCACAACTCTCTTTGCATGTTTGCCGGCTTTGGGCATTTTCTTTTTAAAATCGTTTTTCTTCTGATAAAACTGATTAAAATCTTCCACGTTTTTCCTCCTTCGTGTCTGCAGCATTATCGCCTGTTTCAAAGAAAAGAGAAAAGAAAAAGACTTTTACAAAAGACGCCTGTCCTAAGTAAAAGTCTTGCTGATTATATCATAATGCGGGTGTTTCTCACCGGTATGACGCATATATGTACCATTTCTCCAAAAAACAAGTCCAGCTTTTTAAATGATGGCCGCTACTCCCTTTTCTTTGATAGGCATATTATCATAACACTCGCCGGAATGCAAGAGGTTTTTAAAAATTTCTGAAAATTTTAGAATTAATGTCTGCAGACAGGAAATACTATACCCATCATTGTTTCGCAACAGGAGGGGAAACTCTATGAAAGACAAAGTATTCAGCGTTCTGCAGCGAGTGGGACGAAGCTTCATGCTGCCAATCGCCATTCTGCCCGTTGCAGGGCTTCTTCTGGGACTTGGCAGCTCCTTCACCAACGCCACCACCATTGAAACCTATCACCTGGAGCGTCTCCTGGGAGACGGTACTCTGCTCCACGGACTTCTGGTGATCATGAACAACGTCGGAAGCGCCATCTTTGACAACCTGCCGCTGATCTTTGCCGTGGGCGTCGCCATCGGTATGGCGCACCGGGAAAAGGAGGTTGCTGCCCTTTCTTCCCTGATCGCCTTTTTTGTCATGCATGTTTCCATAAACGCCATACTGAAAATCACAGGGAAAATTCTGGAGGACGGAAATCCCGCTGCGGATGTCCTTCCCGGAACCATCGCCTCCGTATGCGGCATTCCCACACTGCAGATGGGCGTATTCGGCGGCATCCTGGTGGGACTTGGCGTTGCCGCCCTGCACAATCGCTTCCACCGCATCGTGCTTCCCAATGCCCTCTCCTTTTTCGGAGGCTCCCGTTTTGTCCCTATCATTTCCACACTGGTATATCTGTTTGTGGGAATCGCCATGTATTTCGTCTGGCCTGTTGTCCAGTATGGCATCTATGGGCTGGGAAGCCTTGTGACGGGAACCGGCTATTGGGGTACCCTGATATTCGGTATTGTAAAACGGGCGCTGATCCCCTTTGGGCTCCACCATGTCTTCTATATGCCGTTCTGGCAGACCGCTGTAGGCGGCACTATGGAGATCGCCGGAAATCTGGTACAGGGCGGACAGAATATCTTTTTTGCCCAGCTGGCTGACGCCGCTAATGTGACGCATTTCAGTGCAGACGCCACCAGATACTTCTCCGGTGAATTTATTTTCATGATATTCGGTCTGCCCGGCGCAGCCCTGGCCATGTACCGCGCCGCAAAACCGGAAAAGAAAAAAGCGGCCAAAGGGCTTTTGCTCTCCGCCGCTCTCACCGCCATGCTCACCGGCATCACGGAACCGATTGAATTTTCCTTTCTTTTTGCAGCGCCTGTCCTCTTTGTCGTTCAGGTCATTCTGGCAGGCAGTGCCTATATGATCGCGCATATGCTCAATATCGCTGTCGGCCTTACTTTTTCCGGCGGCTTCATTGATCTGTTCCTCTTCGGTATTCTCCAGGGAAATGCCAAAACCAGCTGGCTGCGCATTATCCCGGTCGGGATCCTGTATTTTGTTCTCTACTACGTAATTTTTACAGTGCTCATCAGGAAACGGAACCTGAAAACGCCGGGGCGTGAAGACGAGGAGCAGGACGTAAAGCTTTACACCAAAGCGGACGTGGCTGCAAGAAAAAAACGGGGAAGCCGTGCACCGTCTGCGCCTGCAGCTCCATCTGTACCTCCCGGCGCCTCCCGGGCTTCTGTGAGCGCGCTCATCACCCAGGGGCTTGGCGGCAGGGACAATATCACGGGCGTGGACTGTTGTGCCACCCGTCTCCGCGTAACTGTACAGGACTCTGCCAAAATCTCAGATTCCCTTTTGAAGCAAAGCGGCGCGCAGGCCGTGATAAAAAAAGGCACCGGCGTGCAGGTGATCTATGGGCCGCAGGTGACCGTGATAAAAACAGACCTGGAGGAGTATCTGACAAAGCCTTAAAAGAACGCACGCCAAAAACACGCTCCGGCATATGGTCCAGAGCGTGTTTTGCTATTAAGGCGGTTATATTTCCTCCTCCGGTATATCTTCTGCAAATTCCAGAATATCTCCGGGCTGGCAGTGAAGTTCCCGGCAGATCGCATTGAGTGTGGAAAACCGGATGGCTTTTACCTTTCCTGTTTTCAGGTTGGAAAGATTCACATTGGTAATCCCCACTCGCTCTGCCAGCTCATTCAAAGAAATTTTCCGGTCTGCCATGACTCGGTCAAGTCTCAATATGATTGCCATCGCACATGCTCCTTAAATGGTGGTATCGGATTCTTCCTGCAGTTCGCAGCCATAGCAAAAAACACGGGAAAGGAAGAGAAACAAAAGGCCTAAAAGCCCCAGGGTCATACAATTTACAGCAGCCGGCTGGTTTATAAGATCAATATCCTGCGAAGCTCCGCCCCATATGCGCGGCAGTAAAAATGCTGCCAGCAGCTTGCTTGCCGCAATGTATATTAAAACAAAGCCAATGTTCCGGACGGATCTCGTAGTGACCCCGGAAAAGGGTTCCCGCATCTGAACCGCATAAACAATAATGTTTCGCACAAACCACAGAATAAACAGCCAGGGCAGATAGGCAGTAAACAGCATTACCATTCCATAAGAAAACCAGACTGCTTTAGGACTCTCTTCTGCCGCTTTGCTGCCCAGCATGTCACCCGACAGACTGCTGAAGCCGCCCATCCCCTCAAGCTCAAATCGAAATACTTCTTTCTCAACAACTTCTCTGTCAACACTCACCCTTGCCGGTGCAACACGCAGCATCATAAAAACATACACCAGACAAATCCCCACCAAAAGGATCATGAGAAAAAGCGTCACTCCCATGGTTCCGCGATACTTCATTTTCGGTCTGCCGTCTCTTGCTTCATGATTGTCTTCCATAACAAATCCCCCTTTCCTTTTATAGCTTTATTCTACTCTCCTCCGCTTACTTTTGTCAATAATTATTTATCGTTTTTCATTAATTATTTAATATAAATCGTGTTTTCAAAAGTGGAGGTAAATGGCAGGAAGTGCCAAAAAAAACTGCTCTGGCGTGCTATCCCACACCAAAACAGTCCATACTTATCATTCCTTGCTCTCTTGCGTGCCCAAGAGGGGTGTTTGAGGGGGCGTGCGGGCTTCGCAACTCTGAGCCCGCCCCCTCACACAAATCTTAAGGAACCTGCTTGACCTACGGTCAATCAGTATCGGAAATCCTCGTCCCACGGACTCGGATTTCCTTACTTATCTCTCCAAATAATCCTTCCCTTGGACAGATCGTAGGGTGACATCTCGATCGTCACCTTATCTCCCGGAAGGATACGGATAAAGTTCATGCGAAGCTTGCCGCTGATGTGGGCCATGATCACATGTTTGTTCTCCAGTTCCACCTTAAACATTGCGTTGGGCAGCTTTTCCAACACAGTGCCTTCTACTTCAATTACATCTGCTTTTGACATATTAACCTCCTGTATCAAATCTCTTTGCCTAATTCACAACATACAAATCTGCTCTAAAACTTTGTCAGAGTCAGAATCTCCGGTTCCCCATCTGTGATGAGGATAGTATTTTCGTAGTGAGCGGACAGAGAACCGTCCATGGTCACAACTGTCCAGTCATCATCCAGCCAGGCAACATCTGCCCGTCCCAGATTGATCATGGGCTCTACTGCCAGAGTCATGCCCGGGAGAAGCTTGATGCCTCTTCTCTTCTGTGGAAAATTAGGTATCTGCGGATCCTCGTGGAGATGCGTTCCAATTCCATGGCCAACCAGATCCCGTACAATTCCATAGCGATACTTGGCTGCGTGAGCGCCGATTGCTTTGGAGATGTCGTTCAGATGATTGCCGGGCAGAGCCGCCTTCAGTCCTTCAAAGAAGCACTCTTTCGTAACCTCCATAAGCCTGCGGGCTTCGGGGGAAACCTCTCCTACGGCATAGGTGCGGGCCGCGTCGGAATGGTAGCCCTTATAGATCAGGCCCGCATCAATTTTTACCAGATCTCCGTCCTGGATGATTTTTTCTTCCGAAGGTATTCCATGAACCACCTCATCATTGAGACTGATACAAAAGGAGCCTGGAAAACCTGCATAGTTCAAAAAGTTGGGAGTGCAGCCCAAATCACGGATCATCTGCTCCCCGATACGGTCGAGCTCCTTGGTGCTGATTCCCGGTTTGATGTAGGCTGCCAAAGCATCGTGCACTTTTTCAAGGAGATGGCCTGACTCCCGCATCAATTCAATTTCATGCGCTGTTTTAATGGATACGGACATGGTTTATTCTCCCAGAATCCCAACGATTTCCTGGAATACTTCTTCCAGATTCCTGGTTCCGTCGACGGATTTCAAAACGCCGACTTTTGTGTAATAATCAATGAGCGGCTGCGTCTGCTCATGATACACATTCAGACGCTTCTGTACTGTCTCCGGCTTGTCATCCTCGCGAAGCACCAGTTCTTCGCCACACACATCGCACACGCCCTCTTTTTTCGGTGCTGCATATTCTACATGATAAGTAGCGCCGCACTTCAGGCAGGCACGTCTTCCGCCCATACGGCTGACAATATTTTCATCCGGAACATCCACATCAATTGCAAAATCAATTGCGCTTCCAAGCTTATTGAGCGCGTCTGTCAGACACTCCGCCTGGGGAATGGTTCTGGGGAAACCGTCCAGCACATAGCCGTTTGCCGCATCTGCCTGCTGGATTCTGTCTACGACCAAATCGCAGGTAAGTTCATCCGGAACAAGAAGACCCTGATCCATGTAGGTCTTCGCCTTTTTGCCAAGCTCTGTGCCGTTTTTGATGTTGGCACGGAAAATATCGCCTGTGGAGATATGCGGAATTCCGTATTTCTCAGCAATTTTTTTTGCCTGTGTTCCTTTTCCGGCGCCGGGTGCACCCAACATAATAATTTTCATAAGCTGCAATCCTCCCATACTTTTGTGTTTTTCAAATTGTTCTACGTGCAAATCAAGGCTGCGACATGCTACGCGCACACCGCAACCTTCATTTCTTAGTTGTTGAGGAAGCCTTTATAGTTACGTACCAGCATCTGGGACTCGATCTGTTTCACGGTCTCAAGGATAACACCCACGATAATGATGATGGATGTTCCGCCGAAGGAAACATTTGCCCCGAACACACCGTTAAAGAAGAACGGAATGACCGCAACAATAATCAGGCCTACTACACCTATAAATATAATATAATTCAGGATTTTCGTCAAATAGTCTGACGTAGGTTTTCCGGGACGGATACCCGGAATGAAACCGCCCTGTTTTTTGATATTATCCGCAACTTCCAAGGGGTTGAATGTTATGGAAGTATAGAAATATGCAAAAAATACGCACAACACAATGTAAACCAGAAGACCCCAGCTGTACTGAAGCTGTTTGGGATTACACCAGTTGTTAGAAGAAAGCCCACGAAGGACCTCGCTTCCGATCCCTGTACCGTTTCCTTTGCCCAGCATCTGTGCAATAATGCCCGGGAAGGACATCAGGGAAGACGCAAAGATAATGGGGATAACGCCTGCGGTATTTACCTTCAGCGGAATGCTGGAGGACTGTCCGCCCATCAGCTTTCTTCCCACAACCTTCTTGGAGTACTGAACCGGAATCTTTCTTTCTGCTCCGTTGAGAACCAGGACAAACACAACCATAACCAGGATAATGGCAGCGATGATCACTGCAGCCAGAGCTCCCTTGGCAATGGTTTTGCCTTTGATAAAGTTCTCATAGAGAAGCGCCAAATCGCTTGGAATACGGGAAACAATGTTCACTACAAGTACAATAGAGATACCGTTTCCGATTCCTCTTTCCGTAATTCTCTCACCAATCCACATAAGAAGTGTAGAACCGGCAGTCAGAGTTACCACTACCACAATACCTTTCAGTATTGTCATATCCGGAATGATATTTCCCCGTCCGAATCCGATTGCCATGGCAACAGACTCAAACAGAGCAAGACCAACCGTCACATAACGTGTAATCGTGGTGATTTTCTTTCTTCCTTCTTCTCCATCTCTGTGCATTTCTTCCAGAGCCGGAATCGCAATGGTGAGAAGCTGCATGATAATGGAGGAAGTGATGTACGGCGTGATGTTCAGTGCGAACACGGACATCTGCGTAAAGGAACCTCCGGTGAACGCATCAAAGAAATTGAATGCGTCCCCGGTGTTCTGAGCAAACCAGTCTTTGAAGACATCGCCGTCCACTCCCGGAACCGGAAGCTGGGAACCGATGCGGATGACAAAAATCATCCCCACAACAAAGAGCAGCTTGCGTCTCATCTCTTTTACTCTAAAAACATTTTTAAGAGTCTCAAACATTAAATCACCTCTACGGTACCACCAGCAGCTTCAATTTTAGCCTTAGCGGATTCGCTGACAGCGTTTACCTTAACATTCAGTTTTTTGGTAAGCTCGCCGTTTCCGAGAATCTTTACGCCATCTCCTGCTTTGGAGATTGCACCGCTTTCCAGTAAGCTTTCAACAGTTACGTCTGCTCCGCCCTCAAAACGGTTAAGTACATCTACATTGATCGCAATGATGTCCTTGGTGTTTCTGTTGTAGAAACCTCTCTTGGGCAAACGTCTGTATAAAGGCATCTGTCCGCCTTCAAATCCCGGTTTTTTGTGTCCGGAACGTGCTAACTGTCCTTTGTGTCCCTTGCCGGCTGTCTTGCCGTTTCCGGAACCGTGTCCACGACCTCTTCTGAAGTTATCGCTGTGCTTAGAACCCTCTGCAGGTCTTAAGTTTGATAATTCCATATCTGACACCTCCTATTCTTCTGATTATGCTTCTTCTACTTTTACCAGGTGCTGTACCTGCTGAATCATACCTCTGGTTGCCGCATTATCCGGCATCTCAACTGTTTTGTGAAGCTTTGTAAGACCCATAGCCTCAACAGTCTTTTTATGCTTGGGAACAGCGCCAATGGTGGATTTTACTAATGTAACCTTCAATGTATCTGCCATGTTCAATCTCCTCCTTACGCCAGAATCTCATCAACAGATTTTCCGCGAAGTTGTGCAACTTCTTCCGGAGTCTTAAGCTGTCTTAAGCCCTCGATAGTTGCCAGAACAACGTTCTGTTTATTTCTGGAACCCATACATTTGGTACGGATGTTCTTGATACCTGCAAGCTCGATCACCGCACGAGCCGGACCACCGGCGATAACACCGGTACCTTCCGGAGCTCTCTTTAAGAGCATTTCAGCGCTGCCGAATTTTCCGATGAAGTCATGGGTAATGGAACCATTCTCATCTCTTGCAACAGTGATCAGTTTTTTCATTGCATCCTCTTTTCCTTTGCGGATTGCTTCCGGAATTTCGGCTGCTTTTCCAAGTCCTGCTCCAACGTGTCCGTTACCGTCACCAACAACTACAAGAGCTGTGAAACGCATGTTACGTCCGCCTTTAACAACCTTGGTTACACGCTTGATTGATACTACTTTATCTGTTAACTCTAACTGACTCGCATCAATAAGATTACGTTTCATGTGTTGCTCCTCCCTTTCTAGAATTTCAGACCAGCTTCACGAGCTGCGTCTGCCAGTGCTTTTACTTTACCGTGGTAGATGTAGCCGCCTCTGTCGAATACGACCTCGGTAATACCTGCTTCAAGTGCTTTCTTACCGATTACAGTTCCCAGATGAGCTGCTGCTGCTACGTCATCGGTGTTCTCAAGCTCTGCTTTTACATCCTTCTGAAGAGTAGAAGCTGATACCAGAGTTTTACCTACAGTGTCATCAATAATCTGTGCATACATATGCTTGTTGGAACGAAATACTGCAAGACGCGGAGCCTGTGCGGTACCGTTTAAATGATGACGTAATCTTCTATGCTTATTCTGACGAATTTCCGCCCTAGATGCTTTCTTAATCATTTTCTCACTCTCCTTAATTATTTCTTACCAGTCTTACCAACTTTGCGTCTGATAACCTCATCAGCATACTTGATACCTTTGCCCTTGTACGGCTCAGGTCTTCTTTTGTCTCTGATTTCAGCTGCAAACTGGCCAACCTTTTCTTTGCTGATACCGGATACAATAATCTTATTTCCGTCTACTTTGGACTCCAGGCCTTCCGGATCTTCCATTTCAACCGGGTGAGAATATCCAAGGCTAAGAACAAGCTTCTTACCCTGTTTTGCTGCTTTATAACCTACACCGTTTACCTCAAGAGTCTTGGTATAGCCTTCGCTGACACCGATCACCATGTTCTGGATCAGGCTTCTTGTCAGGCCGTGCAGGGATTTCATTTTCTTTAAGTCGTTCGGTCTTGTTACAACAACATGACCATCCTCAACTTTGATTTCCATTTCTGTAGGAAGTGCTCTCTCGAGAGTTCCTTTTGGTCCTTTTACGGTTACTACGTTTCCGTCAGCGATCTTTACTTCAACGCCTGCCGGAATCACAACCGGAAGTCTGCCAATTCGTGACATAATTTTGTCCTCCTTACTTAGATTATCGGAGAGGGGCAAGCGCCCTCTCTGTTTTCAGTGCTGTGTCTTACCTGTTTCCTTGCATCACACGTCCCGCAACAAACCTCGCCCGCGCCCAACCGCTGGGCTCGCCAAGGTTCGGGACGGGCCTCGCACTAAATTGCTTTCGGCCTACCAAACAAATGCAAGTACTTCTCCGCCAACCTGAAGCTTACGAGCTTCTTTGTCGGTGATGACACCTTTGTTTGTGGAAAGGATTGCGATACCAAGGCCGCCCAATACTCTGGGAAGCTCATCCTTGCCTGCGTAGATACGAAGACCCGGTTTGGAGATTCTCTTAAGACCTGTGATGATCTTCTGGTTCTTATCCTCACCATATTTCAGAGTAATGTGGATGGTCTTTACAACGCCATCTTCAAGCAGATCGTATTTCTCGATATATCCTTCATCAACCAGGATATTTGCAATTGCAATTTTCATTTTGGACGCCGGAACGTCTACGGTATCATGTTTTGCAGTGTTTGCATTACGGATTCTTGTAAGCATATCTGCAATCGGATCACTCATTGTCATGTTAGTTTCCTCCTTATATTTTCTTTCAGACTTTACATGATGGTTTTTGTTTCGTTTTTTTATGCTTGCATTCGCTAAGTTGCTTTCGGTGTCCCTCAACTAACCTCGCCCGCGCACATCTGCTGGGCTCGCTAAGGTTCGGGACGGGCCTCGCACTAAACTCATGCTGCGCCTGACGGCTTGCATTCGCTAAGTTGCTTTCGGCCTACCAGGATGCTTTCTTCACACCCGGAATCTGTCCCTTGTAAGCAAGCTCACGGAAGCAGATTCTGCAGATTCCGTATTTTCTCAAAACGGAATGCGGACGGCCGCAAATGTTGCAGCGAGTATATTCTCTTGTGGAGAATTTCGGTTTGCGCTGCTGTTTGATTTTCATTGCTGTTTTAGCCATTTGAATTCTCCTCCTTATTTCGCAAAGGGCATGTTGAACTGAGTCAACAGCTCGCGGGCCTCTTCGTCAGTCTTTGCAGTAGTAACGAAGATGATATCCATACCTCTTACCTTGTCGATCTTGTCGTACTCAACTTCCGGGAAGATGAGCTGCTCTTTGATACCAAGAGCGTAGTTTCCTCTTCCGTCAAACGCGTTGGGGTTTACACCGCGGAAGTCACGTACACGGGGAAGAGCCAGGTTGATGAGACGGTCAGCGAACTCATACATCTTCTCGCCTCTTAAGGTAACCTTACATCCGATCGGCATTCCCTCTCTGATTTTGAAGTTTGCCACAGACTTTTTAGCCTTTGTAGCAACTGCTTTCTGTCCAGTGATCAGCTCCATATCAGCGATTGCGGAATCCAGAAGCTTCACGTTTTCTTTGGCTTCACCAACACCCATGTTTACAACGATTTTCTCGAGCTTGGGCACTTCCATTACGTTCTTATATCCAAATTTCTTGGTCATGGCATCCATGATCTCATTTTTGTAAAGGTCTTTTAATCTACTCACCTGTCATGCCTCCTCTCTCAATTAATCGATAACCTTGTTGTCAAGTGCTCTTGCAACACGAACTTTTTTATCTCCGTCCATCTTGAATCCAACTCTTGTTGTTTTTCCATCAACAAGCAGCATTACGTTGGAGATGTGCAGCGGAGCCTCTTTTGTGATGATTCCGCCGTTCTGATTTGCTGCAGACGGTTTTGTGTGCTTTGTAACCATGTTTACGTTCTCAACGATCACGGTGCTGTCCTTTGCGTTTACTGCAAGAACTTTTCCGTCTTTGCCTTTATCTTTGCCGGCAATTACCTTAACGGTATCGCCTTTTCTAATCTTCATAGCTGACATTTCGCACCCTCCTATAATACTTCCGGAGCCAGGGACACGATTTTCATGAATTTTTTCTCACGAAGCTCACGGGCAACCGGCCCAAAAATACGTGTTCCTCTCGGAGTCAAGTCGTCTTTGATGATAACTGCTGCATTTTCGTCAAAGCGGATGTAGGAACCGTCTTTACGACGAGCGCCCTTTTTGCTTCTTACTACAACAGCCTTAACAACATCACCTTTTTTAACAACGCCGCCTGGTGTTGCATCTTTAACAGTAGCAACGATGGTATCGCCGATGTTTGCATATCTTCTTGTAGAGCCGCCCATAACACGAATACAAAGGATTTCTTTTGCACCAGTGTTGTCGGCAACTTTCAGTCTGCTTTCCTGCTGAATCATACTGGTTTCCTCCTTATTTAGCTTTCTCTACGATTTCAACCAGTCTCCATCTTTTATCTTTAGATAACGGTCTGGTCTCCATTACTTTTACGGTATCACCGATATTACACTCATTCATCTCGTCATGAGCTTTTAATTTATATGTTCTCTTCACGATTTTTTTGTAAAGAGGATGTTTTACATGGTCTTCAATTGCAACTACGATGGTTTTGTCCATCTTATTGCTTACAACCTTACCCACACGGGTTTTTCTCAGATTTCTTTCCACGATAGTTTCCTCCTATTATTTGGAAGCGTTAGCCTGCTCAGTGATTACTGTCTGGATTCTTGCAATATTCTTGCGAACCTCTTTGATTCGGCTAGTATTGTCTAATTGATTTGTTGCATTCTGAAATCTCAGGTTAAAGAGTTCTTTCTTAGCAGCTACTAATTCTTCATTTAATTCTGCAGCTGATTTTGCTTTTAAATCTTCTACGAATTTATTAATTTTCACTGTTATCACCGCCTTCTAAGTCTGCACGAGAAACGATTTTACATTTACATGGTAACTTGTGCATTGCAAGACGTAATGCTTCACGGGCAATCTCTTCTGATACGCCTGCAATCTCAAACATTACACGTCCTGGCTTAACAACTGCTACCCAGTATTCCAGGGAACCTTTACCGGAACCCATACGTGTTTCTGCTGGTTTCGCTGTTACTGGTTTATCTGGGAAAATCTTGATCCAAACCTGACCACCACGTTTGATGTAACGTGTCATGGCAATACGGGCTGCCTCGATCTGATTAGATCTGATCCAGCACGGTTCGGTTGCAACAAGACCGAATTCACCATAATTGATTTTGTTGCCTCTAAGGGCTTTACCTCTCATGGAGCCACGGAATTGTTTACGACGTTTTACTCTTTTTGGCATTAACATTATTTATCGCTCCCTTCCTTAGTTCCTTTTGCCGGAAGTACTTCACCATTGTAGACCCAAGCCTTTACGCCAACCTTGCCGTAAGTGGTGTCTGCCTCAGCGAAGCCATAGTCGATGTCTGCACGAAGTGTCTGAAGCGGAATGGTTCCCTCGCTGTAGAACTCGGTACGAGCCATATCAGCGCCGCCAAGACGTCCGGATACGGAAGTTTTGATTCCCTTTGCACCGGCCTTCATGGTTCTCTGCATTGTGGATTTCATTGCACGACGGAAAGAAATACGGTTCTCAAGCTGCAGTGCGATGTTCTCTGCTACCAGCTGAGCGTCTCTGTCCGGTCTCTTAACCTCTTTGATATCAACGATAAGCTTCTTGTCTGTGTATTTCTGAAGCTCTGCTTTTACTTTCTCAATCTCAGCGCCGCCCTTGCCGATTACGATACCCGGTTTTGCGGTGTAGATGATGATTTTTACTCTGTCAGATGCTCTCTCGATCTCAATCTTGGAAACACCTGCGCTGTACAGTTTCTTTTTCAGGAATGTTCTGATATTGTAATCTTCTACAAGATAGTCTGCAAAGTCGCCTTCTGCATACCATCTGGAATCCCAATCTTTGATAATTCCGACTCTAAGACCATGCGGGTTAACTTTCTGTCCCATGCTTTTCCTCCTTATCTTTCATCCAGCACGATGGTGATATGGCTTGTTCTCTTTTCGATTCTGTAAGCTCTTCCCTGTGCTCTCGGCTGAATTCTCTTCATTGTCGGTCCTTTGTTTGCATAGCACTCTGCAATGTAGAGGTTCTCTGCATTCATGCCGTTGTTGTTCTCAGCGTTTGCAACAGCGGACTCAAGCAGCTTTTTCAGAACGCTGGATGCGTATCTGGGGTTGTATGTCAGGATACCAAGTGCTGTCTGTACATCCTTGCCGCGGATTGCATCCAAAACGTAGCATGCTTTCTGAACAGAAATTCTTGCATAAGATAATTTTGCAGACGGCCTTGTCTCTCTATTATTCTCATTTCTGGCTCTCTTAATCTGGCTTCTATGTCCCTTTGCCATTTTTAAGTGCCTCCTTTCTTCTGATTCAATGATTATTGGAAACACCATGGTTTCCAGGGAATCTCATATTCCCCGAAAAACCAGGTGGACGTTGGCGTTATTCCTTTGGAAGGATTAGCGAACGCCGGATCTCTTTTCGTCTTTTCCGTGTCCTCTGTAGGTTCTGGTCGCTACGAACTCACCAAGCTTGTGGCCTACCATATCCTCTGTAATGTATACCGGCACGTGTTTTCTTCCGTCATGAACAGCAATTGTATGTCCAACGAAGGACGGGAAGATAGTAGAACGACGTGACCAGGTTTTGATAACGGATTTATCGTTTGCAGCGTTGAGTGCATCTACTTTTTTCAGCAGGCTGGCATCTGCAAAAGGTCCTTTTTTCAGTGAACGAGACATGCTTTAACCTCCTTATTATTTCGATAAAGCTTTTCCATCGCGTCTTCTTACGATGAGCTTGTTGGACTGTTTGTTTTTCTTTCTGGTCTTCAGACCCAGAGCAGGTTTGCCCCACGGTGTGCACGGACCCGGGCGGCCGATACCGGTCTTGCCCTCACCACCACCATGCGGATGGTCATTCGGGTTCATAACAGAACCGCGAACAGTAGGTCTGATACCCATGTTGCGTTTACGTCCAGCTTTACCGATGTTAATCAGGTTGTGGTCGCCGTTTCCGACTTCACCGATGGTAGCACGGCAAACGATCGGAACCATTCTCATCTCGCCGGAGGGAAGACGTAAGGTTGCGTACTTTCCTTCCTTAGCCATAAGCTGTGCTCCGTTTCCTGCGGAACGAACCATCTGGCCGCCCTTTCCAGGATGAAGCTCAATGTTGTGTACCATGGTACCAACCGGAATCAGTTCCAGCGGCAGGCAGTTTCCTACACGAACCTCAGCTTCCGGTCCGTTCATAACTTTCTGTCCAACCTTCAGTCCTTCCGGAGCCAGGATGTATGCCTTCTCGCCGTCCGCATAGCAGATCAGCGCGATGTTTGCTGTTCTGTTCGGATCGTACTCGATGGTCTTTACAGTTGCCGGAATACCATCTTTTCTTCTCTTGAAGTCGATGATTCTGTATTTTCTTCTGCTTCCGCCTCCGCGGTGTCTTACAGTGATCTTACCCTGATTGTTACGTCCGGCATTTTTCTTCAGAGATACTACCAGGGATTTCTCCGGTGTAGAGGTTGTAATCTCAGAGAAATCAGAACCGGTCATATGTCTTCTTGACGGTGTATATGGGTTATAGCTTTTGATGCCCATGATTGTTTCTCCTTTCGAATTTCTTATCGTGCTTTCGTGCACATAGTCATGCTATCTTACAGACCAGCAAAAATCTCGATATCCTTGCTGTCCTCGGTCAGAGATACGATAGCTTTTTTGCTCTTAGCAGTTTTGCCAACTACCATTCCGCGGCGTTTTTTCTTGCCGTCCAGATTCATGGTGTTTACATTCTTTACTTTGGTTCCCTCGAACATTTTTTCCACAGCTTCTTTGATCTGTGTCTTGTTTGCTTCCGGATGAACCAGGAATGTATATTTCTTCTCGCCCATAGCGTTCATGGATTTTTCTGTAATCACCGGTTTCAGGATTACATCATAATACTGAATGTTAGCCATTATGCGTACACCTCCTCGATGGATGCCACAGCGTCTTTGGTCATAACAACGGTCTGATGTCTCATAACATCGTATACGTTGATGTTTGCTGCGGTTTCAGTCTGTACATCTGTGATGTTTCTTGCGGAAAGTGCAACGTTCTTGTCCTCGCCTGCGATAACTACAAGAGCTTTTTCTGCTTTGAGGTTGTTCAGAACTCTCTGCATTTCTTTTGTTTTTACTTCGGAAAGAGCAAGATTGTCAAGAACGATGAGCTTGTTGTCCAAAACCTTGGAGGTCAGAGCGGACTTCAGAGCTGCTCTTCTTTCTTTCTTGTTCATTTTTACTTCATAATCTCTGGGAACCGGAGCGAATACAACACCGCCGCCAGTCCACTGTGGTGCACGGATGGAACCCTGTCTTGCATGACCTGTTCCTTTCTGTCTCCACGGTTTTCTTCCGCCGCCGCTTACTTCAGAACGGGTTTTTGCCTTCTGAGTACCCTGGCGTTTATTTGCAAGCTGACGAACAACAGCAAGGTGAACCAGATGCTCGTTGATTTCCACACCGAACACTGCGTCGTTCAGCTCCATTGTTCCAACTTCATTGCCTTCCATATTATAAACAGTTACGTTTGCCATTTGTGTGCTCCTCCTTTCCTATTATAAGGACTTTACTGTCTCTTTGATAGTAACCAAAGATTTCTTAGGTCCTGGAACAGCACCTTTAACTAACAGTAAGTTGTTTTCTGTATCTACGCGTACGATTTCGAGGTTCTGTACTGTAACCTGAACATTACCCATATGTCCTGGCATCTTTTTGCCCTTAGCAACCTTGCTTGGGTCAGATGCAGCACCGTTGGAACCTGCATGACGATGGTATTTGGAACCGTGAGTCATAGGTCCTCTGGACTGTCCGTGTCTCTTGATCGCGCCCTGGAAGCCTTTACCTTTGGAGATTGCAGTTGCATCAATGTGATCGCCTGCCGCAAAGATTTCAGCCTTGATTTCCTGTCCAACTTCATATTCAGCTGCGTTGTCGAATCTGAACTCTTTTACGAATCTCTTCGGTGCAACGCCCGCCTTGTCAAAGTGGCCTTTTTCCGGCTTGTTCACCAGTTTCTCTCTGATTTCGCCGTAGCCAACCTGAACTGCTGCATATCCATCGTTTTCTTCGGTTTTCACCTGAGTTACCACACATGGACCTGCCTGTAACACGGTTACCGGAATCAGCAGACCTTCTTCATCAAAAATCTGGGTCATTCCGATTTTTGTAGCTAAAATAGCTTTCTTCATTTCTTTTTTCCTCCTTATAGCGGATTGCCGCGTGGGCAATCATATAGTTTTGAAGCACCCGATATTTCGAGTGGACTTACCTTGATTAAAAGGTGATGTGCTCACCAAGCATGCAATGCCTATTTGTTCTTCATCTTGATATCGATATGAACACCAGCCGGCATTTCCAGTCTGGACAGTGCATCAACTGTCTTCTGGGTCGGTGTCAGAATGTCGATCAGTCTCTTGTGGGTTCTCTGCTCGAACTGCTCTCTGGAATCTTTGTACTTGTGAACTGCACGCAGAATGGTAACTACTTCCTTCTTGGTAGGAAGGGGAACCGGTCCGCTCACCATTGCTCCGTTCTTCTTAACAGTCTCGATGATTTTTGCTGCAGATGCATCCACTAACTGATGATCATAAGCCTTCAATGTGATTCTCATTACCTGATTTGCCATAAAAAAAGTCTCCTCCTATTCGTACTCTTTATGCAGTACGACAAGCGGCGACTGTACACATCTCCGTGTGTGTCCTAAGACATCTTCCCACACGTCCATCCCTAGATGGTCTTTCTGAATTTGTACAGTGACTTGTCGTCAGTTTCCTAACTTGACATTCGCTCCACGGAAAACCTGCCTTTTCGGCAGCAACCTCGCGCTTCATCGCTATCATGTCACAGCATCTATCAGTATACACAAAGTCTTATTTCAATGCAAGAGTTTTTTGAAAAATATTGTTCTTTTTCTTGTACAATCTTTTTTCATTCTCATTCCCCAAAGTCTGAACAACGCGGACAAATCTGCCCCGAATTTTCCCATTCCCTATATGCAAAAGGAGCTGCCGAAGCAGCTCCCTGTCGTGTTTCTTCCTATTCTTCTTCCTCGTCCCCTGCAATGATGTTCGAGTAATCAAGGAAGGTCACCTTGGTAATGTCATCCTGCTCAATCTCAGGCGCATCTCCCTCTTCCTTCGCCTTCTGCGCCAGCTGCGCAGCCGTCATCACCGGCATTGCCAGTTTTTTGTATACAACGGGCTTGGAATCTTCGGTTTCCTTGGGCAGCTCCGCTTCCTTCACGGTCTCCTTCGGCTTTCTTTCTTTTTCCTCAACAATCTGTCTTGTCTCTCCGGTTACTGTTTCCGGCACCGGCTGCTGCTCTTCGGCAGTCGCCGCTGCAATTTCCTTTTTGAGGACCTCATGTGCCTCGCTCGCAGCTGCATTCTGCATAACTGCCGGTTTTTCCTCTGCCTCGCTCTCCAAGTCCTCGTCTTCAATCTCATCCACAAAACCACCGGTGCGTATTGTCCGTTTGGATTTCTTGCTCTGTCGTTTGATCTCGCGCTCCTCTTCCTTCAGAAGCCGCGCCTTGATCTTCTCTTCTTTTTTGAGTTCCTTGGCACTCTTGATATAGCGTGCCGGAGTATCTCTGAGCTCGGTTTCCTCCGGCTCTTTTTTCCAGAGCTCTGCGATCACATACAATATAATAAGGAAGAGAATGGCCAGACCAAGAATGATCAGACCTTCTATACTCTTGGTCGCAATGAGAAGATAGCCGACAAATCCAATCGTTGCCACAACCTTCGGCACGTACTCTTTGACAGCGACAGTAATCGGAGCTCCTCCGCTCACCGAAGGATCGATCACCGTTCCGGTTCCGTTGGTCAGATCCAGAGACGCCACATTGTAGCGATAGGTTTTGGAATCTTCCTGAACCAGGATGGGCGTACCCACAGCAATCTCAGATGCTTTCTCGGGAATCGCATATGTAACGGAACCAAGCGGAAGATTGGTCGCTTTTTCCGCATCATCCATAATGACCGTGGTCACACCGAAAAACGGCGGAAGGGCAAGTCCCAGCACACATACGATCGTGCATATAACAATGAAATGTACAATAAACTTTAATATTTTAGACATTTTCTCTGCTCCTCACTTCTGTTTGTAAAAACCAACGCTGCGCGAACGCCGAAAGGAAGCTGATGCTGCGTCCCTCCGCATTCTTCAAGTGTTTATATTATACCTTGTTTTTTTTGCGGGGTCAACTTATAATATTTTCATATGTCGCATGTTGTCAAAACGGCAAATCTTCAAAAAAACGAAAGGATATCTTCTGTATGGATTTTTTACATTTCATCGCTCAATACAGGACGCCGGAAGCCGATCTGTTTTTTCAGGGCATCACCTATCTGGCGCAGGAGGTTTTTGTCATCGCCATTATCTGCTGGCTGTTCTGGTGCTCCAACAAAAAACTGGCCTACACCCTGGGCTTTTCTTATTTCCTCTCAGGACTTCTGGTCCAGGCCCTCAAGATCACCTTCCGGATTCCCCGCCCCTGGATTCTGGATCCCGCTTTTGCGGCGGTTCCCTCCGCGCTTGCCGGGGCAACCGGTTACTCCTTTCCCAGCGGCCATACGCAAAGCATCACAGCGCTTTTCGGAACCCTTGCCTTCCACGCAAAGAAATGGCACCAGAAGCTTCTCTGCGCAGCCGTCATTGTGCTGGTAGGCTTTTCCCGGATGTATCTGGGCGTGCATACCCCAAAGGATGTGCTGACCTCCTTTTTCCTGAGCATCGGCTGCACCCTTGTCTGCTATGTTCTTTTCTACCGGAAGGAAGCTGCCGCCGGGCGGGAAGCCCTCATTTCTCTGCTCATGGCAGTCATGAGCGCTGCTCTTGTCCTGTATGCTGCTGTTCTATATCAAAACAGCACCATTGAACTCCACTACGCCCAGGACTGTATCAAAGCCAGCGGCGCCGGAATGGCCTTTGCCCTGGGATATTATGTGGAACAAAAATATATCCGTTTTTCGCCCCCTGCAAAGACACGCCAAAAAGTCCTTCGTCTGGCAGTCGGACTTGCCGTTGCCCTGCTTTTGCAGACCGGGCTCAAACCGATCATCGGAGAATCCCTGCCGGCATCCTTTCTCCGGTATTTCCTGGTCGTTGCCTGGGCACTTATGTTCTATCCTGTTTTGTTTACAAAAAAGCAGCGGTGAAGAAATTCTTCCCGCTGTTTTTTCTTCCTTATTCAATTCTGCTTCCTTGATTAATTATTGCTGAGATATTTTTCAATGTTGGCCATTGCGGCTTCCTCATCCTCACCATGGGCAGAAAGAAGAATTTCCTCTCCTGCATCCAGCCCCAAGGTCATCATTCCCATAATACTTTTTGCGTTGACTTTCTTTTTTCCAACCTCAACATAAATCTCACTGTTGAACTGGCTTGCAACCTGCACAAGCTGTGCGACCGGCCGCGCCTCCAGCCCTGTGGACAAATTAATAGTGATTGGCTTTCTGATCATAATAACTCCTCCTTGCTCTCCCGCAGAGTATCCGCCAGCATACTCAGCTTTCTCAGACGGTGGTTCACTCCGGACTTTCCGACCTGCGGGTCCAGCATCATACCTAATTCTTTTAATGTTGCTTCCGGATACTGCAGACGCAGTTTCGCGATATCGGCCAGAGCTTCATTCAGACTCTCAAACCCCATATTCTGACGGATCAGCTCAATATCCTCTATCTGCTTCACCGCAGCATTCACTGTTTTGTTGATATTTGCAGTTTCGCAATTCACCTTGCGGTTTACCGAATTGCGCATCTCCTTAAAAATCCGGATATTCTCCAGATTCATCAACGCCACATTCGCCTCCATCACTGCCAGCATATCTACAATCTGCGCGCCTTCCTTCACATACACCACATATGACTTCTTGCGCTGCACAATTTTGGCATCTACATGAAAGCTGTGAATCATCTCCTGCAGCTGGCATGCTTTCTCTTCCTCCGGACAGACAATCTCAAAATGGTAGCCTTTTCTCGGGTCGCTCATGGAGCCGGAAGAAAGAAATGCACCCCGGATATACGCCCGCTTACAGCAATTGTGCTGCGTGACCAGGGAATTCTCCCAGCCAAGCGTTCCGGTTTCTCCATTCACGCAAAGCTTCGTCGCCTGCAGAACCGCCTCTATCTCCTCCGGATCCTCCAGAGAAATACAGTAGACTTTTCCCCGCTTCGTACGGCTGCTTTCGCAAATAGAAATCACTGTCTTTATATTAAATGTTTTTTCTAATATTGTAAAGCACTTTCTTGCAACTGCCTCATTTTCTGTCAACATGCAAAGAGCCTTCCCGCCGTCCTCTGCTGTTGTCATCCGCCCGCCGGCGCTCAAAAACGCCGTAAGCTCCGCGATCATGCAGTGTCTTGAAAGGCTCAGCTGTTTGGAAAGCTCTTCTTTCACCATCCCTGAAAAAGACATTTTCCAACCTCACTTATACTTTTTTCAACAGGCGGTCCCGGGCGATATCCCGGTGTTCCAGCCTCAGTCCGTAATCTTTTGCCTCTGTCTTAAGCCGCTCGTGAAGTTCTCTGGCCAGCGCCACAGAGCGGTGTTTGCCCCCGGTACAGCCTATGGCGATCACAAGGCTTGTCTTTCCCTCGTGACCATACTGGGGGATCAGAAACTTCACCATATCTTCCAGCCGGTCCGCAAACAGACCGGCCGCCTCATGCTTCATAACAAAAGAATACACGCCCTCATCCATTCCGGTGAGCGGCCGCAGCTCGTCCACATAATAAGGATTCGGCAAAAAACGCACGTCAAATACCAGATCCGCATCTGCCGGGATCCCGTACTTGAACCCGAAGGACAGCACCGTGATCATCATATTGCAGAACTGCCTGTTTTCCACAAAGATCCGGTCTATTTCCTGTTTCAGTTCTCTCGTGAGAAGATGCGTGGTGTCAATGATATAATCTGCTCTCTGCTTCAGGAAAAGCAGCTTCTCTCTTTCCACACGGATTCCCTCATCCACCCTTCCCCGCATGGCAAGGGGATGACTTCTTCTGGTCTCCTTATACCGCTTCACAAGCGCCCGGTCCTCTGCATCCAGAAAAAGGATTTCAAACTCGTAGCCGGATTCCTTCATGCGATCCAGAACCACTTCCAGCTCATCCAGGGTACGTCCGCTTCTGGCATCAATGCCAAGGGCCACATTTTTTACTTCTTCCCCCTGTATTTCAGGCATAAGAGACGCAAATTTTTCCAGGAGCGGAATCGGAAGATTATCCACGCAGAAATAGCTGGCGTCTTCCAGCATCTTCAGCGCTGTAGATTTTCCGGCTCCGGATACACCTGTTACTATTACAAATCTCATCGTATTTACTCCTGTCAAAATTCCCCAAGGAATTTTACCTCCGGCTCCAGCCGGACATTGTATTTTTCGTACACAATATCAGATACCTTCTGTATCAGCGTTCGCACATCCTTCGCGGTCGCTCCCTCGGCATTGATGACAAAACCGCAGTGTTTTTCGGAAACCTGAGCGCCTCCCACCCGGTAGCCTCGAAGACCGCTGTCCATGATAAGCTTGCCCGCAAAATAGCCTTCCGGCCGTTTGAAGGTGCTTCCGGCGCTGGGCATATCCAGCGGCTGTTTGCTGGTTCTCTGTTCTGTCAGCTCACGCATCCGGCTTTTGATCGCCTCCTCATCTCCTTTTTCCAGAGAAATCTTCGCTTCCAGAACAAAATATCCGGCTTCCTTTACAATACTAGTCCGGTAGCCAAAGGCCATGTCCTCTGCCGGGATCGCAAAAATTTTGCCTTCGTGATCCATCACCGTGACTTCGGTGATCACATCCTTCATCTCTCCGCCATAAGCGCCGGCATTCATCACCACAGCGCCTCCCAGCGTTCCGGGAATCCCTCCCGCAAACTCAAAGCCTGTGAGCGATGCGTTCTTCGCCGCAGCCGCGATCCCGGACAGCAGAGCCCCTGCCTGCGCCCGGATACAGGTTCCCTCCGCCGCAATGTGATTGACATTCCGGCAAAGCTGGATCACAACGCCGCGGTAGCCGTTGTCGCTCACCAGAAGATTGCTCCCGTTTCCAAGAACAAAATACGGAAGCTTCTCAGCCGCGCAGATTTTGAGGATTCCCGCCAGCTCTTCCCAGTTTCCGGGTGTCAGAAAAAAATCTGCCGGACCGCCGATGCGGAAGGTCGTATGCTCCCTCATAGGCTCATCCACACGCATATTCTCTTCTCCTAAGATATTGATAAATTCCTGTTTTATTTTCTGATTCACCGATTTTCCCCTATTCTTTTATTTTTTTGGAACCGGCTAAACGCCGGGTATCAATGGTTTTTTTGTCTGGATTTCCAGAAAATCCCGCACAACCTCGCCGGCAATGAGAAGCCCCGCAACACTGGGCACAAAGGAAATACTTCCCGGAACCGGGCGTCCGCTTCCCGGACGGCATTCCGCACCCTCGGCACACTTGATGGGTTTCTCCTTTGAATAAAGGACCTTTACCTTGCGGATCCCCCTTTTGCGCAGCTCTGTGCGCACAGCCTTTGCCAGCGGGCACACCGATGTTTTGCTGATATCTGTAATTTCAAATTTTGACGCGTCCAGCTTATTCCCGGTACCCATGCAGGAGATCACCGGAACATTGGCTGCTTTTGCCTTCTCTATGATCAAAAGCTTGGAGGTGACCGTATCTATGGCGTCCACCACATAATCGAAGCCTCCGAAATCAAACATGCCGGAGGTCTCCTCATTATAAAAGCTCTCGTAGGTATGTACCAGAATATCCGGATCAATGTCATGGATCCGCTCTTTTGCCACCTGCACCTTGCTTTTGCCTACGGTTGAACGAAGGGCATAAAGCTGTCGGTTGATATTGCTCTCTGAAATCCGGTCGTGATCCACCAAAGTCAAACTGCCCACACCGCAGCGCGCCAGCGCTTCCGCGACGTAAGAGCCAACGCCGCCAAGGCCAAATATGAGAAATTTTGCTTTTGCCAGTCTCCTGCTCCCCTCGTCCCCCAGCAGTATTTCCATACGGGAAAATGCGTCCTGCATACCCCTACCTCCTAAAAAACGTTTGTTATTGCATCATATACAGTCATTATACTATATCCCAAAGGAAAATGTACAGTTTTTCATGCTTTCTTTATAATTACGCATATTTTTTTACAATTCTCCCATACTATGTTCGTACACCCCATATTCCATGCATCTGCAAGGAGGTTTTGTCATGTGGCAGCAAATTTTTCTTGGCTTCGTCGGACTGGCCAGCGGACTTGTGATCGCCGGCGGTCTCATCGGCCTTCTCATCGGACTTTCCATTGTCCCCCGCTTTGCCGGAATCACCCGCACCGCCCAGCATGTTATGCTTTACGAGGACGCCACGCTTCTCGGCGCCGTTCTGGGAAATCTCTTTTTTCTCGGCCAATGGAAGCTTCCCCTGGGACTTCCCTTTCTGCTTGTTTTTGGCGCTGCCTCCGGCATCTACCTTGGGTTTTGGGTCATGGCTCTGGCGGAAATGGCCAATATTTTTCCCATTTTTGCCCGGCGCATCAAATTCACCCAGGGACTTCCCTTCGTGATCCTCAGCGTGGGAATGGGAAAAATTGCCGGTTCTCTGTTGTACTACTGGCGCGGTCTTTCCTGAACCGCATACGTTTCGATTATATACACAATCGTCAAAAAAGTCAAAACACAGAAAGGACGGATTCTTTATGGCTACCTCACAGCAGCAAAAAAAGCAAAAGCAATACGAGGACTATGTAAAGCAGGTCACTCCCACCCACAGTCTTCCCATGAATATGGCAAAGGCCTTTCTCACCGGAGGAACCATCTGTCTCCTCGGACAGGCGGTCATAAATTTCGCTCTGGCACAGGGGCTTGACAAAAAAACAGCCGGCACCTGGTGTTCCGTACTCCTCATTCTTGCCAGCGTTCTGCTCACAGGCTTTCGCATTTACCCAAAAATCGGCAAATTCGGAGGCGCCGGTTCTCTGGTCCCCATCACCGGCTTTGCCAACTCTGTGGCGGCATCGGCCATTGAGTACAAGGCAGAAGGGCAGGTTTTCGGCATCGGCTGCAAAATCTTCACCATCGCCGGACCGGTGATCCTCTACGGGATCATGAGTTCCTGGGCACTTGGCGTCATCTACTATATCTTAAAGCTTTTGGGGGTATTCTCATGAAAAAAACAGAAACGAAAGGCGCCGCAAGCCTTTCCTTCACAGAAACGATCTACATCGAAAGCTGCGCTTCCATTGTCAGCAAAAAGGAAGGAGACGGTCCTCTTGGTCCTTCCTTTGATATGATCTGCGAGGATCCCATGTTCGGCGCAGACACCTGGGAAGCCGCGGAAAGCACCATGCAGAAAGAAACTGCCGGTATCGCTGTGGGAAAGGCCGGGCTGACTCCCAGGGACATCCGCCTCGTCTTTGCAGGCGACCTTCTGGCGCAGACTGCCGCCTCCTCTTTCGGGATTGCCGGAATGGGCATTCCCTTCTACGGACTGTACGGCGCCTGCTCCACCATGGGCGAATCTCTGTCTCTCGGCGCCGTTGCCCTTGCCGCCGGATATGGTGAGCACCTCCTCTGCGCCACCTCAAGCCATTTTGCCAGCGCGGAAAAGGAGTTCCGTTTCCCTCTGGGCTACGGAAACCAGCGTCCTTATTCTGCCACCTGGACCGTCACCGGAAGCGGCGCCTGCGTCCTTGGCGCCCAGCCCCCAAAACAGCCGGATGGCTGTGCCTCACCCCTGCGCGTGGGAAAAGGCTGCGCTGTCATCACCGGCATCACCGCCGGAAAGCTTGTGGATTTCGGCCTCAAGGATTCCATGAATATGGGCGGCTGCATGGCTCCTGCGGCGGCAGATACCATCGCGCAGCATCTGAAAGATTTTTGCCGGAAACCTTCTGATTACGATGTGATTTTTACCGGAGACCTGGGAACCATAGGTCAGCATATTCTCCTGGATCTGCTTTCCGAACAGGGTATTCATATGGAAAAACAGCACCAGGACTGCGGCATCCTGATCTATGATGCCGAAACACAGGATACCCACGCAGGGGGAAGCGGCTGCGGCTGCTCTGCCGCGGTTCTCGCCGCCCACATTCTCCCCAAGGTAGCTTCCGGCAAATGGAAACGGATTCTGTTTGTGCCAACCGGCGCTCTGATCTCCAAGGTCAGCTTTAACGAAGGCGACAGCGTTCCCGGCATTGCCCACGCAGTTGTCATCGAACACAAGGAGGTGTAACTATGGACTATTTTCACGCATTCTGGGTAGGCGGCCTCATCTGTGCCCTGGTTCAGATCCTTCTGGACAAAACCAAGCTGATGCCCGGCCGCGTCATGGTTCTTCTGGTATGCAGCGGAGCTGTTCTGAGCGCCATCGGGCTGTACCGGCCCTTTGCGGATTTTGCGGGAGCCGGAGCTTCCGTCCCCCTTCTGGGCTTCGGACACACCCTCTGGGAAGGTATGAAGGAAGCCATTGACAAGGAAGGGCTCCTGGGGCTTTTCATGGGAGGCTTCACCTCCTGCGCCGCCGGTGTGTCTGCCTCCCTTATTTTTTCGTATCTCGCAAGCTGGGTATTCAAGCCCGGAATGAAATCCTGAGCTTCTCTGGAAAGGATGTGTTTTTTTGAATGAGACGCTGTATCTGCAGCTGGATCAAAATGTTATCGTAACGAACCCCCATGTATGCCTCCAGGACATCGCCAGCCTCTCCTGCTCAAGCGCCAAGCTCCTCAACCGTCTGCGGGTTCTGCCCGTACTTCACCTGAAAGGGCAGCGTCCCGGCCGTTATGTAATGTCGGTTGTGGATCTGGTGAAGAAAATCCAGGAAAAAGAGCCGAATCTTACCATCACGCCCATTGGAGAACCGGATTTCATCATCACCTATCAGGCAGAAAGCACGCAGAGCCGCCTCTGGCGGTTTGCCAAGGCGGCTCTGGTCTGTGCGGGCACCTTTTTCGGCGCCGCTTTTTCTATTATGACTTTTAACAATGATGTGGATCTTCCAAAACTGTTCAGCCAGCTGTATACCCAGGTTACCGGGCAGGTCTCAAACGGCTTTACCGTGCTGGAGATTTCCTATTCCATAGGCGTAGGACTTGGTGTTCTTCTGTTTTTCAACCATTTTGGCCGTCTGAAGCTCACCGATGACCCCACGCCCATGCAGGTAAAAATGCGGCTTTATGAAGACGATGTCAACAATACGCTCATTGAAGAGGCCGACCGGCTCCAGGCACACCAGGAGTAACCTCTTTTATTCCTCAAACAGTTCTGTGGAAAGATAGCGGGCTCCTGTGTCAGGAAGCAACGCTACAATCGTTTTTCCCGCATTCTCCGGCCGTTTTGCAAGCTCTGCGGCAGCCCACAGAGCTGCCCCGGAGGAAATTCCCACAAGGATCCCCTCCTTCCTGCCCAAAAGCCGCGCAGCCTCAAACGCGTTCTCATTGGTCACTGCCACCACTTCATCATAAACCTCTGTGTTCAGCACCTCCGGCACAAAGCCGGCGCCAATGCCCTGGATCTTGTGCGCGCCTCCTCTTCCTTCGGAAAGTACGGGGGAAGCTGCCGGCTCAACCGCTACGATCTGCACAGATGCCTTTTGGGATTTCAGATATTCTCCTACACCGGTGATCGTACCTCCGGTTCCAACACCGGCCACAAAAATATCCACTGCTCCGTCTGTATCTTCATAAATCTCAGGTCCTGTCGTTTCCCGATGCGCTTTTGCATTGGCCGGATTGACAAACTGTCCGGGAATAAAGCTTCCCGGAATTTCTTTGGCCAGCTCCTGCGCCTTTGCAATGGCGCCCTTCATTCCAAGACTCCCCTCTGTCAGCACCAGCTCTGCTCCATAGGCTTTCATAAGCTTCCGCCGCTCTACTGACATCGTCTCCGGCATGACAATGATGATCCGGTATCCTCTCGCCACTGCCACTGCGGCAAGGCCGATGCCGGTATTTCCGGAAGTAGGCTCGATGATCACCGAATCCGGTTTTAACCTGCCTTCCCGTTCCGCCTCGTCAAGCATTGCTTTTGCCGCCCGGTCCTTCACAGAACCCGCCGGATTAAAATATTCAAGCTTTGCCAGCACGCGGGCCCCCAGTCCCAGCTCCTGTTCCAGGTGGGTAAGCTCCAAGAGGGGTGTGCGGCCGATCAGCTGTTCTATGGATGTGTATATTTTTCCCATTGTATACTCCTCTCTGTCTCTTATACCGTCTGCATCTTACAAAACAATTTCCATCTGCTGTTCTTTCGGATACTGCACTACCACGCAGTCATTATTGTAAATCCGCTCCGGAAGTACGATCAGCACATGGGCAGTCTCTTTGTTTACGGGGATCGCGCTCAGATGCCATACGCCTGTGTTCAGGCAGACCATGGTACCCTTTGGCACCAAAAACGCCTCTGTCAGCTCCGGCACCGGTTCTTTCCCCGCCGGCGCCACATGGAGCACCACATCATCATCCAGGCAGAGGATCCCCTCCTGGGTTGTATTATGAAACTCCGCGCTGTCCACGATCATCCTGTCCGGTTTGCGGACAAGAAGCGGTGAAAATGCCATCTGCATGTTCCCGGACACGCTCATGCGCAGTCTGTCCTGATAAAAGTCTCCAAGGCTGTATCCTGTGGGATTCATAAGATCCGTAAACACTCCGTATGCCTGAAATCCTTCCACTGTGATCGGCTTTGCCTGAATGGTTCTCATAGTAAAAACCTCCTGATCCATATGTTGTTTTTCTCAGATTACCAAAGGTGATCCCTAGTGTCAATATGCTGTTTGGGAAACACGTCGGACTGGAGCATACCTATTCTGTTATCATATTAAATAAGCTCTGAAAGCTCCTTCATCCCTCAAACAATACTCTCGCCGCTTCCGCCAGATACGCCGTATCTCTGCTTCCCGCCGTTTCGCAGCAGGAATGCATGGCCAGCTGCGCCAATCCCACATCGACGGAATTGACCGCCACCTGATTGCCGGAAATATTCCCCAGCGTAGAGCCGCCTGCAATATCGGAACGATTGTGGAAGGTCTGCCAGGGCACGCCCGCTTTTTCACAGATTAATTTAAACATCGCGCCGGAAACCGCGTCTGTCGTGTATCGCTGATTTGCGCTGTATTTGATGACAATGCCCTTGTTCATATAGGGGCGATTGCTGGGGTCCGCCTTATCCGCATAGTTGGGATGCACACCGTGCGCATTGTCCGCTGATACCAGAAAACTATCTGCGAGCGCAGTTAAATATTCCTCCTCCGTGCGCCCCAGGCTGCTGTTGACACGTCTGAGCACATCCTTCAAAAACGTAGATGCCGCGCCCTGTTTTGTACTGCTGCCCACTTCCTCATTATCCAGCACACAAAGAACTGCGGTATACGATTTCGGAGGCGCAGCCAAAAACCCCTTCACCGATGCGAATACGCACTGCAGATCGTCCAGATGCGGCGCAGCAATAAATTCGTTGTGAAGCCCCAGATACGTCGCTTTCATCCGCGGATACAAAAACAGATCCGCATCCAGAATATCCGACGCCGGTACTCCGGACTCGTCTGCAATCAACTGCAGAAAAGCCCGCTCTCCTGCTTCTGTCTCTTCCCATCCACACTGCGCGAACAACGGCAAAAGGTCACGCTGCGCATTAAGCTCATTCCCTTCGTTTACAGCCCGGTTCATGTGGATTGCCAGACTCGGGATCACCACCAAATCCCGTTCAATATTAACGAGCTTCGTTTCCATTCCGCGCTCCGTACGCACCACGATCCGGCCTGCCACAGACAGCGGGCGATCCATCCACGATGCCATCAGCATCCCGCCGTATTTTTCCACATTCAATTTCAAATACGTATTTTCCACCTGTATTTCCGCATTTGCTTTGATCTTAAACGCAGGAGAATCGCTGTGGCTCGCCATAATCCGAAAACCTCTGAACGCTTTTTCCGGCACATAAAAGGCAATCAAAGAAGAACCGTTTCGCATCACATAATAGCCCTTCCCCGGTTCAACCGCCCACTTCTCACCTTCCAAAAGCTGCGAATATCCCTGTTCTTCCAGCATTTCCGCAATATTTGCCGCCGCATGAAATGCCGTCGGACTTTTATCCAAAAAAGCAAACAGCTCTTGATTCGTCTCCTCAAATAATACCTGTGTAGCCATATGTCCGGTACCCTCCCTGATTTTTTCCGCAATCTCTGTGCAGATGTTTTTTGACTGTTTCAGCTAATATGCTACCTATTGTTATATCAAATCACCGTTTCGGAATCAATCAAAAAAGCTCCTTTTTTTCAATCTTGGACAAATCTTGGACAAACCTTGATTTTCCCTTTTTTCTGTGCTATACTGACTCACGTTGAAAAGCCCATAAAAATAAGGTCTACAGGGCTTTTCAGGCGGTCACCGCCTATAAATGTGCCGAGTGTTCGAGACCTTCCACTCGTAAAACAAAACTAAAGGAGAGAACTGAATATGAAAAACAAAAGTACCTTGTTTCTGGTGCAGGCTGCTGCCATTGGCGCAGTCTACGTCGTTGTCACCCTGCTGTTTGCCCCGTTAAGCTTCGGGGAAGTGCAGATCCGTTTTGCAGAGGCTCTGACGATCCTTCCCTACTTTACACCGGCGGCAATTCCCGGGCTATTTGTGGGCTGTATCATCGCCAACTTCCTGGGCGGTGCGATCCCCATTGACATTTTGTTCGGAAGCATTGCCACACTGCTGGGCGCGATCTTCACCTACAAGCTCCGCAGCAACCGCTTTCTGGCACCGGTTCCACCGATCGTTGCAAACACCCTCATCGTCCCCTTTGTGCTGCATTACGGATACGGGATCAATCTTCCCATTCCCTTTATGATGCTGACCGTGGGTGTCGGAGAGGTCGTTTCCTGCGCAGTGCTTGGAATGATCCTTCTTACCGCGCTTTCCAAATATGGAAACATGATTTTCGGCAGACAGACTGCGAGATAACAAAACAAGTGAAAGTATGCGCCACTTTGCGCATCACAAAAAGGAGCGATTTCCCCTCTGGATTTCGCTCCTTGTTTTGTTTTACAGCCCCCGAAAAGAAAAACTGAATTTCATCTTATTATCAACCTTCAGCAGGTACTCCGGATGCGTACAGGCTCCCCAGCTGTCGTCTCCTCCGATTCCCATCTGGCCTTTTGCCGCCCGCACTACCGTATAATGCACCTGAGGAAGTTCATAGGGATGCATGGCATTTTCCAGCTCGTGAGGTGTGTAGGGAAGCGCAGAAAACAGCATTGGGCCATCGCTCTTTTCCATCTCAAAAACCATTCCTCTGCCTTTTTGATCTGTTACCTCTGCCCAGCGGACCCCTTCTCTCGCTCCGCACTCCTGGGGCACCGCATATCGCGCCAGGCTGTCCTTTGCCGTACTCGAAAAAATTCCAAGTTTTGCTCCCTCTTTTCTGTCCGCATAGCTCTCCTCCGGCCCCAGTCCATACCATTTTATCCGGTCATAGTCGGCCTTCAGCTTGAACATTACTCCAAATTCCGGCATGTCTCCCAGCTCTTTTACCGGGTCATAGGACAGCTCCACTCTTATTTTTCCATCTCCCGCCACTTGGTAAGATAAACAGCAGGCGGATACAGGCTGCGTGGGCATCACATAGGTATATGTGACTTTTACAGAGTTCTCTTTTTCCTCCACCTCCGGAAGCATTGCCGCATCATAAGGATCTTTTCGGAAATCCTTATGGCTCAGGTACATGCTGGCTATTTTCCACTGGCTGTACCGCATAGGCATCAGATTTCCATTGTCATTGTCCGTCGGGGCTCTCCAAAAATTCGGTTTTGGAATTGCTTCCAGCAGCTCCCTTCCTCCATATTTGTAGGATACCAGCCCACCGTTGAGACAGGAAAATATCGCCTCAAACCCTTCCCCCGAAACTCCGATATTGTGACCGCTGCGTATTACAGTTATCCCCGTGGAAGCCTCTTCTGCATCTTCTTTTTCCACCGTATACACATACTGTCCGAAAGCAACTTCATGTCCTGCGTTCGCCCACAGAGTATTCTCTCTCAAATGAAACGAAACGGTTACCGTATATTCTCCGGGCAAAGTTTCTTTGGCAAAGGGAAGCGGATAGGTCTTCTCCTGAAGAGGTGCAACCGCAGTTTTCAGCGTACGCTTCCGAATCACATGACCATCCCGCGCAACAGCTGCCTCGCAGAGAAATTCCTCCGTATTGGTAAACAGATTTTTGTTCTTTATCTGCACTGAAGTCCCGTCAATCTGCGCTGTGATATTCTGATAATTGTATTTTACCTCCTGCATTTTGGGAGAAGCTGTTCTGTCGCCGCCGTATACAATACCGTTGGCACTGAAATTATAGTCTGTAGGACGCTCTCCGAAATCGCCGCCGTAAGCCTGAAATTCCTTTCCGTAACGATCTTTTTTCGTAAGCGTCTGGTCAATATAATCCCAGATAAATCCTCCCTGATATTTCGGCTCCGCGTCGGTAAGATCTGTATATTTGTGCATAGCTCCGCAGGAATTTCCCATGGCGTGTGCATATTCACAGCAGATAAACGGCTTGCTGTCATCCTTTTTCAGGAACTCTTTTATCTTTTCCACCGGCGTATACATCTGGCTTTCTATATCACTTGTTGCATTGTATGTTCTGTCGTGAAACACACCCTCATAATGGACCAGCCGGGAGCTGTCCAAGCGCTTCAGAAGTCTGGACATTTCATAGATATTTCTTCCCCCAAAGGATTCGTTTCCGCAGGACCACAGCAGTATGCACGGATGGTTCTTATCCCTCTGGTACATGGAGTTTGTGCGGTCAAGCATCATCTCCCTCCACTGCGGCTTATCATGGGGCACCACGTGCGTATAATCCTTTGTCCCGGCTGCCAGATCCCAGGAGCCATGAGATTCCAGATTCACCTCATCTATCACATAAAGTCCATATTCATCACAGAGCTGATACAGGAAAGAATTGTTGGGATAATGGCAGGTACGCACGGCGTTTATGTTGTTCTGCTTCATGGTCTTTAAATCCCGGCGCGTCTCTTCTTCCGAAATCACGCGTCCTGTAACCGAGCTGAATTCATGCCGGTTTACGCCTTTGAATACAATCCGCTTTCCATTTAAGGTCATAATTCCGTTTTTCAGCTCAAATCTTCGAAAGCCGATCCTTTGCGGAATCACTTCCTGGAGCTCTCCTGCCTCATCATAGACTTCAAGAACAAGATCATAAAGCCACGGTGCTTCCGCGCTCCACAGACGCGGATTCTCTGCGCTCATCCGGATTGTTCCGCCTTGCTCTGCCTGACATTCGGCCTCTTTTTGCACTTCTCCAAACCCGGATAGAACTGCGCGGATCGTCCCTTTGCCCCACACCTTCATCTGGATCTCAACGTCCGCGTTCTTCAGATTTTCGGCAAGAACACTCTGGATCTTGATGTCCTGCACATGAACCTTGGGTGCCGCATAGAGATAAACATCCCGAAAGATGCCGGAAAAGCGATAAAAATCCTGATCCTCGCACCAGCTGCTGGAAGTCCACTTAAACACCTGTACAGCCAGTTTATTTTCTCCATCCCTGATATATTCTGTAAGTTCAAACTCCGCTGGTGTAAAAGAATCTTCACTATACCCGGCAAAATGTCCGTTCAGCCATAATGCCAGACCGCTCTCAACACCTTGAAAAGAAATAAATATCCTCTTTCCTTTCATAGCTTCCGAAACAGAAAAATACTTCACATAACTGGCAACCGGGTTAAAATGCTGCGGAATCTCCCCCGGAACAATATCCTCATGCCCTTCCCATGGATACTGCACATTTGCATACTGGGGAACATCATACCCTTCCATTTGGATGTGCGCAGGAACACGGATATCCTCCCAGTCTTTACAGGAGTATTCCTCTTTTTCAAATCCGGTTACTGTGCTTTCATAATTCCTGGCATAATGGAATTTCCATAATCCGTTCAGATTTTTTCGGAGCGTATTCTCACCCCATTCTATTTCTTCTGCCGTACTGTAGCAGATGTGATCGGAATGGGCTTCCAATCTTTTATCACAAAAATACTGGGGATCTTTTACCATTCCATAATCAAAAAAGTCCATTGGTTTTCCTCCTTTTTCGCGCATTTTGTATTCTATTGTACTATGCTTTCTTCCCATACTGATATTTCAAAGAAAAGGTCAAGTATTTCAACCTTCTTTAAAAACAATCATATCAATTTTGTTATAAGAACGTCAACAAATTTTAACCTTCATATCCATTGCGAACCCCATAAAAGGCATCCCGGACTGTTTTGTCCGGGATGCCTCAGATTGTAGACAAAAGTGGTGCTGGGAGTTATCCCCAGCACCACTTTTCTG
>CALBGI010000082.1 GCA_937893675.1 uncultured Blautia sp.
GTATCCAGCTTGGAAGGCTGGTGTTCTACCATTGAACTACACCCGCATATCGCTGCAACTGCGTTACAACGATACTGAGTATAACCTACCTATAAAGATTTGTCAACCCCATTTTTTAATTTTTTTAATTTTCCCAATCCCAGACCGCGGAAGCCGACACTACCGTCCTCGGCTTCTTAATGACAAGCTCCGGACTCTTGGCGCTCACCTTGGTATTGGCTGGAATGGAACTGGTAATAAAAGTATTTCCACCAATGATCGTATTCTCTCCGATCACCGTTTCTCCTCCCAGCACCGTGGAGTTGGAATAAATGGTTACATTGTCACCAATCGTAGGATGACGTTTCACATTGGCAAGCTGCTGCCCCTGCCTGGTAGACAGCGCTCCCAGAGTCACTCCCTGATACAGTTTCACGTTGTTTCCGATCTCCGTTGTCTCTCCGATCACCACACCGGTTCCATGGTCAATAAAAAAATATTCTCCAATGGAAGCTCCCGGATTAATATCAATACCCGTGCGGCCATGGGCATGCTCCGTCATGATCCTCGGGATAAAGGGAACCCCTTCCATATACAGGACATGTGCAAGACGATACACATAAATCGCATAAAGTCCCGGATAGGATACGATCACCGCCTCTTTGCTTTTCGCTGCCGGGTCTCCGTCAAAACCAGCCTGCACATCTTTCAGAAGCATTCCCTGAATCTCCGGAAGCTTCCGGAAAAATTCGCCGGTAATCTCGTCTGCTTTGCATTCCGCCTCTGCCCCTTCCATTTTTTCGTAAAGAAACGCAATCTTAATCTGCTCGCGCAGCTGGTCATACAGCGCGCTTAAACGATGCCCCACAAAATATTCCGGAAACATCCCCGAGCTGGTATCTGTATCAAAATACCCCGGGAAAATCACTGCCCGCAGGGCTCTTACCACCTCAATGATCCCGGCTCTGTCCGGCAGACATCGGCCATCCTTCGGGGTAAATACTTCTTCTCTTTTATAGTTCTTTGTGAACTGCTTTACCGCTTCCATAATAGCCTCTTTTTTTCTTTTCATCACGCCGTCACCATCTGCCTTTCTAAAAAATTTCTTTCAATTTATTGCTTTATCATAATATAGCGCTGTTATTTCGTCAAGAAAGAATAAGAAAATTCTCAAAAAGAATTGACCTTTGTAAACTTTCCCGTTATAATTATTAACGGTTCTCGGCAAATATGCCGATTCCTGGAGATGTACCCAAGTGGCTGAAGGGTCCGCACTCGAAATGCGGTAGGTCGGGTAACCGGCGCGAGAGTTCAAATCTCTCCATCTCCGTTCTTGTTCATGTTATGCTGTTTTCTGTATGGTTTCTCTTTCAGACAACATTTTTTGAAAACAGCTATTGACAAGTACATTGTTTGCATGTATAATGCAAAGGCAGGTTGCGAAATCGGCTAAATTAGGGGATTGGTCAAATGGTATGATAGGGGTCTCCAAAACCTTTGGTGGGAGTTCGATTCTCTCATCCCCTGTTTTTGTAAAGCCCTGGAAACGGCATATAAAAACCGTTTCCAGGGCTTTTTCCTTTCATAATCTTGACATTCATACTCCTAATCTTTTCAGCACTTTTACAAACTAAATTTATTACGGCAAAAATGCAGATACTCTTTAACTGATATTTCTTTGCTGTGCAAAATTCCAATAACAACAAATATCACTTCTGCCGCTGTAAGATAGCAGTCTTTCAAATCAAATATAAAAAGAGCTGGTATCTGTAAAAAATCTAAACTTCCACCCCAAAACAGCTTATCGATCAGACTGAAGAAACATCCAGCCATGCCGCAGATCATTATCGTTTTTACGCAAAAACTTGTGTGTGCTCTTTTTGCCTGATATAACATATACCCTGATAAAAAGAGAAATAAGGCAAGGATATTCAATAAAATTGTAACAAGCGGACTGGATAATAGTTCAAAAAAATTTCCGCCGTAAGATAAACGCGTATTTCGTTCCGGGTTAAATCTTAAAGCTTTAACTATTATATCAAATTCGCAGTTCATAAATGCTTTTGAAATCACTATTTTAACAGTCTGATCTATCAGAACCAACAACAATACAGGAATAATGAAAGGCTTAAACTTTTTCATCCATAATATCCCCTCTCTATACTTTCTTATTTATTTTGCACAAAAAAGCTTGTATTTAGGCCATTT